>CALRLZ020000031.1:0-50587 GCA_943368975.1 Archangium gephyra
TGACCTGCCACTGAGTTTTTCCTCCACACGGAGTTAGAGTCCGGCCCTGACGAGGACGGACAGATGAAGCGAGCAAGGTTCACCGAGGAGCAGATCATCGCGGTTCTGCGCGAGCACGAGGCGGGGGCGAAGACCGCCGACCTGGCGCGTAAGCACGGGATCTCGGAAGCGACGCTGTACAACTGGAAGGCCCGCTATGGCGGGATGGATGTCTCCGAGGCGAAGCGGCTGAAGCAGCTCGAGGACGAGAACGCCAAGCTGAAGAAGCTTCTGGCCGAGCAAATGCTCGACGCCGCTGGCCTGCGCGAGCTTCTCGCAAAAAAATGGTAGGGCCCGCCGCCAAGCGCGAGGCAGTCGCGCATCTGCGGGCCGTCATGGGCCTGTCGGAACGGCGGGCCTGCAGGATCGTCGACGCTGACCGGAAGATGGTCCGCTATCGGTCGTGCTGTCCGCCGGATTTGGCCCTGCGAACCCAGCTTCGCGACCTCGCCAATGAGCGGAGGCGCTTTGGCTATCGCAGGTTATTTGTGCTTCTGCGCCGCGACGGCGAGCCTTCCGGGATCAACCGCATCTACCGGCTCTACCGTGAGGAAGGCCTGACCGTGCGCAAGCGGCGCGCCAGACGCCGCGCAGTCGGAACACGGGCACCGATCCTCGTCGAAGCGAAGGCCAACGCACGCTGGTCGCTCGACTTCGTCCATGATCAGCTTGCCTGCGGCCGGCGCTTCCGCATTCTCAACGTGGTCGATGACGTCACTCGGGAATGCCTTGCCGCCATCCCCGACACCTCGATCTCGGGGCGGCGCGTTGCACGCGAACTGACGGGGTTGATCGAACGTCGGGGCAAGCCAGACATGATCGTCTCCGATCACGGAACCGAGTTCACCTCGAACGCAATGCTCGCCTGGGCGCAAGAGAACCGGGTCACGTGGCACTTCATTGCGCCGGGCAAGCCCATGCAAAACGGCTTCTGCGAAAGCTTCAACGGCCGCATGCGTGACGAACTGCTCAATGAGAGCCTGTTCTTTGGGCTCGACCACGCCAGGATCAGGATCGCCGCCTGGGCTGATGACTACAATCTACGGCGCCCTCACTCGGCGCTCGGATATATCCCGCCGGCGGCTTATGCCGCCAAGCTCACCACCGCTGCGCAATCCCGCGCAAAACCCGCCGAGGCTCTAACCGCCGCTGGATGACAAAGCAGTGGCAGGTCACAGCGTCTCCAGCGACCAGGGGCGCCCCCGATTGTCCGGTCCGACAAACATTGGGGTCTTGGCCGCCTCGGCCGCGGCTGACAGGAGAAAGCCTGCAATCTCGCTCGTCAGGTACCTAGCAATCGCCGGTGCCGCTACAAAATCGCTTACACGCAGGCAGCCTCGTGAGGTCGGGCAAACAATGTCGAGAAAGTAGACCCATCGGTCGACGGCGACGGTGTTCCTCAGCTCATCAAGCGTCGCTGCGGTGTCCCCTTGAAGGCCGGCATGCTTTCGCAGCACCTCAATCGCTTCAGCCGGGTCGAGATATGGCTCGCGCTGGCAGCAAGGCGGTTCGAGCAATTTGATGGCGCGATGCGCCGCGGGCTCTCCAAAATCGTCGCTCCACCCAATGAGACGAGCGACCACGTTTGGTTCTAAAGCCGACACCGGCAAGGCACGCAGCAGCGCTTCCGAATTGATCATAGGCATTACAGGCCGCTCCAAAATCGGCTGCCTTCGACATATCTCGATCGCTAGCAACAAGAATTATACTTCGGTTGCCGCTCGCTCTAGTTGCCGGCTCTGGCCCGGTGGGATTTCCGCCGCCCGTCCATGGCGGCGCTCAGTGATGAGCCAACCGCATTCGCCGCTCTCCGAAGGGGATCGGCGTCGAGGTGACTATAGCGGTTCGTGGTCTTGACATCGGCGTGTCCGAGAAGCCGCCCTATGATCGTAAGACCCATGCCTGCTGCTGCGCCATGGCTCGCAAAAGTGTGGCGCAGGTCATGGAGGCGAACGTCTTCGAGTCCAGCGGCCCGCCGAACCATCGACCAGGGGCGTTTTAGATCTGAGCGCGGCTTCAAAGGCTGCTCGCCCGCAATAACAAATGGACAGCCTTGGATCTTCTGTATTGCGGACAGCACCTCCAGTGCCGGTGCGCCAAGGACGACAACCTTGCGGCCGGTCTTGGAGTCGGGAAGCATGAGCAGTCCGCGCTCGAGATCGACCTCGGACCAGCGGAGTTTCAGGATCTCGCCAAGACGGCAACCTGTGAGGATTAGCAGGCGAATGGCTGCAGCAGCGTGGGGCCCAATCTTGGTGCGTCGGCTGACATCGTCCTTGGGAAGGTGTTTCGCTCCTGGTCGGTCCAACTTTACGTTCCATGGCAAGCCGACATCAGTCGCTTGCTCAAGAGCTTCGCCCAGCCTTGCTAACTCTTCCGACGACAGGAAGCGCTCGCCTTGCTGATCGGCAAACTTTCGAACGCCGTGGGTGGGATTGTCCTGTCGCAATCCCTGCTGAATCGCATAGGCGAAGATCCCACCAAGCAGCCGCACTGTTCGCGTGGCCGTGCCTTTGCCGCCGGTAACGATGGCCCGCCCCCGCTTGCCTGTCCTTACGTCGATAGCTGTCTTGCCATTGGCCACATCCCGCAAGAACCGCTCTATGTCTGAACTGGTGACATCGCGAACAGGCTTCGCGCCGAGTAGCGGGGTGATGTGGCGTATGATGCGGCCCCGATCCGAAGTGAGCGTGGAGGCCTTCTTCACCGACCCGCGGCAAGTGATGATGTTTCCCTTCTCTGCTTCTGCCAGGTAGGCCGTGCAGAGATCACCCATTGACAGCGCGGCGCGCCGCTCTGCCTTGATGGCAACGGGGTCGGCGCCAGCATGGACCTGAGCCAAAGCGTCCTTGGCGAGTTGGCGGGCCTCGTCGGGTGTAAGTGCTCCAAGCTTCCCGAGTGTGAGCCTTCGCTTTGCGGCCCCGCGTCCGCCCATTCCGACCCGGTACTCAACGAGCCAGGTCATCACCCCGGAGGGCTCGATCTTGAGACCGAACCCTTTGAGGTCCGTGTCGAACCATATCGTCCTGGAGCCGTCGGGCCGGATGGCATCGACGGTCCTTTTGTTCAGCTTCGCCGTCGGCATGCCCACTCCCTTTCCTGCCGCGGCATATTGGCTGAATAGCCACCGAATAGCCACGCTGGAGAAACTAGCGGGAATGCCGAGACGTCGCAAGGAATGTCAAATATAGAAATATCAACGGCTTGTGTCTTCTCTGGCATTGACGGGCATGCAGCGGAAACCAGTTACCATCGCCCTCCGAAGGCAAAGGTCGCACGTTCGAATCGTGCCGGGTGCGCCACGTTTTTCAATCACTCAGATGACGGCTTTGACTATCTGGATGCTCAAGGGGGACACCGGAGCAACACGCCTTGAGAAATGGCGCTCCGTTCGGCTGTCACCCTCGCTTGTACGCTCGAAGTAATTCGGCAAACTCCCGCACCATATCACTCTCAATGTCGGGCGCGATCGAAGGTGCGGGCGGCCCGCGCGAGCTGACAACGTCCCGCTGCCTACGGCGACCCACCGCTTCACAGGACATCGGCGTCGTCAGAACTTCCGCGTGCCCGAGATTCTGGCTTCAGGGCTTCGGGGGTTTGGCAACGCTCCATGCCAAGCCCGGTTAAGGTGTGTCGGTGGGAATGCGAATTGAACCAAGAGATCCCGGCGGCCTCGAAGGCTTATCGTAGAGACTAGAACGAGTTTCGACAACACAGCGCCATCGGCAAAAAAACCCGATCCCGCCGATGAATGGCTCTCCGGCACCCACGCCGACATCTGCCTTGACCCCGGAAATTTCCAGCTCCGCCTAGCCTAGACCCTGGTAGCGCTTCAGGCGATCGTGCGCTGTCCGCAATCTGCTTGAGGCTACCGCGTCCGACGGATACGCCCGAGATAAGCGTTTGCCGCGTCCTGGGCCGGCAGGAGGTCATAGCGGGCCCGCTCAATGTCGAACATGGCACGGTCGGTATCAAAGCGTATCGTTGAGAGCCGCTCGCGGATCCGCGAGGCCTCGTGACGACGGGCATCTTCGCTGAGGTTCCTGTTGCTCCGCAGCGCCTCGAAGCGGTCGCGCAGCCGGTTCCGCTCGTTGCCGAGATTCCGCAGGTGCTCTTCCGCCGAGGCGAGGCGCCGCTCGGCCCCTCCTAGGCGCTCACCGACCTGGCGACCCTCCAGGAAAGGTCCAACCACCTGGGCGGGGCATAGCCCATGGTAGCTCTCGTTGCGCCGGCCGGTCTCAAAACCGTTCTCTGGCGTGCAGTACTGAAGGATCCCGCGATCCCAGCCCGCCCGGTAAGCAGCGGCATTGTGCGCGATCCCATGATTGGCACAGGCCTCGGCATGCTGCTCGATGCGGGAAGGTGGATAGCCGGTTGCCCCGTCCCTTTGCCCAACGCTTGCCCAATCGCCCTGACGGCACTCATCCCTGGACATGGTCGCGCAGCCCGACATGCCGACCGATATGAAACCTATTCCTGCAAGAGCGAGGAGCTTGAGGGTCATGCGCATAAGTGAGACCTTGGAGGGTGGTCGCTGGCTGGCGATCTCGGCGAGGACTATTCTTTTGGTATCGGTCAAAGTCAATGTCTGTCGTTCTTGCGCGCCCGATGGGTTTATTTCACATCGACCGCATGTTACTCAAGCATCGCAATGATGCGCTCTCCTATGAAACTTGCACGATTCTTCAGTCCCCATGCAGATGCCGGTGCAAGCCGGTCGGGGATTCCGATTTGAAGTCGGCAGGCCTTCCGATCTGAGGTCGACCACCATTCCAATCAGTTTCCGGCCAGGGTGAATTCGGTTTTTTGGGGCATGTCCGAAGGTTCGCAGATCGCGCATTCCCCGCTGGGCGCCCGCGGCTGTTCTGGAGCGGGTTCAGACTCGGCTCGCAACCATGCCAGAAGCGATGGACATCCGCCGATGCACCGTCGCGCACGTCTTTGCCAGGCTGAAGCAATGGATGGGCGCGACCCACCTGCGAACCCGAGGCCTGAGAAACGTCGCCGCAGAAGCAAGCCTGGCCATTCCCTCTCCGATGACGGAACCACCTGCCTGCGATCAACGCGGCCAGCAGGTCAATCCAGGGTCTCCGCGGGACCATTCGGACCACCCGTTTCAAACCGCGGCCGGCCAACGGGGGGAAGTCACTTACGTCTGCGATATCAGGGCGTCGAGGCAGGCCATGCCGCAGTGATGAGGCCCCGTCGGAAAAGCAGGCCACTCCACACGAAAGGCCGCGCCATGATTTTCCTCCCGAAGCGCAACGGCAATGGGCAAGCGCAAGTCGCATGCACTGGACTGGTCGTCCGAATCTGCACCGTCCCAGGTCGTGCGGACGCCCTGGCGTGGACCAGGCAAGCCGAAAGGCAACCCGATTAGGCAGGTCTCACCTGAGAATCCCGATCGTCTGACCGCCGGACTGGCACCGTCATCCCTGGGCAATCCCAGCGCCAAGATGGATGCAGGCCGGCCGCCCCGGCAAACCGGTTCCCGCCGCGGCGTGATGGCACCCGGTCGGGCTTGCGCCGACCGCCTCTCACCCCGCCCCCCAATGCGTGTGAGAGATGGCGCGGCGCTACCGCTTAGTGACACTCCATGTGATCGGCTGGCCTGCGGGCCAGGGCCTGTAACCCTGAACACGGGGATGGCTCGCCTCGACATTGGGATTGAAATAGAGGCCGATGATCGGCACGTCCTCACGGACCTTCGCGTGGAGCTGCGCGAAAAGGCCGGCCCGCGTCCTGTCGTCGCTCGTCCGCTCGCTCTCGGCCAGCAGGCGGATTGCTTCGGCATCGCCATACTGGGCCGTCTTGGTCTGGGTCTTGTCGGCGATGAAGGTGGCGTACATCAGGCCGGGATCGAAGCGGGCGGAGAAGCCGAAGGACTGCATCTGGAAACGCCCGTTGAGGTAGTTCGACAATTGGGTCGCCCAGTCGATCACCTCGAGCTGCACCCTGAACCCCGCGGCGCTCAGCATCGCCTCGGCCATGACCGCGTTCTGGTACATGTTGGCAAATTGCCGGTTCGTCTGGATCCTCAGCGGCTCGCCGCGGTAACCGGCCTCGCGCAGCAGCGCCTGGGCGCGGGCGGGGTCATGGGCCGGCCACTGGAGATAGCCGGCGGAGAAGAAGGCGGTGGCCTCGCTCACCGCGGAGGGATTGGCCTCCGCCATCCCGATATTGCGGGCCTCGGCGATCTGCTTGAGGTCGAGGGCATGGGCGATGGCCTGCCGGATCTTGACGTTGGACAGCAACGGATCGTCCGTCTGCAGCAGCAGCGTCGACCAGCTCAGCCCCGGCGCCGACGTGACCGTCATGCCACGCTGCTTCAGCGTGTCGATCTGCTGCGGCTCGATCTGGTGGACAACATCCACGGCGCCGGTCACCAGGGCGGCCTCGCGCGCGCTGCTGTCCGGGATGATCCGGAACTGGACCTGTTCCACCTGCATGACGCGCGCGCCGGAAAAGCCGTCGGCCGGTGCCGCCGAGGGGCGATATTCCGGCACTCTGTCGAGGAGAACATATTCGGCCCGGCGCCATTCGCGCAGGCGCAGCGGCCCGGAGCCGATCGGGTTCGCCCACTTGCCCTCGGCATCGACACTCTCCGGATGGGCAGCGACGATATGGCACTGGAGATTGGCGAGTTGCTTGAGGAAGACGCCGCTCGGCCGGTCGAGTCGGAACTCGACGGTTCTCGGGCCTGTGGCGTCGACATCCGTGACCCGAGCGCCCGAGCGTCCGTCGAAGATGGCGCGGCAGGCCCAGGTCGGCGCCGCGATCAACCGGTCCCACATCCACTTCACCTCGGCGGCGGTGACAGGCTTGCCGTTATGGAAGATCGCCCCCTCGCGCAGCGTGAAGGTGTAACGCCGGCCGTCCTCCGACACCTGCCAGGAATCTGCCAGCGCCGGCCCCACCGTGAGGTCGCGGCGATAGGCAACCAGCCCCTCGAAAATCTGATGGATGACCGTGTCCGTGTTCGAGTCGCGATTGACGCCAGGCTCAAGGCCGCGGATATCCGCGTTCATGCCGATCACGAGGCGGCTCGGCGTCTGCGCCACCGCCGGCAGGGCCGATGCGAGCACCGCCATCAGCGACAGGATCCACAAGGTGCGGGTCATCGGCATCTCTCCGTCACGGTCGGGGGGTGGGTGAGGAAGGCGCGAGCCGGGGGATCTGCTCGCCGAAAAAATCCACAACGGCCGGCAACAGGCCATCCCAGCGATGCGCCACGCCGGGGACTGCGTCATGACGCACGGCGATTCCGTTGCGCTCGAAACTCGCCTTGAGCGACGCCAGCCGTTCCGGCCGATTGCCCCCCGCCACGTCCCAGTCGGGCCGCCAGGCGGGATGGGAGGGGGTGATGGTGATTTCCCAGGTGTCGCGGTCGTCGGTTCCGATGACCGTCTGCACGGCCACTTGCCGCATGGCATCGACATCGATCGGGCGGCCCCACGCGGCCTCGAAATCCCGGACACCGACCCAATAGTCGCGCTCGCGGTCGAGCAGTGTCACGATACCCGGCGCCCCGATCGATACGGCCTGCAGCCTCTGGGGATGAAGGTAGAAGAACCGGTGGGCGAAATGGCCGCCGCCGGAAAAGCCGAAGAGGCTGAAGCGGGGGCCAGCGAGGCGATAGCGCGATCCAATCTCCTCCACCATGGCGAGGAGGGCGAGATCATAACGGATGGGGCAGGGAACCATCATCTTGTAGGACGACACGTCGGCGGGGCCCGTGATGCCGGCCGGGAAGAGCGGCGCCAGCACGATGCAGGAATGGGCCTCGGCGAAGGCAGCGAAGGCGTCGCGGCTGCTCGTGGCATCGCGCAGGGTTCCGTGCACGACCACCACGAGCGGATAGCGCGCCGTACCGTCCTCCTCGTAGTCGAGCGGCACATAGGCACAATAGGAAAGCCGGGGGTCGAAGCGGCTGGCATAGATCGTTGTCCGGCCGAAATCGTAGGAGGACAGCTTTTGGCCATGGACGCGCCGCGACGGGGTCATGCCGGGCTCCAGGCGGGCGAGAGGGGCGTCCTGGGAATGCCGTGGGCCTCGATCACCTCGGCGGCATCGAAGATCAAGTCTTCACGAAACCGGCCAGCGACGACCTGCACGCCGGTCGGAACGCCCCCCGCAAGGCCGACCGGGACCGACAGGCCGGGAAGCCCCATGACCGAGATCGCCATCATCGGGCCCTGCGCCTCCAGGACGCGCGCGGTGCTGGGCCCGTCCTTGATGTCGAACCCGACTCGGAACGGCAGGTCGTAGGAGACCGGCATGACCACGACCGGATAGGTCTCGAGGAAGACCTGCCAGTCGCGCAGGGCCGCCGAGCGCTCGCCGAGGGCGACGAGCACGTCCTGCGGGCCATACGCCGGCAGGACGTCGTTCCACAGGGCGACGGCCCGCTTGATACCGTCGTCGCCGTTCCTGTCGATGAGCGGCTGCAACCCTGCCATCACGTCGGGCATCGCCATTCTCGCCCAGATGCGGGCGATGGCGTCGATGCGCGGCGGCATGACCTCCTCGACCACATAGCCGCCGGCGGCCAGGCGCCGCCCGGCCTCGCGCACAGCGGTCGCCACCTCGGGCGCGATCGCCGCCTCCTCCGACCCGGCCACAAGGGCCACCCGCAGAGGACGCCGCGGCGGTGGGAAAGGCGCCGGCACCACGCAGCGCGTGTCGAGCGGGCTCGGCTGCGCCATGGCGGCGAAGGCGAGCCGCATGTCGCGCATCGAGCGGGTCAGCGGCCCCTGCACGGCCATGAGCTGCGACGAGACCGGCGCAAGGCCGGTGGCCGTACCGTTGCTGGAGGGGATGCGGCCATGGCTCGGCCGAAGCCCGAAAACACCGCAGCAATAGGCGGGGTAGCGGACAGAGCCCGCGATGTCGTTCCCATGGGCGATGGGGCCAAGGCCAGCGGCGACCGCGGCAGCCGCGCCACCGGAGGAGCCTCCGGGTGTCACGTCGCGGTTCCAGGGATTGAGCGTCGGCCCATGCAGATCGTTGTCGGTATGCCAGCGCATTGAATAGCCCGGCGTGTTGGTACGGCCGATGACGACGGCGCCGGCGCGGCGCAGATTGGCGACGACCGGGTTGTCTCTGGTAGCGATGAGGTCGCGATAGGCGACGATGCCGCCGTCCGTCGGGTGCCCCTGCTGATCGATGTTCACCTTGACCGTGACGGGGACTCCATGGAGCGGCCCCACAGGCTCGCCGCCACGAAGCGACGCGTCGGCGCGTGCGGCATCGCCCAAGGCCTCCGCGTCGAAACGGCGGACGACGGCGTTGAGCGCGCCGTTGACCCTGTCCATGCGCTGCAGGCAGGCTTCGACCGCCTCCCGGCTTGAGACCGCACCGGCGCGGATCAGACCGGCGAGCTCGCTCGCATCGAGCGACCACAGGCCGGACTCGCCCGGCCCCGCGTCGGCGCGGGACCTCGCCAGAGGATGGGCGGACATTGCTGCGGACATCGATAATCCCTCCGGATTGCCATGGAGGACGAGGATGTGTATTTTGTCAACTCATGAGACATTCCCATCTGTGGCCTCTATCCCGTTGGAAGATCGTGACGGCCGCGATCGTTCCGCCGGCAGCTGGGGTGCGTCGATATCCGACGTGCCTCTTCGCCGCGGCCCCCTTTCAGGCTATGCCAAGACCCCGTTCATGACGTCGTCCCCGGCACCCATGTCTCCCAAGCCCAGAACGCCAGCCGCCCGATCGCGCCGCGGCAAGCCAGTCTCTGCCGGCGCCGCCAGGTCCGCCGCCGCCACGGCGTCGGCGGAGCTTCCAAGCAGGCTGCAGCGGGATCTCCTGCCGCGAATTGTCGAATTGCTGCGCCTGGACGCGGCGGAGCCCGGCCACCGGATCACCGAGGCGGCAATGGCGCGGCGCCTGCAAGTCTCCCGTACCCCCGTCCGCGCAGCCCTGAAGCACCTCGCCGAGCGGGGCGTTCTTACCGCCCTTCCCGGCGGCGGACTGACACTTGCCCAGCCGCTCGACCAGGCGGCGGAGGCGGAATTCGCCTCCGTCAACGTGGAGATCGACGTCTGGTGTTCGCGGATGGCACGCGACCGCCTGTCGGGGGCTTTGCCGCCTCAGGTTTCGGAAGCCGATCTGATGCGGCGCTATGATCTCGGTCGACCATTGCTGCTGCGGATCCTCAACAAGCTCGCCGAGGTCGGCCTCGTCGACCGGCTGCCCGGGCACGGCTGGCTGTTCTCGCCCGTCAACGATCCCGCGGCCATCGCCGAAAGCTATGCTTTCCGCCGGATCATCGAACCGGCCTCCCTGCTGGAGGCCGGCACCCGGATCGATCCGGCCTGGCTTGCAGAGATGCGCCAGCGGCACGAGGAGATGATGACCAGGACCTGGAGCGAGGCGCTGGCCGTATCCCTGTTCGAGATGAACGCGGATTTCCACGAAGGGCTCATCGCCGCGGCGGGCAACCGCTACCTCCTGCTGGCGATCCAGCAACAGACCAGGCTACGACGCTACACCAACTATGAATGGCGCTACGGTCCGGAGCGCGTGAAAGTGTCCTGCCTGCAGCATCTGGAGATCATTGCGCGACTCGAGGCCGGCGAGGTCGAGGTCGCCGCGGCACTCCTGCGCCAGCATCTCGACCTGGCCAGGACCGTCAGCCTCGGACCACGCTGAGCCCTTCCCGCCTCTGACCCGGTCGACATCCGACTCTTGCATGGTGTTCTTTATGACGCCATAGTACACACATGGTGGCCCTATGTCCGGGATGTCCGGACTGGCGCGCCTGGCATGGCCGGTGGCGGCGTGCCGACCCATCGCTCCCGAACCGCAAGGCCTGGGCGCGACAGCCGGACCAGGTATTGCGATGACGATTGTTCCCCAGCTCAATCTCAGCCGCGAGGCGCTCGATCCCTACTGGATGCCATTCACGGCCAATCGTGCCTTCAAGGCCGATCCGCGCCTGATGATCGCGGCGAAGGGCATGTTCTACACGACCGCCGAGGGGCGGCAGATTCTCGACGCCATGGCAGGCCTTTGGTGCGTCAATGCCGGCCACGGCCAGCAGCGCATCACCGACGCCATCTGCGAGCAGGCGGCTCATCTCGACTATGTCTCGTCGTTCCAGATGGGCCACCCGATCGCCTTCAAGGCGGCCGAGCGCATCGCCGGGCTGACGCCCGCCGGAATGGATCACGTCTTCTTCGTCAATTCCGGATCGGAAGCGGTCGACACCGCCCTCAAGATCGCCCGCGCCTATCACCGCATGCGCGGCGAGGGCCACCGCACCCGGCTCGTCGGCCGCGCCAAGGGCTATCACGGCATGGGCTTCGGCGGCCTGTCCGTCGCCGGCATCGGCCGCCACCGCCGCGACTTCGGGCCGCTCCTGCCCGACGTCGCCCATCTCCCCCACACCTATTCCCGCCAGCACCAGGCCTTCTCGCGCGGCCAGCCGGACTGGGGCGCCCATCTCGCCGATGACCTGGAAGCCATCGCCCAGATCAACGATCCCTCCACCATCGCCGCCGTGATCGTCGAACCGGTGACGGGATCGGGCGGCGTCCTGCCGCCGCCCAAGGGCTATCTCGAGCGTCTGCGGGCCATCTGCGACAAGTACGGGATCCTGCTCATCTTCGACGAGGTGATCAGCGGCTATGGCCGCATAGGCGCACCCTTCGGCGCCACGGCGCTGGGAGTCACGCCCGACGTCATCACCTGCGCCAAGGGCATGACGAACGGCGCCGTGCCCATGGGCGGCGTCATCGCCTCTGCCAAGGTCTTCGATGCCTTCATGGCCGGCCCCGAGGCTGCTGTCGAACTGATGCATGGCTATACCTATTCGGGACACCCGCTCGCCTGTGCGGCGGCGATCGCATCCATCGACGTCTATGAGGAGCAGGACATCTTCGCCAATTGCGCCCGCATGTCGGCGCGCTGGGAGGAGCAGGCCCACTCCCTGCAGGGCGAGCCCCATGTCGTCGACGTCAGGAACATCGGTCTTCTGGCGGCGGTCGAGATAGCGCCCAAAGCCGGCGAACCGGGCGGCCGCGCCCTGGCCGCCGGGAATATCTGCTTCGAGGCCGGCGTGCTGGTCAGGACGGCCGGCGATGCCCTGGTCCTGTCGCCGCCGCTAATCATCGCCGACGGCGAGATCGACCGGATCTTCGAGACGATCCGCGGCGCCGTCCGGGCCATCGCCTGAGCAGTTGCCCCGGCGCCTGCCGCCTCTATTCGGCGGCGCGCAGCACGCTGCCATCGAAGGTTCCCTCGAAGGCGGCCTCCTCCATGTCCAGCCGGTAGGTGGTGAAGGTCGGATCGGTCGCCGGCAGCATCGCCACCTCCATGCGGCCGAGCGATGGCGTCATGATCACCATCGCGACCGTCGCGGTCACCATGCCCGACAGCGACGGGAACGGAGGACGACAGACCGAGCGCGGCGACTGGAATTTGTCGAACAGGGCTTCCTTGATGCGATCGGCCGTCACGCGGCCGCGATGCGGCCCGATGAGCTGGCGCACACGCAGGTCGCGGTAGAGGGAATCCGGCGTGGTCGCGATCCCCGTATCCCTGAGTTTCGACAGGGCGACCGGACTCTGCCAGTGGTTGGCATGTGCCAGGATGCCAGCGTCCGGAAAGACCTGGAATGTCTCGTCCGGCGCACATTCGAAATCGATCACGATCCCGGCGGGATGGCTGATGATCATGTTGTTAGACGCCGATTTCGGCGTCGCATAGACCGCATGCATAGCCATCGCCAGATTGTCCTGCTGCAAGGCCTTCCGGCGGATCAGGGCCAGAGGCACGCCGGTCTGGCTGTAGTCACGGTCGGATTGCAGGTAATTGGCCGTGATGGCGATGCCGGCGGCATTGAAGCCGGAACGGGCAAGGCCGCCGGCCTCGGTGAAAGTCAGGATGTCCGGGCCGTCGGTACGCCGGATCTTCAGGACGACGGCGGTCTCTGCGCATTCGACCTTCCAGTCCCAGTTCTGGGCATGGATCAGCCGTCCGTCCGCGGCCGCGTCACCGGTCACGACCAGACCGGTACATTCCATGTCGGCGGCGGCAGGGGCCAGGCGACGCTTCGCCCCCAGCTTGAGGATCTCGGTGCGCGCGTTCAGCAGCACCACGTCCTCGAAGGGGACCCGAGCCCCGCGCGCGATGCCCTGCATCTCCGGCACATAATCGGCATCGAAACGCTCGATCGTCGGCAGGAAGCCTGCCACCATCCCGTGAATGTCAGGGATGGCCAGGTCGGCCCCTGCGAGCTGTTCCTGGTAATGCGCGATGCCGAGCCGGACGCGGTCGCGCGCGGCCTCGCCATATTGCTCACCCCGCTCCTGGGGAGAGCCGCAGACCTCGATCAGCGGTGCCGGGGTTGCCATTCGTGAACTCGCTGTTTTTTATCGACATGAAAATCATTATCGTTGATGATGATACCGAGCAAGGAGATATGCGGATGTTTTTTATCAATCCCCAAAGCGTCGAAATGCCGGACGTCAGTCGGGCCAATATCCCGGAATAGGGAGCGGACCGATGGTCAGCTACATCCTCCGTCGCCTGTTGCTGACGATCCCCACGCTGGTTCTCGTCGCATTGGCTGTCTTCGCCATGATCCGCATGGTTCCCGGCGACCCTGCGCAGTTGATGCTGGGGGACAGCGCCGATGCCGAGACGCTCGAAGCCCTGCGCCGGGCGATGGGCCATGACCTTTCGCTTGCGGCGCAGTTTCTGCACTGGAGCGGCAGGGTACTGACCGGCGATCTCGGCGTCTCGATCACCAGCCGCGAGCCGGTCCTTCCCTTGATCCTGGCCCGCTTCGGCGTCACCGCCCAGATCGTCATCGTCGCGGTCGCTTTGTCGAGCCTGATCGCCGTCCCCCTGGGCATGATGGCCGCATGGCGGCAGAACTCGGGCCTCGATCTCGGGATCACCTCGTTCTCGACGTTGATGGTGTCCCTGCCGAGCTTCTGGCTCGGCCTGATCCTGCTGCTCGTCTTCGGCGTCTGGCTGCAATGGCTGCCGATCGTCGGCTATGTCGGCCTCGCCGAGGATCCGCTGCGATCGCTGAGCTTCATCGTCCTGCCGGTGCTGACCCTGGTGCTGATCGAGGTCGGCGTTCTCACGCGGATGGCCCGGGCCGCGACGATCGACGTTCTCAGCCTAGACTATGTGGCGCACGCCCGCGCCAAGGGCGTCTCGGAAGCGGCCGTCATGGCCCACCACGTGCTCCCCAATGCCTTCGCGCCGACGCTCACCCTCATCGGCGTCGTGCTCGGCAACCTTCTCGGCGGCATTGCCGTCATCGAGACGGTCTTCACCCTTCCCGGGCTGGGGCGGCTGATGGTCGACGCCATCTTCCAGCGCGACTATCCCGTGGTTCAGGGCGTGATGCTGTTCATCGCCACGACCTATGTCCTGGTGAACCTCGCCGTCGACCTCGCCTATCCCCTCTTCGATCCCCGTGTGGCGGCGGAGGCGTGATGCGCGCGCGTCTCAACCTCGTCATCGGCGGGACCCTGGTCACAGGACTGGTCGCGATGGCGGTGACGGCTCTGGTCTGGACGCCGGCGAGCCCGGTGCGCGTGAACATCCGGGTGCGCCTGCAGTCGCCCTCCGGCCAGCACTGGCTCGGCACCGACGAATTCGGTCGCGACGTGCTGTCCCGGCTGATGGCAGGTGCCCAGACGAGCCTGAGCGTCGCGCTCGCGACCGTGGCGGTCGCCATGGCCATCGGCATCACCGTGGGGGTCACCAGCGGCTACTTCCGCGGCTGGGTCGACCGGCTGCTGATGATGGGCAACGACGCCCTTCTGGCCTTCCCTGGAATCCTGCTGGCGCTCGGCCTCCTTGCCGTCATCGGCCCTTCGCAATGGGGGATCGTCATGGCGCTGGGGCTAGCCTATGCCCCCACCGTCGCCCGCGTCGTGCGCGGCCAGGTGCTGTCCCTGCGCGAGCGCGAATTCGTCGAGGCGTCGAGAGCGCTCGGCAACGGCGAGGGCTACACGCTGGTCCGCCATGTTCTCCCCCATACAGTCTCGCCGCTCATCGTGCTCGCCACGTCCATGTGCGGCTGGGTCATCCTGGCCGAGAGCGCCCTGTCGTTCCTCGGCCTCGGCGTGCCGCCACCGGCCCCGACATGGGGCAATATGCTGTCGGCGGGGCGCCCCTTCATGGAGACGGCTCCGATGCTCGCCGTCGTGCCGGGCGTGATGATCGCGCTCTGCCTCCTGGGCGCGAATCTGCTCGGAGACGCGCTGCGCGATCTCCTCGATCCGAGGATGTTGGGACGATGACCTCCATGCCCTCCGCCTCGCCGGATCTTCGGATCGTCCCGGCCGCCACACCGGTTCTGTCGGTGCGCGACCTCAAGGTCGGCACGCCCTCCGGCTTTGTTGCCGTCGCCGGGATCAGCTTCAACATCGGTGCCGGAGAGGTCGTGGCGGTCGTCGGCGAATCCGGCTCGGGCAAGACCGCCACCGGACGCGCGGTGATCGGCCTCCTGCCGACCGGGCTCGCGGTTACCGGCGGTTCCATCACCGTCGATGGTCGGGAGGTGACGGCCCTGGCGCCGCGGGATTTGCGCTCCATCCGCGGCGCCGTGGTGGGCATGGTCTTCCAGGAGCCTATGGTCTCGCTCAATCCGGCCCTGACCATTGGCGTGCAGATGGCGGAAGCCATGCGGATCCATACCGCCATGCCCGACACCGCCATCCGCGAGGCGATCCTCATCATGCTCGGCCGCGTCGGCATTGCCGATCCCGCGGCCTGCCTGGCCGCCTACCCCCATGAATTCTCCGGCGGCATGCGGCAGCGGATCATGCTGGCCAGCGTCATGCTCCTGAAGCCGCGGCTGCTCATCGCCGATGAGCCGACCACTGCCCTCGACACTCTGTCCCAGGCCGAGGTGCTCGATCTGATGACGGAACTGACGCGCGAGAGCGGCACAGCGGTCATGCTCATCACCCACAATCTCGGGCTCGTTGCCCGCTACGCCCACCGGGCTCTCGTCATGCGCCAAGGCGAGATCGTCGAGGAAGGCTCGGCGCGCCGGCTGCTGGCCGCTCCGCGCCATGCCTATACCCGCGCCCTTCTCGACGCCCTGCCGCGCCGGGCGGTCCGCCGGGCTGTTCCGGTCTCGGGCGACCCGGTCATCCGCGCCGAGGGGCTTTCCGTCCGGTTCATGGCGGGCAGCGGCTGGGGCCGGTCGCGCCGGACCGTGCTCGCGGTGGACGGCGTCGACCTGTCCGTCCATGCCGGCGAGACGGTTTCGCTCGTCGGCGGGTCCGGATCGGGCAAGACGACCCTCGGTCGGGCTATGCTGCGGCTGGTCGAACCGAGCGCAGGACGCATCCTTTTCCGCGGCGAGGACGTCTCACGCCTGACAGGGTCCCGCCTGCTGCCTTTCAGGCTGGCCTGCCAGATCGTCTTCCAGGACCCCTATTCCTCGCTCGACCCGCGGATGCGGGTCGGTGCCATCGTCAGGGAACCGCTCCGGCTGGTTCCCGGCCTCGACCCGGCGGAATCCGCCAGACGCGTTTCCACGATGCTGGACGATGTTGGTCTGACCGGCCTTGATGACCGGTATCCACACCAGCTCTCGGGCGGCCAGCGACAGCGCGTCGCCATCGCCCGCGCCCTGGTGAGGCGGCCTGATTTCGTCGTGGCCGACGAACCTGTTTCCGCCCTCGACATGACCATCCAGAAACAGATTCTGGCGCTGTTCAGGTCGCTTCAGCAGTCCTACGGCTTCGCCTGCCTTTTCGTCAGCCACGACCTCGCCGCCGTCGAGGAGATCTCCGATCGGGTGGTGGTCATGCAGCAGGGACGGATCGTCGAGGAGGGGTCTCGTGATGCCGTCTACGATAACCCCCGACACACCTATACGCGGCGGCTGCTCGCGGCCTCCCCGCGCCTTGGCCCAAGCGGACCCAGCTCCGGAGAAACGACCATGAATGATCAGCATGCCATCGACGGCCGCGACGGCCTGCGCCGGATCTATGATCAGCCGGCGGAAATGACGACGCGCAAGATCCTCGACCGGCTCGACGAGCATTGCCGGCGGTTCATCGCCCTGTCACCCTTCCTCACCATCGCCAGCACCAGCGAGAGCGGCACGGATTGTTCGCCGCGCGGCGACGAACCCGGCTTCGTCCGCGTCGTCAACGACCGGACGCTGCTGCTGCCCGACCGGCGGGGCAACAATATCCTGGACACGCTCCAGAATGTGCTGACGAGAGCGGAAGTGGGCCTGCTCTTTCTCGTGCCGGGGCTGAACGAGACCCTGCGCGTCAATGGCAGGGCCCGGATCGTCACCGACCCCGCCGTACTTCAGTCGATGGCCATCAAGGGCAAGATCGTCCCGAGTTCGGCGATGGAGATCACCGGCGAGCAGGTCTATTTCCACTGTGGCCGGGCGATCCTGCGGTCGGACCTGTGGAACGCGGAGAAAAAGGTCGGCCGCGATGCCTTTCCTCCTCTCGGCACCGTCCTTGCCGACCAGATCAAAGGCGTCGACGCGGAGGCGGCGAACCAACGCCTCGAAGTCGCCTACACGACCAATCTCTACTGACGCCGGTCGACGGGAGGCTCTCCACCGGTCACCATGACCCCGGCGACGCATGCCAGGCACCGGGCCGAAAGGGCCGACGGTCTCCCCCGATGCGCGGTTTATCCGGCCGCGCGCAGCCAGTCGGGCAGCGTCGCGGGCGCCTTGCCGGAACAGGCGGCCTCGACACATTGGGCGATGGCACCGAAGCGCATCCGGCGCCCGGTCAGCCCCGGTCCGTAATGCGCATATTTTCCGGAATTGGTCATCACCACGCGGGCTGTCGGTGGAAAAACGGGCTCCGAATTCGAGCACCAGCACAGATCCGGCACGACCTTCACGCCGGCATCCCGCAACCGGTCGAGCGTTCCGTCCCGCTCGATCTCCGCCAGGGTCGTCCGGCCGGCCGTCACGATCAGTGCCGTCACCAGACTGCGGCTATCCGGAAG
This sequence comes from Archangium gephyra, assembly GCA_943368975.1. Taxonomy (GTDB): domain Bacteria; phylum Pseudomonadota; class Alphaproteobacteria; order Rhizobiales; family Phreatobacteraceae; genus Phreatobacter. The sequence continues at coordinate 18,016 of CALRLZ020000031.1, forward strand.
GAGGCCTGCCAGCATGCGGCATTCGCAAGCCGAGGCGTGGGGGCTGCCGATGGCGATCAGGTCGACCTCTTCGGGGGCCGCATTGAACAGCGCCCAGAGCCTGCGGAAGTCATCGCCGGTCAGGGTCACGGCATCGGCACCGTCGACCGGCGGCAAGCCGGCTTCGGGTGTATGCCCGGCGACATGGAGCATAGGCGCCGCCGATGTCGTGCCGAAAGCCGCGCAGAGGGCCTTGAGATCGTCGGCCGAGGCGGCCAGCCCCTCGCATCCGAGGACGACCGGAATGCGATCGGGGGCGGCCTCGCCGACCAGCCAACCGAGCATTGGCCAGAAGGCGTCGTCCACAGCCGCCGGCGCCGCGACGCGGATGACCCGCTGCGGACGGCGATTGTCCGGCAGATAGACGCCTGAGAGCGGGGCGCGGCCCGTCAGCGCGATGCAGAGATCGAGAAAGTCGGGATGCTTGACCGTCCGGGCACCCAGGACGGAATTGGCATAGATCACCGCGTTGGACTCCGACCAGCCAATATCCTCCCCGGCCTTCGGCGGGTCGGACAGCAGATAGGGCGCGCAGGTGAAGCTGGGCCGCGCCCCCATCGCGACATAGGCATCGGCGAGGCGGCTGGCCGGCGCCCCGAAATCCTCGGGCACGCCCTGCGCGCGCCAGTTCTCGCGATCGACCGAGATCGCATTGGTCGTTGTCGGCACCACGACCCGCCCGCCCATGGCCACCATCTCTTCGGCGAAGCGCAGATTGGCCGGGCTGGCATAGATGCAGCCGTCGATATGCACCCGGGTGACGGAGCACAGGGACGTCGCGCCCTGGCTCGCGGCCATGGCGACAAGGATCTCCATCGCGCATTGCGCGGCGAGGCCCTGCCCCCCGGCAAGGATCGCGCGGTCGGCATCGGTCAGTTCGAGGCCGCCGACTGTCGGCGGCGTCAGGACGATCGCCTTGTCATCCGCAATCAGGGCTGCATCCGTGATCGCGACCCTGTCTGCCTTCGCCACGCGATCGAACACCGGGCGTGCAAGCCGCACCACTGGCACGCCGCAGCCAAAGAGCCGCGCGGCAACGAGCGCGCCGAGGGTCAGCACATCCTCACTCTCGCAGAAGATCAGCGCGGCCGGGGCACGCCGGTTCAGAGCGAGATCGAGGAGGACACCGCTCCCCGTGCAGGAACCGCGGCTGGTGGGCATCATGAGCACAGCACCGGCGACGCTCACACCCTGCAGCGGGTGATGCACGTCGATCACGCGGGCCGTCACCGGATCGACGCCGCCCCAGAAGCTCAAGCCCTCGGAGGTCGCGACGACGGGACCCGAGGCCTCACCGGCCAGGACGATGCGTGCACTCATGGTCATGGGGCGGCCAACCTTGCGTCGCGGGATATCCCTCGTCGCTCTGAACGGCGCGGGCTGATAGCGATGGTCCCGGCTGACCGGACCCGTGCATGGCAGCACGTCCCGGTCTTGCCGGAGACAGGTTGGCTCAAGTCCGGCCCGCACCGCAAGGACCGGCAGGCGCTGACGAGCATCGCGTCGCATGAAGGCGAGGGACGGCGCGGGTGCGGGATTGCGCGCGCGGCTCGCCAATGACGGGGCTCCCCGCGCAGGGCGACCATGTGCTGCCGTGCCGCGCTTTGCGCCGCAGGTGCCCGGCAGGCCGACAGCCAAGCCGCGATGGCGTCCAGTTTGGGCAGGCCACGCGCATTGACGACCTTCCTGTCGATGACCGCACCCGGTGTCGAGACGATGCCGAGCCCCGCGATGGCGGCGTAGTCCGTCACCCTTTCGCCCTCGACCGCGATTCCCAGCCTGTCGCGACCGCCCGAACCATGCCTTCGGTCGCCTTGCAGCGTGCGCATCCCCGCCAGCGCAGGTAGCGCCCCAGAGGACCGCGGAAAGCTCCTGGCCGAGCTGCAGAGAAAGGGGGCGCTCATGCGACGCCGCCTTCCCTGGCTGGGCAGAATGGCCCTGATCACAGCGGCGACCGATACAGCCGTGCTCTCCGCGGGCCGCGCCCTACGCCGTGAGATTGCCGCATGGCTGCGGCCGGGCATGCTCCGCCGCTCGCGACGCCTCTGCCTCACGCCGTCACCGAAGCGGGCATCGGCACGATGAGGCATATCAATGCTTTGACCGCGCGCCGCACGTAGGGTCCACCACCCCCAAGGCGGCTGTCCGGCAATGCTCGAATTTCGTTCCCGCAGAACGGTCCTGATGGCGATGGCGGCCATGGCAGCCATGGACTGCCTTGCCGGTGAGCTGACGCCTGGTGCCACCGGGATATCCGACAGGGTCAAGACCTTGCTGGCCACGGCCAGCAGGGGCCGAAGCTGGACGACGCCGCGCGGCGTCCAGCGATGGCCGCTGATGGTGGGCGGAGAACAACGCGGCACGCTCTGGGAGGACGTGGATCCCCGCAGCCTCGCCGCCGGCGATTCCTGGGAGTCCGGATCGGGGCTGCGGGTCGAATTGGTCCACGCCGGACGCGTCGTTGGCATGATGTGGCTCAACGGTGACCGATGATCTGCAGATGAAGCGACGGGCATGATGGCAGGATGGCGGAGCGCACTGGGTCTTGGCATCATTCTGGCCGCCGTTCTCGGTGCAGGCGGGGTCTACTGGCGTGCCTACATGGCTCCCATCACCCTGCGGATTGCCGTGGCACCGGCCGGGAGCGAAGCGGCCACCTTCTTCGCGGCATTTGCCAAGATCAGCGAGGCCCAGGGCTTTCGGGTCCGGCTGACCCTCGCTCCCTTGACCAATCTCGCAGAGACATCGGCTGCGATAGACGCGGGGGATGTCGACCTCGCGATCGCTCGGTCCGACTTCCGATTACCTACTTCGGGCCTCGCCGTCGCGAACCTCCACCAGAACATCGCCGTCCTTGCGGTCTGCAACCCTCAGCACGCCCCGTCCCCTGCCCGCCGCGGCACGTCACCACCGCCGGCCAGACCACCCACGATCCAGGGAATTGCCGATCTCAAGGGGCGGCGGATCGGCGTTCTCGGCCGTGGCCCCGGCAATCGCGCCCTGTTCGGCACCCTTGCGGCCTATCACGGCCTGTCCGGCAGCGACGTCACGATCGTCAACCTCACGGATGTGTCGGAGATCGCAAGCCAGACGCGGGTCGAACCGCTCGACGGGCTCTTCATGGCCATGCCACGGGGGGACCAGACGACGGGAGTGGCCATCCATGCGATGATCTGTCCGGCGGATCGCCGGATGGCCGTCCTTCCCCTCACCGAGGGAAGCGTCTTCCAGGCACGCAACCGGATTTTTTCCGCGGTCGAGCTCGTCGCGGGGGAGTTCGGCGCCAATCCCGCATTGCCCGCAGAGGCCATCACGACCTTGGCGTTCCCGTCCGTCGTCGTCGCGCGGCGCGGGCTCAGCAACGACGTGGTCGAAGAATTCGCGAAACAACTCTTCACCCTTCGCCATGGCTTGATCTCGCAGCATCCCGCGGCCGCGCGGCTGGAAGCGCTCCCCACGGACCGTGGCTCGGCCTTCACCCTTCATCCGGGAGCAGCTGCCTATTTCGATGGCGAGACCAAGAGCTTCTTCGAGCGCTACGAGACCTTGATCTACATCCTGCTGTTCGGGTTCAGCGGCATTCTATCCGGCCTCGTCTGGATCTGGCGTTCGCTCTTTCCGACCCGGCGCCTCCTTGTCCACGAAGAGCACCACGCCTTCGAGCAGCTTCTCGACCGGGCGCGTCGGGCGGCCAGTGCCGGGGATCTCGATCTCATCGTCCACGAAATGGACGACCTTCTGGCCGTTCTGTCGCGAAACATGCTCGATGGTCGCATTGATCTTGAACTGAAGCCGGCCTTCGACATCCTCAGTGAGAGGCTCGACACGGCAATCCAGCAGCGACGAGCCACGATCGCCGAGGAGGACCCGTCTGCCGCCCCGGCGCCCAGGCCAGCGCCGCCTGCCGACTAGCTCGACGGATCGACGCAGATCTCCCGGTCCGTTCGTTAGCCAGCCCGAGTCATCGATCGACGCCGGGGCCGCGCTTCTGTTGAGGGGATCATCATCGCGGCCGGACCTTGCGGTTGTCCGCGCCTCGTGACGCGGCTCGACCACCGACGACACCCATGACCTGCACCATGCCGATCGCGGGGCCAAAAGGCCGCGCCGCGATGCGCCACGCCTTCGAAAAGCAGACGCTTGGGTATGGGCCAGATGCGGCGCTCGCCTCAGCTTTTGTGGCAGGCGTGGCAGGTCAGTTCGCGCTAAGAAAAAATGACTGAGCCCGCACGTGGCTGAGCCAGGAAACGACTGAGCAAAGACCTCGCCGCCTGCGGTGGAAGCTGCAGACGAGACGAGCCGTCGAACAGGGAGGATCATCGATGCGCAGGACAATTCTCGCCATATTCGCGGCCGTGGCTATCTGGATGCCAGGCGCCGCCTTCGCCCAGGGCGGCGGCACCATCAAGATCGGCATTCTGGTCGCGCTGGAAGGCGCCTTTGCCGCCGGCGGCGCCGATGGCGTCCGCAATGTCGAACTGGCGCTCAAGCAGATCAACAGCACCATCGGCGGCCGGCGGATCGAGACCGTCGTCGCCCCCACCGATACCCGTCCGGACACGACGATCCGCATGGCGCGCAAGCTTATCGAGCAGGATCGCGTCGACATCATCATTGGGCCCCTGTCCGGGTCCGAGGGTATCGCCATGCGCGATTTCGCCAAGACGATCCCCGGCAATGTCGTGATCAACGGCATTTCCGGCGCCCTCGAGACGACCTGGGTCGATCCCGCGCCGAACTTCTACCGCTTCAACCTGGACGGCGCCCAGTGGGGCTTCGGCCTCGGCAGCTATGTGGTGAAGCAGAAGAACTGGCGCCGCGTGGTGAGCATCGCCGGCGACTATTCGTTCGGCTACACCAACTTCATGGGCTTTGCGATCGACTTCTGCAGGGCCGGCGGCGACATCGTCCAGCGTTTCTGGCATCCGCTCGGCCAGGCCGATTTCGGCGCCATCATCGCCCAGCTTCCCGACAACGTCGACGCGATCTACCTCGGTCTCGGCGGCACCGATGCCATCAACTTCCTCAACCAGTACCAGCAGGCCGGCGAGCGCACGCGGCTCATCGGCGGCACGATCATGGCCGACCAGACGGTGCTGACCGCCCGCGGCCGCGCCAAGGACGTGCTGCGGGGCACCCCGACCTCCGGCCCCTTCGCCGTCGACAATCCCGACGCCGCCTGGCAGGCCTATGTGAAGCTCTATCAGGACAGCTTCCCGGCCAACCAGCGTTTCCCGACGCCCTCGCTCTTCGGCCTCGGCTACTACATCGCCACCCTCGCCGCGATCCGGGGTCTGGAAGCGGTCGGCGGTGACCTCAGCAACGGCCAGGCGCGCTTCAAGGAGGCGCTGAACAAGATCCAGCTCGACAGCCCGATCGGCCGGATCACCCTCAACGAGAACCGCCAGGCCACCGGCACCGTCTTCATCAATGAGGTCGTCGAAGGCACCGACGGCAACCTGACGAACAAGATGGTCGCCAGGACGGACAACGTCACCCAGACGCTCGGCATGACCGCCGAACAGTACCGGGCGATCGGACTGCCTTCCCGAAACGTCGTCGACTGCGCCCGGTTGCGCGCCGGCGGCTGACCCCACGGGACTGCTCACGGGAGAGGCCGGCGCCATGCCGGCCTCTCTCGATCAGGCTCCTCTCGCGGATCGCCCCGGCACCATCCGGGGCGACAAGGCGGACCGGATGACGTTGATCGGCTATCTCACGCGAACGCAGTTCGCGGATGGCGCCATCGACGATGCCCTGCCCGAAGAGGCTTCGCGGCTCGGCAAGGCGCTGGTGCTTATTGACACCGAACCCGGTGCGGCGGAGGCATTCGCCCGCGTCAGGGATGCCTTGCCGCATCTGCGGCTGGCGACCACCACCGTCAGTGCCGGCGCCCCGCTGCGTGCGGAAATCGCCCGCGTCGCGGATGAACTCAAGCGCGCCGATACCGCCACCATCATTGCCATAGGTGGCGCCGGGGCCATCGGCCAGGCGCGTCTTGCCGCCGATGCGGCTGTCCGGCGTGGCCGGCTCTGCGCTGTCATCGCGGTGCCGGTCAGCCTGTTCGACCTCGGCCTCGGCCGACAGGTCCGTCCGCGCGACGGCGAGCCGGCATCCTGCCCGCGGCCCGACCGGGTAATCGCCGATCCGACGGCGCTGGCCCATGTTCCACCGCGAAGGCTCGCTGCGGCGGGCATGGAAATTCTGGTCCATGCCATCGAGGCCTATGCCAGCCCGACCTTCAACCCGCCGGCCGACGGCCTGGCCCTGGAAGCGGTCCGCCGCCTCGCCCGCTGGCTGCCTGTGGCCGTAGCGGCGCCCGACAATGCCGAGGCACGGCGCGAGGCGCTGGCTGGCGCCCTCACGGCCGGACTCGCCATGGAAAAGAGCATCGGTGGCGTCGATGCAATCGCCCACCCCCTTGAGGACGCATTGGTAGGGAGGGCCATGCCGGGCGAGTTGCACGCGCCCGTCCTGGCGGCCTTCGTAGGATTCAACGCCCGCGCCGTCGGCGACCGCTATGGCGCCCTCTCGGACACCATGGGCCAGGGCGGCGCGGTGACGGGGCTGGATAACCAACTCGCCGCCTTCGCCCGAGCGCTCGGCCTGCCCGCGGCCTTGCGGGAAACGGCCACCGACCCCAACCGCTTCGCCCAGGTCGCCGTGCGGGCGGCCGATGATCCCGCCGCATTCGCCAATCCGCGACTCCTCACCCCGGGTGACTGCGAGCGCATTCTGGAGGCGGCATGGTGAGCGGCCGCACCCCTGTCCCCGTCACCCTGCCATCGGTCGCGGGTAACCCCGACAGGCGCGGCGAATCGCCCGTTGCCAGTCCCGGAACCTGCGGTAAGGTCAAGAAAAACGGGCAGCGACAAAAAGAAAAGACGCCTGTTCATCAGGGAGGAGCGTTGTGAGTGTTGCTCACGCTGTCGCGCACGGCGTGTTTGGTCGCGTCTGCCTCTACGTGATGGACAAGGCCATGGCGCCGCATGCGCATCGGGAAGGTCACCTCATCTTCCACATCCATGGCCCGCCGGCCGAGGTCGTGGTGGATGGACGGGCCTATCCGGTATCCGCCGGCCAGGCCGTCGCCGTCAGCCCCTGGCAGCCGCATTTCTATCGGCCCCTCGTGTCGCGGGAAAACGTCCTCGCGCTGGTGCTCTATATCCGTCCCGGCTGGTTCGTCCATGCCAGCTGTCAGGCCTCGGAAATCCTGCGCTTCGGGCGCGTCGGCGTCGAAGTCTCCGACAGGCTGGGGCGCCTGGTGGCCGATACCAGCCAGTTGCTCTCCGCCCGGCGCGGCAACGACGGCGACTTCGAGGATCGCCTGAGTGCCCTCACCCAGGCCTGCTTCGACCAGACCTGGCAATGGACGGCCGAGGGCCAGCACTTCGTCGGCCAGGAGCGGCCCTTGCGCGATTTCCGCATCCGCCGCGCGCTCCGGCTTCTCGACGCGACGCTCGGCGAACCCGTCGATCTCGCCCGCCTGTCGCGCGCCGCCGGCCTGTCGCGCCCCCACTTCTTCAAGCTGTTCCGCGAACAGATCGGCCTTCCCCCCACCATCTATGTGAATGCGCTGCGGATGGAACGGGCGATCGAGCGTCTGGCAATCGGCAAGGAGACGGTGGCCGATATCGGCCTCGACCTTGGCTTCTCGACGCCGGCCAGTTTCTCCCGGTTCTTCATCGCCAACGGGGTGGTCCCACCGAGCACCTATCGACGCAGTGTCATGACCCATGCGCAGTGACGCCGGTGACACCCTCGAAAGAAAAGACCCTCGGTAAAGCCGACCGCCAGAAGTCGGCCTAGCCTTGATGCGGCTGGCGGCGACGGTGCCGCGAGCCTTCATGTGTCGACGGTGTGATGGAAAAATTCGCCAAGAACCATCCTCTCTGGACTCTGGTGATCGCAGTCCTGGTGGCGGGCTTTCTCTGGCTCGTCTTCGCCCCATGGCCCCCGGAGCTTGAGGCGGCGGTCGGACGCAAGCGGATCTTCCTCAATGCCCTGCTCGGCGGCGTCACCCTCGGCGCGCTCTATTTCCTTGTCGCCTCGGGCTTCACGCTGATCTTCGGGCTGATGCGGACCGTCAACCTGGCCCATGGCTCGCTGTTCCTGCTCGGCGGCTATATCGGCTACGAGGTCGCTACCCAGTCGGGATCGTGGCTCCTCGCCTTCCCCGTCGTCTTCGTCGTGGTCGGCTTCCTCGGCCTCGTCATGCAACGCTTCATCTTCTCACACATGGAAGGCGAGGAACTGCGCCAGACCCTGGTCAGCATCGGCCTGTCGATCGTGCTGGCGGATCTCATGCTCTGGTTCTGGGGCGGGCAATCCTACACGACGCTCGCGCCGGCCCTGCTGCGCGGCCCGGTCGAGCTTCCCATCATCTCCTCGATCAATCCGACCAGCGGCGAAGCCATCTACATCCGCTATCCCTCGGTGCGCATATGGATCCTCGTCGCGGCGATCGTCATCGGCCTGGCCATGTGGCTGGTGCTGAACCGCACCTCGCTCGGCATGGTGATCCGTGCCGGTGTCGACGATCGCGAGATGCTCGCCGCCTCCGGGGTGCGGATCAAGCTGGTCTTCCTGGCCGTCTTCGTCTTCGGGGCCGGCCTCGCCGGCATGGCCGGGATCATCGGCGGCACCTTCCAGTCGCTGTCGCCGGGAGAAGACACGCGGTTTCTGCTTGCCAGCCTGGTCGTGGTGATCGTCGGCGGCATGGGCTCGATTGCCGGTGCCGCCATCGGCGCGATCATCATCGGGGTGACCGAACAGATGGGCCTGGTCTATGCGCCGACCTATTCGGTGGTCTTCACCTTCCTGATCATGGCGGCGGTCCTGGCCTTCCGGCCGCAGGGCCTTCTCGGCGCGGGACGGTGAGCGATGTCGCTGGCTGATCAGGCCCCGCCCCGGGCAAACAGGGGCGCCACCAAGACCGCCGGGCCGACATCCTGGATCGAGCGGATCCCGGCGGCCTGGTGGGCCGCCGCCGTGGTGCTTCTCGCGATGCCCCTCGTCGCCAACAATTTCTGGCTGTTCCAGGTGATGGGCTGGACCTTTATCCTCGGCATGATCGCCGTCAGCCTGACCTTCCTTGCCGGCTATGGCGGCATGGTGAGCCTGCTGCAGATGAGCATCGCCGGCCTCGCCGGCTACATGGTGGCCATTCTCGGTCCCTCGGGAACGACGTCGATCAGCCTCGGCCTGTCCTGGTGGATCGTGCTGCCGGCCGCCTTCCTGATCGCGGCGATCTTCGCGACCCTGTCGGGTGCGCTCGCGGTCAGGACCGAGGGCATCTACACGATCATGATCACCCTCGCGATCGCCGCGGCGTTCTTCTATTTCACCCGGCAGAACTACACGATCTTCAACGGCTATTCCGGCTTCAACCTGGTCCTGCCGCCGCGGCTTTTCGGCGTCGACTGGCGCGATCCCGTCGCATTCTACTACCTTTGCCTGGGATGTGCCGCGCTCTGCTACGGCGCGGTGGTCTATGTCTCCCGCTCGCCCTTCGGTCTTGCCCTGCAAGGCGTGCGGGACAATCCCCGGCGCATGGCGGCCCTCGACTTCAACGTCACCGCCCACCGCGTCGCCGCCCATGCCTTCGCCAGCATCTTCGCCTCAATGGGCGGGATCCTGCTGGTCTGGCAGAACGCCCAGATCGCGCCGGGGACGATCGGCATATCCTCGGCCATCGACGTGCTGGTCGTCGCCGTCGTCGGCGGCATGCGGCGCCCGCTCGGCGCCTTCGTCGGCGCCTTCATCTACGTCATTCTCCAGACCTTCTCGCCCGACGTTCTCGGGGCCTTCGGCTTCTCGGCCGAACGCTTCAAGCTGATCATCGGCATCGGCTTTCTGGCCGTCGTGCTGTTCTCGCCCGACGGGGTGATGGGCCTCTGGGACCGCTGGCGCGCCCGGGTCGCGCGACGGGTCGATCCCCTGACGGGGCAGCCGCGATGAGCCTCTCGACCGTCAACGAGCGCCCCGGCCAGATGAACAGCGGCAATGCGCTGGAGCTGCGCGGCATCACCAAGATGTTCGGCGCACTGGCCGCCATCGCCGACGTCACGATTTCGGTGCGTCCGGGCGAGCGGCGCGCCGTGCTCGGCTCCAACGGTGCGGGCAAGACCACGCTGTTCAACTGCATCACCGGCGACTTTCCGGCGACCTCCGGCATCATCCGCTTTTTCGGCGAGGACGTGACAGCCTTCCCGCCCTATGAGCGGATCCGCCGCGGCCTGCGCCGCACCTACCAGATCTCGTCGCTCTTTGCCGGCCTCAGTGTCCTCGACAATGTCTACCTGGCCTGCCGCGGCGTCTCGCGGAACCGCTATTCGCTCCTGCGGCCGCGCAGCGACGATGCCCTCGTCCATGCCGCCGAGATGCTGGTGGAGGCGGTTCACCTCACGGCGGTGAAGGACCGTCTGGTCGGCGAACTCGCCTATGGCCAGCAACGGCAGCTCGAGATTGCCCTGGCCATGTCGGGCGCTCCCCGCTTCATCCTGTTCGACGAGCCGGCGGCCGGCCTGTCGCCGACCGAGCGCCGCGACCTGGTCACCATCCTGACCTCCCTGCCCGCCCATATCGGCTACATCGTCATCGAGCATGACATGGACGTGGCGCTGCGCGTCGTCGAGAGCGTCACGATGATGCACAACGGGCGGGTCTTCAAGGAGGGCAAGCCGAGCGAGATCGAGGACGATCCGGAGGTCCAGGAACTCTATCTGGGAGGCGGGCATGGCTGAGCGCTTCCCCGTACCCGCGAAGGCCGGAATTCCGGTCCTGCAACTGCAGGGCGTCAATGTTTTCTACGGCCGCAGCCATGCCGTTCAGGGCGTCGACCTGACGCTCCAGTCGGGCGTGCTCTCCGTGGTCGGCCGCAACGGCATGGGCAAGACCACCATGTGCAAGGCCATCATGGGCCTTGTGCCGATTTCATCGGGCTCGATCCGGTTCATGGGCGAGGAGATCGCCGGCCTTGGCCCGGCGGATATCGCCAGGCTCGGCATCGGCTACGTGCCGCAAGGGCGCCGGCTGTGGCGCTCGCTGACGGTGCACGAGCACCTGCGGCTGATGTCCAAGCCGAAGGGACGGTGGACGCCGGAGCGCATCTACGAGGTATTCCCGCGGCTGGCGGAGCGACGCAACAATGGCGGCGCTCAGCTGTCCGGCGGCGAGCAGCAGATGCTGGCCATCAGCCGCGCCCTGCTGATGAATCCGCGCCTGCTGATCATGGACGAGCCGACCGAGGGACTTGCCCCCGTCATCGTCGCCCATGTCGAGGAGACGCTGGTCCGTCTCGCCGCCGAGGGCGACGTCTCCATCCTCGTCATCGAGCAGAATATCGGTGTCGCCACCCAGATGTCCGACCCGGTGGCGATCATGGTCAACGGGCGGATCAACCGCGTCATCGCCTCGGCGACGCTGGCCGCGGACCGCGACCTGCAGCAGCGGCTGCTCGGTGTCGGGCGACACGGCCATGACGATGCCGAGGCAGGAGCCCAGGACGCCGGGGCGGGCGCGACGCCGGTTGCCGCGCCGGCCCCGGCCAGCCAGGGACCGATAAGGGTCTACATGGCCAATCCCGTCATCCCGACACGCTGGTCGAAGGATGTGCCGGCGGCCCAGATCGAGGCCGCCGCCCGCACCGTCTCGCGCCCGACGCTCGCCACCATCGACGGCCGGGTGATCGGCGACACCTCGGCCCTGGCCGCCCGTGGGCCGAGCGAGCCCCACATCATCATCGCCGGGACGCTCGACACCAAGGGCGAGGAGCTTCGGTACATCCGCGACATCATCAAGGCAGCGGGGTTGCGCACCCGGCTGGTCGATGTCTCGACCCAGGGGCGCAACCACGGGGCCGACGTGTCGGCGCAGGAGGTGGCGCTCGCATCCCCCCGCGCGCTTCCCGGTCTCGCCTCCGGCGATCGCGGTGCCGCCGTCGCGGCGATGACGGAGGCCTTCGCCACCTGGATCGCCGGGCAGCAAGACGTGCTCGGCCTGATCTCGGCCGGCGGCTCCGGCGGCACGGCCATCGCGACCGCCGCCATGCAGACGCTGCCCATCGGCGTGCCCAAGATCATGGTCTCGACCATGGCCGCCGGCAATGTCGCGCAATATGTCGGCTCCACCGACATCACCATGATGCATTCGGTCACCGACGTTCAGGGGCTGAACCGCATCTCGCGCGCCGTGCTCGGTAATGCAGCCCATGCCATGGCCGCCATGGCCAAGGCCCATCTGGCGACCCCCCGGCCGGATCCGCTGCGGGACCGGCCGCTCGTCGGGCTGACGATGTTCGGGGTGACCACGTCCTGCGTCCAGCAGGTCGCCAATCTCATCGCGGCCGATTGGGAACCGCTCGTGTTCCACGCCACCGGCGTCGGCGGGCGCTCGATGGAAAAGCTGGTGGACTCACGGCTGCTGCAGGGCGTCATCGACGTCTCGACGACCGAAGTCTGCGACATGCTGATGGGGGGCATCCTGCCGGCGACCGAGGACCGTTTCGGCGCGGTCATCCGCACCAGGCTTCCCTATGTCGGATCGGTCGGCGCTCTCGACATGGTCAATTTCGCCGCGCCTGACACGGTGCCGCAGCACTATCGCGGCCGCAACCTCTACCCCCACAATCCGCAGGTGACGCTGATGCGCACCACTGCCGACGAAAACACCCGCATCGGGCGTTGGATCGGCGAAAGGCTCAATCTGATGGAGGGGCCGGTGCGGTTCCTCATTCCCGAAGGCGGGGTCTCGTCTCTCGATGCGCCGGGCAAGCCGTTCTTCGATCCGGAAGGCAATGCAGCACTCTTCCAGGCCCTCGCCGAGACCGTCCGCATCACGGCCAACCGGCAACTGATCCGGCTGCCGCACCACATCAACGATCCTGCCTTCGCACAGGCCCTGGTCCGCGAGTTCCTCGCGCTTCACCAGGGCCGCCGCGGCGCCGCGCGCAAAAGGACCTGAGACATGCCGCGCTTCTCCAAGTCCGAGTTGCTCGACCGCTACAGGGGCATGGTCGCCCGCGGCGAACCGATCGTCGGCGGCGGCGCCGGAACCGGCCTGTCGGCCAAATGCGAAGAGGCCGGCGGCATCGACCTGATCGTCATCTACAATTCCGGCCGCTTCCGCATGGCCGGCCGCGGGTCGCTGTCGGGGTTGATGCCCTATGGCGATGCCAACCAGATCGTCATGGAAATGGCCGGCGAGGTTCTGCCGGTGGTCACGAAGACGCCGGTCATCGCCGGCGTCTGCGCCACCGACCCGTTCCGCCAGATGGACGTGTTCCTCGACGAGGTGAAGCGCATCGGCTTTGCGGGCGTGCAGAATTTCCCCACCGTCGGACTGATCGACGGCGTCTTCCGGGCCAATCTGGAAGAGACAGGCATGGGCTACGGCCTTGAGGTCGACATGGTCGCCCTCGCCAACGCCAAGGACCTGCTGACGACGCCCTACGTCTTCTCGCCGGAGGATGCCCGGCGGATGGCGGGTGTCGGAGCCGACATCATCGTCTGCCACCTCGGTCTGACAACCGGCGGTTCGATCGGCGCGGAAACCGCACTGAAGCTGCAGGACTGCCCCGCCATCGTCGACGCCTGGGCGGCTGCGGCCCTCGCCGTGAAGCCGGACGCCGTGATCCTCGTCCACGGCGGCCCCGTCGCCACGCCCGCCGATGCCGACTTCATTCTCAAGAACACCCGCCACTGCCACGGCTTCTACGGAGCCTCGTCCATGGAACGCCTGCCGGTCGAAGTGGCGATCCGCGATCAAACCCGCGCCTTCAAGGCGATCAGCCGCTGAGGCGGCGCACCCAACACGACGAGCCCACCAAAGAAACGTCGGGAGGAACATGACATGACCGGACAGCTCATCGGAGCCCTGATCCTCTGGCTGATCGTCGCCGTGATCGCCATCGCGATCATCGTCTATCTCGTCAACTGGCTCTACCGGCGCTCGTCGAAGGAAGTGTCGTTCGTCCGGACCGGCCTCTTCGGCGAGAAGGTGGTGATCAATGGCGGCGCCTTCGTCCTGCCGATCATCCACGACGTCACCCCGGTCAACATGAACGTGCTGCAGATGGCGGTGACGCGCAGCAAGGACACTGCATTGATCACCCGCGACCGCATGCGCGTCGACATCGATGCCGAATTCTATGTGCGGGTCAGGCCGGACAAGCCTTCGGTGGCCATCGCGGCCGCCACGCTCGGCCGTCGGACGCTGCAGCCCGACCAATTGAACACCCTGCTCTCGGGCAAGTTCATCTCGTCGCTGCGCACGGTCGCCGCAGCCATGTCGATGGAGGAGATGCACGAGCAGCGCGGCATCTATGTCCAGCGGGTCAAGGAGGCTGCCGCCGAGGCCCTCAACCAGAACGGCCTCGTCCTGGAATCGGTGGCGATCACCGACCTCGACCAGACCGACCTCCAGTATTTCAATCCGTCCAACCGCTTCGACGCAGAGGGTCTGACCCGCATCATCGAGGAGATCGAGGAGAAGCGGAAACTGCGCAACGACATCGAGCAGGAATCGATGATCAAGATCCGCACCCGCAATCTGGAGGCCGAGCGCCAGGCGCTCGACATCGAGCGGGAGAGCGAATCGGCCCGCCTGGAGCAGCAGCGCGAGATCGAGATCCGGCGTGCCGTGCAGCGCACCGAGATCGCCCGTGAGCGGGCCGCCCGCGACACCGAGGCCGAACAGGCCCAGATCGTCTCCCGCGAGGAGATCGAAAAGGCCAAGATCGCCAATGAGCGGGCAATCAGCGAGGCGCGCATCGCCTCCGACCGCGATATCCGGCAGCAGGAAATCGCCAGGACGAAGGCGGTCGAGAGCGCCGAGATCGCCGCGCGCGAAGAGATCGAAACCGCCAGGATCGCCAATGACCAGGCGATCCAGGCCGCCCGCATCGCCTCGGACCGCGAGATCCGCCAGAAGGAGATCGAGCGCACGAGATCGCTCGAACAGGCCGAGATCGCCGCACGGGAAGCGGTCGAACGCTCTCGGATCGCCCAGGAGGCGCAGGTGAGCGCCGAGCGCATCGATCGCGAGAAGGAGATCAAGAACCTCGAGATCGCGCGCAACAAGGCCCTCGACGAAGCCGAGATCGCGGCCCGCGAGGCCGTCGAGAAGGCCCGGATCGCCCAGGATATCGCGCTCACCGCCGAGCGCATCGCCTCCGACGAGGGCAAGCGCAAGCTGGAGATCGCGCGGAACCGCACCGTCGAGGAGGCCGAGATCGCGGCCCGTGAGGCGACCGAGGCCACGCGGATCGCGCAGGAGAAGGCGACTGCGGCCGAGCGGATCGCCTCCACCCTCGCCACCCGACAGCTGGAGATCCAGAGCACAGAGAAGCTCGAGGCCGCCGAGATCAAGCGGCGCGACGCGGTCGAACGGCAGCGGATCGCCGCAGAGCTGAAGATCGAGGAGGAGCGGATCGCCTCGTCGCAGACCCGCGAGGTGCTGCAGATCGAGCAGAAGAAGGTGGTAGAGGTGGCGGAGGAGAACCGCGCCATCGTCATGGCCGCCAAGCGCGCCGAGCGCTCGGAGGCCGACAAGACCCTGCGCCAGACCGAGATCATCGCCAAGCAGGAAGTCGAGAAGGCCGATGTCGCGCGCGAACAGGCGCTGGAAGCGGCACGGCTGGAACGCCGCCGCGCCATCGAGCAACTGGAGGTCGCCCGGGCCCAGGCGCTGCAGGAATCGCAGATCGCCTCCAACGAAGAGGTGGAGCGCGCCCGCATCGCCTCCGACCGCGGCCTCGACGAGGCGCGCGTCGGCCGGCAGCGCGACCTTCGCCGGCTCGAGATCGAGCGGGAGCGCGACGTCGAGAACGCCGCAATGGAGAAGGCAATCACGCTCTACGCCAAGTCTCTCGAGGAGAGCGCCGCAGCCGTGAAGGCCGAACTGGCCAAGGCCAAGGCCGTCGAGGCGGCCGAGCTCGTCCAGACGGTCAAGGAGAGCGAGGGCGCCAAGCGCCGCAAGACCGTCGAGGTCATCAACGCCGAGAAGGCGGCCGAAGAGGTGCGCATCGCCGCCGAGGCTGACAAGATCCGCAAGGCCATCGACGCCGAGGCCCAGAAGCTGCTCTACGAGGCCGAGAACGTTCTCACCGACGGTGCCCGCTACGGGCTCTTCCGTCGCCGCCTGCTCGACCGGATCGAGGGCATCGTGCGCGAGAGCGTCAAGCCCATGGAGAAGATCGAGGGCATCCGCATCCTGCATGTCGACGGCCTGCAGGGAATGGCCGGTGGCGGGGGAGGATCGTCGCGCACGCCGACCGACGAGGTGATCGAGTCGGCGCTGCGCTACCGCGTCCAGGCGCCGCTCATCGACCAGGTGCTGAAAGAAATCGGCATCGAGGGCGGCAACCTCGCCAAGATGGGTGGCCTCATGCGCGAGGCCTCCGACATGCAGCGCGTCGCCAAGGACGCCCAGCCTCCCAAGCCCAAAGATGACGGCGAGAAGAAGTAAGGCAGACGATCATGGCCCGCGTCTATGTCTCCAGTGTCGTCAATGCCCCCGCTGCCCGGGTCTGGGCGAGGGTGCGCGACTTCAACGGTCTGCCCAACTGGGTCCCCGCCGTGGCGGAGAGCCGGATCGAGAATGGCGAGCCCGCCGACAAGGTGGGCTGTGTCAGGGCCTTCTCCCTGCGCAACGGCGACAAGCTGCGCGAGAAGCTGCTCGGCCTCTCCGACTTCGACATGTTCTGCACCTATTCGATCCTCGACAGCCCCATGCCGCTCACGGACTACGTGGCGACCCTGCGGCTGACGCCGATCACCGATCAGGATCGCACCTTCGTCGAATGGTCCGCCGAGTTCGACTGCGCGCCGGAGCGGGAACAGGACCTCGTGTCGAACATTGGTACCAACGTCTTCCAGGCGGGGTTCGACTCGCTCAAGCGCGCCTTCGGAGGGTGATGTGCCGAAGGTCGTCCGCAGCACCATCATCAACGCGCCGGTCGATGCCCTCTGGGCCGTCCTGCGCGACTTCAACGGTCACGACCAGTATCACCCGATCGTCGCCGCCAGCGCCATCGAACGCGGCCATCCCTCCGACAGGATCGGCTGCGTCCGCAGGTTCACCCTGCAGGACGGCAGCGAATTGCGTGAGCAGCTCCTGTCCCTGTCGGATCTGGAGATGACCTACAGCTACTGCCTGCTCGACACGCCGATCCCGCTGTTCAACTACGTCGCCCATATCCGGCTTTTGCCGGTGACCGACGGCAACCGCAGCTTCTGGCACTGGGAAAGCCGCTTCACCACGCCCCCGGGCCGCGAGGCGGAACTGGCCGAGACGGTCGGCAACGACGTGTACTCGGCCGGAATGGAGGCTGTCCGCCACCTCCCCGAACTCCAAGGTGGAGCGCCCTGACCATGCCGATCGAGTTCCGCACCGCCTCGACCTTCTCGGACGCCGCCGGCCTCATCGCGGGCGACCGCACCGCCCGGCTGCTGTCCGGCGGAACGCTGATCATGCGTGACATCAACGAGGGCCGGCTCACCGACGGACTGATCCTGCGCCTCGTCGATCCGGCCTATCGGCAGATCAACCTGTCCGGCAGGGTCGAACTCGGCGCGGGCGTCACCATGGCGGCGATCCTGAAACGCCGTGAACTCGCCTATCTGCATGCTCCGGCCCAGGCCATCGGCGGCCCGGCAGTGCGCAACATGGCCAGTATCGGCGGCAACCTCTTCGCCGAGAGTCCCTATGGCGACTTCACCGTGGCACTGCTGGCCCTCGACGCCCAGGTGATGGTGATGCAGGGTTTCGGTGCGCCGCGCGCCGTGCCGCTGGAGGAGT
This sequence comes from Archangium gephyra, assembly GCA_943368975.1. Classification (GTDB taxonomy): domain Bacteria; phylum Pseudomonadota; class Alphaproteobacteria; order Rhizobiales; family Phreatobacteraceae; genus Phreatobacter. The sequence continues at coordinate 35,854 of CALRLZ020000031.1, forward strand.
TCCTCGCCGGCCGCGCGCGTGGCGGCCAGGGCCTGGTGACGGTGGTCCAGTTCGCGCCGCCACAGAACGCCGCCGATTTCCGATTCCGCAAGGTGAGCCGGGTCAGGCCCAAGGGTCTCGCCGTCCTGTCGGTGGCAGCACACCTGCCAATGTCCGGGGGGCGGGTGACCGGCGCCCGCATCGCCCTCGGGGCCATGGCGCCGGTTCCGATCCGGGCCAAGGCGGTGGAGCGCGCGCTGGAGGGCAAGGCGCTCGATGCCGCCGCCATCACCGCCGCCCGCGCCGCAGCGGGGGAGGGCATCCGGCCTGTCACCGATGCCATCGCCAGCGAATGGTATCGGCGCGAGGTCCTGCCGGTGCATCTGGCCCGGCTCCTGTCGGGCCAGGACTGAGGAGGCACCCATGGCCAAGATTCCCGTTCAGTTCCGCCTCAACGGCTCCGACCGCGCCGCCTTCGTCGGCCCCACCGACAATCTCCTGACGCTGCTGCGGCGTGGCCTCAACGATTTCGGTCCCAAATTCGGCTGCGGCCAGGGAACCTGCGGGACCTGCACGGTGCTGGTCGATGGCGACCTGCAGCTGTCCTGCCTGACCTTGGCGGCCACCTGCGAAGGCAAGCATGTCGAGACCGTCTCCGGCATGGCCGAGGGGCCGGTGCTGCATCCGCTGCAACAGGCCTTCATGGACCATTTCGCGGCCCAGTGCGGCTTCTGCACGCCGGGCATGCTGACGGCGGCCAAAGCCCTTCTCGCGGCGAACCCGAACCCGACCCGCGCGGAGGTGATTGACGGCATCTCCGGCAATATCTGCCGTTGCACCGGCTACGAGGCCATCATCGAGGCCATCCTGGCCGCCGCCCGCGGCGGGCAGGCCAAGCGCACATATTGACGGAGGCGACGATGCTGGAATTCCGCAAGGATCTCTTCGCCGCCGAGCGCGACGACAATCTCAACATCGTCGGCAAGGGCGCCCAGCGCCAGGACATGCCCGGCCATGTCACGGGACGCTCGCCCTTCTTCGACGATCACGCCTTCGAGGGGCTGCTCCATCTGAAGGTGGTGCGCAGCCCGCATCACCACGCCCGCATCCGGGCCATCGACACCAGCGCCGCCGAGCGGGCGCCGGGCGTCAAGCGCATCCTGCGCGGCGCCGACGTGCCGCTGAACAAGAACACCCTCCTCAGCCTGATCAATTTCGGCAAGGACGACGAGCCGACGCTGGCCGTGAGCAAGGTCTCCTACAAGGGCGAACCCGTTGTGGCGATCATCGCCGAGACCGAGCAGCAGGCCCTGGCCGCACGGGCGCTGGTGCGCGTCGACTACGAGGTGCTGCCCCATGTCTTCGACGTCGAGGAGGCGCTGAAGCCCGGCGCACCTGTCGTCAACGAGACCTATCCGAACAATTACTTCGAATATCACGACCGCTACGACCACTCGAAGCTGCGCTTCGGCGACGTCGACAGGGCCTTCGCCACGGCCGACTTCATCGTCGACGACCGCTACCAGATGTCGCCCATCGAGCACGCGCCGACCGAGACCAACGGCTCCATCGCCGCGCCCGAGCAGAACGACCGCTTCGTCGTGCATTCCTGCGCACAGGGCCTGTTCTTCTCCCTCGGCACGGCGGCCAAGATCCTCAAGCTCGAATCCAACCGCCTGCATTTCGTCGGCGGCACGGTGGGTGGCGGCTTCGGGGGCAAGGTCGACTCCCTGACCGAACCGCTGTCGATCCTCGGCGCCATGATGACCGGCCAGCCGGTCCGCTATGTCCTCGATCGCGAGGAGGAGATGCTCTACGGCTCGCCGCGCGGTGCCGAGCGCATCTACATCAAGGACGGCATCCTGCGCGACGGCCGCATCGTCGCCCGCCGCATCCGCAGCTATTTCGACGCCGGCGCCTATACGCGCCTGTCGAGCTACGCCGCGATCAAGTGCACCGCGCATCTGCCGGGGCCCTACACGATCCCCAATGTCAGCGCCGACATCTATGTCGCCTATACCAACCGCTGCCCCTCGACTGCCATGCGCGGCTTCGGGATCACCGCGGTCGATTTCGCGCTGGAGGTCCACATGGACAAGGGCGCGGAGGCCTGCGGCATGGACCCGATGGAATTCCGCATCCTCAACGCCTACCGCGACGAGGACATGAAGGCGCATCGCCGGGTCGCCAAGAACACGGCCCTCATCGAATGCGTGCAGGTCGTGGCGGAGAAGGCGGGATGGCCCCTGTCCGACGAGGCGCGACGCCAGTCCTCCCTGACCGGTGGCGGCGGCGCCCGCGCGCTGATCCCGGCGACACCCATCGACGACAACGGCCGCATCGGCCGGCCGGAGACCCGGACAGGTCCCGCCACCGAGACGCTGCCGGCGGGCGCCATGCGTATTCCCATGACCAAGCAGCCGATCATGGAGGGGTCAGCCGAAGCCCGGCCGACACCCGCTGCCGTGCCGCAGTACGAACCCTACCGGCCGACACCGGCGAGCACGGCGCCGGCCTACCAGCCGATGCCGGCGGCCCCGCCGCCCGCCATGCCGGCGCCACCGGCCGCCACGGCACCGCCCGCCGCTGCGGCCCCGGCGCAGCCGACACAGCACGGCGCCGTCCGCTTTTCCTCCGTCTTCGGCACGAGGAGGCGCTGACATGGCACGGCACCGGGGACGCGGCATGGCGTCCGTCAACTATCCCATCGGCATGAATCTCGGGGGAGACCCGAGCCAGGCGCTGATCCACTCCAATCCGGACGGCAAGTTCACCGTTGCGCTCTCGGCCATCGACCTCGGCCAGGGCATGAAGCAGGTGACGCGGCAGGTGGCGGCGGAAACGCTCGGCGTGCCGATGGAGGACGTCTATGTCGACACCGCCGACAGCGACACCGGCCCGCACGACATGGGCAGTTTCGCCTCGCGCGGCACGCATCGCATGGGCAATGCCGTCATTGCAGCCGCCCGCGAGGCGCGCGGCGTCCTGCTGGAGGCGGCCGCCGAGGAGCTCGAAGTCAATGCCGGGGATCTCGTCACCGACGGGCGCGGCAACATCCATGTAAAGGGCGCGCCGTCGCGGTCGATCACGGTCAAGGCGACAGCCCAGGCGGCGCAGTTCAAGCAGGGCAAGACCATCGCCGGGCGCGGCATCTTCCTCATCCCACTGTCGACGGTCGATCCGCAGACCGGCGAGATGAACCCCAATACCGCCTTCGCCCATGCCTGCCTCGTCGCCGATGTCGAGGTCGATGACGAGACCGGCGAGGTCACCGTGCTGAAGATGGCCTCGGCCTATGAGCTCGGCCGGGCGATCAACCCGAAGATGGTCGAGCAGCAGCTCATCGGCGGCGCCTGGATGGGCATCAGCCACGCGCTCTACGAGACGCCGGAGCCCTATTATCCCGATCCGAGCCACGGGCCGCGCGACTTCAACGAATATCTGATGCCGGGCCCCGGCGACATCGCGCCCTATTCGATAACCATCCTCGAGCGGCCCGCGCCCGATGGCCCCTTCGGCGGCAAGGGACCGGGCGAGATGTGCGCCAATCCGGTGCTGCCGGCCATCGCCAACGCGGTCTACAACGCCGTCGGCGTCCGGGTGAACGACCTGCCGATCACGCCGGAGAAGGTGCTGCGCGGCATCAGGGCCAATGGCGGGGCAAGGCCCCAGCCGCGCCGTGGCGGGGGAGGCTGACGGCCATGGCGCTGCAACCGCCCATCGCCGGCCTTGCGAGCCCGGAGGCCCTGGCAGAGGCCCTGAGGGCCGCGCTCTATCTCGCCGACGACGGCATCGCCACCGCTGGATTCCTGGCACTGGCGCTCGGCAAGCCGCTGCTGCTCGAGGGGGCGCCCGGCGTCGGCAAGACCGAGGCGGCCAAGGCGCTGGCGGGGATCCTCGGCCGCCAGCTCATCCGCCTGCAATGTTTCGAGGGCATCGACGCCTCCGCGGCCCTCTACGAGTGGAACTATCCCCGCCAGATGCTCGCCATCCGCCAGGCGCGGGAGGGCGATACGGTCGACATCTACCGCGACGATTTCCTCATCGAGCGGCCGATGCTGGCGGCGCTCAGGCGGCCGGAGTCCACCGTGCTGCTGATCGACGAGATCGACCGTTCCGACCATGAATTCGAGGCCTTCCTCCTCGAGTTCCTCTCCGACTTCTCCATTTCCATCCCCGAGCGCGGCACGCTGCGCGCCGCCGATCGGCCCGTCGTCGTCCTCACCTCCAACCGCACCCGCGACCTGCATGAGGCGCTGCGCCGCCGCTGCGTCTACCACTACATCCCCTATCCCGACCCGGCGCGCGAGGCGGCCATCATCATGCTGCGCTCCTCCGCAGTGGCCGAGGGCACGGCGCGGGCGATCGTCCATGCCGTGGGCCTGCTGCGGCAGGAGCCGCTCACCAAGCCGCCCGGCGTGGCGGAAGCCGTCGACTGGGCGGAGGCGGCGACCGCCCTCCACCGCACCGGCGCGTCCTGGCCCGACGCCTTCCGTCGCTCGATCGGCACGGCCCTGAAGGACGAGGAGGACTTCGCGCTCATGCGCCCGCGCATGGACGCCTTCATCCGGGCGGTGGCGGCATGAGCGGCCTCCTCGTCCCGCCGCGACTGCCGGCAGCGACCCGACCTCTGGTCGCTTTCGCGACGCTGCTGCGGGCCAACGGTTTCGCCGTGGCGCCGGAACAGACGGTTCTCTTCCTCAGCGCGGTGCAGCTTCTCGGACCGCGCTCCATCGAGGATGTGCGCAAGGCTGCAGTGGCGACGATCGGCCCGCCGATCGAACGACGGGACACGTTCGACGCGCTCTTCGACAGCCATTTCCTCGGTGCCGTCGGCGAACCCGGCGAGGACGATTCATGGCAGCCCGACGACGAGATGAAGGTCGAGGAGGAGGGCGCCGGTCAGGAAATCCTGATCGGCGAAGAGGTGCATGAGACCGGCCGCGAGGCGACGTCAGCCGAGGCCCTGGCGGTGCGCCAGTTGCAACCGCCGGACGACCGCGACACCCTCAACCGCTTCACGCGCGACCTTCCCGAGGCCCTGCCCCGGCGACGCGGCTATCGCCAGCGGCGCGCGCGGCGTGGCCCCGGCTTCGATCTCGCTGCCAGCATCAAGGCCGCCATCCGCAATGACGGGGAGATCATGGCCCTGAAGCGCTGGCGGCGGAGCAACCGCGTGCGGCCGATCCTGCTGCTGATCGACGTGTCGGGTTCGATGAAGCAGCGCACCGACGCCAATCTCGCCCTCGCCCACGCCCTCGTCCAGGGTGCCCCGCGGGTCGAGGTCTTCACCTTCGGAACGCGGCTGACCCGCCTCACCACCGCGCTGAAGCGCCGCAACCGCAGCCGGGCGCTCGGCATCGCCGCCGATCTGGTCGCCGACTGGGACGGCGGCACACGGATCGGCGACGCCCTCGAGACCTTCCTCGCAGTACCGCGCTTTGCCGGCTATGCACGCGGTGCCGTCGTCCTGATCCTGTCTGACGGGCTGGAGCGCGGCGACCCCGGCGCCATGATCCGGGCGGTCCGGCAGCTCGCGGCACGGGCGCACCGGATCGACTGGCTGTCGCCCCTGGCGACCGGGCGGGACTACCGCCCCGCAACCGAGGGGCTCGCCGCCATCCGGCCCTTCATCACGTCGCTGACCGATGGCGGGACGACCGCCGCCATCTGTCGCCATGTCCTGTCGATCGGCCGGGAGCGCGCGGCATGATCGACGCTCATTTCCACATCTGGCGTCAGGCCGACCTGCCATGGCTCACCGGGCCCATGCAGCCACGGATCTTCGGCCCCTATGAGCCGATCCGGCGCGACTATCCGGTGACCGAATATCTCGCCGATGCCGCCGCGGCGGGCATGACCGGGGCGGTCTATGTCCAGGCCAACTGGCCAGTGGACCGCTTCGTCGCGGAAGCGGCCTTTGTCGCCGAAGCCTCCGAGGAGAGCGGCTTTCCCATCGCCATCGTCGCCTATGCCGACATGCTGGCCGACGATGCGCGCCCGCAGTTCGAGGCCCTCGCCCGCAACGCCCGTATCCGCGGCGTGCGCCAGCAACTGCACTGGCACGAGAACCCGCTCTACCGCTTTGCCGCCGATCCGGATCTGGCCACCAATCCGGTCCTTCAGCGCAACATCGCCCGCCTTGCCGACTATGGCTGGAGTTTCGACCTGCAGGTCTTCGCCGGGCAGATGGCAGGGGCTGCCGCTCTCGCCGATGCCTGTCCCAGGGTGACCTTCGTCCTGCAGCATGCCGGCATGCTGGAGGATCTCTCTGGCGAGGGCATAGAGGCCTGGCGGGCCGGCATGGCCATGCTCGCCGCAAGGCCGAACGTCGTCAGCAAGCTATCCGGGCTCGGCACGTTCCTGCACCGCAACGATCCCGGCCATGTGGCCATGGTCGTCCGGGAAACCCTGGCGCTGTTCGGCGCTGAGCGCTGCCTGTTCGGTTCCAATTTTCCGATCGAGAAGCTCTGGACCACCTATGCCGCGCTCCTCGACGCCCATCGGGCCGCCGTCCCCGAGGGGGATCGCGCCGCTGTCTTTTCATCAACCGCCAAGCGGGTCTACCGGCTGGCCTGACAACAATCGGAGGGAACGATGCCACTTGAGATCAAGGTCCTCGACTACGGCGACATCGAGCTGGAATCGAGCTTTCTCGTGCTCGGGCGTGGCTGCGGCCAGCGCAAGCGCACCTATACCTACGGCTTCCTGATCCTCGGCGGCCCCTGGCCCGTGGTCGTCGATACCGGCTACCGCCATAACCAGATCATGGAGAGCCTCGGCATGCGCGGGCTCCAGTTCCACGAGAACATGATCGAGAACCAGCTGATGAAACACGGCGTGCGGATGGGCGATGTCCGCTATGTCGCCCATACCCACCTGCACATCGACCATGCCGGTAAGGACGAGCTGTTCCCGATGAACACCACGGTGATCATCAACCGGCGGGAGCTGGAATATTCGGTCTCGGGCCTGATGCATCCGCAATATCCGGCCCCCGACATCAAGCACCTGATCGACCGACTGCATACGAAACATGCGCTGCGACTCGAAGACCTCGAACTGACCGGGATGATCGAGCTCTTTCCTGGCTGTTACCTGGAAGCGGCCGGCGCCCATACCGAAGGCTCGATGAATGTCCATGTCGACACGGCCGAGGGCCGGGCCACGATCTGCGGCGACGTGATTTACGATTTCAACGACCAGATCATCAATCCTTTCCACGAGATCCATGCCGACGAGCCCAGGGTCACCGGCAATCACGGCACCTCCAAGCGCGCCGAAAAGGCGGCGATCAAGAAGCTGCTGAACTCCTCGCGCTTCCTGCTCCCCGTCCATGACAAGCCGGCCAAGATCGAGGCGGGCCAGGTCGTCGCACGGCTCGACATGGCCGTGCCCGGACCGGTCACGCAGTCACTGCCGGCGCGCTCCTGGTTCCCCGCCTGATCCCTGTCGTCCCCAGAGCCTCCCGGACGGAGGCCCCCGAGCGAGATCGCCCCATGAGCACCCATGTCGCCGTCACGCCGGCCTTCAACGGCCTCATCGACCTCTGGGCGCCGGTGCGCCAGCTCGGCACCGGCTTCCAGTTCACCGAAGGGCCAATCTGGCACCCGCGCGACGGTCATCTCCTGTTCTCCGACATGCCCGGCGACGTTCGCCGTCGCTGGGACAGGACGGGTATCCGCGAGGTCATGCGTCCGGCCAACAAGTGCAATGGGATGACCTATGACGGCGATCTCAACCTGATCGTCTGCGAGCATGCGACCTCGACCCTGGTGCGAGAGCGGCCGGACGGCCGGCGCGAGGTGCTCGCCTCCCATGTCGACGGACGCGAGCTCAACAGCCCCAACGACGTCGTGGTGAAATCCGACGGCGCCATCTACTTCTCCGATCCCTGGTATGGCCGCATGCCGGTCTATGGCGTGGAGCGGCCGCGGCAGCTCGGTTTCCAGGGTGTCTACCGCATCCCGCCGGGTGGCGGCGCGCCCCAGCTTCTCGTCGACCGCTACCTTTTCGAACAGCCGAACGGCCTGTGCTTCTCGCCCGACGAGAAGCAACTCTACATCAACGACACGGTGCAGCAGATCATCCGTGTCTTCGATGTCCTGCCGAACGGATCCCTCGGCGCCGGTCACGTCTTCGCCTCCGGCATCGCCTCCCCCTCCGAGCCCGGCGTGCCCGACGGCATGAAATGCGACGCGCTGGGCAATGTCTGGGTCTGCGGCCCCGGTGGGGTCTGGGTCTATTCACCGGCCGGTGTGCTGATCGGCAAGGTGCGGGTCCCCGAACTCGTCGGCAACCTGACCTGGGGCGGAGCCGACTTCCGCACCCTGTTCCTCACGGCCACCCACTCCCTCTACGCCGTCGACACCAAGGTCGGGCCGCGCAGCGAGCCCTACATGATAGCCGCCGGCGCGCCGCAGCGGACAGACGGGGGGACGAAACCGGTCGCGGCTGCGGCGGTGTCCCGCAACGGCACGCTGAAATGCGCACCCGGCTATGAACTCGATCCCGGGCGTTGCGCCGTCATCGTGCAGGACATGCAGAACGACGTGGTGATCGAGGGCGGCGCCTTCGCCGCCTCCGGCTCACCGGCCCATTGCCGCGAGCAGAATGCCATCGCCAATGCCGCCCGCCTCGCCGCCGCCGCGCGCGGCAAGGGCGTCCCCGTCATCCACGTCTGGTTCCTCGTCGATCCCGGCTGCCCAGGGGTCACCATGAACGCCCCGCTCTTCGAGGGGCTCGCCGACGCCAAGGCCCTGGTGCGCGGCACCTGGGGCGCGGCGCCGGTGCCCGGCCTCGAGGCTATGGCCGGCGACCATGTGGTGGAGAAGCAGCGCATGAGTGCCTGGGAGGGCTCACGTCTCGAAACCGTGCTGCGCGCCCTCGGCCGCGACATCGTCATCGTCACCGGTGCCTGGACCAACATGTCCATCGAGCACACGGCGCGCACCGGTGCCGACAAGGGCTACTACATGATGGTTCCGGAGGATGCCTGTTCGACAATGAATGCCGAGTGGCACACCGCATCGGTCAATTACGCCCTGCAGAACGTGGCCGTGGTGACCGACGTCGACGCCGTCATCCGGGCCTGGGACTGACGCACCAGGACGCCGGCGCCGGCGCTCAGGGCCTCGGGCGCGGGCCGCCGCATCTACCCGCGCGACGGCCGGCCGCGCCTCCGCCTCACGCCACCGCCAGCCATTGCGTGCCGAGCGCGCCGGCGACCGTGCCCCAGCCGGCGAAGGTGCCGGCGTTCATGTCGGCATAGTAGGTCGTGCCGTCGGACTGGTTCTGGACGATGACGTCGCGATAGCCGTCATTGTCGACATCGGCCGAGCCGCGGACGTCCCAGCCGGCAAGTCCGTTGGCGACCACGTTCCAGCCGGCATTGGTGCCGCCGAGCATGTTGACCCACCAGATGTCGGACGTGGTCGTGTTGCGGAAGACCACGTCGGCATAGCCGTCACCGTTGAGGTCGGCGGCCTCGCGTGCCACCCATTGCGCGCCCGCAGGACCTGCGACAGTGCCCCACTGGTTGTTGACGACGTCACGGTAATAGGTCGTGCCGTCGGCGATGTTCTGCACCAGCATGTCGGAGGCGCCGTCGCTGTTGAAGTCGCCGAGCCCGACGGTGCGCCAGGCCGTGCCGAGATTGGGGCCGAGGATCCAGTTGCCGAAGGTGCCGCCGGCCTCCATGTCGGCGATATAGTTGATGCCGGTGGCATTGTCGCGCACCAGCACGTCGGCCGTGCCATCCCGCGTCACGTCGCCGGAGGCGATCGCCTGGAAGTTGGTTCCCATCGGACCGGCGACCAGGCCCCAGACCGGCGCGCCCGAGGCGATATTGAGCGTGTAGATCGCGCCTGTATTGGTGTCCTGCACCAGCGAGTCCGCCCGCCCGTCACCGGAGAAATCGTCGGAGCCGACGAGCCGCCAGCCGGCCGGCAGCGAGCCCAGGACATTGGCGAAGCCGGAGCCCGTGCCGGCATTCATGTTCTGGTAGATAATCTGGCCGGTGGCGCTGTTCTGGAACAGCACGTCGTCGAAGAACGAGCCGTCCATGTTGGAGACGAGGTTCTGCTGGATCCCGGCGAGGCCAAAGGCCTGCGCCCCGTTGTTGAAGCCGAGAACCTCGACATTGACCAGAGTGTCCGCCCCGTCTGTACCGGTCGCAGCCGTCACCTGCGTGAAGGTCTGTCCGTTCGAGACGAAGGAGCGCACGAAATAGTTGGCGCGGGCGCTCGAGAACAGCGCGGTGTCCGCTCCCGTTCCGCCGTCGATGCCGTCGATGCCGGCGCCGCCGGTGATGATGTCGTTGCCTGCGTCGCCGAGAATTGTATCGTTGCCGGCGCCGCCATTCAGGGCATTGGCGATTGCATTTCCGAAGATCGTATCGTTGCCCGTGCCGCCATTCGCGTTCTCGATCAGCGAGCGCAGATCACCATTGAAGAGGAGTGAGTTTGAGATGGAGCCCGGCGCCCGGACGCCGGGATTGGCGTCGGTATTCGTGAGGACGATCTGGGCCTCGGAGGGAGCCGACCATTCGCCAGGCCTCAGGTCAATCCGCGCATTCGTTGTGTAGTTGGAGAAGTCGTAGGTGTCGGTCCCGCCGCCGTCCCAGATGTTCATCAGGATGCGGTTGATACCCGGCGCATCCATATAGGCAATGCCATCAACGAAGGATTGGCCTGTATTGGCATCCCATGTGTAGACGGTATTGCCCGAGCGCGTGTTGAAGTTGGCTCCATAGATCGCCTGCAGGGCGGCGACATCATATTGCATCCAGGTCTGCGGCTCTCCGCCCGTCTCGGGAAAGCCAACCGTGTTCACGGAGGGGACCGAGGTCGAAGCGCGATAGGCCATGATGGTGTATTCGGTCGAGTCCCGGGCAGGGTCCATGACGACGGTGCCACCGGCAGCGCCGGGCTCGAACGGATGCCCGAGGCCGAGAACATGCCCGATCTCGTGGATGACCAGTGACCAGCGGAAGTCACCGACCGGGAAGGGCGTGTTCACGTTCTGGCGGGCGACGATCCAGACATCCCCGGCGTTACCGGTGTCATCTGGCAGGTAGCCCCATCCCGCGGCATCCGAGGTCGTACCCGCCCTTGGCGCCGGATCGGCGGTGATGCCGAAGCGCATGGTCGCCGGGTTCGCAGCGGAAGGAGCGATTTCGGTAAAGGTCGCGTTGGTGAACTCGGAGACCGTGCGATAGGCGAAACGCACAGCCGCCTGGTAGGGCGCTCCCGCGGCCTCGAATCCGACGAACGGCTCGTCGCCCGGATTGTACCCGGTGAACTGGGTGCCGTCGGTCGGGAAGGAATAGGTCAACTGCCCCGTAGCCCATTGGGTAGTCAGGACCAGACTGTTGATATTGGCGTTGATCGAATTGGGCGCTCCGACCAGGGGGGTGAACGTGCGTGTCGGACCGGGCATGAGTGACGTCTCTCTCGAGGCTGATTGATGGCGAACCAAGCTGAAAGGCGATCGCGGGATTTGCCCCGCAATCCGCCGCCTCCGCCTCAGACGAGGGCGCTTGGTGGACGGTCTGTCCCGCTAGAACCTTGGTCATCGAGGACCATGGCTCATTCACCAGACAAGACGCGTCTCGCGCCTTTAGGGAGAGAGAATCGGGAGGTCAATCGCCCCAATAGGCGCCAGCACATCATGAGACAGGGTGCGCGTGAATTGAGACAGAGTGTACACTCGTTTAGGGGATCGGCATCTTAGAACCGCTTTGGCGGGTCGCTCGACGTTGCGTTCCCGACCTGGCGTTGCGGCTCAGTGCCCCTTCTACGAACCTATCGCTTGCGGCGCCTTACGCCACCGCCAGCCACTGCGTGCCGAATGCACCGGAGACCGTGCCCCAGCCGGCGAAGGTGCCGGCGTTCATGTCGGCATAGTAGGTCGTGCCGTCGGCGAGGTTCTGGATGATGACGTCGCGGTGGCCGTCATTGTCGACATCGGCCGAGCCCCTGATATCCCAGCCGGCGAGCCCGTTGGCCACCACGTTCCAGCCGGCATTGGTACCGCCGAGCATGTTCACCCACCAGATGTCGGAGGTGGCGGTGTTGCGGAAGACGACATCGATATAGCCGTCGCCATTGAGATCGGCAGCCTCGCGGGCCACCCATTGCGCGCCCGCAGGTCCGGCGACGGTACCCCACTGGTTGTTGGCGACGTCGCGGTAATAGGTTGTCCCATCGGCGATGTTCTGCACCAGCATGTCGGAGGCGCCGTCGCGGTTGAAGTCGCCGAGCCCGACGGTGCGCCAGCCGGTGCCGAGATTGGGGCCGAGGATCCAGCTGCCGAAACTGCCGCCGGCCTCCATGTCGGCGATATAGGTCTGGCCGGTGGCACTGTCGCGCACCAGCACATCGACCGTGCCGTCCCGCGTCGCGTCGCCCGAAGCGATCGCCTGGAAGTTGGTTCCCATCGGACCGGCAACCAGGCCCCAGACCGGCGCGCCGGAGGCGATATTGAGCGTGTAGATCGCCCCGGTATTGGTGTCCTGCACAAGCGCATCGGCGCGGCCGTCGCCGGTGAAGTCGTCGGAGCCGACCAGCCGCCAGCCGGCTGGCAGCGAGCCCAGGACATTGGCAAAGCCAGACCCCGTGCCGGCATGCATGTTCTGGTAGATGATCTGGCCGGTGGTGCTGTTCTGGAACAGCACGTCATCGAAGAACGAGCCGTCTATGTTGGAGATGAGGTTCTGCTGGATGCCGGCGTTGCCGAAGGCCTGCGCCCCGTTGCTGAAGCCGAGAACCTCGACATTGACCAGCGTGTCGGCACCGTCCGTGCCGGAAGCGGCCGACACCTGCGTGTAGGTCTGCCCGCCTGAGACAAAGGATCGAACGAAATAGTTGGACCGCGCGCCGGAGAACAGCACGGCGTCTGTTCCCGTGCCGCCATCGATCCCGTCATTGCCTGCGCCGCCGGTAATGATGTCGCTGCCGCCGGCACCGACGAGGACATCATTGCCGCCGCCGCCGTTCAGAGCATTGTCGGCCACGTTGCCAAGGATCGTGTCATTGCCGGAACCACCCGTCGCATTTTCGATCAGCGAACGGAGGTCGCCGTTGTGGAGGAGCGCATTGAACAGGTTCCCTGTCGCGGTGCGGGAGGTCGTGGTTTCAACGATGGCGAGTTGGGCGGTGGAGAGCGTCGAGCCGGAACCCGGATTGAGATTGACGCTGAGATTGCTCGTGTAATTCGAGAAATCATAGGTATCGATGCCACCGCCGTCCCAGATAGTCCTGAATATCTTGTTACCCTGCGGGATGTCGCCGCCGACACCATTGACGAACATCTGCCCCGTCGCCGGATCAAAGGAATAGACCGTAGCGCCGCTGTTCGTGTTGAAATTTGCACCATACATGTACTGCATCGCGGCAATGTCATACATCATCAGCGATTGCGGATTGCCTGTCGTGGCGGCCGTGTTGGTGGTCGGACTGCCCTCGTAGCGCCGGTAGGACATGATCGTGTAGTCGTTGTAGTCACGGTCGGCAGGCATGGCGGTATTGGCGGGTCCGCCGAGGTCCTGGCTGTGCTTCAGTCCGAGGGCATGGCCAAGCTCGTGCAGCACCAGACGATAGGCGCCGCGGCTCAGAATGGCAGTATCGCCCATGTCGTTGATCGAGGAGGCGAACCAGATGTCGCCGGCACGGGTCGAGCTTCCGGGATAGTAGCCATAGCCGGTGAACTGGTTGCCCGACGATGTGCCGAGAAGTCCCGTGCGTGCGACGGATATGTCAGAGGCGGATGTCGCGGCGACCTCGTTGAAGGTGACGTTGGCGACCGCAGCGAACTCGCCCAGCGCCTTGCGCACCATCGTCTTGAAGCTCTCGGACACGGCAACGAACTGGGACGGAAACTCAGCGTATCCGCCATAGGGCGACGTGTAGTACCCCGCGGCGATGGGGAAATTGTAGTCGATCGTCGCGTTCGTCCACCTGACGCCGCCCAGCATGCCATCAAGATAGGCATTCCCTGTAGCGGACACGGTTGTTGATGAATTCGGCATTTCGGCGTCCCATCATCCATATGGCAACATGGGCACTAGCGTCGAATTCTCTACCCATTGATAGATATAAAGTAAAAAAGCATTTAAGCCATGTCAAGAAGACATCATCACCTTGCAAGCTCGCGGTGGTGGTCTGGTCGCCTCAAGAACGCGGGATCAGGACCCTTGCCGTCAGAAGATCCCGCTCGAAGTGCGCCAGGGCCATGGCGCCGCGCTTATGCCGCGCCATCGCGGGAGATGGATGCAGGAAGCTGACGGGTACAGATGGACGGTGAAGTCCGGTTCCTCTCCGGATGCGGCGGGCCCTACAACGCCGAGCCTCATGGGCAAGCCATCGGCATGGCCCAGCCGTGCGACCGCAACCCCTCAAGCCACCGCCACCCACTGCGTGCTGATCGCGCCTGAGACCGTGCCCCAGCCGGCAAAGGTGCCGGCGTTCATGTCGGCATAGTAGGTGGTGCCGTCGGCGAGGTTCTGGATGATGACGTCGCGGTGGCCGTCATTGTCGACATCGGCCGAGCCCCTGATATCCCAGCCGGCGAGCCCGTTGGCCACCACGTTCCAGCCGGCATTAGTGCCGCCGAGCATGTTGACCCACCAGATGTCGGAGGTGCTGGTGTTGCGGAAGACGACATCGGTATAGCCGTCGCCGTTGAGGTCGGCGGCCTCGCGCGCCACCCACTGCGCCCCTGCCGGGCCCGCCACCGTGCCCCACTGGCCGTTGGC
>CALRLZ020000032.1:0-49873 GCA_943368975.1 Archangium gephyra
GGCGAGGTCGGCGGTCTTCGCCCCGGCCTCATGCTCCTTCAGCACCGCGATGATCTGTTCCTCAGTGAACCTTGCTCGCTTCATCAGTCCGTCCTCGTCAGGGCCGGACTCTAACTCCGCGTGGAGGAAAATCTCAGTGGCAGGTCACAGAATTGCAAAACGACATCGTCTGATCTGTCGGAGAACATGTTCATATATGTGAACAAACCCTGTCTTGCCGGTGCATTTCATGTGCGATAGCGTTCGAAGATCGTGACGTTGGATGCTCGCCTGTGCCCCCACTCAGATTGCGGACACAACTTTCGGCTCGGCCAACGTCCTTGGAATTGGCAGACCATGTGCATCGGACCCCGCTAAGGTCGGATGATGTCCATGTCGCTGCGAACGCGCCAACCGACGCTGGAGCAGGTGCTCACAGCCTCGGGACGTTCCTGAGATGAATTTCTGGAGCCTTGGCCAATGACAGCCGCGACCTTGGTGCGAGACTTCGATCCGCAGGACAGGCCGCCGCGTCGACCGTTGGATGCAAAGCGTTACCTCACGATCGCTGCCCTTCTTGGGCCGGGCGTGCTGATTGTGGCCGGCGGCTTGTTTTGGCCGATGGGCATCATGTTCGGGATGTCCTTCCAGGACCGCTATCCCTATCCGACCGCGCTCACGCTGGAAGCCTATCGAACTGTTCTGGGGGACGCGTATTTTCTGCGCATCATCGGGCGCACCTTCATGCTGTCGCTGGTGGTGACCGTTATCACCGCGATACTCGGCTATCCCCTGGCCTGGTTTCTGGTCCGATCGCAGTCGAAGTGGAAGCACCTGGTCTTCCTTGCGGTCATCTCGCCGCTTCTGGTCAGCATCATCGTTCGCACGATCGGCTGGACCATCATTCTCGGCAATGAAGGGATGATCAACGCGGCGCTGGTCGGCCTGGGTATCGTGAAGGAACCGGTCCAGCTCATGCAGAGCTTCTGGAGCGTAGTCGTCGGGATGGTTCACGTGCTGATGCCGTTCATGGTCCTGTCCATCTCGACCGTCCTGGGCAAGATCGACACCAGCTATGCCGAGGCGGCCAAGGTCCTTGGTGCCAATCCGGCGAGGACATTCCTCAAGATCACTCTGCCGCTGTCGATCCAGGGAATAATGGCCGGCTCCATCATCGTCTTCTGCCTGACCGCCGGCGCCTATGTCACGCCGGTCATGCTCGGACGCGGAAAGGTCAGCCTCCTCGCCGTGAACATCCAGGAGCAGATGGTCGTTCTGGTCGATTGGCCGACAGGCGCGGCGGTCGCGATGGTGCTGACTGTCGGTACCTTGGCTGCGCTTCTTCTCAGCAACGTCGTTCTGCGCAGGCATTCGAGACGGTAGGGCGAGCGGTGATTAAGCAGAAAAATCTGTCCGAGCGTATCCTCAACGTCTACGTATGGGTCATACTTGCCTTTTTGCTTGTGCCGATCCTGGTGGTCATTCCGGTGGCTTTCAGCGAGAACGTATCCTTGACCTTCCCGCCGCGAGGATTCTCGATGCGCTGGTTCAACAACATCGTGAACCGCCCCGAATTCCTGACGGCTTTCACGATGAGCGCCAAGGTCGCCTTGGTCGCGACCGTGACGTCGATGGTGTGCGGCGTGACGGCAGCCATAGCCTTTGCCCGCTACACATTCCCTGGGCGGGACGCCTTGCTGGTGCTGTTCATGGCGCCGTTGATCTTCCCGGCCATCGTGCTTGGTGCGGCCATTGCGCTGATGTTGAGCCCCTTTGGCCTTCTGCGCAGCTTCTGGGGGCTCGTCTTTGCGCATATCATGCTCACGTTCCCCTATGTTCTCAGATCGACACTTGCAACGCTCCTCGAGATCGACAAGTCGTTGGTCGAGGCTGCCTATATGTCAGGCGCCAACCGCTGGAAGGCTTTCAGGCATGTCACCCTGCCGCTGATGCGTCCCGGCCTGATCGCTGGCCTGACATTCTCGCTCATCATCTCGTTCGACGAGTTCACGATATCGATGTTCCTAGTCGGGCCAGGCGTCATGACGTTGCCGCTCGAAATGTACCATTACGCGGAGTTCAGCGTCGATCCGACGCTCGCCGCCATATCGGCGATACTCCTCATTATTACGTGCATCGCCGTGTTGATAATTGAAAAGCTTGTCGGCCTCGGCAAGCAGTTCCGCTGAGCAGTCAATGACCAAAAGGGGACCGTTATGAGCAGTGAGAATATTCTTGGAGCGTTCAAAGGCGATGAAACGCGTCGGACCATTCTGAAAGGCCTCATTGGCGCCGGCGCCGGTGGGGTTGCAATGATGCAGTTCGCCGAAGCGCTCGCCCAGGCAAGCGCCGATGACGTTGCGAAGCTGAACATTCTCTCGCAGCCCGGCATCGTTCCCGACATCCTCCGCGACGTGACGATTCCCATGTTCAAGAAGGATCACCCGCGGGCCGAGGTCATCCTCGAGGTCGCGAACAACGCGATCGGCTATCCGAAGATGCTCGCCCAGCGCGCGAATCCCGTGATCAGCGGAATCATGACCAACGACGTCTTCAAGTGGCGGGGTGTAGCCGACCGAATGTGGGAAAAAATGGATATGAATCTCGTGTCCAATTCCAAGCACCTCCCGCCGTCGATGGTCCCTTCGGACGGTTACGGCCTGCCGTTCCACGTCACGCCCTGGGGGATCATGTACAACCCGGACAAGGTAGAGAAGCCGGAGTCCTGGGCCGATCTGTGGAACCCGCGCTACAAGGGTCGCGTCTCGATGTGGGACGTCTATTACGACGCCTACGTCATGGCCGCGCATATCACCGGGAAGGGCCACGATGTCGAGGAAGGCATCAAGGCCTGGGCGCCGCACAAGGAGAACATTGGTGCGTGGGTGAACTCACCCACGATGGAAGCCGATCTCGTAAGCCGCGGTGAAATCTGGCTCGCTCCGCACTGGGGTGCCTGGTCCGCGCAGGCCAAGGTTCAGGGCAAGAACGTGGCTTTCACAGTCCCTAAGGAAGGCGGTGTCCAGTGGACAGGCCACATGCAGGTATGTGCGGGCTTCTCGCCGCAGATCAGTCGGCTGACGCAACTCTATCTGAACACCTGGCTATCTGACGAGTGTCAGGTCGCCTGGATGGAGCGTGGCTTCTTCTCACCCGTCAGCACGCGCGTATCGGTGCCTGAGTCTCTTAAATCCAACCCGTCGATCATGTCGGCGGAGGATTCATCGAAGAAGCTGATTACAATCGACTACCAGAAGCTTGGAACACAGATGCCGCGGCTGAAGAGCCTGATCGACCGAACTCTCAAGTGACGCGCAGTTCGATGGACATGGCTGCTGAACGGACCGCCGTCGGTCTCACGATCGACGGCGTGAAGAAATGGTACGGTGAGGTACCCGCGGTTCGCGGCGTCTCGCTGTCCATCGAACCGGGTGAGATCGTCAGCTTCCTCGGCCCCAGCGGCTGCGGCAAGACGACGACGCTGCGTATTATTGCGGGCCTCGAGACGCCGGACGAAGGTCAGATCCGGATTGGCGGCAATGTCGTCAACGACATGCCACCGTGGCAGCGGAACATCGGCATGATGTTTCAAAGCTACGCGCTATTCCCCCATATGAGTGTCGCCGAGAACGTCGCATTCGGGCTAGCCATGCGTGGCGTTCCCGCGACCCAAATGAGGGAACGGGTGGAAGCCGTCATGGCACAGGTCCGGCTGTCGGGCTTCGGGGGCCGGTACCCTTCGCAACTGTCCGGCGGTCAGAAGCAGCGCGTCGCCCTTGCGCGCGCAATCGTGACCCAGCCGAACGTCCTGCTGCTGGATGAACCTCTGGCGGCGCTGGACAAAAAATTGCGTGAGGAGATGCAGGTAGAGATCAAGCAGTTGCAGCGCTCGGTCGGGATTACCACGATCTTCGTGACCCATGATCAAGAAGAGGCTCTGTCGCTCTCGGACCGCATCGTGGTGATGGAAGATGGTCGCATCGTCCAGATCGGCACGGCCAGCGAGGTCTATGAGCGGCCGCGCAGCCGTTTCGTTTCGGATTTCATCGGCTTCACCAACGCCGTGGCTGGAACCGTCAAGGCCGTGACTGGCGGGAAGGCGACGGTCGCGTTGGCTTCGGGCCAGGTATTCGAGGCATCAGGCGCTGAGGACCTCGTAGCCGGAGCCGCGGTTGATCTGGTTATCCGCCCGGAGAAAATCCTGCTGGAGCCGTCGGACGATTCCAGCCGATATGTCGTCGAAGGGACGCTTGCCCACATCGTCTATATGGGCGCTGTGACCTACTACCACGTCGATATCGGTCACGGGGCTATCCTGATCGCCATGGCACCCAACCAGACAGAGTCTTCGCGATCCTACGACCTTGGCGCGCGAATGAGACTGGGCTGGAAGCCGGAAGCGATGCTGCTTTTTCCGCGCAGGGTCTGAACTCCGCTCTAAGGCACTTCGGCATTGCCGGGTTCGTGTTCGTCATGATGACCCGGCGAACTGCGGCGGCTGGAAAAGGCCAGCCGTGATACGTCGACGACAGGGAGCAACGAGGATGAGCCGGCCAATCCGGATCTGGGGGGCGGGCGCGATCGGCGGCTCTAAGGAGCCAATGCCAGCGCGCGAAGACCTGGTCACAATCGGCTGGAACGTGGAGGACCGCGTCCTTGTCGAGGATGGCCAATGATCGCGGCTTCTGAAGTGGCCGCTCTTGAGGGCTGGGCCCGTGTCGGCATCGATGTCGGCGGCACGTTCACTGATTTCGTCCTGTTTGATCCCCGAACGGGCGCGCTCACCTACCACAAGCAGCCGAGTACGCCGGATGACCCGTCCCGTGCAGTCGCGCAAGGGCTTGCCGAGTTGCTGACGCGCGCTTCGCTCGCGCCGGCCGATGTCGGCGTCCTGATGCATGGCACGACGATCGGGCTGAACGCGGTGATCCAGCGCAAGGGCGCCAAGGTGGCGCTGTTGGTCAGCCGCGGCTTCCGCGACGTGCTGGAAATCGGCCGCAGCCGCATGCCCTCGTCGCTCAACTTCCATGCGGTGAAGGAAGTGCCGCTGGTGCCCCGGTCGCACGTCGTCGAGATTGCGGCGCGGCTGGACGCGTGGGGCGCGCCGCTGAGCATGCCGGACGAGGCCGAAATCGACCGGGCGGCCGCTGAACTCAAGCATCTCGCTCCCGATGCGGTCGCCCTGATGATCGTCAATGGCTATGTCGATCCGGTCGTTGAGGCCGAGATCGCCTGCGCCATCGCCGCGCGGCTGCCGGGCGTGCCGGTGTCGTCGGCGGCGGTCATCTGGCCCGAGATCCGCGAATATGAGCGCACGCTCGTTGCCTGCATGAACGCGGCCATCCAGCCGCTGATGCAGGGCTATTTCGACCGGCTGAAGGCGCGGCTCGAGGCCCAAGGCACGCATGCGCCGGTCTTCGTCACTTCCTCGGCCGGTGGTTCGCTGAGCCTCGAAAGCGCTCGCGCGCGGCCCGTCGAGACGCTGCTGTCCGGCCCCGCGTCCGGCGTCATGGCCGCGACCCGCCTCGCGGCCCAGGCTGGCGTCACGCGCATCATCACCTTCGATATGGGTGGCACCTCCAGCGACATCGCGATCGCCGATGAGGGCCGCCCGGAATTCGCCACCCGCACCGAGATTGGTGGCTTGCCGCTGGTGCTTCCCGTTGTCGCTGTCAGCGCCATTGGCGCAGGCGGCGGCTCGGTCGTCTCGATCGATGCCCATGGCGTGCTGAAGGTCGGTCCGGAGAGCGCCGGCGCCGACCCCGGTCCGATCGCCTATGGTCGCGGCGGCACGAGGCCGACCATCACCGACTGCTACCTGGTCACCGGCATCATCGATCCCGACCGCTTCCTCGGTGGCCGACTGAGGCTCGATGTCGAGGCCGCGCGGCGAGCGCTGGAGGCGATTGCGCAAGGCATCAGGCTCTCCGGTGATTATCTCGCCGAGCGCGCGGCGCTCGGTGCTCTGCGGGTCGCCACCGCCGGCATGGTCACGGAAATGATCAAGACCATGGCCTCGCGTGGGCTCGACCCCGCAACCTTCGCGCTGATGCCGTTCGGCGGAGCCGGTCCGACCCATGCCAGTTTCCTCGCGGACGATGCGGGGATCGACGAAATCGTCGTGCCGGCGGCCGCCGCGACCTTCTGCGCCCTCGGCGCCGCCGCGGCCGACCTCAGGCGTGACTTTGCCCGCAGTCTGCGCCGCCGGGTCAATGCGGCCGGCACCAGTCTGATGCGCGACCGCCTGGCCCTCATGGAGCAGGAAGCGCGCGAATGGCTCGCGGGCGAAGGGCGACTGGCCCGGCGGGTGACCTTCGCGGCCGCCGCCGACATGCGCTATGTTGGCCAGGCCTATGAACTGAAGGTCTCGCTGGACGGCCTCGCGCTCAACCCGGACGCGGTGCGAGAGGCATTCCATCGGGTCCACGAAGGCCTATACGGCTTCCGTGACGAAGCCGCGGAGGTCGATTGCGGCACCGTGCGCCTTGCCATCATCGGCGAGGCTGAGCCGATCGCCTTGCCGGCCATGCCACCAGGCGGCAATGTGCCGATACCTCGCGCCATGCGCCGGGCCTTCTTCTCGGACAGGTTCGTCGAGGCTGCCGTCTATGACCGCGGCGACTTGACGGCCGGCACCCTGATCCAGGGCCCCGCCATCGTGGAGCAATCGGACACGACGACGCCGGTGCTGCCCGGTTGGCAGCTCAGGCTCGATGCGGTCGGCAACCTGCGGCTGACGCGGGAGGCTCCATGAAGCTCGATCCGGTCACTCTTGAAATTCTCGGCAACAAGCTCGCCGCCGCCACCGAGGAAATGTGCATCACGCTGCAGCGCGTCGGCCGCACGCTCTATGTGAAGGAGACGGCCGACTTCTGCTGTGCCCTGGCGGGCCTCGACGGTCGGTTCTTCGCCTATCCACGCTCAATTGGCGTTTCGGGTTTCGTTGGCCTGGATTGCCGACCAACCATCGAGGCGGCAGGGCCGCTTGAGCCAGGCGACGTGATCATCACCAACGATCCCTACGCCTCGGTGGGGCTCGCGACACATCTGCCCGACCTCCACGTTATCGCGCCCTGCTTCCACGAGGGGCGGATCGTCGCCTATGCTTGGGCCTTCGTGCATTGCTCGGACGTCGGCGGTCGGGTGCCTTCCAGCATCTCCCCGACCAACAGCGAGATATTCCAGGAAGGGCTGCAAATCCCGCCGCTCAAGCTGGTGCGGCGCGGCGAGATCAACCGTGACGTCGAGATCCTGTTCCGGGCCAACACGCGCACCCCCGACGCCAACATGGGTGACATCCGCGCGATGCTCGCGGCCCTCGATGTCGGCCTGAAGCGGGTCGCGCGCATCATCGCGCAGCACGGTGCCGACGCGCTACTCGATGCCGAGGATGACCTCGTCGCCTATGCCGAGAGCCGCGCGCGCGCCGTGTTGGCGTCGCTACCCAACGGCACCTGGCGCTTCGCCGACTATCTCGACAGCGACGTCGTCTCCGACCTGCCGGTACGCATCTCGGTGGCGGTCACGCTCGAGGGCGGCGGCGTCACCATCGATTTCACCGGCACCGATCCACAGGTCGCTGCCGCGATGAACATTCCAAGCGCCGGCATCGTCCACCCATGGTTGACCTTGCGCGTTATGGCGCTGGTCGCGACCGTCGATCCGAGCGTACCGCTCAATGCCGGGCTCCAGCGGCCGATCCGGATGATCGCTCCAGTGGGGACGCTGGTGAACCCGTCGCGTCCTGCGGCGGTCGGCGTCCGCCATGCGGCCTGCGTCCGCGTCAACGACGTGCTCAACGGCGCGCTCGGCCAGGCTGCGCCCCACATCATGACCGCCGCAAACAGCGGCATGATCGTCCCGATGGTCGTCGCTGAGCCGGACGGCCGTGGCGGCCGCAACGTCCAAGTAGTGGAGCCGATGACCGGTGGCACCGGCGGGCGCTTCGGCCGCGACGGCACCGACGGCCGGGATCCTTCGATCTCCAATCTTGCCAACAATCCTGTAGAGACGGTGGAAGCAGAGCTCGCCATCACGGTCGAGCGTTATGCGCTGAGCGCAGATTCCGCCGGCCCCGGCACGTGGCGTGGCGGCTGCGGCGTCGAGATCCGCTTCACCGTCGGGCGCGACCAGACCATGGTGCTGGCGCGCGGCATGGAGAGGGCGATCTTCCGACCCTGGGGCATGGCAGGCGGCGGACCGGGCGCGGCGTCGCGCCTCACCATTCATCGCCAGGGACAGGCGCCAGAACATCTCACGCGCATCGATATGCTCGAACTCGCCAAAGGCGATGTCGTCGAGCTGAGAACTGCCGGTGCAGGGGGTTACGGCGACCCATTCCGGCGCGATCCCGTCGCCGTGCTCGACGATGTCGTACTCGGCCTCGTCTCCGTTGCGGCGGCACGCGCGCAATATGGCGTCATCGTCGCCGATGGCACGCTCGATGCTGCGGCAACAGAAGCCCTTCGGCTGGGCAACTCAAGGGTCGATGGTGACGGCGACGAACGGCGGCGATGGCATGAAGTCTTCGCGCCGCATGCATTGGACCGTCTGGCGACGGCGCTGATGGATAGGCCTGCGGCAGAACGGCGCACCGCCCGCATGGCCGCGCTTACCAATGCCCTCAAGGTCCTGCCGGTCGGCTTTCCGGCCGTTGCCGGCGATGCCGCCTCGCTCGAACGGGCGCGCCTGATATTCGAGACGGAACTTAACTCTTTAGGACCGCCTCACGGGGGCCCTGTGACGGCCGCGACCGAGGGGAGAATGCCATGCTGATCCGTTTCGACGAACGCAAAATCATCGTCGCCGGCGCGGCGCGCGGGATCGGGCAGGCCATTGCCCGGTCCCTGGCCGCCGACGGGGCGGAGGTCTTCGCCTGCGACCTGATGGTGGAGGCGCTGGAGCCGCTTGCCGGCAAGGTCGAGGGCGGTGGCTCGATCCGCCCGCTCGCCGTCGACGTCACCGACGAGGCGTCCATCGCCCGTGTGGTGGAAGCGACCGGCGGCGACGCCGACATTCTGGTCTATGTCGCCGGCGGCGTGCGCGGGCAGAAGCCCAAGCCGTTGGAGGAGGTGTCGGGGGACGATTTCGACGCCATTGTCGACGTCAATCTTAAGGGCGCCTTCTTGTTTGCCAAGGCGGTGGCGCCGGGCATGAAGGCGAAAGCCAAGGGTCGGATCATCACCATTTCCAGCCGGGCCGGCCTTGCGACCTCGCTCACTGGCATCCAGAGCTATACCGCCTCCAAGCACGGCCAGATCGGTCTGGTGAAGCAATTGTCTCAGGAACTCGGCCCCTTCGGCATAACCGTCAATTCGGTGGCGCCGGGCTTCATGGGGACTAGTCCCGACTATGAGCGCCAGTGGAACAGCTGGACTTCCGAATATCGCGCCAATTTTGCGAACAACATCGCCATGCGGCGCATGGGCAAGCCGGAGGACATTGCCGATGCGGTGACGTTCCTCGCCTCGGACCATGCGTCCTGGATCACCGGGCAGACCCTGCCGGTGACCGGTAATCCGTTACTCTAACAGGAGATGACCATGACCGACATGTCCAAGCTTGAACCCTGGCAGTGGCCAGAAGATCACTGGCGCGGCCTAGTAAACCATGTGCGCGCTGGCAAGACCTATCGCCCGGCCAAGTGGAAGGACGGCAAGCGCATGGCCTTCGCGCTGTCCTTCGATTCAGACCACGAGACCAACGAGCTGCGCGATGGCGGCAAGTCGGTGGGACGCATGGCCTGGGGCCAATACGGCAACAGGGTCGGCGTGCCGAACATCCTGAAGCTGCTCGCCAAATATTCGGTGCCGGCGACCTTCTACGTGCCGGCGGTGGCAGCGCTGCTGCATTCCGACGAGCAGCGCCGCGTGATCGGGGAAGGCCACGAGATCGGGCTCCATTCCTGGATCCACGAGCTCAACTCGGTCCTCTCCTACAAGGACGAGCGCGACATCATGATGCGCTCAGCCGACACGCTGGAGAAGATCACCGGCGTCCGCGTGGTCGGCTCTCGCACGGCGTCGTGGGACTTCTCGCCCCACACGCTGCGCATCACCAAGGAGATGGGTCTCCTCTACGATTCATCCCTGATGGCCGATGTCGATTGCTACGAGCTCCTGCTCGACGGCGAGGAGACCGGCGTGGTCGAACTCCCGGTGGAATGGATCCGCGACGACGCGCCCTATTTCATGATGCTGCGCTTCCAGGGCCTGCGCCCCTACACGCCGCCGGAAGGCGTGTTCGATGTGTTTCGCCGCGAGTTCGAGGCCGCCTATGAGGAAGGCGGCATTTTCCAGCTGACGACGCATCCCCACATCATTGGCTATCGCTCGCGCATCTGGATCATCGAGGAACTGCTCCGGCTCGCCAAGGCGAAGGGCGACGTGTGGTTTGCTACCCATGCGGATGTCGCGCGCTTCGCCAAAGAGAACGCGGCCTGAGGCCCGTTCACAAACGAGCGGCGCGCAATATTCCAACGTCTTGGCAGGCCATAGACGGCCTTTAGGCAGCCGTCCTGCGATGTGTGGACGCTGAGGCTCTGCCTCAGTTATGCCTGCCATCCACGACTTTTCCTGTCGTTCGGTCGCGAGTTGAAGACGTGGATGCCCGCCACATGGGCGGGCATGACGACTAAGACCTGCGTTGAACTTTACCTGAGGAAGCCAACATGGGCACGACAGCAATCGTCACGGGCGGCGCACGCGGCATCGGCAAGGCCTGCGCGGAGGCGCTCGCCGCCAAGGGCTGCAATATCGCGCTCGTCGACCTTCTGGACGATGAGATGGCGGCAACCGCCAAGGAGCTGGCCGCAAGCCACGGTGTGAAGACGCTGAACTTCACCGCCGATGTCACCGACTTCGCCCGCGCCCATGCCATCGTGGACGATGTGGCGAAAGCCTGGGGCCGGATCGACATATTAGTGAACAATGCGGGCGCACCGAACCCGAAGCCGATCCTCGAGATCACCGAGCCCGAATTCGACCGCACTATCGCGGTCAATCTCAAGAGCTGCTTCAACTATATCCACGCCTGCGCGCCCATCATGCTGGCGCAGGAGGGCGTGGCGCGGATCGTCTCCATGTCGTCGCTCAACGCGCTGTCGGGCGGCGTCACCAGCGCGGTCAGTAAGCATTCCTATGCCGCCGCCAAGGCCGGCATTCTCGGCCTCACCCGCTCGCTCGCCAAGGAATTTGGCCCGAAGATCGCCATCAACGCCATTTGCCCGGGCGTGATCGCCACCGACCTCCTGAAGCGGATGATCACCAACAGCCACGATTCCCTCGTGCGCGGCATCGCGCTCGGGCGGATGGGCGCGCCGGAAGATGTGGCGAGCCTGGTGGCCTATCTCGCCACCGAGCCGCACATGTTCATGACCGGCCAGCATTTCGTGGTCGACGGCTTCCAGTGGAGCTGCTGAACATAAGAGCGGCGGCGCCGACGCGTCCTGACCCAGGTGGGTATCCCCGCGTAATCATTCCGCAGGGGCAACTTGGAGCCTGTGCCATGACGCGTTCTCCATGCCAAGCTGACCTTCCCGGGAAGGTGCTGACCAACGAGAACCCGAGTTTCAAGACGTCTTTGGAACTCCCTCCTCATTGTTGTAATCGGGGGCGAATGATGCCGAATGGTGGGGTTCCAGTACCGAACGATGCTGGCCCGTGTGGCGAGATCCTAGATGAAGTCAGGTTTTGAGGCCAAAAAGAGCCCCTGGCGCTTTGCCGTGGCACCGATGATGGACTGGACGGACCGGCATTGCCGGTTCTTCCATCGTATCCTCTCGCGCCATGCCCTTCTGTACACCGAGATGGTCACGGCCAATGCGGTGATCCACGGCGATCGCGAGCGCCTGCTGGGCTTTGATCCAGCCGAACATCCCGTGGCGCTGCAACTGGGCGGTGCCGATGCCGGTGCGCTGGCCGAGGCCGCGCGGATCGGTGAGGCCTACGGCTATGACGAGATCAATCTCAATTGCGGCTGCCCGTCGGACCGCGTCCAGGGCGGCCAGTTCGGCGCCTGCCTGATGGCGGTTCCCGACCAGGTCGCGCGCGCCGTCGCGGCCATGAAGGCGGCCGTCGCGGTGCCGGTCACCGTCAAATGCCGGATCGGCATTGACGACCAGGACCCCGAGGCGGGCCTCGATGCCTTCGCCGATGCCATCGTCACCGCCGGGGCCGATGCGCTGATCGTCCATGCCCGCAAGGCCTGGCTGCAGGGCCTATCGCCTCGCGAGAACCGCGAGATTCCCCCCCTCGACTATGACCGGGTGTTTCGCCTCAAGGCGCGCCTGCCGCACGTGCCCATCGCCATCAATGGCGGGATCGCCAGCCTCGCCGACGCGCAGAGCTTGCTCGCGGGTCGCGGCGGTGTCCGGCTCGACGGCGTCATGCTCGGCCGCGCCGCCTACCAGTCGCCGGCCCTGCTGCGCGAGGTCGACCCCGTCCTGTTCGACGCGCCGCCGCCGGTCGCCGGGCTGGCCGAGGCCCTCGAGGCCTTCATCCCCTATCTGGAGGCGCGGCTTGCGGAAGGTGTTCGGCTTTCTGCCATGACCCGGCATCTCCTCGGCCTGTTCCAGGCCGTGCCCGGCGCCCGCCAGTTCCGTCGCCACCTCTCGGTGGAGGCGGTGAAGCCGGGCGCCGATGCGCGGGTTCTGCGGGACGCGCTCGACCTTGTCGTGAACCGCCCCGCGGGACGCGACGAACTCGCCGCCTGACCAAGGGAGCGCGGTCAGCGCATGGGAACCGTCTCGCAATAGTGGCCGCGGATCATCTCGAAGCGGCACATCACCATCGAGTTCTGCTGGGTGTCGGGGCGCACCTGCGGGGTGCCGGGGATCTGGATAGCCAGAGTCGGTGCATCGTAGCCCATCGAACCGCCGCCATCGCCGGCGCTGCCACCGCCACCTGCGGTCTGGGCCATGGCGCCGCCGGCGGCGCAGATGAGGAGGGCGGCGATCGACAGTGTCTTGAAGCGGGTGGTCATGGGAACATCTCCTGACTGAGCTGGGCGTTTCGTCCCGGAGGCCCTCGTAGCCGCCGTCGTCCGCCTGTGACGCCCTTGTCGCTCGGGGTCTTTGCGGTCGGACGTCGCTCATCGCGCCCCGCGTTTCCCATGTATCCGCAATGTTGCAGGCGCTGTTGCACCTCGGATGCGCCTTGCAGGCCCGCCGCGCGTGCGCGGGCCTTGCCGGCCCCGGCTGTGAGGGAGTAAGTCGCGCGCTTCCTCCGGCGCGGATGTCCCCCATGTTCTTCGGCGTACCCTTCGACCAGCTGGCCATTCTCGCCGTCGGGCTTCTGGCAGCCGGTGCCATCACCGGCATCCTCGCCGGCGTCTTCGGCGTCGGCGGCGGCGCGGTCATCGTGCCGGTACTCTACGAACTGTTCGGTGTCGTCGGCGTGCCGGTGGAATTGCGCATGGCGCTGGCCGTGGGCACGTCGCTCGCCATCATCATCCCGACCTCCATCCGCTCGTTCCAGGCGCACAAAGCCAAGGGTGCCGTGGATATGGAAATCCTGCGCGCCTGGGCCATTCCGGTGGTCATCGGCGTCATCGTCGGTTCGCTCCTGGCGCGCTATGCGCCGCCGGCGGTTTTCAAGGCCGTCTTCGTCTTCGTCGCCGGCCTGTCGGCCTGGCGCCTGCTCACCGGCAAGGAGCTGAATTTCGGCACCGGCATGCCCGGTCCAGCCGGCATGGTCGCCTCGGGTGGTGTCATCGGCGTGCTGTCGAGCCTGATGGGCATCGGCGGCGGTCAGCTCGGCAATCTTGTCATGATGGCCTATGGCCGCTCGATCCATAACGCCGTCGCGACGTCCTCGGGGCTCGGCGTGCTCATCTCCATCCCCGGCGCCATCGGCTATATCTATGCCGGCTGGCCTAAGGCCGCAGAGTTTCCCGCCGTCGCGGCGATCCAGTTTCCCTTCGCGCTGGGCTATGTCTCGCTGATCGGCTTCCTGCTCTTCATCCCCACCTCGATGTGGACGGCCCCGCTCGGCGCGCGCCTCGCCCATTCCCTGCCGAAGCGCAAGCTGGAACTGTCCTTCGGCATCTTCCTGCTCATCGTCTGTCTGCGATTCACCTGGGATCTGGTCAGCCGCGGCCTCGGCTGAGGCCTGCCGCGTCAACCGTAGATGCCGAGAAGCTTCAGCGCGGCGCGTCCGATCTCCAGCCGCTTCGGCGCCATGGCGCGGTCGGGCATGTCCATGTTGAGTGCGAAGGCACGGATCCGGCTGCCGCGCTCGACCCATCCGGTCCACCAGCCGATCGAGGTCTGGCCGCGCCGCACGAACCAGCCGGTCTTGCCATAGAGGGTCGCGCCGCCGGCGCTTTCGAGCCGGACGATGTCGTGAACAAGTGTCTGCGCACGCATCGACGCCGGCAGGGCCTTCTGGGCCAGGCGCAGGTTGAACTGCGCTGCCTCCATGGCACTGATGGTCAGCGGGCCGTCGAGCCAGAACCGGTCCACGACCATGCCGGGATCGCGGCTGCCGTAGTCGAGCCTGGCCAGCCAGTCCCGGTAGCGCCCCACGCCGACCTGCCGGGCGAGTCCCTGGAAGATCGGTACGTTGGAGATCGCCATGGCGTCGCGCAGCGACATGTCCCGCGCCCAGGCGGGGTTGCGGGTGCGGCCGCCGCCATAGGGTTGGACAGCATCGGCATCGGCCACGACTCCTGTCTCGAAAGCGATGAGACTGTTGGGAATCTTGAAGGTGGAGGCGGGCACGAAGCGGCGTGTGGCGCGTGCGGCGTCGGCCAGAACGGTTTCCCCATTCGACGCGTCGAGCAGGGCGAAGGTCCCGCTCGCCCCGTTCTGGCGGAAGAGGTCGCGGAGATCCGGACGGTCCGGCGCTGTGGCGCGGGAGGGCGCGGCTGGCAGTATCGCGGCGAGAGCGAGGGTGTCGCGGCGGGTAAGAGCAACCGGCATGTTGAGCGACCCCATGGGAGATAGAGCGCGGCGCTGGCCCCCGGTCACGGCGCCGACTTGGTCATCACCGGGCTTTGTGGCGGTTGGAGAGGCTGTCGGATCGTCACAGCCTGCGGACCGCCCTAGCGCAGGATGATGCGCCCTTCGAGGCGCGGCGTGAAAGTCCCGAGCTGACGCAGATGCGTCATCAGGTCGGAGGCGACCAGCTTTCCCTGGACGTCCTTGTCGGGCGCCCTGAGGCCGAGCATCGTATAACCGTCCCCGCCGCGCAGCATGAAGTCGTTGGTCGCGACGGTGTAGATGCGGTCGTCGTCCAGCGGCTGTCCAGCCACCTGGACCGAGACGACACGGCTGCCGGGCGGCCGCTTCGCATCGACTTCCGCCGTCAGGTTCGCGACATGGGGAAAGCGGCCGGCGCGCTGCTCCACTTGGCTGACACCATTTTCCAGCGCCTGGCGCAGGTCCGCGCCGGACACCTTGGCGACGACGGTGCGGTTGCCGAAAGGGAGCTCGCTCAGCGCATCGCGCCGCGTGAAGCGATGTCCGGCCGGATAGATCCGGTTGCCGCGGATGGCGCCGGCATTGGTCAGTCCGACATCGGCGCCCGTCGCCCGTCGCATGGCGTCGGCCACGAGATTGCCGATCGGCTGTTCGCCCGAGCGCACCGAGGCCGTTCGCGTGTCGAGTTCCCCTGTGATCGTGGCGATCTCGACGTCGAGTTCCTCCGACAGGACCTGCTCATATTGCTTGACCCGCGCCAGCGTGTCGGGATCGGGCGTCACGCCGCGGCTGTCATTGACGCGGAAGGCGGGGGTGAAAGCGGTCCGCGTCACGCCCTCCGCCGTGACCTTGGACAGTGTCAGGTCGACGGCGGTGACGTAATAGCCCTCTTCCGAACTCTCGACCATGACGGTTCGCCCGTCATAGGTGATGGCGAGGTCATGGTCGTGGCCGGTCAGCAGCACGTCGACGAGCCGGGAGCGGACGATCGCGTCATCCTCGCGGCGGTCGGTATGGGTGCAACAGACGATGAGGTCGGCACCCTCGCGTCGCAGGCGCTCCGCCTCGCGCCGCACGGTCTCCATGGTCGGCAGGAAGCGGATGTCACCGGTGGAGGACACTTCCGGCGTATTGGGCAGCGCAATGCCGAAGACGCCGAGTTTCACCACCCCGAAGTCGAAGATGCGTCCGTCCTCGTGCCCCGGCAGGATCGACCCGTCGGCGGCCCGCATGTTGGAGGCATACCAGGGGAAGCGCGATTCCTGGCGCCGCCTGGCATAGGCCTCGGGGCCGAAGTCGAATTCGTGGTTGCCGGGAACGAAGAGGTCGGGCGGGGCGATGTTGCAGAGCTCGACCGTATGCGCGCCCTGGTCGAAGCCGGACATCAGCGAGGGCGAGAACATGTCGCCAGCATGGACATAGAGCAGCGGCACGCCCCGCGCCCGTTCCGCCTTGACGATGGCGTTCAGCCGGGCGAAGCCGCCGCGTCCGCCCTCCTCGCCCATCTTGTAGATGTCGTTGACGAGTAGCAGCGTCACGATGGGCGTGCCGGCGGCGACCTGCGCCTGTACCGCGGTGCCACCGAGGGCGGCAAGCCCAGCTCCGATGCCGGCTGTCAGGGTGTCGCGGCGGGAGATGTGGCTCATCGTGACCTCATGTTCGGGCGGACAATGACGCCGCTGCGGCGGCCCTGGCAAGAGGCCTCAACTGCGACCACGCAGCACCATGCGCCCGCCGCGCACCTCGTAGCTTTCGAGCCGGTCGAGGAATGTGTGGCCGAGCAGGCTCGTCGTCAGGGCACCCGGCCTGGCCACCAGCGCCCGCACGTTGCGCTCGACGATCGGGCCGATCGCGACCATCTCGACCATGGTGGCGGCGGTGAGCGACTGTCCGTTGGCGGTCTGCACGGGAACGTTGAAGGACAGGTCCTCGACCCGGATGCCGGCGCGGCGCGCATCGGCCTCGGTAAGGACCAGGGCCGAGGCGCCGGTATCGACCAGCATGGGCGTCGCCCGCGATCCGTTCAGCGTGACGCGCACCACATAGGTGCCGCCGCCACCACGCGGCACCGTCACCTCGCGCGTGCCGGTGACGCCTTCAGCGCCCATGCCGGGAACGAGATTGGCCAGGACCCGCCGGCCCACCGCCTCGAATTCGTAGCGATAGGTGTAGATCACTCCCAGGAAGGCGAAGATGGCGAGCCAGGCGATCACCGCCTGCAGCGCGTCACCCGCCCGGCCACGGAACAGGCCCATGACGCTGGCACCGCTGAGCGTGGCCAGCATCAGGAGGCCGACCAGCGAGCCCCAGTCGCCGGCATCGAGATTGCCGGTGGCGAGGCCGCCGGATCGCACCGCGGCGACGACCACCAGCAGCACGACGCTGCCGAGCAGGATCCAGAGCACCATGCGCGATGTCATGCCCGCCGCTCCAGGGCGCTCAGGCGGCGGGGCAGGTCGGCCATCACGGCGCGGCGCTGCTCGCCGCTCATGGCGAGCCAGCCGCCGATCTCGGCGGCGGTGCGGCCGCAGCCCTCGCAAAGGCCACGGACGGGATCGAGGCGGCACAGCCTGATGCAGGGGCTCTCGATGGCGGGGGGCGGCGTGAAGGCGTTCATGGCGCGGCAAAAGCCAGCAGTGTCAGAAGCATGGCGATCTCGATGACCTGTTGCGTCGCACCGGTCATGTCGCCGGTCTGGCCGCCAACATGGGAATCGGCGAAGCGGATAGCCAGCACGAGGACGAGGCCAGCGACGCCCAGTGCCCACACCATGCCGAACAGGCCGCCCGCCGGAATGGCGAGAAGGGCGATGACGCCCGCCAGCGCCAGGGCCCGGTACCAGTCCTCGTTGCGCGGCTGGCCGGTGGCATAGGCGGCGCCCTCGACGCGGGCCGGCGGCAGGCGGACCTGCAGGCCGAGCGCGACGGTCCGCGAGACGGCCCCGGCTGCAGCGAGGGCGAGGGCCGTCCGTCCCACGCCGACACCGGCGACCAACCCGGCGAGGGCGGCGACGCGCAGGCCGAGCCCGATGATCAGGGCCGTGGCGCCGAATGTGCCGATGCGGCTGTCCTTCATGATGTCCAGCCGCCGCTCGCGGCTCATGCCGCCGAGGCTGTCAGCCGAATCGGCAAGTCCGTCCTCGTGGAAGGCCCCGGTCATCACGGCAGCCGCCCCGACACAGAGGAGCGCGGCGATCAGCGGCTGCCAGACCAGCCCGGCGGCGATCAGCACGGCGCCGGCGAGCCCGCCCAGCACCAGCCCGACCAGAGGCACGACCCGGATCAGGCGGGTGAAGTCCGGCAGGCCATGGGGATCAGCCTCCCCCGGCAGGACCGGCAGGGGCAGTCGCGAGAAGAAGCGGAGCGCGACGATCGTGTCACGCCAGAGGGCTGGATTGTCCATGGCGAATGGCATAGCCAGAGCCGCGCCGCTCCGCCAGTCCGCCTTGTGCCGCCATGGCCGATGCTGCTACCGCTCGCCTCCCGCGACGCCCCCGAGTCAGAAAGCGCCTCATGGTCCTGCCGCCCCCCAACCCTACCGGCCTGCCCTTCGAGGACATTCGCGATCTTCTCACCCGCATGCCGGGGCCGGATGCGGCCGCGGTGGCCGAGGTGCGGGCGCGCGACGGCGAACTCACCAAGCCGGCGGGATCCCTCGGCCGGCTTGAGGACATCGTCGAATGGGTCGCCGCCTGGAGTGGCAACGGCAAGCCGCGCGTCGACCGGCCCCTCGTGGCCATCTTCGCGACCTCTCACGGGGTGACGGGTCAGGGGGTCTCGGCCTTCCCCGATGCGGTCAACCGCCAGATGCTGGAGAATTTCGCCGCCGGCGGCGCAGCCATCAACCAGATCTGCGTCGCCAATGACATCGGCCTCAAGGTCTTTGATCTTGCCATCGACGTGCCGACCCCCGACATCACCACAGCCGACGCGCTTGACGAGCCGGGCTGCGCCGCGACTATCGCCTTCGGCATGGAGGCCATCGTCGGAGCCGATCTTCTCTGCCTCGGCGAGATGGGCATCGGCAACACCACCATCGCCGCGGCCGTCTATCACGGCCTCTATGGCGGCGAGGCCCGCGACTGGGTCGGCCCGGGGACGGGCGTCGACGCCGAGGGCGTGAAGCGCAAGGCCGACGTCGTCGCCCGTGCGGTCGTCCGCGCCGGTGGCCAGGGCCTCGATCCGCTGGAAGTGCTGCGCCGTGTTGGCGGCCGGGAGATCGCTGCCATTGCCGGCGCCATTCTCGCTGCCCGCCTGCAGCGCATTCCCGTTCTGCTCGACGGCTATGTCGTGACCGCTGCTGCGGCCGTGCTGCACGCCGTTGATCCCTCCAGCCTCGACCATTGCCTCGCCGCCCACCGCTCGGCCGAGCCCGCCCATGGCCGGGTGCTGGAAAAAATCGGCAAGCGGCCGCTGCTCGATCTCGGCATGCGGCTCGGCGAGGCCTCCGGCGCGGCGCTCGCCTGCGGCCTGGTGAAGAATGCGCTGGCGGTCCACCAGGGCATGGCGACGTTCGAGCAGGCCGCCGTCAGTCGCGGCTGACGATCGCGCAGGTCACTGCTCGGTCAGAACGATCCGAACCAGATTGGCGGCATTGCGCGCGCCGATCTTCTCCATGATCCGGGCGCGATGAACCTCGACGGTCCGCGGGCTGATGCCGAGGGCGCGGCCGGCCTCCTTGTTGGAGGATCCGCCGGCGATCTGCTCGAGCACCTGGCGTTCCCTCGGCGTCAGGAGTTCCATGCCGGGAAAGTGCGATGCGAGCTGCCCCGTCACGCGCGGATGTCGGCCCGCATCGGCGATGGCTTCGCGAACGCAGCCGACGATCCGCCCGGCGTCGAAGGGCTTTTCGAAGAAATCGACGGCGCCGTTGCGGATCGCGTCGACCGCCATGGGAATGTTCGCCTGCCCCGACATGGCGAAGACCGCCGCCGGGCAGGCATCGGCCTTCAGACGCTTCAGCACGTCGAGCCCGGAAGGACCAGGGATGTTGACGTCGAGGATGACGCAGGCCGGCACATGGCCGCGGACGGCGGTGACGAGAGCGTTGCCGTCGGCGAAACAGGTCACGTCGAACCCCTCCATGGTGAGGAGGGCGGTGAGCGCCTCGCGAACCGCGGCATCGTCGTCCACCACGAAGATTTCATCGGCCTGGGGCATGACTCACGCGCTCCGCTGAACGGCTTGTGGCGAGGCTTGAGGGGCAAGTGGCAGAACCACCGACACGGTCGCGCCCAGGCCTCCCCCGCCGGGGTCGACGCTGATGGATCCGCCGAGCTGTTCGACGATGGATCGCGAGAGGGCGAGGCCGAGACCAAGGCCGCCCGGCTTCGAGGTCTGCAGCGGCGCGAACAGTTCGGCGATGACGGCGGCAGGAAAGCCGGGTCCGCTGTCACGGATCGAAAGATGGACCTGGCCGTCAATGCGGCGCGTCGCAATCCACAGGCGGGCCTCCGCCAGCCCGTCGACGGCATCCATGGCGTTGCGCACCACATTGACGACGATCTGCTGCACGAGGACCGGGTCAGCCATGACCGTGAGCCCGGCTTCTGCCCTGTCCCGCGCGATGATCGGTTGTGGGTTTCGCCCGAGGAGAGCGAGGTCGATCGCCTCGTCCACCAGCGGATCAAGCACCACCGGCACGGATTCCGGCGACCTGTTCTCCACGAACCTGCGCAGGGCACGGATGATCCTGCCGGCGCGCTCGGCCTCCCGCCGCGCCTTGCCGATCATGGCACCGGCGGCGTCCTGCGGGCCGACCATGGCTTCCGCGGCCTGTAGATAGAGCGCCACCGCGGTCAACGGCTGGCTGAGTTCGTGGGCCAGCGCCGGTCCCATCGCCTCGACGACCGCGAGACGGGCGAGATGGGTGTTCTCGGCTTCGAGCTGCGCCAGCCGCTCCAAGTCCACCTGCCGTGCCGGCCATGTCCGCAGCACCGCGACGAAATGCTGGCCTGCCGCGCTCTCCCGCGTGGCGAGGTCGAGCGTGAGTGGAAAGGAATGGCCGGCTTTGTGGCGCCCCACCAGCCCATGCGATCCGCTGCCCAGCAGGTCCAGTCGCTGCCTGTTCATGCCTTCCTCCCCAGCGAGGAGCATGGCGAAGGGCTGCCCGAGGACTTCCGCTGCGCTCCAGCCAAAGAGCGTTTCGCCGGCCCTGCTGAAGGCGGACATGCGTGAGCGGCCGTCGAGCACGACGATAGCGTCGCCCGCCATGTCGAGAACATCTGACAGGAGGGCGTCAGCGGCATGCGGCAAGGGTGGGACAGCCCGTTCGATTCGACCCTCCCCGACAGCAGGGCACGGCAACGCCGCACCCTGCGACATCCCGCCTCATCCGTAAACCATGCTACGGAGAAATGCGGAGCGCAACGGGCTTCGATGTCGGGTGGAGGTCCAACGCTAGAGTTGCGGGATCGCCAGTCTCAGGCGCTCCGCGGCGAGAGCGATCTGTTCCGGCGAGCGCAGGTAGCACAGCCGGAGATGGCCCTCGCCACCGGGGCCGAAGGCGCTGCCCGGCGCGAGGCCGACCTTGGCGATGTCGACGAGTTTCATCGCGGCGGCATTGGAATCGGTGATGCCGTCGATGCCGAAGAACAGGTAGAACGCGCCTTCGGGGCGTGAAAAGCGGCAACGACCCGTCGCCTCGATGGCTTCCGAGACGATGTCGCGGGCCTTGCGCGCCTTGGCGACCTGGTGGGCGAGGAAGCTTTCGCCGCGCTCGAGCGCGACGATGCACGCCCGCTGGATGAAGACCGGCGATCCCGAGGTCGAATACTGGATGAGGTTCTCGATGACGTCGCCCAGTGCGGGATCGGCTTCCACCCAGCCCGTGCGCCAGCCGGTCATGGCCCAGTTCTTCGAGAACGTGTTCACCCAGACGATGCGGTCGCCGTCCTCGCGCACGTCGTGGAAGGAGGGAGCTCGGTGCGGCGCGCCGTCGGTCCACACGAAGCGCGTGTAGATCTCGTCGGCGACGATCCACACGCCGTGGCGGCGGGCCATCGCCAGGATCGCCGCCAGTTCCTCCTTGGTCGCTGTCCAGCCGGTCGGATTGGAGGGCGTGTTGATGAACATCGCCTTGGTCTTCGGCGTGATCGCCGCTTCCAGCTTTTCGAGGTCGATCTGCCAGCCGCGATTGCCGTGGTCGAGTTCCACGAAGACCGGCGTCGCGCCGCGCAGGCCGGCCGCTGCCGGAGCGTTCGGCCAGGTCGGGGAGGGGATAATGATCTCGTCGCCCGGGCCGGCGACCAGCGTCATGGCGATCTGGATCGCCTGCATGCCGGAGCCGCAGACGAAGAAGCGTTCGGCGGACAAGGTGCGGCCATAGAGGTCGGAGGCATAGGTGGCGATCGCCTGCCGGAGTTCGGGAATGCCGCGCTGCCAGGTGTAGGTCGTCTCGCCGGCCGCGAGCGACCGCGTCGCCGCCTCGTAGATGAAGGAGGGCGTCGGCATGTCGCCCTCGCCGACCCAGAGCTGGATCACGTCGCCGGCGGTGCGGGCGTATTTCGACAGCTCGACGATGCCGCTGGCAGGGGCACCGGAGGCTTCCGGACGCAGCGAGGCGAGAAGGGAAGAGGTCATGCGGACGGTCCTGGGTGAGCGGCCGGAGCCGTGATCGGCGCCAGCATGAAGAACGTGAGGCGTCCTTCTCATGAAATTCACGGGATTTGTCCATCGCTGCCGGCGGCGCGTGCGGCGCCTTCCTGCCGGTGGACGGCAGCAGGATGGCCTTTGTTCCGCCCGAAGGCTCTTGCTATAAGCGTCGATCGTGACGGCAAATCGAGGGTAGCGGCGTGCGGATCTGGAAAGTGACGGCTGTTCTGGCGGCGGGCCTGGCGCTCGGTGCATGCGGCAGCACCGGCGGCAACCTGTTCGGTGGCCAGCAGCAGACCACCCAGCCCGCGGCCCAGCCGGCGCCGGGGGTCGGCTCGCCGGTCCATAACGCCCTGTTCGGCCAGCCCGTGCCCGAGGGGCAGCAGACGCTCCACGCCAATCTCTGCCCGCGTGTCGAGATCCGCGACGGCTCGGCCGTCTGGCGCCAGGGCGGCGAGGGGCCGACAGAACTGCGCTATCAGGGAACCATTACGGACCTCGCCCGCGAGTGTCGCATCGACGGCCAGACCATGACGATCCGGGTCGGCATCGAGGGCCGCGTGCTGGTCGGTCCCAAGGGCGACGGCGGCCGCGTGACGATGCCGATCCGCATCGCCGTGACCCGGGGCCTGTCGACGCCGGTCTGGTCGCGGCTCTACCAGGTGCCGATCGACATTCCCGCCGGTTCGCCGAACGTCGCCTTCACGCAGGTCGAGGACCAGGTGTCCTTCCCGCTGCCCGAGCCGGGGGAACTCGCGACCTATATTGTCTTCGTCGGCTTCGACAACCAGGCCACGCAGCAGGAGCGGCCGCGCCGCGGCCGTGCCCGCACGGCGGAGCGCTGAGGCATCACGCCGCAGTCGGCGCGGGCCTGGGCGGGCGTTGCCTGGCCTGCGGGCAGCCTGCCTCAATGCTGGCCTTGACTTCGTTGTGAGCAACGGCCATTGCGAGGGCGTGTCATATGAACCCGGCGGGAGAGTCCGGGTGGTCTTCATTTGATGGGATCCCCCGGCGCCGAAGGAGCAACGGCCCCGGAACCTCTCAGGCAAAAAGGACCGCCGGTGGAATGACATTCTGGAAAGTGGCCGGAGGTCCAATCCCGGCCCACCGACGGAGTAAGCCGTATGGCTTCCGCTTGCGGAGGCCCGCTCAGACCGAGCAGCGGTGAATCTCTCAGGTCCTGCGACAGAGGGGCGCGAGCGGGCGACAAGCCCGCATTTCGGACAGGTTCGGCTGACACCGGGCCCGTCCGCGCGCCGGAGTGCAGGATCCATGGGCGAGCCCCAGACCGGACCGTTGCTGACGACCCCGCTCCATGCCCTGCATGGTGAACTCGGTGCCAAGATGGTGCCCTTCGCCGGCTACGACATGCCGGTCCAGTATCCGACCGGGGTGATGACGGAGCATAACTGGACGCGCGAGCATGCCGGCCTGTTCGACGTCAGCCATATGGGACAGTGCTTCCTCATCCCCGCCGACGGCCGGTTCGAGACGGCGGCCGCAGCCCTCGAAAAGCTCGTTCCGGCCGATATCCTCGGCCTGAAACCCGGCCAGCAGCGCTATTCGCAGTTCACCAATGCCGACGGCGGCATTCTCGACGACCTGATGGTCACCCGCCTCGGCCATCCCGGTCACGAGCACTGGATCTATCTGGTGGTCAATGCCGCCTGCAAGGACGCCGACTACGCCCATCTGAAGGCGAATCTGCCGGCGGGCGTCACGCTGAAGATCGCCGAGGATCTCGCGCTGATCGCGGTGCAGGGTCCGGAGGCCGTGGCGGCCGTCGCGACACTCGCGCCGGATCTGGCCGGCCTCAAGTTCATGACCTCGCTCGACCTCGCCATCGACGGCATCTGGGCCCATGTCTCGCGCACCGGCTACACGGGCGAGGACGGCGTCGAGATCTCGGTGAAGAGCGCCGATGCCGTCACCCTGACACGCAAGCTGCTGGCGGACGCACGTGTTAAGCCGATCGGACTTGGCGCCCGCGACTCGCTCCGGCTCGAGGCAGGCCTCTGCCTCTATGGCCACGACATCGACACCACGACCTCGCCGGTCGAGGCGGGCCTGACCTGGTCGATCCAGAAGCGCCGGCGCATCGAGGGCGGCTTTCTCGGTGCGGTGCGTATCCAGAAGGACCTCGCCGACGGCGCGCCGCGCCTCAGGGTGGGCATCCTGCCTGACGGGCGCGCGCCCGCGCGCGAGGGCACGGTGGTGAAATCCGCCGACGGCCAGCCGATCGGCACCGTTACCTCCGGCGGCTTCGGCCCGACCATCAACGGCCCGCTCGCCATGGGCTATGTCAACCGCCGCTTCGCCGAGCCGGGAACACCGGTCCTGCTGGAGGTCCGCGGCAAGGACCTGCCGGCGAAGATCGTCACCATGCCTTTCGCGCCGCACCGCTATTTCCGCGGCTGAGCCTTCAACGACACGTTTCCAGGGGACCCGCAATGGCCACCGTCAAATACACCAAGGACCACGAATACATCCGCATCGACGGCGACACCGGCACCGTCGGCATCTCCCACTACGCCCAGGAGCAGCTCGGCGACGTGGTCTTCGTCGAGCTTCCTGCCGCCGGCAAGGCCGTCAAGAAGGGCGACAGCGCCGCCGTGGTCGAGAGCGTCAAGGCAGCTTCCGACATCTATTCGCCGGTCTCCGGCGAGGTGACCGCGGCCAATCCCGACCTTGAGGGTGCCCCTGCCACCGTCAATGACGACCCGGCCGGCAAGGGCTGGTTCTTCAAGGTGAAGATCGCCAACCCCGCCGAGCTCGACGAGCTCATGGATGAAGCCGCCTACAAGGCCTTCCTCGACACGCTGTGAGCCGAAACGCTCCCCGTTCCGTAAGCAAGAGGTCGGGGTCAGGCGCCCCGGCGAGCCTCCCATCCGCCCACGATCCCTCACACGCCCGCTGACGCGGGCACCCTCTCCCGCAAGGGCAGAGGGTCAGTGGAGCCCACCATGCGCTACCTGCCGCTGACGCCCCAAGACCGCACCGACATGCTGGCGAAGATCGGCGTCGCCGCCGTCGACGACCTCTTCGCCAATGTTCCAAAATCCAAGCTGCTCAAGGGGCCGGTGAACCTTCCCCATGCCAAGGGCGAGTTGGAGGTCGAGCGCATTCTCGGCGCCATGGCGGCCGAGAACATCTCGGCCTCGGAAGTTCCGTTCTTCGTCGGGGCAGGGGCCTACAAGCATCATGTGCCGGCTTCGGTCGACCACCTCATCCAGCGCTCGGAATTCCTGACGAGCTATACGCCCTATCAGCCGGAAATCGCCCAGGGCACGCTTCAGTATCTGTTCGAGTTCCAGACGCAGGTGGCGCTCCTCACCGGCATGGAGGTGGCCAACGCCTCCATGTATGACGGTTCCACCGGCGCCGCCGAGGCCGTGCTGATGGCCCATCGCGTCACCAAGCGGCGCAAGGCCATCCTCGCCGGCAACCTGCACCCCCATTACCGCGACACGATCGAGACGCTGTCGCGCATGGCCTCGGACGAGCTTGTCTCGCTGACGCCGAACCCCGAGGACGCCGGCGCCGACCTGAAGGCGGTCGCCGCCGCCATCGACGCCGAGACCTCCTGCATCGTCATTCAGACGCCGGACGTCTTCGGCAACCTCCACGACCTCACCGCCATCGCGAAGAAGGCGCAGGACGCCGGTGCATTGCTGATCGCCGTCGTCACCGAGGTGGTCTCGCTCGGGGCCGTGACGCCCCCCGGCGCCATGGGCGCCGACATCGTGGTGGCCGAGGGCCAGTCCATTGGCGTGGGCCTCAGCTTCGGTGGGCCCTATGTCGGCCTCTTCGCCACCAAGCAGAAATATGTCCGCCAGATGCCGGGCCGCCTCTGCGGCGAGACGGTGGACGCCGAGGGGCGCCGCGGGTTCGTGCTGACGCTGTCCACCCGCGAGCAGCACATCCGCCGCGAGAAGGCGACGTCCAACATCTGCACCAATTCCGGCCTGATGTGCCTCGCCTTTACCATCCACATGTCGCTGCTGGGTGAGTCCGGCCTGCGCCGGCTGGCCGCCGTCAACCACGCCAATGCCTGCGACCTCGCCGACCGGCTTGCCGACCTCGACGATGTCGAGGTGCTCAACAAGAGCTTCTTCAACGAGTTCGCCATCCGCGTGCCCGGCGATGCGGCGAAGATCGTTGAGAAGATGGCGAAGAACGGCGTCCTGGCCGGTGTGCCGGCCGCCCGCCTCTGGCCGAAGGACAAGGCGCTGAAGGATGTGATCCTCGTCGCCAACACCGAAGTGAACACCGATGACGACCGCGCAGCCTTCGTGGCGGCGCTCGGCGCCAGCATCTGAGGAGCGGATCGATGTCCATGAACAACCAGGGTCGTCCGACCTCCGCCGGCGAGACCGGCACCGCCGCAGCCCATCCGACCTTCACCGGTAACAAGGCCCTGCAGATCGAGGAAGCGCTGATCTTCGAGATCGGCCGTCCCGAGGTCTCCGGCGTCGACATCCCCGCCCCGAAGAAGGTGAAGTCCCGCATCGGCAAGCTTGCCCGCAACGAGGCCATCGGCCTGCCCGGGCTGACCGAGCCCGAGGTCATGCGCCACTATGTGCGCCTCAGCCAGAAGAACTACGGCATCGACACCGGGCTTTTCCCGCTCGGCTCCTGCACGATGAAGCACAATGCCCGCCTCAACGAGAAGATGGCGCGCCTGCCCGGCTTCGGCGACGTCCACCCGCTGCAGCCGGCCTCCACCGTGCAGGGGGCGCTGAAGCTGATCGACACGCTCGCTCACTATCTCAAGGAACTGACCGGCATGCCCGCCGTCGCCATGAGCCCGAAGGCAGGCGCCCATGGCGAGCTCTGCGGCATGATGGCGATCAAGGCGGCGCTGGAAGCCAAGGGCGAGGGGCACCGAAAGATCGTGCTGGTGCCGGAATCGGCCCATGGCACCAACCCGGCCACCGCTGCCCTCATCGGCTTCGAGGTGCGCTCTGTGCCCGCCAATGCCGATGGCACGGTGCATGTCTCCGACGTCAAGGCGGCTCTCGGGCCGGACGTGGCGGCGATCATGCTGACCAACCCCAACACCTGCGGCATCTTCGAGAAGGAGATCGTCGAGATCGCCGCAGCGATCCATAAGGCGGGAGCCTATTTCTACTGCGACGGCGCCAACTTCAACGCCATCGTCGGCAAGGCGCGGCCGGGCGATCTCGGCGTCGACGCCATGCACATCAACCTGCACAAGACCTTCTCGACGCCCCATGGCGGCGGCGGGCCGGGCTCGGGTCCGGTGGTGCTCTCCGAGCGCCTCGCGGCTTTCGTGCCCTATCCCTTCATCCGCGTCGGCAAGGGCTATGCCCTGGTCGAGGAGGGCGGCAAGCTCGACAAGGGCGAGCAGCCCTTCGGCCGCATGTCCGCCTTCCACGGCCAGATGGGCATGTTCGTGCGGGCCCTCGCCTACATGCTGAGCCACGGCGCCGACGGCATGCGGCTGGCGTCCGAGGACGCCGTCCTTAACGCCAACTATATCCGCGCCTCGCTCGCCGATCTCATGAGCCTGCCCTTCGGCAACCAGCCCTGCATGCACGAGGCGCTGTTCGACGACGACTGGCTGAAGAACACCGGCGTTTCGACCCTCGACTTCGCCAAG
The DNA here is from genome assembly GCA_943368975.1 of Archangium gephyra. Taxonomy (GTDB): domain Bacteria; phylum Pseudomonadota; class Alphaproteobacteria; order Rhizobiales; family Phreatobacteraceae; genus Phreatobacter. Next base: position 28,115 of record CALRLZ020000032.1, read on the forward strand.
GCGATGATCGACGAGGGCTATCACCCGATGACCATGTATTTCCCGCTGGTCGTCCATGGTGCCATGCTCATCGAGCCGACGGAGAGCGAATCGAAAGCATCCCTCGATCTCTTCATCGCCGCGCTGCGCGACCTCGCTTTTGCTGCCAAGCGCGGCGACGTCGACCGCTTCAAGGGCGCGCCCTATCATGCGCCCCGCCGGCGTCTCGACGAGACGCGGGCGGCCCGCACGCCGATCCTGCGCTGGACCCCGCCCGAACCCTTCAAGGAGGCGGCCGAGTAACCGCCGCCGCCATACCGTCGCGACCATGCAGGAAGCCCGGCCTCGGCCGGGCTTCTTCGTTCCCGGGGCCGGGCACCGCACTGCTATGGTCGGCCCAGTGATCCATTCACGGCCTTGCTCACCTTCGCGCCTTCATGGGGCGGCGCTAGCAGCGGATACCGACGTCTACCGGACCGGCATCGGTAGCACGCAGCGCTGGTAGGTGTGGGCCGTTCCCCGAGTGTCGATCTCGAGGCGCTCTGCATCGACGAGGCGGAACCGAAACGTGCCGCGTTCCACTGTCGTTTCGCCTTCGCCACGGCAACGGCCCATCGCAACGACCGCACCCGATGGGCGCTGCCGGAACCTGTCAATGCGGCAGATGGAGGCGAAAAACTCGACCGAGCGTGGCGCGACCCTGACCCGCCCGTCATCGGTCCGATTGGTGCAGGACGCAGCCTCATAGCCCCAGGTTCCGACCATGGTTGGAGGCAGGGCAGGGATGGTGTTTTGCGCCACGGCGGCGGATGCTGGGAGCGCAACCAGGGCTATGAGGGCGAGGCGGATCATCGGAACTCCAGACCTGTTGCCGGCTTTTCGGCGCTTGCCGTTTCAGCCTCATGGCGCCGCTCCGCGCTTGCCTTTCCGCCCGCCTTCCCCTTAAGACACGGCGATGCGCATCGCCGCCCGTTCCGCTTCGCGAATTACCGGCCCGGCCTCCTGAAGGCCGCGCGGACGTCTCGCGCGCGTTCGGAGGTCCGGGGTCTGAGCTCTCACCCGATCCGATACCTGCGGCCCGCCGCCGCCATTCCCGGCCGATCATCCCATGTCCGACAAGTCAAAGACCTCCGCCGAAGCCGCGTCCGACGCCTTCGACTATTCCAAGACCCTGCTGCTGCCGGAGACGCCGTTTCCGATGCGCGCCGGCCTGCCGGAGAAGGAGCCGCAGATTCTCAGGTCCTGGGAGGAGATGGACCTCTATGGTCGCCTGCGCCGCGCCGCCCGCGGCCGCGACCGCTTCGTGCTCCATGACGGCCCGCCCTATGCCAACGGCCATCTCCATATCGGCCACGCCCTCAACAAGATCCTCAAGGACATGGTGACGAAGTCGCAGCAGATGCTCGGTTTCGACAGCGACTACGTGCCCGGCTGGGACTGCCACGGCCTGCCGATCGAATGGAAGATCGAGGAGGAATACCGGGCCAAGGGCAAGAACAAGGACGAGGTGCCGGTCGTCGAGTTCCGCCAGGAATGCCGCGCCTTCGCCACCCACTGGCTCACCATCCAGCGCGAGGAGTTCAAGCGCCTCGGCGTCGTCGGCGACTGGGCCAATCCCTACCAGACCATGACCTTCCACGCCGAGGCGCAGATCGCCGCGGAAATCCTGAAATTCGCCGAATCCGGTCAGCTCTATCGCGGCTCCAAGCCGGTCATGTGGTCGGTGGTGGAGAAGACCGCCCTGGCCGAGGCTGAGGTCGAGTATCACGACTACCAGAGCGACATGATCTGGGCGGCATTCCCGGTGCGTGCCCTGTCCCTGCCGGCCCCCGACCAGGCCGCGCGTGACAGGCTTGCCCTCCTCCGGAACTCGGCGGTCGTCATCTGGACGACGACGCCCTGGACCATCCCCGGCAACCGGGCGATCTCCTATTCCAGCCGGATCGCCTATGGGCTCTACCGGGTCATGGCGGCCCCGGCCGACAATTGGGCGCGTGTCGGCAACACCTATCTTCTCGCCAGGTCGCTGGCCGAGAGCGTGTTCAAACAGGCCAAGGTCGAGGGTTTCGAACTGGTGGCGGAAGTCTCCGCCGCCGAACTCGCCGGCATCACCTGCGCCCATCCCCTCGCCAATCTCGGCTACGGGTTCGACGTGCCGATGCTCGACGGCGACCATGTCACGGACGATGCCGGCACCGGTTTCGTCCACACCGCCCCCGGCCATGGCCGCGAGGATTTCGACATCTGGATGGCGAATGGCCGCGTTCTCGCCGAGCGCGGCATCGAGACCCGCATCCCCTACACCGTGGATGGCGATGGCCGCTTCACCACCGAGGCGCCGGGTTTCGAGGGGCGCCAGGTCATCACCGACAAGGGCGACAAGGGTGATGCCAACCCTTCCGTCATCGAGGCCCTGTCCGCAGCCGGCAACCTCGTCGCGCGCGGCCGCCTCAAACACCAGTATCCCCATTCCTGGCGCTCCAAGAAGCCGGTCATCTTCCGCAACACGCCGCAATGGTTCATCGCCATGGACAAGCCTTATGCGGACGGCACGACGCTGCGCCAGCGGGCGCTGAAGGCCATCGGCGAGACGCAATGGGTGCCGGAATCCGGCGAGAACCGCATCCGCGGCATGATCGAGAACCGGCCGGACTGGGTCGTCTCCCGCCAGCGCGCCTGGGGCGTGCCCATCGCCGTCTTCGTCCATCGCGACACCGGCGATGTCCTGCAGGACGAGGCGGTCAACCTGCGCATCGCCGAGGCCTTCCGCCAGGAGGGCGCCGACGCCTGGTTCAAGCAGGGGGCGAAAGAGCGCTTCCTCGGCCCTGATCATTCCGCCGACGATTTCGACAAGGTCGACGACGTCCTCGACGTCTGGTTCGATTCCGGCTCGACCCATGCCTTCACCCTGGAAAGCCCGCAGGACTTCCCGAATTTCGAGGGCCTGAAGCGCAAGGTGGATGGCGGCGCCGACACCGTGATGTATCTCGAAGGCTCCGACCAGCACCGCGGCTGGTTCCACTCCTCGCTGCTGGAAAGCTGCGGTACCCGTGGCCGGGCGCCCTACGACGTCGTCCTGACCCACGGCTTCGTCCTCGACGGCGAGGGCCGGAAGATGTCGAAGTCGCTCGGCAACACCGTCGCCCCGCAGGACGTCATCAAGCAGTCGGGCGCCGACATCCTGCGCCTGTGGGTGGCCGCCTCCGACTATTCAGACGATCTCAGGATCGGCAAGGAGATCCTGCAGACGACCTCCGACGCCTACCGCAAGCTGCGCAACACCATCCGCTGGATGCTGGGTGCGCTCGCCCATCACGACGGAACGCCGTTGCCAGCGGTGGCGGCCCTGCCGGAACTGGAGCGCCTCATGCTCCACCGGCTCGCCGAACTGTCGCCGCAGATCCACGAGGCCTATCGCACCTACGACTACAAGAAGGTCTTCGCGCTGCTGACACAGTTCATGAATGTCGATCTCTCGGCCTTTTATTTCGACATCCGCAAGGACCGGCTCTATTGCGATCCGCTGTCGTCGGCGGAACGCAAGGCAACGCTCGCGGTCATCGAAGAGCTTTTCCGGGCGGTCGCTACCTGGCTCGCACCGATCCTCTCCTTCACGGCCGAGGAGGCCTGGTGGGATCGCTACGGCCGCGACGGGTCGGTGCATCTCGCCGGCTTCTACGCGGCTGATGGCGGCTGGATGGACAGTGCGCTGGACGCAAAGTGGGAGAAGATCCGAAGGGTTCGCCGCGTCGTCACCGGTGCGCTCGAACTGGAGCGGGCCGGCAAGCGCCTCGGCTCTTCGCTGGAGGCGGCCCCGACCGTCTATGTCGCCGACGCCGACCTCATGGCGGCCCTCGACGGCCTCGACCTCGCTGAAGTGGCGATCACCTCGGCCGCCCGGATCGTCGCCGGGGAGGGGCCGGTCGACGCCTTCCGCGCCGACGACACCAAGGGTGTCGCGGTGGTCCCGGCCAAGGCCGAGGGCGTCAAATGCGCCCGCTCGTGGAAATATTTCGATCCCGCGGTCGCTGCGCCGGACTTCCCGGACATTACCCCCCGCGATGCGGCGGCGATGCGCGAGTGGAAGCAGCGTCACGTCATGTGACGACGGCCGGGCGGAGGAGGGTCCGGCGATCCTCGCGCCCGGACCTGTCCACCGTACGACGACAAGGGAATCGCCCGACCTGAGATGGCGCGGCACGCCGGCAAGCAAGGCACCGGCCCCTGCCACCTTAGATCGTTTCCGTCAGCCTGAATACAACCCTAAGTAGAATATTCGAAGCCATCCCTCTATGGATGCAGGGCCGCACGTTGCCGGCCCAAGGCCGTCACGCATTGCGGTCAACCCTAGGGAGTGACGAGATGGCGACATTTCATGAATTCGACGAGAAGGCGATCGCATCGGTGCTGGAGGCCGCCCGCAGCCTCTATGACCAGAAAACGCTCGCAGAGAGGGGACGCATCATCAATCCGATCGACGACGGCCATATCCTCTTTGCGGCACAGTGCATCAGCGTGACGGTCGACAACGGCAGGATCTGCCTCAACCTGCCGCTCGGCATCGGCAAGTTCTGTCTGCCGATTCCCTCGATCTTCCCGAATGGCACCGCGGCCCAGGCCTGCATCGACGTCTGCACGACCTGGGGGATTCCGACCGGCGTGCGGGTGACGGTGAGCGTCGCCGGCAAGGTCGTCCTCGTGAAGACTTTCCTGAAGTGCTGACTATCACTGCGAGCGGTCGAACGCTTGCGGCGAGATCCTGCCAGGGGACCCGGGATGCGTCCCGGGTTCCAGCCGGGCCGCGCGCCCGCAACGCGGCCGAAGCATGTCGGGGCTAAGCCCGATCCCCAAAGGACAGCCATCATGCGATGATAAGGAATCACCGGATAGGGGAGGCGCCCCATGGCCCACAGTGCGAATTCCGTGGCGGAACAGCCACCGCAGCGGGCAGGCGTCACGACCCGTTACGCCGTTGTCCCCTTCGTGCAGCGGGGCTCGCGGATGGTGGCCGAGGACATCCACTACCTCGACACCTATCAGCAGGCGCAGGCGGTGGCGAAATTCGTGTCGACGCGGCGGCCAGGCGTCCTCGTCCTGTCTATCGCAGCGACACAGGAGGGCAAGGATCCGGAAATTGTCGTCCTCGAACAGATCGGCGCCGGCCTCGCGAGCGCGACCGCGACCGTACACTAGCCCATGGCTGGACAGGCATGAGGACTGCGCGGCGCCGCGCACGGCACCACGATTGACGTCCAAGCGGCTGGGCCTCGCGGCCAGCCCTTCGCCTTACGGCGAATGTCAGGCGAGCTTCAGCTGGTCGGCCGACTGCTTGCCGGTGCGGCGGTCGGTGGCCAGTTCGTACGACACCTGCTCGCCCTCACGCAGGTCGTTCAGACCGGCGCGCTGGACGGCGGAGATGTGGACGAAAATGTCCTTGCCACCGTCGGACGGCTGGATGAAGCCGTAGCCCTTCTGGGGGTTAAACCACTTAACGGTCCCGGTCGCCATGGAATGCTCCTCGATGTTTGGCGGTTGAGGGATTTGTCAGGCAGCCCTTCGCCGGGGCTGCGGACGCCTGGCAGGCGCCGACGGCGGGCGGGTGTCGCCACGGGTCGAGGCCTGGATGGGGGACCCGACGACGGCGAGGCGCACGCGGGTCAGTTTTTCGATGGCGGCCAGATGGCCGCGCTCACTTGGATCGCAGAAGGCGAGGGCGATGCCCGTCCGCCCGGCACGGCCGGTGCGGCCGATGCGGTGGACATAGCTCTCCGGCTCATTCGGCAGATCGAAATTGATGACATGGGTGACTTCAGCCACGTCGATGCCGCGGGCGAAGAGGTCGGTCGCCACCAGGATGCGGCACTCACCGGTCTTGAAGGCGGCCAGCGCCCGCTGGCGGGCATTCTGGCTCTTGTTGCCGTGGATGGCGTCGGCCGAGAAGCCCGACTTCTCGAGCTGGCCGGCAAGGCGATTGGCGCCGTGTTTGGTCCGCGTGAACACCACGACGCGCGCGAGCGCCGGGTCGGTCAGGAGTTTCTCGAGCAGGGTCCGCTTGTCGGAGGTGCCGACATGGTAGACATGCTGCTCGATGGCCTCGACCGTCACGGTCTCGGGCGTGACCTCGACGCGCATCGGCTCCCAGAGCATGTCGCGGGCGAGCTTGGCGACTTCCGTCGGCATGGTCGCCGAGAACAGCATGGACTGGCGCTGGTCGGGCAGCTTGGCGATGATCTTCTTCACGTCGCGGATGAAGCCCATGTCGAGCATGCGGTCCGCCTCGTCGAGGACGAGATGGGTCACCGTGTCGAGGCGCACCAGGCCCTGGTTCATCAGGTCGATGAGGCGGCCGGGGGTGGCGACCAGAATGTCGATACCGCGGGCGAGGGCATCGACCTGCGGCTTCTGCCCGACACCACCGAAGATGACCGCATGGCGCAGCTTCAGGTTCTTCGACATGCGCGTGACGCTCTCGAAGATCTGCAGGGCGAGTTCGCGGGTCGGGGCGAGCACCAGGGCCCGCACGCCCTTGGCCGGCGGGCGGACGAGGTCCTCCGCCAGATGCTGGAGGATCGGCAGCGCGAAGGCCGCGGTCTTGCCGGTCCCGGTCTGGGCGATGCCGATCAGGTCGTGATCGTCCAGAAGATGCGGGATCGCCTTGGCCTGGATCGGCGTGGGGGTGGCGTAGCCTGCATCATGGAGGGAACGCAGAAGAGGCTCGGCAAGGCCGAGGTCCGAAAAGGTTCGATTGTTCAAGAAAAAAAGTCTTTCAAGCCTACCGGAAACGCGCTTTCGCGTCCTCCAGTTCAAAGTCACGAACCGCGCGCCGGGCGGCCCAGACGAATTTGTCGCACCGGATCTCCGGTTGTCGACGCCTGGTTACTCACAAAGGCGGCGCAGCGCAGTCACGACGATGGTGAGCATGAAGATGGGCGAAGTTTCCGCATCCGTCAAGCCCGTCAGTGAAAAATAGGTCTACCGGGTGATCAATAGTACGAATACTTGCGAAAAATTCGCGTCAAAAACTTTGAATTGAGAAAAAGTATCCTGACGTGTTGGCCTGCGGTCCGTTGACCCGCGGCACTCATGATGGATCGGGCGACAATTTGCCGCCGCGCCGGTCGCTCTCGGCGAAGGCGGTCGTCAGCCCGACCACGCGGCGCGCCGATGCCTCCCAGTCGGCGATGCGAATGAAATTGTCGAAGAACCAGTTGAAGGCGAACTGGGTCTGCACGAAGGCGGCGGCGATCTGCATCATCGACCCCAGCGACATGCTGCTGCTGAGATAGAGTGGCGCGCAGGCAAGCAGCGGCACCGCCGGCATCAGAGTGACATTGGCGTTGATCAGGATCGACAGCTTGGCGAGCAGCGCAGCGATCACGTACCAGGTCGTGACCACCCCCTGCATCAGTCCGACCAGGAGCCTCTGCTTGGGGGCTTCCTCCGCAGCCCGGACGATGGCCGGGGCGTCCTCGCGTATCCCGACCATGGAGGCGCGCAGGGCCGCCTCGGCGGCATTCTTGCGCTCGATGGCGTGGATCAGCGGTCGGCCGAGAACGGCGATCATACCTGAGGAGATGACCGCATAGGCGATGGCCACCCAGACCATGAAACCGGGAATGACGATCCCGCCGGCGATGGGCAGGGAGATCGATCCGCCGACGGTCCACAGGATGACGATGAAGGCCGTCGCCGACAGCAGCGAATTGGCCAGACCGACGGCGAATTCGACGAGCGGCTCGACCGCTACCTGAACGTCCTGGGCGATACGGAATTCGGGCGCGTCGATCTGCGGGGCCACCTGGGCCAGGTGGGCGAAGCGCTCCTTGCTCAGCCACATGTGGATCAGCTTGTCCGACAGCCAGCCGCGCCAGGCGATCTGCAGCCGCATGCGCAGCCAGACGATGAGGGCGGCGATGAGCGCTGCGGCGAGGGCGAGCACGGCGAGTTGGCTGATCCCCGCGATCAGGCGGTCGGCTTGGCGCTGTTCGAGGGCGTTGAAGAAGGAGGCATGCCAGCGGGTGATCAGGACCTGCACGACGACATTGACGATCACCAGCCCCAGCAGCCCCGCGCACAGGCTCCAGGCCAGAAGCGCCGTCCTGCCGCGCCAGAAGCCGCGGGCGAGCGGAAAGAAGGCCAGCGGGTTGATGGCGGGGGGCGTGGCTGAAGGGCCAGGCTCGTCGGTCTTGAGGGCGCCATTCATGGCGCCACTCTAGGCGGGAACGCGGGAGACGCCATGCGGCGATCTCCCGATGGGGCCGCAGCGTCGATCCGAGCGAGATTGCGGCCATCGGTCAGGACCACTAGTGATACGGCCCCAGGCGCCGCCCGCCGGCGCTTCCGTCAGGAGGCCACCCATGTCGACGACCAGCCGCCAGATCCTGCTCGCCAGCCGCCCGCACGGTGAGCCGACCGCTGCCAATTTCTCCATCGTCGACACGCCGCTCGCCGCCCCGGGCCCGGACCAGGTCCACCTGAAGATCCGTTACCTGTCCCTCGACCCCTACATGCGGGGCCGCATGAACGACGGGAAATCCTATGCCGCGCCGGTCCCGATCGGCGGCGTGATGGAGGGCGGCACGGTCGCCGAGATCGTGACGTCCAACAGTGACCGGTTCCGTCCGGGCGACATCGTCCTCTCCCATTCCGGCTGGCAGAGCCATGCGATCGCCGACGCCAAGGACCTGCGCAAGGTCGATCCGACCGCCGCGCCCATCTCGACCGCCGTCGGCGTTCTCGGGATGCCCGGCATGACCGCCTATACCGGCCTCCTGACCATCGGCCAGCCGAAGCCCGGCGAGACCGTCGTCGTTGCCGCGGCCACCGGCCCCGTCGGCTCCGCCGTCGGCCAGATCGCCAAGATCAAGGGCGCCCGCGCCGTCGGCATTGCCGGCGGGGCCGACAAGGTTCGCGCCCTGACCGAGGAGTTCGGTTTCGACGTCGCCCTCGACCACCGCTCGCCGACTTTCGTCGCCGACCTCAAGGCGGCCTGCCCGGACGGGATCGACGTCTATTTCGAGAATGTCGGCGGGCACGTCTTCGACGCCGTCTTCCCGCTGTTGAACTTCTTCGCCCGCATCCCCGTCTGCGGTCTCATCGCCCAGTACAACGCCACATCGCTGCCCGACGGTCCGGACCGCCTGCCGCTGCTGATGCGCGACGTGCTGACCAAGCGGCTGAACTTCCGCGGTTTCATCGTCCGCGACTTCGCCGACCAGTCCAGGGCCTTCTTCACCGACATGAGCCGGTGGATCGCCGAGGGCAAGGTCAAGTACCGCGAGGACATCGTCGACGGGCTCGACAAGGCGCCCGAGGCCTTCATCGGCCTTCTCAAGGGCCGGAATTTCGGCAAGCTCGTGGTGAAGGTCGCCTGAGCCCCGAAGCCCGCGCCGGTTCAGGCCGGCGCGGTGGCTAGGGCGAGGGTGGTCTCCGCCACGCCCTTATCCCCCGGCAGGCCGGCGCCCTTGGCGAGGCTGGTCACGGCGGCGGCGACGCCACCCTCGCCATGGGGGATGTCGAGCGCCTTCATCGCCATCTCGATCGCCGAGAGCGTGCCGAGCACCATCGGCGCATTGACATGGCCCATATGGGCGATGCGGAAGGCCCGTCCCGACAGGTCGCCGATCGCCGAGCCGAGCGCCACGCCGCAGATGGTCTGCGCATAGGTCGAGATCGCCGCAGCATCGGCGCCCTGGACGAGGACCGGCGTAACCGACGGCGCGCGATGGGCCGGCTCGATCACATTGCAGGACAGGACCTGCCCCTCGGCCCATTTGCCGATGGCGGCATGGGTCGCCTCGGCGAGCAGTGCATGGCGGCGCCATACGGCGGGAAGGCCCTCTTCCATGATCATGTCGAGGGCGGCGCGCAGCGCGAAGAGCAGGTGCTCCGGCGGCGTGCCACAATACTTCATGTAGTGCTCGGCCCCCTGGCGGGCGGTCCAGTCCCAGTAAAGCGTCTTCATGTCGGCGGTCGCGTGGGCCTTGTGCGCCTTGTCATTGGCCGCGACGAAGGCGAGGCCGGGCGGCGTCATCAGGCCCTTCTGGGAGGCGGACATGGCGACGTCGACACCCCAGGCGTCCATCTCGAAATTCATGCAGGCGAGCGAGGCCACGCCATCGACCATGAAGAGCGCGGGATGGCCGGCCGCATCGATCGCCCGGCGCACCGCCCGGACGTCGTTGGCGACCCCGGAGGCGGTGTCGACCTGCACCATCAGGATCGCCTTGATCGCATGGTCGCGGTCGAGTCTGAGCCGCGCCTCGACGGTGGCCGGATCGATGGCGGCCCGCCAGGAGCCTTCCAGCACTTCCACGTCGGCGCCCATGAAGGCAGCCATCTGGCCCCAGCCGATGGCGAAACGCCCGCTCGCCAGCACCAGAACCTTGTCGCCACGCGACAGGACGTTACTGATCGCCGCTTCCCAGCCACCGTGGCCGTTGGCGGCGTAGATATAGGTGCGGGCCTGGGTGGCAAAGACGCGTTGCAGATCCGCCAGCAGGCTGTCGGTCAGGGCCACCATCGGCCCCGAATAGATTTCCTCGGCAGGGCGCATCATCGCCTGCAGCACGCGGTCAGGGATATTGGTCGGGCCGGGAATGGCAAGAAGGCTGCGGCCGTTGGCGACGCTCATGGAGGATCCTTTGCCGGGCGGAGCGGAATGGGTCGGACATCCGCGTAACCGCCGGCGCTGCCATGGGCAAGGGGCTCGCTGGCGGGACTGCCGCGCTGCGCCGCCCGGTCTTGGGCCGCGCCCGCGCTCAGAGCACGAACAGGCCAGCCGTCACGAGCGCCAGGATCACCCCGGTGGCGCCGAAGAACACCGCCACATGCCGCCAGCCGATCGACAGGATCGCCGTGACCGAGGTGCCGAGGCCGAGCGCCGCGATGGCGATCAGCAGGCCCGCATTGGACAGCGTTACGAGCCACGGCTTGACCGCGGCATAGGGCGCGGCGAGGGCTGGCACCGCTGGCAGCGCCGAATTGACCACCACCAGCGCCAGGAAGACGAGCGCGAAGACCGGCACTGGCACATGCGCCGCGCCGGCATCGCGGCCCTGCCGCAAGAACCACCAGCCGATGGCGAGGACGACGGGAAGCAACAGGAAAACGCGGAACAGCTTCACCACCACGGCGGTGTTGCCGACGGGTTCAGAGACCGCATAGCCGGCCCCCACCACCTGCGCCATGTCATGGATTGTGGCGCCGAGGAGGATGCCTGTCTGCGTCGCGTCGAACCCCAGGAGGATGGCCAGCGGCGGGTAGGCCAGCATGACCAGCGTCGACACCGCATTGGCGGCGACGACGGTGAAGGCGGTATCGGCGGCCTTGGCCGGATAGTTCGGCAGGACCGTCGTCGTGGCCAGCGTCGCCGAGGCGCCGCAGACCGCCGTCGCCGCGCCCGCCAGCGCCCCGTATCCGTCATTGACTCCGAGCCGGCGTGCCAGCCAGATGCCGCTGGCGATGGTCAGCGCCATTGATCCGATGACCAGCACCAGCGTGCCGATGCCGAGGCCGATGATGTCGCCGAAGGCGATGCGCAGCCCGAGCAGCGCGATGGCCCAGCGCAGCAGTTTCTTGACGGCGAAGGCGAGGCCAGGCGCGAACAGCGGCCGTGCCGCGAGCCCATGCAGACCCACGCCGATGATCAGCGCGATGACCATGCCTGGCAGCGCCAGCCGTCCGCCGGTTGCCTGCCGCAGCAGGGGCTCGGCGAGGACGGCTGCGACCGCCACGGCCGCCGCCAGGACGAAGCCCGGCATGAGCAGGCGGGACGTCGCCACGGCTTGGACGGTCATGCGGGTCTCCCGGTGGCCTGCTGATAGACGGCGAGGCGCGCATGGCCGGTGTCCCGGATCTCGCGCAGCGCGAACCCGAGATCGACCAGAATGCGCTGGGAGACAAGATTGTTTTCGCGCGTCACCGCCATGACGGGATGAATGTCCTTCTTGGTGGCGAACTGGAGAACACTTTTTGCCGCCTCCTTCGTGTAGCGGTGGCCGCGATGGTCCGGCATCACGGCATAGCGCAAGGCCACCCCGACGCCCTCGTCATGGTCCCACAGCCCGATGATGCCGACGAAGGCATCGTCCTGCCGGCGGCGGATCGCGAAGACCCCATAGCCGGCCCGCTCCCAGGTGGCGCGGTAGCCGTCGAGCTGGGCGCGAGTCTCGGCCCCGGTCAGCACGCCATGTTTCAGCTTGCCGCCGACATCCGGGTGGGCGGTGAGCCGGCAGAGGTCGGCGAAATCGGCCTCGCCGATGGCGGTGAGAATGAGGCGATCGGTCTCGATCCTGGCGGCGGTCACGGCGTCACGTCTCCGTTCACCCGGCCGACCGGGCTCTCGAACTCTCTCCCGACTCCCACGGGCGGGAGGGCGAGCACATGCCGCGCTTCTACAGCGTCCCCGACGGGCGCGTCAGCCGGTGCAGCGCATCGGAGGCAGGCGCCAGGGGTTTCGACCGCGGGCCGGAAACAGGGGGGCCATTCCACTCCCGCGGGTTGACGCTGGACCGCCAACCGGGCGACATCGGGGACCACGGTCGAGACCCCCACATGTCAGATCCCCGCCTCGCGCCGCGTGCCCTCGTGCCGCTGCTCGTTGTCTTCGCCGCGATCGGACCCATGGCGCTGAATCTGCCGCTGCCGGCTGTTCCCGGGCTTGCGCGCTATTTCGAGACCGATGCGGGCACGATCCAGCTCACCATCACGCTCTATCTCGCCGGCATGGCCGTGGCGCAGCTCTTCCTCGGGCCGTTGTCTGACCGCTACGGTCGTCGGCCCGTGATCATCGGCGCGCTGGCCGTCACGGCGGCCATGAGCCTGTTCGCCGCGCTCGCCGCCAGCGCCGCCATGCTGATCGTCGCCCGCGTGCTGCAGAGCTTCGGCGCCTCCGCCGGCCAGGTCATCGGCCGCGCCATCATCCGCGACGTCTTTGACAAGGACCGCGCCGCCTCGATGATCGGCTGGGTGACGATGGCGATGGTCGTCGCACCGATGGTCTCGCCCTCGATCGGCGGGCTGATGGAAGAGACGATCGGCTGGCGCTGGGTTTTCGCCGCTACCGCGGCAATCGCTGTCGTGACCCTCGTCCTCGCCGTCGTGCGTCTGCCGGAAACCCGCGCCGTGGTCTCTTCGCCGAGCTTCGGTCAGCTCGTCAGGGATGCCGGCGCTCTCTGCCGCAACCGCGTCTTCGTCGGCTATCTGCTGATCGGCGCCCTCTCCTCGATCACCTTCTTTTCCTTTGTCGGCGGCGCGCCGCACATCACCGTGACGCTGATGGGCCAGTCCTCCACCGTCTATGGCCTGTGGTTCATGGTGAATGCCTGCGGCTACATGCTCGGCAACGCCATCTGCGGCCGCTATGCGGCACGGCTCGGCTCCGACCGGCTGATCCGGTGGGGCAGTGCCATGATGGTGCTGATGGCGCTGGTGCAGCTCGCCATCGCCCTGGCCGGCTGGATGGTGCATCCGGCCTGGCTGTTCCTGCCGCAGGCGGCCATTGCCTTCGCCAACGGGCTGCAATTGCCCGGCTCCATCGCCGGGGCGGTCAGCGTCCGGCCGGAAGCGGCGGGCTCGGCCTCCGGCATTGTCGGTTTCGCGCAGATGGGGCTCGGCGCCATCGCGGCGCAGATCGCTGGCACGCTGGTCGGCACGACAATGAGCCCGGTCCCGATGGTGGTGCTCTCGGTCTTCGGCGCGGTCGGCGCCTTTGCGGCGGTCGCTCTGATCCGCCGCCGTGACACCTATTGAACCGGCTCAGCTGATCCCGGCATAGCGCCCGGGACGGTGGTTCATGCCGACGACGATGCAGAGCACCGTGACACCCGCCACCGACAGGGCGACGAGGTCGAGGCTGACCACCGCGGTGGCCGCCAGCATCACCAGCATGTCCACGGCGAGCTGGAGATAGCCGGCGCGGATGCCGTGCTTCTCCTGGAGATAAAAGGCGAGGATGCTGACACCGCCGAGGCTCATGCCGTGGCGGAACAGGATCAGCAGCCCGATGCCGAAGAGCCCGCCGCCGACGATGGCGGCATAGACGGGATTGAGATGGCCGATCTCCAGCCACAGCGGCATCAGCTTGGAGAAGATCGACACCAGCACCACGGCCGCCAGCGTTTTGGCGGTGAAGGCCCAGCCCAGGCGCAGCAGGGACAGGACGAAGAAGGGCAGGTTGACCAGCAGGAACAGGGCGGAAAAGTTCAGCGGAGTTACATAGCTGATCAGCAGCGCGATGCCGACCGTGCTGCCCGTGAGCAGCGAGGCCTTGGCGTAGAAGGCGATCCCGAGCGCGACGAAGAGCGTGCCGAGGATGAGGGCGATGGCATCCTCGTGCGGACGATGGCGCATCACGGTGTCGGACATGGCGCGACTCCTCTGTTGCGCCGCACAATAGCAGAGAGCCGGCCGCGCGGTCGCGCCCATCTTCTGGGCAGCCCTGCCCGGTGCGCAGGCTGGAACTAGGGATCAGCCGGGTCTGTCGCCTGGAGCAAGACGAACCACGGCGCCGCCTCCGGCTGGCACAGCGGCCCGATCCGCCCCTCCCGCGGGCAGGTTCCGGCGCGCCGCGGGCGGGCGAGAACGCCGCGCCCGTCGGTGCGCAGGTCGCGTCGCGCCACCGATTGCAGGACGTTGCCGCCGATCAGGGTGGCGAGGCGCTGGCGCCGGTCCGCCGCCACCACGACATCACAATGAAGGTTCCAGACCGGGCGGGCGCCCGTGGCCAGGGCCGGCACCAGGGCTGCGTAGCCGTCGCCGGCAGCCGCAGGGTCATGCCGGTGCAGGCAGAGGAGGTCACCTGGCCGGAGCGGGGTCGCGCGGGGGTCGCAGGCCCGGTAGAAGGCGCCCGGTGACAGGCCCTGTGCCTCGTCCCGGCTGCGCCGCGCCGCCTCAGCCACGAAGTCGAAATGGGCCATGGAGGCCTGGAAGCGGACGCGGGACACACCCGCCGTCACCACCACATGGGAGACGAAGGCTGCCGACCAGGGAATGTCCACCGCCGCGGCGCGCAGTGCCGCCTGGACCAGGGCGTCCCGCTCGGGCTCGGACAGGCTGCTCCCGCGCAGGCGCGCGAGGAGATCGGCCAGCGGTACGAGGTCGCCGGCGCCGGTGGCGCCCGAATCCTCCGTGAGGCGCTGGATCCGCCGCGCCTGCAGCGGGCCCTCGGTGAGCGGGCCGAGCGTTTCCCAGTAGCGCATGACCTGACGCCAGGGCACGCCGCGCCCGGCGGCCTCGTCGCGGACCACATCCGCCTCCACGGCGCCGAAGCGGATCATGGTGCCGCCGGGTCCGATGACATGGCCGCCGAAGGCGTCGTGTTCGCGCGCCGCAGTCCCGGCGATGGCGAGCGCCGCGGGCGAGGGCGCGGCGGCACCGGTCATGCGGCAGAGCCGGTCCAGCCGGCCGAGTTCAACTCCAGTGAAGCGCGGGGCCTCGGCCCGCACCGGCCCGGCGAGGAGCAGCGGGCCGACCAGGGTACCGATCGCCAGCAGGATCCCTGCAGTCAGAAACATAGCTCCAGCGCGCCCGGGCGGCGGCGTCAGCGGGGGCGGGCGGGTCCTGTCGGGCTGGCGGATCATGGGCCGACAACAGCAGGATTCCCGGGCCGTGGCGAGCCTGCGCCACCGCGGCTAAGCTCCAGGCGATGACACCTCGTTTTCAAGCGCGCCGGGGGCGCCGCGTCCCGGCTGTCGCGGCGGGTCTTGCCGCCGCCTATCTCGCAATCGCCTATCTGCTGGCGCCGGAGCTGTGGTGGCGGCACGAACATCATCCCGGCCTCGCCCGCCGGCCGATGCTGACGGCAACCGCCAGCGCCATTCCCGGCGATCCGATCAATGTCGGGCTCGTCGGCGACCTCGCGGAGGTGACCGGCGCCCTGCAGGCGGCCGGCTGGCGCCCGGCCGATCCGGTCACCCTGCGCTCGAGCCTCGGCATCGGCCTGTCCGTCCTCCTCGACCGGCCCTATCCGGACGCGCCTGTGTCGCCGCTTTACTTCGAGGGCCGCATGCAGGATCTCGCCTTCGAGAAGCCGGTGGGTGTCGCGGCAGACCGGCGCCATCACGTCCGCTTCTGGAAGGCACTCGACACGACCGCCGACGGACGTCCGCTCTTCCTCGGGGCGGCGAGCTTCGATCGCGGCGTCGGCTTCAGCCATCTCACCGGCCAGGTCACCCACCATATCGCGCCGGACGTCGACAGCGAGCGGGCCGTGCTGATGCAGAGCCTCACCGGCGCCGGGCGGCTGGTCTCGGACTATTTCGTGCCCGGCTCCGGTCCGACCCTCTCCGGCCGCAACGGCGGCGGCGACCTCTACGTGACCGATGGCGACGTTCTGATCGGGGTTCTGACGCGGGTGGGCCCATCTGCGGCGCCCGAACTGGGCAGACCCGCGCCGCAGCCGTCCGACCCCTGGTGGATCGCCCTGCGCCGCCGGATTTGGGGTTGGATCAGCGCGACCGCGGGTCGTCTCGGCTGAACGGGCCCGGGCCCTCAGTACTGTCATGCAGGGGCAGTCCGGGAGGAGCCAAATTCGCTCGAGTGCATTCTTGAGAGCTTGCGAGGTGCGTCTCGACGCTCTCGCTGGTTCGTTCTCCTATGGAAAACCGAGGTGTCCGCATGGCTGCTACCGTCACCAGGGATCTGCGGACGGGACGATCTCCCTGGATGTCGCGTCCGCTCGCCGCCATTCCTTCCACCGAATTGAAGCACGACGTGAAGACCGACGTGATCGTCATCGGGGCGGGCATTTCCGGCGCCATGGTCGCCGATGCGCTCACCGATGCGGGCCAGGACGTCGTCATCCTCGACCGGCGCGGCCCTCTCCTCGGCTCGACGCCGGCCTCCACCGCCCTTCTCCAGTATGAGATCGACACACCCCTGTCAGAACTCGCCGCCCGCATCGGGCGCGGCCGCGCCGAACGCATCTGGCGTCGCTCCAAGCTGGCGCTCGACGCACTGCGCGAGCGCGCCACTTATCTCGGCATCAAGGCTGATCTCGCCGACCGGGACACGCTGTACCTCGAGGGCGATGTTCTCGACCGGGACGGCCTCGCAGCGGAAGCGGAGGCGCGGCGCAGGGCCGGCTTTGAAGTGTCGATGCTGCCGGCGGCCACTGTGGGGGAACGCTATGGCCTGGCCCGGCGTGCCGCCATCCTGGGCCATGGCAATCTCGCCGCCGACCCGCGCCGGCTCGCCGCCGGCTTCCTGCGGGCGGCGCTGGACCGTGGAGCGAGCCTCTATGCGCCGGTGACAGTCGCAAGGGTCAATCCGGGAGCCGGCGACGTCTCGGTCGAGACCGAGGGAGGCCCCGTCGTCCGCGGCCGGTTCCTCGTCTTCGCCACCGGTTACGAATTGCCCAAGCATGTGCCGCACAAGGGCCATCGCATCGTCTCGACCTTCTGCCTGGCAACCCGGCCAAAGCCGCGGGCCTTGCCGGCCGAACTGCCTTTCGTATGGGAAGCCTCCGAGCCCTATCTCTACCTGCGGTCCGATCAGGACGGTCGGATCATATGTGGTGGCGAGGACGAGGACTTTTCCGACGAGGAGACACGCGACGCCCTCCTACCGGACAAGGTCAGGGCGATCCAGGCCAAGCTCGGCAGGCTGATGCCCGGCATCGACACCGAAGCCGATTACACATGGTGTGGCTCTTTCGGCGCCTCGGTGACCGGGACGCCGTCCATCGGAGCCGTACCGAGGCTCGCGGGCTGCTACGCGGTGCTAGGTTATGGCGGCAACGGCATCACCTTCTCGATGATGGCGGCGCAGATGCTGCGGAGCCAGATCGCCGGCAACGGCGACCCCGACAGCGACCTTTTCGGCTTTCGCCGTACCTTCTGAACGTGGCTACTTGTCGTTGGAGGCGTTGAGGTCTTCGATGTCGAGCGCCTTTGTGGTCTTCGCGAAAGCCTCGGCGCGCTGGTTGCCGGTTGCCATCTCGCGCTTCTCGCGAGGGGTCGGCGGGCGCGGCGTCGTAGAGCCGTCGTCGCACGGAGCGGGTGCGGTCTGGTCGGGATCGTCCATGGCGGCCTCCTCTGGGGTCACCGAGACCAACGAGGCGCGGCCGGGCTGGTTCCTCGTCCTCAGGCCGGCACCCAGCCGTCCTTCGCCAGCACCTCACCGGCCAGATAGAGGCTGCCGGTGATGAGAACCCGCGGCGGCAGGCCTCCGGGCTCGGTCGCGACGGCCGCGAGCGCCGCATCGAGGCTGTCGCAGGCGTTGGCCGCGAGGCCCGCCGAGCGCGCCGCCTCGGCAAGGGTGGCCGCCGGCAGTGCCGCCGGATAGCCGAAGGGCACCGTCAGCACCTGCGGCGCGAGGGCGCGGAAATGGTAGAGGAAGCCGCGCGGGTCCTTGGTCGAGATCATGCCGGCGATCATCACCAGCGGCCTCGGCTGGCGGGCCTGCATGGTCGCCACCGCCTCGGCGAGGACCGCGCCACCGCCGGGATTGTGGCCGCCATCGAGCCAGAGCTCGGCGCCGGTCGGCAGCGCCGCGAGAACGCGCCCGGTCAGCCTCTGCAGCCGTCCCGGCCAGGCGACGGCCTGCAACCCCCGCTCGACGGCGGCTGGCGTCATGCAAAAGCCAGCCGTCTTGACCGCCGCCAGCGCGGCGCCGGCATTCTCGAACTGATGCGCGCCGGCCAGCCGCGGCGGCGGCGCGTCGATCAGTCCGTCCTCGTCCTGGAAGACGAAGCGGCCATTCTCGGCCCTTGCGAACCAGTCGAGGCCGGAGACGAAGAGGCGCGAACGTGTCACCTCTGCCGCCGCCTCGATCACCGCCATGGCCTCCGGGGTCTGCAGCGAGACGACGGCCGGCCGGCCGCGCTTGAGAATGCCGGCCTTCTCGGCGGCGATCTTCGGGATCGTGTCGCCGAGATAGTCCGCATGATCCATCGAGACCGGCGTGATGACGCTGACCGCCGGCCGCGGAACCACATTGGTCGCGTCGAAACGTCCGCCCATGCCGACCTCGAGGATCACCGCATCGGCCGGATGCCGGGCGAAGAGCATCAGGCCGGCAATGGTGGTGATCTCGAACTGTGTGATCGGCTGCCCCTCGTTGGCGCGTTCCACCTCGAGGAGGATCTCCGCGAGCGCCGCATCCTCGACCAGCCGGCCGCCGCCGGGGGCGCCGAGCCGGAAGCGCTCATTGAACTTCACGAGATGGGGCGAGGTATAGACGTGGACGGTGCGCCCCGAGGCCTCGAGGAAGGCGCGGGCGAAGGCCGAGGTCGAGCCCTTGCCGTTGGTGCCGGCGACATGGATCACCGGCGGCAAGGCGAGATGCGGGTTGCCGAGCCGTGCCAGCGCCCCGACCATCCGGTCCAGCGACAGGTCGATCAGCTTGGGATGAAGCTTCGCCAGCCGGTCGAGGATGGCGGCGATGGGAACTTCGGCAACCGTCATGGCGGGAATCTTGCGGAGGGCGGCGTGCTGCCGGCGGGAGATGCTGGGAGCTTGTACGAAAGGCAGATCGCGAGCCGATGCCGACCGCGTCAGGACGCCGCGACAGCGGGCGGTTGCGCCGCCGTACCGGTGGACGGCGTGCCTTCGCTGGGCGCAGGCGCCTTGGTGAGCACCCGGCAGAGGCGAGCCAGCGTGGCCCTGAGGTCGTGACGGTGCACGACAAGGTCCACCATGCCATGATCCTTCAGATATTCCGCCCGCTGGAAGCCTTCCGGCAGCTTCTCGCGGATGGTCTGCTCGATCACGCGCGGCCCGGCGAAGCCGATCAGCGCGCCCGGTTCGGCGATGTGGACGTCGCCGAGCATGGCGTAGCTCGCGGTGACGCCGCCGGTCGTCGGGTTGGTGAGCACCACGATATAGGGCAGCTTGGCATCGCGCAGCGCCTGCACCGCCACGGTGGTGCGCGGCATCTGCATCAGCGACAGAATGCCCTCCTGCATGCGGGCGCCGCCGGAGGCGGTGAAGATGATGAAGGGCGTCTTCTTCTCGACCGCGGTCATCATGCCCTTGACGATGGCTTCGCCGGCCGCGGTGCCGAGCGAGCCGGCCATGAAGTCCATGTCCTGCACGCAGACCGTGACGGCGAGGCCTTCGAGCTTGCCGTAACCGACCTTGATCGCATCGGCCATGCCGGTCTTGGCACGTGCATCCTTCAGCCGGTCGACATAGCGCTTCTCGTCGCGGAATTTCAGGGGGTCGAGGGGGGCTTCCGGCAACTGGACGTCGAACCACGTGCCGTTGTCGAAGACCGACCGCAGCCTGGCGGTCGAGCCCATGCGCATGTGCACGCCAGAGCCCGGGATGACGAAGAGATTGCTCTCCAGATCCTTGTGGAAGACCATCTGCCCAGTCTCCGGGCATTTGATCCACAGGTTCTCCGGCGTGTCCCGCTTCAGAAACGAGCGGATCTTCGGGGGCAGAACGTCGGTGATCCAGTTCATGACTGTCGTCCTGACGAAAAATGAGGATTCTGGACCGAGCCTATGGCGCCGAAAGACGGCGCTTATTCGGCAGCCTTGCGCGCCTCGCGCACGCCGGCTGCGATTGAGCCAACGAGACCGGTGACGGCGGCGACCGACCCCGCCGTCGCCCGGCCTTCCGCATCGAGCGAGCCCTTGAGCACCTCAATCAGGGCTGAGCCGACCACGACCGCATCGGCGCCGCGCGCGACCGCGCCGGCATGTTCGGCATTCTTGACGCCGAAGCCGACGGCGACCGGCAGGTCCGTATGCCGTTTGATCCGGGCCACCGCCTCGGCGGTCTTGCCGAAGTCGGGCGTCGCCGCCCCGGTGATGCCGGTGATCGACACGTAATAGACGAAGCCCGAGGTATTGCCGAGCACGGTCGGCAGGCGCTTGTCGTCGGTGGTCGGCGTCGCCAGGCGGATGAAGTTGAGGCCGGCTTTCAGCGCCGGCAGGCAGAGCTCCGAATCCTCTTCCGGCGGCAGGTCGACGACGATGAGCCCGTCGACGCCGGCCGCCTTGGCATCGGCAAGGAAGGCGTCGACGCCATAGATGTAGATCGGGTTATAGTAGCCCATCAGGACGATCGGCGTCGCGGCGTCGCTCTGGCGGAACCAGGCGATGTCCTCCAGGGTCTTCCTCAGCGTCTGTCCCCCCGCGAGCGCCCTGAGGCCGGCCGCCTGGATCGACGGCCCGTCTGCCATCGGATCGGTGAAGGGCATGCCGAACTCGATGACGTCGGCGCCGGCCGCCGGCAGGCCCTTGAGGATGGCGCGCGCCGTCTCGCGGTCGGGATCGCCGGCCATGACATAGGTGACGAGACCGGCGCGGCCCCTGGCGGCGAGATCGGCGAAGCGGGCGTCGAGGCGGGTGGTCACAGCTTGGTCCCCAGGAGTTCGGCGACCTGGGGCACGTCCTTGTCGCCGCGGCCGGAGAGATTCATGACCATGATGTGGTCCTTCGGCTTGGTCGGCGCCAGTTCGCCGACCTTGGCCAGGGCATGGGCGCATTCCAGCGCCGGGATGATGCCCTCGACCTTCGACATCAACTGGAACGCCTCGAGGGCCTCGTCGTCGGTCGCCGACAGATAGGTGACCCGGCCGATATCGTTGAGCCAGGAATGTTCCGGGCCGATCCCGGGATAGTCGAGGCCGGCGGAGATCGAATGGCCCTCCTGGATCTGGCCATCGGCATCCATCAGGAGATAGGTGCGATTGCCGTGGAGGACGCCCGGCTTGCCGCCGGAGATCGACGCCGCATGCAGCTTGTCGAGGCCGTGGCCGGCCGCCTCCACGCCGTAGATCTCGACCGAGGGCTCGTCGAGGAAGGGGTGGAACAGGCCGATGGCATTG
>CALRLZ020000033.1:0-48078 GCA_943368975.1 Archangium gephyra
CGCGCCAGGTCGGCGGTCTTCGCCCCCGCCTCGTGCTCGCGCAGAACCGCGATGATCTGCTCCTCGGTGAACCTTGCTCGCTTCATCTGTCCGTCCTCGTCAGGGCCGGACTCTAACTCCGTGTGGAGGAAAAACTCAGTGGCAGGTCACGGGGATGGCCTCGGTTCTCAAGAAACGCGCTGCCGGGAATTCGCACGCCTCAAGGGTCTTGAGGTCGTGCAGATTTTCTCGGACGACATGACGGGATCGCTCACGTCCCGTCCCGGCATGCAGGCCATGCTGGCTTACCTCCGAAAGCACGCCAAGAAAGAACAGATCGTCGTTATCATCGATGACATCTCCCGCCTCGCGCGCGGGATCGAAGCACATTTGAAACTCCGCACCGCGATTGATGACGCGGGCGGCATCCTCAAGAGCCCGAGCATAGATTTCGGCGAAGATTCGGATTCCGTTCTCATTGAGAACCTTCTCGCGGCGGTTTCTCAGCACCAGCGCGACAAGAACCGGGACCAAACCCTGAATCGCATGAAGGCAAGGGTTGTTGGAGGCTACTGGCCCTTCGCGGCCCCGATTGGCTATCGCTACAAGCGCGTGCCGGGTCACGGCAACATGCTCGTGAAAGAGGAGCCCTACGCCTCTCAGCTGACTGAAGCCCTCGAAGGCTTTGCTTCAGGCCGTTTTGAAACTCAGGTCGAAGTGAAGCGGTTTCTGGAATCCTGCCCGGAGTTTCCAAAGGACCTGCCGAACGGTGAAATCCGAAACCAGCGTATCACCGAAATGCTGACCCGGCCTGTTTATGCCGGATTTGTCGAAGCGCCGAACTGGGGCGTGCCGCGCCGCAAAGGGCATCATGAAGGCTTGATCTCGGCCACGACGTTCGAGCGCAATCAGGAGCGCCTCAACGAAAAGGCGAAGGCACCCGCGCGCAAGGATATCAATGCCGAGTTCCCATTGCGCGGGTTCGTGTGTTGCGCCGATTGTCACAAGCCGCTCACGGCCTGCTACGCGAAATCATCGACCGGCAAGCAGCATCCTTACTATCACTGCTTCACGAAAGGATGCCCCAGCGCGCGCAAGTCGATCCCGCGTGCACAGATTGAAGGCGAATTCGACGCGCTTCTCCAATCGCTTCAGCCGACACAAAATCTGTTCGATCTGGCGAGAGCGATGTTCCAGAACGCCTGGGATCAACGCCATGAGCAAGCCGTCTCCGCGTCCGCGCATCTCAAGCGGGAGATGAAAGAGATCGCCGCGCTCTCGGAGAAACTGCTGGAGCGGATCGTCGAGACGGACAATCCGTCGGTGATCACGGCTTACGAGAAGAAGATCGCCGATCTGGAAACCCGAAAGCTCCTGATCACGGAAAAGCTCCAGAACTGGAGCAAACCTCAATATGCCTTTGACGATTTGTTCCAACGCGCCATGGAGTTTCTCTCAAGTCCTTGGAATCTCTGGCAAAGTGGACAGCTTCACTATCGCCGTCTGGTGCTCCGTTTGGCCTTCGCGGAGCGTGTGCCGTATCGTCGGGGTGAAGGATTTTCCAACGTCAAAACAGCCTTGCCGTTCAACGTCTTAAGTCGGTTATCCATGGGTGGAAATGAGATGGCGCGCCCGAAAGGATTCGAACCTCTGACCCCCAGATTCGTAGTCTGGTGCTCTATCCAGCTGAGCTACGGGCGCGCGCCGCATCCGAAAAGCAAGCCGCCTCTCGAATGGAGGCGGTCGGATACGCTGTTTCGAAATCGATTGCAAGAGGGTCGGGCGGGGATCGGGACTTCTCCACCGCTCCGGGGCGCCGGTGCCCTCAGGCGCGTTTGCGCTGGGCGCGGCGGGCCGAGGCGAGGTCGATGGGCCGGTCGGGAATGGTGATGCGGAAGGTGGCGCCGAGCGTGCCCTCCGCCAGGGTGATCGTGCCGCCATGGGCGCGCACCAGTTCGGCGGCGATGGCCAGGCCGAGGCCGGTGCCGCCGGGACGCGTCGAGCCCTGGAAGGCCTCGAACAGGTGCTGGCGGGCGCGCTCGGGCACGCCGGGACCGGTATCGGAGACCTCGATGACGGCAACAGCGCCCTCGCGCCGCCCGGCGATGCGGATGTGGTCGCGGGCGGGATCGTTGGGCGCGCGCGATTCGAGCGCCTGATGGGCGTTGCGGGCAAGGTTCAGGAGCACGCGGAAGAGATGGTCGGGATCGGCATCGAGGATGATCCCCTCCTCCACCGCCGTGACGAAGCCGATGCGCGCCTCCTCGCCGAGCCCCATGGTCTCGCGCACCTCCTCGGCGAGCGCCGCCAGTTCCACGGGGCGACGCTGGGGCGGGGCCTCGTGGGCGCGGCCATAGGAGAGCGTCGACTGGCAGAAGGCGATGGCGCGGTCGAGCGCCTGGATCATCTTCGGCGCGAAGCGCTGCACGGTGGGGTCGGGCACATTGGCGAGCCGGTCGGAGAAGAGCTGCGCCGAGGCCAGCAGGTTCCGCAGGTCGTGGTTGATCTTGGAGACGGCGAGGCCGAGGGCGGCGAGGCGCGAACGCTGCGCCAGCATGTCGTGCAGGGAATGCTGCATGGACTGCAGCTCATATTCGGCGACCCCGACCTCATCCTTGCGGCCGGTGGGCACGATGGCCCGGCTGATGTCCTCCGGATTCTCGCGGAAGGCGATCATCGTGTCGGTGAGCCGCCGCATCGGGCGCACGAACATCAGATGCAGCGTCACATAGACCAGCGCCGCCGACAGGGCCGAGATGAACAGCGAATAGATCAGCAGCGTCTTGGAAAAGGTCAGCATGGCGTGGCGCAGGGGCGTCTCGTCCATGACGATCTCGACGAAATCGCCGACGGCGCGGGCATCCCCCATGACGCGCATGGTGCGCCCGTCCTGGGCGAAGAGCGTCGCGAAGGCCTCCGGGATCGACCGGAAGATCGGCTGGTTGCGCATGTCCACCGTGACGTCGACGGCAGGCATCTCGTCAGAGGCGGCAAGGAGGCGGCGCGCCGGGCCGGTCTTCAGCGCCACGGCCTGGGCGCCGGCGCTGTCGAGAAGTTCGCGCACCAGGGCTTCCGGCACCATGCCGCTCGGCGCCGCCTCGAGGACGAGGGCGGCGGTGCGCCCGGCGGCCAGCCGGTCGTCCAGCCAGGAATTGCGGAAATTGGCCACCGCCGGCACGTAGATGAGGACTTCGGCGATGAGAATGAACAGCGTCGTCAGGATCAGCAGCTTGCCGGAGAGGCCGACGCCGCGCGAGGGCACCGGCGCCGCGGCGTCCAGCGCCGCCGGGTCGATGCCGGCCGGGCGCGGCAAGGGTGCCGCATTCCGGGCCTGGCGATCATCCGTCCTGTCGTCCATCCGGTGTTCCGTCAGTCCTGTCTCAGCCGAACCAGCGTAGCAGACGGATGGTCCGCCTGATCGAGGGATTCGACAACCGGTCGCCGAAATAGGCGATCGCGGCCTGTTTGCCCATGTCCGATACGCTCGGATAGGGCAACTGGATGGCGGCAAGATGGTGGACCTTCAGGCCGGCGCCGATGGCGAGGGCGATGGGCGCGGCGATCGCCGCCGCATCCCGCCCGAGGATCGCGGCGCCGACAATGCGCCCCTTGGCCGAGACGATCGCCTTCACATGGCCCGCCGTCGCCCCTGCGTCACCGGCCGCCAAGCTGGCCGCGGCGGGCAGGCGCAGGACGCGGCAGCGCGGGTCACGGCGCCGCGCCTCGGTCTCGTCGAGGCCCAATTCGACAACGGCCGGCGTCGTGTGGGCAAGACGCATGGGCAGGAGGTCGCTGGCGCGCACCGCCTTGCGGAAGAGGATGTTCTGCGCCACCAGCGCGCCCTGCCGTTCGGACAGGCCTGCCTCCGTCGCCGGGTCGCTCGTCTCGCCGAGGGCGAAGATGCGGCGATTCGCCGTCAGCAGCGCAGCGTCGACCGGAATGCCGGCCGGCCCGTGGACGATGCCGGCCGCCTCGAGGCCGAGCGCGACGAGGGCTGGCAGCCGTCCGGCCGAGACCAGGACATGCGAGACGACCAGGGCGCCGTCCTCGCTCCCCCGGCTGGCCTGGACGGCGATGCCATCGGCATGGGGCGCCACGCCGGTGACGCGCGCCTGTTCGAAGAGCGCGACACCGTCGGCAACGAGCCGGTCGCGCAGGGCGGCGGCCATGTCGGCGTCGAAGCCCGGCAGCAGGCCTTCGGCGGCGAAGAGGCTGACGCGGGCGCCGAGCCGGCGGAAGCCCTGGGCGAGGGCGGCGGCAGCGGCATCGCCGCCGATGACCGCGAGATGGGACGGCAGCGCGGCGAGATCCCAGACCGTGTCCGTCGTCAGCACGGGGATGTCGGCCAGGCCGGGGATCGTCGGCATCTGCGGCTGCGAGCCGGCGGCGATGACGAAGCGGCGGGCCTGGACGGCGCGCCCTCCCGCCGCGATGCTGCGCGGGCCGGTGAAGGTCGCCGCGCCCTCGATGACGCGGATGCCGGCCGCGGCGAGGCGGTGCGAGGCCTCTTCCACCGCATGACGGCGCACGGCCGCCGCGACCCGGTCTTGCACCGTCGCCCAGGAACAGGCGGCCGCCCCGGCGGTCGCGTCGCGCAGCACGGTCAGGCGCAGCGCCAGTCCCTGGAGGGTCAGGCCTGCCGCGGGAGGACGGATCAGCGCGACCGGCGCGCCCCAGGCGGCGAGAGCCCGGGCCACGGCGAGACCGCCGGGATCATCGCCAACGATGCAGGCGTCCACGGTGTCGACGGGCAGAAGGGAGGCGGCGGTGCTCATGGCGCAGTTGTGGGATGCGGGGCCAGCGATGTCGAGAGCCGCGCGCTCCCGACAGGCAATGCAGGCTGTGGGCCGTCATCGGTCCGTCGCAGGTCCGTAGGCGTCGCGTCATGCGCGATGGGCAGAAGGGCGTCGTGACCTCTCATTCCGGAGTTTCCATGCGCGCTCTCGTCCTGCTGGCCGGCCTCCTGGCCGCAAGCCCCGCCTTCGCCGATGCGGAATTTCCCGCGTCCCTCGCCGGCCACGCCATTCTGCCGGCCGAGACCTTCATCGCGCCGCCGGCCGATGCCCCGGCCGACCTGCAGGTCTCCGGCAAGTTCACCGGAGATGCGCGTGCCGACAATCCGGGCACGATCATGGGCCGCTCCGCCGGCCGCCCGACCGGGGTGTCGGTGCCCTTCCGCGGCCAGCCGGTGCAGGGCCATTCCGGCATCCGCCGCATGGCGGATGGCAGCTACTGGGTGCTGACCGACAACGGCTTCGGCAACAAGCGCAATTCGCCCGACGCCATGCTCTTCCTCAGCCACTACCGCATCGACTTCGAGAAGGGCACGTTCGAGCGCATCGCCACGGTGTTCCTGTCCGACCCCGACAAGAAGGTGCCGTTCCGCATCGCCAACGAGGCGACCGACCGGCGCTACCTGACCGGCGCCGATTTCGACCCCGAGAGCTTCCAGATCATCAACGGCAAGATCTGGATCGGCGAGGAATTCGGGCCCTTCCTCATCCGCGCCGACATGACCGGCAAGATCGAGGCGGTGTTCGAGACCATGATCGACGCCCAGGTCGCCCGTTCGCCGGACCATCCGGCGATGGTCTCGCCGGCCATCCCGAGCGCGTCGATGGATTTCCGCGTCCGGCGCACCAAGGGCTTCGAGGGCATGGCGGCCTCGCCCGACGGGCGTTTCCTCTACCCGCTGCTGGAAGGTGCGCTGTGGGATCCGGCCACCCGGGCCCTGGAGCAGGTCGATGGACGCGAATATCTGCGCATCCTCGAATTCGATGTCGCCGCCGGCCGCTATACCGGCCGCCACTGGAAATATGTCCTCGACGCCAACGGCCTGTCGATCGGCGACTTCAACATGATCGACGCCACAACGGCGCTGATCATCGAGCGTGACGACAACGAGGGCGTGCCGGAGCGGGCCTGCCCCGCCGGCCAGCGGGCCGAGAACTGCTTCCACGCCCTGCCGCGCATCAAGCGCGTCTGGAAGATCGAGATGACGGACGCCAATGCCGGTAACGCCGTGCGCAAGATCGGCTTCATCGACCTGCTGAAGATCCGCGATCCGAACAACCGTTCGCGCGTGCCGCTGTCGGGCGGTCACTTCCAGTTCCCGTTCTTCACCATCGAGAACGTCGACGTGGTCGATGCCGACCACATCATCGTCGGCAACGACAACAACCTGCCCTTCTCGTCCAGCCGCGACCCCAACAAGGCCGACGGCAACGAGATGGTGCTGCTGCGCGTGCCGGAATTCCTGCGCGCCCGCTGATCGCGGCAATCCGTTCCGTCAGAGGGGGCCCGGCTTTGGCCGGGCCCTCGCGTTTCAGGCGGAGAGCGGCGCGGTCTTCGTCATGCGGGTCAGGTTGCGGCGGACGGCAAAGATGCGGCCCCAAGCATCGCCCTTGAGGTCCTGACGATAGCCGGTGTAGCCGAGGAGCTCGTCCCAGGCGAATTCCTCGTCGTGGAGCAGATCGAACTCGGCGGCCAGCGTCGCCCGGATCTGCGCGCGGTTCTTGCGGTTCTGGAACTCGAGCAGAACCAGCGATGTGCGCGACAGGTCGAGATGGGCCAGCACCTCGCCCTCGCCACCCTCGATGTCGATCTTGACCACGTCGGCGGAGGGCAGCGAGGTGGGGTCGACCACGTCGACCTCGTAGGTCTCCACCAGCGTGCCCTCGGCGAAGGTATCGCCGGAATAGGCGGCGAGGCCCGACTCGCCGTCGCCGGCAAAGCGGCTGTGGAACGTCGCCTTCGTCTGGCCGCCGGGAAACAGCGCGGCATTGACGATGGTGATGTCGCGGCGCCCCGCCGTGTTCTGCTTCAGGAACTCGAAAGTGCCCGGATGAGGCTCGAAGGAGCGCACATGGCTGCCGGGCCAGCGGGCCGAGGACCACAGGGCGAAGGAGCCGACATTCGCGCCGATGTCGAGAATGTCCAGCCCGACGCCATCGTAGTCGGCTTCGTATTCACCCTCGAGAACGTGGCGGATCGCCGCCTGCATCGGCTCGGGGCAGGCGACGGACATGGGAATGCGGGCGACGTAGCGGCTCACGGGTGCGGCTCCCTGACGAAGAGGTCGTGGGCGGTCTATCACGTTTTCGTCACTGCGTAGCGGGGTCGCGCGTCAGAGGCCGTCGATCGGCGACAGTGCACTCGTCACCACCGCCAGCAGGCGCTCGGTGGCGGCCTGCAGCGGGCCGTCATTGACGATCACCACGTCGGGCTCGACCGCCGCCGCGACCTTGCGCTCGACGCGGGCGGCGGCGTCGCCATCGCTGGCGCGCCCGCGCGCGGCGACACGGGCGCGCAACACCTCCGGGGGCGCTGTGATCTCCACCACGGTGACGTTGCGATAGCGCCGGCGCGCCACGGCCACGACCTCGCGCGAGACGTTGCAGACGGCGGTGCGGCCACCATAGAGCGCATGGTCGATCACCGCGGGGATGCCGTAATGATGGCCATGGGCCTGCCAGGCCAGCGCAAAGCCGCCCGCCTCGGCGATGCGCCTGAACGTCGGCTCGTCGGCCTCCACATTGTCCTCGGTCGCGGAGGGCGGACGGGTGACGATGCGGCGGGGGAAGAGAACGCTGTCGCTGGCGGCGAGACGCTGGCGGACGGCGGCGAGGAGCGAGTCCTTGCCCGCCCCGCTCGGGCCGACCACGAGGACGAGGTGTCCTGGTCCGATGGGGCGCTGTTCGGCGATCGGCCCTTCTTCCCCGCGCAGCCCCGGTGCCATGTCAGGCGATCCTGCGGCCCGTGCGCCAGACCTCGCGCACGACGGGCCTGTCGCCGACCAGGGCGACGCGGACCAGATCGCCACGCTTGCCCACGGCGATTTCGCCCCGGTCGGTCATGCCGGTGGCAAGCGCCGGCTTCAGCGTCACCGTCTGGATGGCGCCGGCGAGCCCTCCGAGGGCCGGCACGTCGCGCAGGCCAAAGGCGCCATGGATCAGGCTGATCGGCACGTAGTCGGAGGACAGGATGTCGAGGACGCCGGCCGCGGCCAGGTCGACCGCCGAGACATTGCCGGAATGCGACCCGCCGCGCACCACGTTGGGCGCGCCCATCAGCACCGAAATGCCGGCCGCGTGGGAGGCGCGCGCCGCTTCCACGGTGGTCGGAAACTCGGCGATGGAGACGCGGTCGGCGACGGATTCCGCCACATGGTCGATGATCGTGTCGTCGTGGCTGGCGAGCGCGATGCCGGCGCGGTGGGCGAGGGCTACCAGACCGCGCTTGTTGGGGTCGCCGATCTCGGCGGCGCGGGCGCGGCGGTTGGCGAAGAGCTTGTCGAGATCGGCCTCCGACAGGCCGGTCTTGCCGCGGTAATAGGTGCGCAGCTTTTCCTCGTCGCGGAACTGGCGCTGGCCGGGGGTGTGGTCCATCAGCGACATGAGGCGGACGTCGAAGCGGGCGAGGTAGCTTTCCGCCTCCTCGACCACGCCGCGCGAGGGGATCTCGCAGCGCAGGTGGGTGTGATGGTCGGAGCGCAGCAGGCCGGTGCCCTTGGCGGTCTCGATGGCCTCCGACAGGTCGAGCAGGCCGTCGGCTGTCGTCGGCCGGTCGTCATCGGAGCCAATGCGCAGGCTGTCGAAGACGGTGGTGATCCCGGAGGAGGCAATCTGCGCATCATAGGCGAAGACGGCCGAGAGCGGATCCCAGTGCACCTTGGGGCGCGGCTGGTAATGCGGTTCGAGATGGTCGGTGTGCAATTCGACCAGGCCGGGGATCAGCAGGTCCTCGCCGAGGTCGACGGCCCCGGCGCGCTGGTGGTCGGCCTCGACGGCGACGATGATCCCGTCCTCCACCACCACGGTCGCCGCCGTCTCGCGGTCGGCGAGCACGACGCGGCGGGAGAAGAGTATCAGCGAGCCGAAATCGTCCGGGGTGGCCATGGTCGTCCTCATGCGGCGCTGGCGGCGAAGCGCGTGACGTCGACGATGCGGGTGGCAACCCGCTCGCGGACGTCGTCGTCGTGGAAAATGCCGACGATGGCGGTGCCGGCCGCCTTCTTGGCTTCGATCAGTTCGACCACGGCTGCGCGATTCTTGGCGTCGAGGGAAGCGGTCGGCTCATCGAGCAACAGAATGGGATGGTCGGCGATGAAGCCGCGGGCAATGTTGACCCGCTGCTGCTCGCCGCCCGAAAAGGTCGCCGGCGGCAGGGACCACAGGCGCTCGGGCACGTTGAGGAGGGTCAGGAGCCGGCGGGCGCGGGCCTGCGCCTCCTCGCGCCCGAGGCCGAAGGCGGTGGCCGCCTCTTCGACGACGGCAAGGGCCGGAACGCGCGGGATGACGCGCAGGAACTGCGAGACATAGCCGATGGTGGTGCGGCGCAGGGCCATGACCCGGCGGGGCGCTGCGACGGCGACATCGACGGTCTCGTTCCGGTCGATCACGCGGATGGCGCCGCCATCGGCGCGGTAATTGCCGTAGATCATCTTGAGGACGGACGACTTGCCGGCGCCCGAGGGACCGCCGAGCACGACGCATTCGCCGGCCGCCACGTCGAGCGAGATGCCGGCGACGACCGGGATCACCAGGCCACCCTGCAGGTGCATGGTGAAGCTCTTGGCCAGGTTGTCGACGGCGAGGAGGGGCGCTGTCATGTCCGTCTCACGGCTGCAGGATGGAGGAGACGAGGAGCTGGGTATAGGGCTCGCGTGGATCGTCCAGCACCTGGTCGGTCAGGCCGGTCTCGATGGCGCGGCCGTCCTTCATGACGAGGATGCGGTGCGACAACAGGCGGGCGACCGCGAGGTCGTGGGTGACGACGATGGCGGCGAGGCCGAGATCGGCGACGAGGCCGCGCACGAGGTCGAGAAGGCGCGCCTGCACGGACACGTCGAGACCGCCGGTCGGCTCGTCCATGAAGACGAGGCGCGGGGCGGTGACGAGGTTGCGGGCGATCTGCAGGCGCTGGCGCATGCCCCCCGAATAGGCGGTGGGGCGTTCGTCGATGCGGCCCGCATCGATCTCGACACGCTCCAGCCAGGTCTCGGCCTCGGTGCGGATCTTCCCGTAGTGCCGCCAGCCGACCGCCATGAGCCTTTCGCCGACATTGGCGCCGGCCGAGACGCCCATGCGCAGGCCCTGTTCGGCATGCTGGTGGACGAAGCCCCAGTCGGTGCGGAAGAGGAAGCGCCGCTCGGCCTCGGAGAGCGTGAGGATGTCGCGGGTGACGCCGTCGCGCATCCGGTAGAGGACGCGCCCGTCGGAGGGTGCGAGCTGGCCGGAGAGCAGCTTCAGCAGCGTCGACTTGCCCGACCCGGATTCGCCGACCACGGCGAGAACCTCGCCGGGATAGAGCTCGAAGCCGACGTCGCGGCAGCCGATGCGGGCGCCGTAGAACTTGGTGACGGTCTCGGCGGTAAGGAGGGGGGCGTCGGTCATGGCGTTGGTCATTCCGCCGCTCCCGCGATCGCCGCTGGCGCCTCGCCCAGCAGGGCGCCGCGATGGCCCTCGGCCCGGCGCTCCTCGCAATGGTCGGTGTCGGAGCAGACGAACATCCGCCCGCCGGCATCGTCGGTGATGACCTCGTCGAGATAGGTGTGCGTGGCGCCGCAGAGGGCGCAGGCATGGTCGAACTTGGTCGGCTCGAAGGGGTGGTCGTCGAAATCGAGGGAGACGACCTTGGTATGCGGCGGCAGGGCGTAGATGCGCTTCTCGCGGCCGGCGCCGAAGAGCTGCAGCGCGGCGCAGTCGTTCATCTTCGGGTTGTCGAATTTCGGCGTTGGCGAGGGGTCCATCACATAGCGGTCCTCGACCTTGACCGGATAGGCATAGGTCGTGGCGATATGGCCGTGGGTGGCGATGTCCTCGTAGAGCTTCACATGCATGAGGCCGTAATCCTCGAGGGCGTGCATGACGCGCGTCTCGGTCTCGCGCGGTTCGAGAAAGCGCAGCGGCTCGGGGATCGGCACCTGGTAGACCAGCACCTGATCGGCGGTGAGGGTCTTCTCCGGAATGCGGTGGCGGGTCTGGATGATGGTCGCCTCGGCCGTATGGGTGGTCGTTTCCACGCCTGAGGTCTTCTCGAAGAACTTGCGGATGGACACGGCATTGGTGGTGTCGTCGGCACCCTGATCGATGACCTTGAGCCGGTCGGAGGCCCCCAGGATCGCCGCCGTGACCTGGACGCCGCCCGTGCCCCAGCCATAGGGCATGGGCATTTCGCGCGAGGCGAAAGGCACCTGATAGCCGGGAATGGCAATGGCCTTGAGGATGGCGCGGCGGATCATGCGCTTCGTCTGCTCATCGAGATAGGCGAAGTTGTAGCCGCTGGCCGCAACCGTGCCGGATGTCGCCAGGGCGCTCATTCCGCGGCCTCCTGCAGGGTGGTGCCGTCCGGGCTCCCGGCCGCGGCGCGCGCCGCGATCTCGGCCCGCATCTGGCGGATGAGGCCAAGCTCGGCCTGGAAGTCGACATAGTGCGGCAGCTTCAGGTGCTCGACGAAGCCGGTCGCCTGGACATTGTCCGAATGCATCAGCACGAATTCCTCGTCCTGGGCCGGGGCCTTGACCTCCTCGCCGAGTTCGCCGGCACGCAGCGCCCGGTCGACCAGGGCCATGCCCATGGTCTTGCGCTCGCAATGGCCGAAGGCAAGGCCGTAGCCGCGGGTGAAGCGCGGCGGCTCGGTGGCGGAGCCCTTGAACTGGTTGACCATCTGGCATTCGGTGACGGTGATCTCGCCGAGCGGCACGGCGAATCCGACATCCTCGGCGACGAATTCCAGCTCGACCTCGCCAAGACGGATCTCGCCGGCGAAGGGATGGGTCCGGCCGAAGCCGCGCTGGGTGGAATAGCCGAGGGCGAGCAGGAAGCCCTCGTCGCCGCGGGCGAGGTTCTGCAGGCGCAGGTCGCGGCCGGCGGGAAGATCGAGCGGTTCGCGGGTGAGGTCGGGAACCGGCGCGTCGGGGTCCCCGGGCGGGTTGCGCTCGATCAGGTCGTCGGCGCCGAGAAGATCGGTGACGCGTGGCATGGCGACAGGATCGGCGGCGGCGCGGGCCGGCTCGGCGATGTCGGCGCCCGCCTCCAGAAGGAAGTCGATGAGGCGGTGGGTGTAGTCGAAGGTCGGTCCGAGGACCTGGCCTCCCGGAATGTCCTTGAAGGTGGCCGAGACCCGCCGCGCCACCTGCATGGCGGCGGTATCGATCGGATCGGTCGCGCCGAAGCGCGGCAGTGTGGTGCGGAAGGCGCGGACGAGGAAGGCGGCCTCGACGAGGTCGCCGCGGGCCTGTTTGATGGCGATGGCGGCGAGGTCGCGGTCGTAGAGCGAGCCCTCGGTCATGACGCGGTCGACGGCGAGAGCGAGCTGTTCGCGGATCTGGGCGGGCGCCACTTCCGGCACGGAGGGGTCGCCGCGCCGGGCATTGGCAAGCAGCCGGTGGGCGTTGTCGATGGCGCGTTCGCCACCCTTGACGGCCACATACATGGGTCAGGCCTCCATGAGGGTGACGCGCGTGGTGCGCGGCAGGGCGGCGACGGCGGCCGGCCCGGCGAGGATGAGGTCGACCCCGCGCGGGAACAGCGCCTGGTTGGCGGCGAGGCGCTCGACGATGTCGGCGGGCAGGCCGGCGACCGCGAGGGTGGCGTGGCCCCTGATGCCGGGACCGGCAAGGTGGAGGCGGGTGGAGGCTCCGTCCGCCGTGAAATCGTCCACCTGCAGGATCAGCGTCGTCGAGCGGTCCGGGTAGATGTCGCTGCCGAGGGCGAAGCCGGCGAGGTCGGGCAGTCCGGCGGGCGCCGCGGCGAGGGCGAAGGCGGCCTCGGCCGGTGCTGTGCCGGTGCGGGCGCCGGTGTGGAAGGCGAGCCAGGCCGCGACCTCCGGCGCTGCGGCGAGCGGCGCGTCCAGCCAGAGCGGGGTCTCGTAGTCGGCGAGCGCGACGGCGACGGCGCCCGCCACCGGCGACAGCGGCGCCGGCGCCTCGGCCAGCCCGTCGACCGGCTGCAGGGTGCCGGGCCGGGCCATGGCGTTCATCACGGCGCGGAAGGTCTGCTGGGCGCCGTGGACGGGATCGGCGAAGGCGCGGGCGAGGGCCATCAATTGTCTCCGCGGACCATGGTGAAGAAGTCGACGCGGGTGGCGGCGGCGCGCTCGCGTTTCAGCGCGGCCTCGGCGGCGATGCGGTCGCGCACCGGGCGCAGCAGGGCCTCGACGGCGTCGCGGGTGGCGGGCGCCTGCCACAGGGCATCGGCGAGGGCGGCGAGGCGCGCCTTGTCCTTGTCGCGGCCGAGCACGTGGCCGAAGCCGATGGCCCCGTCCGGCAGCGCGACCGCGGCCCGGGTGACCGTGGCCTCGCCGAGATTGAAGGGCGCCCCGTCGCCGCCGACACGACCCCGCACCATGACCAGGCCGATCTCGGGGGCGCGCAGGACACGCACGGCGTCGCCGGCCAGGGCGTCGAGGCCCGCGAGTTCGGCAATGGTCGCGCGGGAAACCGCCGCCATGATAGCCTTGCGGGCGGTCTCAGAGGAATCGGGCACGTTGGCAATCGCTGTCATGATTTGTATATTGATCTAGACCATTATGGTTTTATGACAGTTGGCGCGGCCCGGCAAGTGTGAAATTGACGGAGGCGGCGCACGAGGGGCGGGCGGTTCCGCATATCGATCGCGGGCCGTGACAGGCGAATGACGGGAGAGGGCATGCTGGCGAGGGGCAGGGGGGTCACGGTCTGGCGGCAGATCGCCGAGGTGATCGAGGCGGAGATCGCCGGCGGCGGACTCGTGCCGGGGACGCGGCTGCCGACCGAGGCGGCGCTGACCGAGCGCTTCGGCGTCAACCGCCATACGGTGCGGCAGGCGGTCAAATCCCTGGTCGACAAGGGCCTGGTGCGCGTCACGCAGGGCTCGGGCACCTATGTCGAGGCCAAGCCCCTGACCTATCCGATCAGCACGCGCACGCGCTTCTCCGAGATCGTGGTCGGCCAGGCGCGCGATCCCGCCGGCCGGCTCCTCGGCCATAGCCAGGCGGGCGCGAGCCTGGAGATCGCCGAGGCGCTGGACCTCTCGCCGGAGGATCCGGTGGTGATGGTCGAGAGCGCGCATTTCGCCGACGGGGTGCCGATCTCCTGGGCGGTCACGGCCTTTCCGCTGCCGCGCTTCGCCGAGGTCCCCGGCGTCTATGCAGCGACGGGATCGATCACCGCCGCGCTCGCCGCCTGCGGCGTCAGCGACTACCGGCGGGCCTCGACCAAGGTCGGTGCGGCGATCGCCGACGCGACCGATTCGGCCCGGCTGGAAATCGCCGAGGGCCGGCCGGTGCTGGTCATCGACAGCATCAATGTCGATCCCGACGGGGTGCCGATCCAGTGGGCGCGGTCGCATTTCTGCGCCGACCGCGTGCGGCTGACGGTCGGCGGCTAGGGTCGGCTCAGGGCGCGGCGCGCTCGCCGATCAGGGCGAAGCGCAGCCGCGTCGAGACCTGGTCGATGATGGCAACCGTCACCAGGATCATCAGGATCAGCGCCGAGACGTGCTGGTACTCCAGCACGCGGATCTGCTCGGCGAGATGCAGGCCGATGCCGCCGGCACCGACGATGCCGATGATGGTGGCCGAGCGCGTGTTGCTCTCGAAGAAGTAGAGAACCTGGCTGCCGAAGATCGGCAGGACCTGCGGCAGGATGCCGAAGCGGATGCCATGCAGCTTGCCGCCGCCGGAGGAGGCGATGCCTTCCGAGGCCTTGCGGTCGGCGGCCTCGATGGCCTCGGAGAAGAGCTTGGAGAAAAGGCCGAAATTGGCACAGAGCAGGGCGAGGACGCCGGCGAAGGGGCCGAGGCCGACGACGCCCACCCAGATCAGCGCCCAGATCAGTTCGTCGACGCCACGGATCGTGTCGACGATGCGGCGCGACAGGAAATGGATGACGACATTGGGAACGATGTTCTTGGCCACGAGGAACCCGACCGGCAGGGCGAGAATGGCCGCCGTGAAGGTGCCGAGGAAGGCAATGGCCACGGTCTCGGCGAGCGCGTGGAGATAGACGAAGAATTTCGCCCAGGTGCCGGTGGAGGGCGGCAGCATGAACCAGAGGAAATGGCCGAGCTTGCCGATGCCGGAGACGAGGCGGGCGGGATCGAAGTCGAGGACGACGAGGCCATAGCCAAAGAGCCCGACCAGCAGGGCGATGATCAGTCCGGCGCGGATCCGCCGCGCCGGCGAGGGATGGAAAATGGCGGGATGGCGCCGCATGAGGCCATCGCGGTCGGCGCGGGCGGCACTGCGCAGCGGATGTTCGGCGGCGGGCATGGTCATGAGCGTTGATCCAGGCCGATGAGGCGATGACGCAGCCACTCGGTGGCGAGATCGATGATCATGACAGTGGCGATGATCAGCACGAGAATGGCCGAGACGTCCGAGTAGTAGAACTTGCGGATGGCCTCGACGAGATCCTGGCCGATGCCGCCGGCGCCGACGAAACCCATCACCGCCGCGCCGCGCACATTGACCTCGAAGCGCAGCAGCGCATAGCTCGCATAGTTCGACAGGACCTGCGGCACCACGGCGAAGCGCATGCATTCGCTCCAGGTGGCGCCGGTTGCGGTCAGGCCGTCCACCGGCTTCATGTCGATATTCTCGGCGACCTCGGCGAACTGCTTGCCGAGGGCTCCGAAGGTGTGCAGGGCGATGGCGAGGACGCCGGGCACCGGGCCGAGACCGAAGGCGACGACGAAGATCAGCGCGAAGACGATTTCCGGCACCGTGCGGAAGAATTCGAGCCAGCGCTTGGCGAGGAAACCGATGGTGGAATTCGGCGTCAGGTTCCGGGCGGACAGGAAGGAGAAGACGAAGCCGCCGATGGCGCCGATCAGCGTGCCGACATAGGCGATGAGCAGTGTCTCCCAGAGGAGCTTCATCCACTTGTCGAAGCCCCACATCCATTCGACGACGTCGAACAGGACGAAGCGGCCGGCGGCAGCCC
Organism: Archangium gephyra; assembly: GCA_943368975.1. GTDB lineage: Bacteria > Pseudomonadota > Alphaproteobacteria > Rhizobiales > Phreatobacteraceae > Phreatobacter. The sequence goes on from CALRLZ020000033.1 coordinate 15,905, forward strand.
CCTGTTCCAGGGTGAAGATACGGCCGATATAGTCGGTGAACCGCCACAGGTTGGTGAAGAAGGTCGTGGGACGGACCTCCGCGACGATGCCGGCGACGATATAGGCGAGGACAAAGAGCGCGAGGCCGATATAGAGCTGGCGCCGCTTGGCGGCGACCGCCTCGGCATAGGCGCCGGCGAGGGCCGAGAGCTGGTGATCGGGCAGGCGGGGAACGGCGGTGGACATCGGTTTCCTCTCAGCTGCGCCGGCGGCGCATCTGGTCGATGAAGCGCGAAAGATCGATCATCACCTGGTAGTCCTCGGGCTTCACGGAAACATAGGTGGTGGCATTGCCGTCGCTGATGCGCAGGAAGGCCTCGCGGTCGGCTGTCGCTGCATCGATGAAGGCGCGGCGCACCGCCTCGCGCAGGGCTTCGGGTGCCGACCGCATCATGGTGATGGGAGAGCCAGGAATGAGCTCGGACCTGAAGATGATGCGGTAGTCCTCGGCGCGGGCCATGTTCTTGGCCGCCATGCGCAGGAGGTTCGACTCGCGCTCTGTGTTCCACCAGTTGAAGGCGGCGTCGCAGGTGCCCTGGGCGAGGCCGATCACCGCGTTCTCGTGGCTGCCGGAATAGACGATCTTGCCGAAATGGGCCTCCGGGTCGATCCCGAGCTTGTTCAGCGCGTAGCGCGGCACATTGTTGCCGGAGGCGGAGTTGGGATCGACCAGGCAAAGGTTGCGTCCGCGGAGATCCGCGAGGTTTTGGGCCGGATCGGCCGCGCGCACATAGAGGACCGAGTAGTAGCCGATGGCCCCCTGCGAATTGGCCATGGTGACCAGCGGCTCGACGCCGTTCTGGGTGACGATGGCGGCACGGGCATAGGCAGCCGGACCCATATGGGCGAAATGGACCTGTCCGGCGCGCAGGCTCTCGATCACCGCCGCGTAGTCGCTGGCGACCCTGAGCGTCACCTTCACGCCCAGGGCCTGCGACAGGTAGGCCATGAACGGGGCATAGCGGTCGAGAACGCCCGAGGAGTTCTCGGAGGGGATGATCGAGAAGACCAGTTCGGGATGGGTGCGGCGCCAGTCCCCGGTCTGCGCCACGGCTGGCGCGCCCAAGGGCAGGCTGGCGGCGAGGGCCAGGGCGAGCCGGCGCGAGAGCATGGCACTGATGTCCTGAACGGGTCGCGGAAAGACGAATGGGGCTCCCGCCACGTGGCGGGAGCCCCGGTTCCCATTGTCAGGAGCGGGCGCGGCGCATCTGGTCGACGAACTTCTGCAGTTCGACAACGGAGATGTAGTCCTGATGCGTCACCTGCTGGAACCCGCGGTCCTTGCCGTCGGAGAGACGGTCGAAGGCGGCCTTGTCCTTCTGCGGGGCGTCGAGGAAGGCCTTCAGGATGGCGGCCTTGGCGTCGGCCGGCAGCGCGGTCAGCCAGGCATAGGGCGATCCGGCGATCAGTTCGGACTTGAAGATGATCTTGAAGTCCTCGAACTTGACCATGCCCTTGTTGACCATGCGCGAGAAATTCGAATCCCGCTCGGAATTCCACCAGTTGAAGGCGGCGTCGCAGGTGCCCTGGGCGACTGCCGTAATGGCGTTCTCGTGGCTGCCGGCATAGACGACGCGGGCGAAGTGCTGGTCGGGATTGGGAATGCCCATGCGGTTCATGGCATAGCGCGGCACGTTGTTGCCGGAGGCGGAATTGGGGTCGACGAGGCAGAGGTTCTTGCCGCGCAGGTCCTGGATCGAGGTGGCCGGGTTGTTGGCGCGGGTGTAGAGCACCGAATAGTAGCCGATGGACCCGTCCGAGTTGATCGTCGTGACGAAGGGCTCGACACCGCCGTTGGTGACGGTGTGGGCCCGCACATAGGACGAGGGGCCGTAAAAGCCGATGTGGATCTGGCCGGAACGCTGGCCCTCGATCACTGCGGCGTAGTCGTTGGCGATCCGCAGCGTGACCCTCACGCCGAGTTCCCGGGAGAGATAGGCGGTGAACGGCCCCATGCGCTCGGTCACGCCGGAGGCATTCTCCGCCGGCACGACGGCGAAGACGAGTTCGGGAAAACGGGTCTGCCAGGCGCCCTGGGCGGACGCGGCGGCGGAGGCGAAGGGCAGGCCGGCAAGGCCGGCGACGATCTGACGGCGGTCGAACATGGGGACTGGTCTCCAGGACCTCGGGTTAAGGGGAAGGCTGTCAGGCGAAGGCCGCCGCCGGCAGGGCCGGGGCGGGAGTGGGGATGGGCGTATGGCCGTCGAGGACGTCGCCGGCCTCGATGCCGTAGAGCTCCCGCGCAGCGTCGTCCGTCAGCGCTTCCGGCGCGCCGTCGAACACGATCCGGCCCTGCGCCATGCCAACCAGGCGGTCGCAATAGGACTTGGCGAGGTCGAGGGAGTGGAGGTTGCAGATGATGGTGATGCCGTAATGGCGATTGATCCTCTGCAGGGCGTCCATGACGATGCGGGTGTTGCGGGGGTCGAGGGAGGCGATCGGTTCGTCAGCGAGGATGATGCGCGGCTCCTGCACCAGGGCGCGGGCGATGGCGACGCGCTGCTGCTGGCCGCCCGACAGGCTCTCGGCGCGCTGTGCCGCGAGGGAGGCGATGTCGAACTGTTCGAGGGCGGACAGGGCGATGGCCTTGTCCTCGGCGCTCCACAGCTTGAGAAGAGAGCGGGACTGGCCGACATGGTTGAGGCGGCCCATCAGCACGTTGGTCAGCACGTCGAGGCGGCCGACCAGATTGAACTGCTGGAAGATCATGGCGCAGGACTGGCGCCAGTCGCGCAGGGCCTGGCCCTTCAGGTCAGTCACATCCTGGCCGTCGCAGATGATCCGGCCGGAAGAGGGCTCCTGCAGGCGGTTGACCATCCGCAGCAGCGTCGATTTGCCGGCACCGGAACGGCCGATAACGCCGACAAAGGCCCCACGCGCCACCTCGAGCGAGACATCGTCGACCGCTGTCTTCGCACCGAAGCGTCGCGATATCCTGTCGATCGTCAGCATGCACCGGCCCCTGTCGTGAGTAGGCAGTCGGCGAGGGGACCAGACCCCTGCCTTCCTGCGCTCTAGGGCAGCCCAATTACAGTCGTGTGACAGTCGTCATTCAAAAGCGACTCGCGGATATTGGTGGGGATACATGGCCGACGTCGCGAAACTGTCATCACGCCGTCATCTGCCGTGACCACGTGCGGCGGGCGCCGCATGAACCATCAGGATGCCGTTCCCATGAGCAAGCTGGGCCTCGAACCCGCGATCCACGCCACCGCCTCCGTGCGCGACAGCCGCCTCGGCGCCTATACGGAGGTCGGCGCCCGCACGGTGATTTCGGAAACGGTGATGGGGGACTATTCCTACATCGTGCAGGACGGGCAGATCGACATGTCGACCATCGGCAAGTTCTGCTCCATCGCCTCCCATGTGCGGATCAATCCCGGCAACCACCCGATGGAGCGGGCGAGCCAGAGCCATTTCCTCTACAGGGCCTCGCGCTATTTCGATGGCGAGCCCGACGAGGCCGGGTTCTTCGACTGGCGGCGCTCCCATGCCGTGACGATCGGCCACGACGTCTGGATCGGCCATGGCGGGGTGGTGCTGGCGGGCAAGCAGGTCGGCACCGGCGCCGTGGTGGCGGCTGGCGCCATCGTCACCAAGGACGTCGCCCCTTATACCGTCGTCGGCGGCAACCCGGCGCGGGTGATCAAGCGCCGCTTCTCCGAGGCCGTCGCCGAAAGGCTGGAGGCGCTGGCCTGGTGGGACTGGGATCACGAGCGGCTGCGTCAGGCCCTGCCCGATTTCCGGACCCTGCCGGTGGAGGCGTTCCTGGAGAGGCATGGCGGCTGAGCCGCCGCGGCGCCGTCGGTCTCCTTAGCGTCATGTGTGCGATGCAACATTGATCCATGTCGTCGCGCCGCGGCAACCTTCGCGGCGACATGGCGCCGCCGGCCTTCCTGCGCCTTCGTCCGACGCCTAGAGTGCGAGCCCGGCCTCTGCCCCCTGCATCGACGGAGACCTTCCATGTCCCTCTATCGTCTCGACCGGCTTTTCGCGCCGCGCTCGGTCGCCGTCGTCGGGGCCACCGACCGGCCGCGTTCGATGGGGCAGGCGCTGATGGCCAACATGGTCAGGGCGGGCTTTGCCGGCCAGCTTCTGCCCGTCAACCCGAAACACCGGACAGTGGCGGGCCTCGATGCCTTCGCCTCGCTGTCCAGCCTGCCGGCCGTCCCCGACCTCGTGGTCATGGCGACGCCTGGCGCGACCATTCCCGCGCTGGTCGAGGAGGCGGCGCGGCTCGGCGTGCCGGCAGCGGTAGTCATCTCGGCGCTTGACCGGCAGGGTTACGAGGCGGCGACCGGGCGTCTCGACGCCGCCGTGCGCGGCAAGGGAATCCGGCTTGTCGGGCCCAATTGCTTCGGCGTCATCGCCCCGCATGGCGGGGTGGATGCGAGCTTCGCCTCGCGCCAGACGCGGCCGGGCTCGCTGGCGCTGGTCTCCCAGTCGGGCGCCATCGCGGCAGCCCTGCTCGAATGGGCGGAGGTGCGCCGCATCGGCTTTTCCGGCGTGGTGACGCTGGGCGACCAGCTCGACGTCGATATCGGCGACTGCCTTGACTATTTCGCAACCGACTATCGCACGCGCGCGATCCTCGTCTACATCGAGGCGATCAAGGATGTGCGCAAGTTCATGGCCTCCGCGCGTGCGGCCGCGCGCTCGAAGCCGGTGATCGTGCTGAAGGCGGGCCGAAGCCTCGCGGCGGCGAGCGCGGCGAAGTCGCATACGGGCGCGCTCGCGGGCGCGGATGACGTCTATGCCGCCGCCTTCGCGCGCGCCGGCCTGGTGCGCGTCAACGACCTCGACGAGCTCATCGCCGCCGCCGAGACGCTGTCGCGCTATCCGGCCTTTGCCGGCGACCGGCTCGGCATCGTCACCAATGGCGGCGGGCTCGGCGTGCTGGCCGTCGACGCCCTGGTCGACCATGGCGGCCGGGTCGCCGGGCTGGCGGAGGCGACGAAGGCCAAGCTCGACGCCGCCATGCCGCCCAACTGGTCCGGTGGCAATCCCATCGACATCATCGGCGATGCCGACGCCGCCCGCTATGCGGCAGCGATGGAGGCTGTCTTCGATGACCGCGACATCGATGCCGTGCTGGTGATGAACTGCCCGACGGCGCTGCTGCCGAGCCTCGATGCGGCCAAGGCGGTGGCGACGGTGGTGACCGACCGCAAGAGCCGGGGCGGCCGCATGAAGCCGGTCTTCACCGTCTGGCTCGGCGACCAGGAGGCAGCCACCGACCTCTTCGCCCAGGCGGGACTGCCGAGCTACCCGACCGAATCGGAGGCGGTGCGCGGCTTCATGCACATGGTGCGCTACCGGCGCGGCCAGGATGCGCTGATGGAGACGCCGGAAAATGCCGCCATCGTCTCGCCGGAGGACCTCGCCGCCCTGCGGGCCGAACTCGACGCGGCGGTGAAGGCGCAGAAGCGCTGGCTCGATCCGCTGCTCGTCGACCGCATCCTCACCGCCTACGGCATCCCGACCGTGCCGATCGCCGCCGCCGCGACGCCGCAGGAGGCCGGCGCCTTTGCCGCGCCCTTCCTCGCCGCCGGCCAGGCCATCGCGGTGAAGATCCTGTCGCCCGACATCACCCACAAATCCGATGTCGGCGGGGTCCGGCTGGGGCTCGCCAGCCGCGAGGCGGTGGAAGCGGCGGTCACCGAGATGCTGGCGCGGGTGGCCAAGGCGATGCCGCAGGCGCGCATCGACGGCGTCATGGTGCAGCCGATGGTCTATCGGCCCGGCGCCATCGAGCTCATTGCCGGCCTCGCCGACGATCCGACCTTCGGCTCGGTCATGCTGTTCGGCCGCGGCGGCAAGGCGGTGGAGCTGATCAAGGACCGCGCGCTGGCGCTGCCGCCGCTGGACATGCGCATCGCCCGCGACATGATCGCCCGCACCCGCATCTCCCGCCAGATGGCCGGCTACCGCGACGTGCCGCCGGTGGACACGCCGAAGGTGGCGGAAATCCTGGTGCGGCTGTCGCAGCTCGCCGCCGACCTGCCGCAGGTCGCCGAGATCGACATCAACCCGCTGCTGGCGGATGCCGCCGGGATCCTGGCGCTCGACGCCCGCATCGCCGTCGGCGCGCCCAAGGCCAAGGGCCTGGTGCGCGGCGGCCATCCGCGCTTCGCCATCCGCCCCTATCCGAAGGAATGGGAGCAGGACCTCGTCACAGACAGCGGCTTCGCCTGCAAGGTCCGCCCGGTCCGTCCCGAGGACGAGCAGCTGTTCCGCGCCTTCTTCGAGCGGGTCGATCCCGACGATATCCGCCAGCGTTTCTTCGCCCCGGTGAAGGAGTTCTCCCACGCCTTCATCGCCCGCCTGACCCAGATCGACTATGCCCGCTCGATGGTTCTGGTGGCCCTCGACCCGGCCGGCGGCGACATGCTGGGCGCCGTCCGTCTTCATGCCGACCCGGACAACGAGAATGCCGAATATGCCATCTTCGTGCGCTCCGACCAGCAGGGCCGCGGCCTCGGCCTGTCGCTGATGCAGCTCATCATCGCCTATGGCCGCCGGCAGGGCACGACGCGCATCTATGGCCAGGTGCTGGCGGAGAATGTCCGGATGCTGGCCCTGGCCCGCGAGCTCGGCTTCCGGGTCGGCACCGATCCCGATGACCCCGCGCTGCAGAAGGTGGTCCTGGAGCTCGGCGAGGGGGGATAGATTCGGGACGAAACCCAGACGCTATCTGGGTTTTGTCGAAAAGTTATCACCCAGCGTTGCGCTCTGTGGTAGATTCGCCGTCATGTTGGGGAACTGCGCCCGGCTGGCGACCCAGATCGTCCTGCCTGCTGCCAACGCGGCCCGTCATCGTTCTCGAACAGGTGAGGCCCGGGCAGGACGAGAAAGGTGGCGCCTGGTCGCGGCACGGTTGCCGGCCCGTCCACGACAGGCGTCCGGGACGCCGTGCGCGGCTTCAGCCCTCGCCGCTGGCCGCACGGTCATCGCCCGAGTGCGTAGAATTCCGTGTTCGGACGCATATTGGTGACATTGGCGAGACGGTTGGAGAGACCGAAGAAGGCCGCGATGGCGGCGATGTCCCATACGTCCTCCGCGTCGAAGCCGTGGGACGCCAGGACATCGATGTCATCGTCGCCAATCCGGTAGGCTTCGGTCGAGACCTTGATGGCAAAGTCGATCATCGCCTTCTGGCGGAGCGTGATGTCCGCCTTCCGGTAGTTCACCGCCACCTGATCGGCGATCAAGGGGTTTTTCGCGCGGATCCGAAGAATGGCGCCATGCGCGACGACGCAATACTGGCACTGGTTCAGATTGCTCGTGGCGACGACGATCATCTCCCGCTCGGCTTTGGTCAGGTTGCCGGGCTTGTCCATCAGCGCGTCGTGATAGGCGAAGAAGGCGCGAAACTCGGCGGGACGGTGGGCCAGGACCAGGAAGACATTGGGAATGAACCCCGACTTCTCCTGGGCTGCCAGGATCCGTTCGCGGATGTCATCAGGCATGTCCGCAAGGGACGGGACGGGAAAGCGGCTGACGGCCTCGTGTTCGGTCACGGGTGGTTCCTCTCGATGGCGGCGCGCCTGGTGTGAGCCTGGTGCGGAGTGGAGGGCGCGGATCGTCTCGCCGGTGCCGGGCTCAGCGATGGGCTCTGCCCCTCCGCTGCTTCCGGCGGGCGGCGCAGCGGTGGCCGGGCTGCGGAGCGGACCTCGTGTTCAAGACGGGGTCCGCTCCAGCGGGCGCTGGAGGCTCAGGCGGTGAAGAAGGGTGAGTTCATGTCGCCGCTTGCCGTGGCGACGACGTCCCCGTCGAAGATCTTCACGGTGAGACACGCATTTGCGCCCTTTGCGAAGCCGGCCAGCATGCCCTCGGCATAGGCACGGGCATTGCCGATGGAATCGAATTCGTAGAAGCCGCCGATCGACTGGGTGTTGATCCCGCTCAGCCACGTCTTGCTGATGAGACCCTTCACGGTCCGCATCGCGGGATTGGCTTCCGTCCAGACCGCTTCGGAGAAGGGCGTGGACGCCTGGAATTCGGCATAGAGAAAGACGCGGCTGGGTTCAGACATGGGCTGGCTTCCTGTGGATCACTTGCATGGCCAGCCAGACTATCGTTATCTTTTTCTGAAATGTAAGTACGCACTTTTTGGTAACAATTGAAATGTTCCTCCCCGCCGACCCCTACAACATGAACTGCCCGTCCCGCGAGATGCTCGACCTCATCGGCGGAAAATGGGCCATTCTGATCCTGTGCTGCCTGCAGCAGGGCCCGGTTCGCACCGGAGCCCTGTCGCGCGCCATCGACGGCATTTCGCAGAAGATGCTGACCCAGACCCTGCGCGCGCTCGAGCGCGACGGGATCGTCGAACGCATCAGTCATCCGGAAGTGCCGCCGCGGGTCGAATACAGGCTGACCGACCTCGGTCGGTCCCTGAGCGAACTCGCCCGCGCCATGGAGCAGTGGGTCGTCGACCACTATCCCGCCATCCTGGAACAGCGCCGCCGGAGGGAAGGCGTCGGTACGCGGGCATGAGGTGAGAGGTGACGCCTTGTCGCGGCAAGGCTGCCGGCCTCCACATGACAGGCGCCCGGGACGTCGCCCGCGGTTTTACATCTGCCCGGCTGCCCAGGGCGAAGGTTCCCTTTCCCCTCTCCCCGGCTAGGGAGAGGGGAAGCGACCGCTGCCCGCCCTTCGGCCGATGGCCGCTACACACAATTCCTGACAGTCCCGCGGCATCATGAAAGTTAAATTCATAAAAAGCAAAGATTCCAAAACGCCCGTGCGCAGGCTTCGATTGAAATGCAGCGGGTCGATCGGCAATTCTCTGTTCTTTCGTATTGTGACTGAAATGTATTCGTTCTGAATTCTAGTCGACAAAGTCGCAATGCCATTCATCAGGTCAGTAACATCAACACGCCGATCGCGGTTCCATATGATGAACCGACCGTTCTCATCTTCGAAATTCCACTGGTGGAAGCCGGAGTAATTTTCGTACTCTGCTTCATTCCGACGATGGCCAAGAACAATCACTCCATTGGGCGCCGCAACCTGCAGCATTTCGATGATGCCCCATACCGGCTCGATCGCATGATCGAGCGCATTCGTACATGAAATCAGATCGAATTGTCCGCCGTCAAAACGGGCGCTCAGATCCTCGGCAAAACTGAGTTGTGTTCGAACGGGCGGCGTCACGCCGTAGCGATCAACGATATCGTTGTAGTGGCGAGCCAAAGGGTCCGTGGCCACAAAAACAATCTCACGCCCTTCGACGAAGGATCCGGACTTCGTAATCGGCCCCGCACCGACATCCAGCACATGCGCCACCCTCGACTGGTCTTTAGGAAGCAGGGCAGCAAGCCAGGGCGCCAGCGGCTGCGGCGACGTGCGCACCTTATATTCGTTCGGCCACTCCATCCCACGGGTTTCAAACCAACGAGACCAGAAGCCAACCTCATAGTCTATGCCGGCGCGCCAGGATTGTAGCGACTTTGCCAGGATGGCTCCGCTGTTCGAGAATAGTCCTTCTATATACTCGTCGAGCTTCACTTCATCCTCCGCTGATGGCCTCCATTCAGTGAGTTTGCTGTCATCGACGGGCAATGGCAATCTCGATTCGTCACCATCAAGGTCGCCTGGCGGACCGGCTGCATCGTCGCGCTGGACGCGCGCATCGCCGTCGGCGCACCCCGCGCCAGGGGCCTGGTGCTCGGCGGCCATCCGCGCTTCGCCATCCGCCCCTATCCCACGGAATGGGAGCAGGACCTCGTCACCCCTCCAGTTCCCTTGCATCGAGGCAAGCCCGGCTTGGGCGCCGGCGGCTTGCCCCCGCGGGTCGATGGGAGGAGGCTTCATCCCACGCCGTGTCCCCCGAAGAGGTGCTCCCCGATGACCACCGTCGCCATCGATGTCGTCGATGATCCGGAAGCCCAGCAGTTTGAAGCGCGGGTGGAGGGACACCTCGCCTTCGCCGAGTACCGGCTCATCAAGGGCGCGATTAGGTTCACCCACACCGAGGTTCCGGAAGCCCTCGGCGGGCGCGGCATCGGCTCGGCGCTGATCCAGGCCGGGCTGAAGGCGGCGCGGGAGCGCGAGCTCAAGGTCATGCCGGTCTGCCCGTTCTTCGCCGCCTGGTTCGGCAAGCATCCGGAGGATCGCGACCTCCTGCGTCCCTCCGACAAGACGGCCCTCGGCCTCTGAGGCAAAGGCCCTTCGGCCGATGGCCGTCGCGGCGCCGCCATGCCAGTCTCGCCGCCACCCCGCCACCGCCCGCGGAGAGCCACCATGCCCCGTCACGCGCCGTCGACCCGCCTCGCCACCCACGAGGTGACCAACCAGCCGCCGGATTTCGCCGGCCGCAATCTCTTCACCGCCGATCCGGTCCTGCGGCACTGGGCGCTGCGCGAGGGTGGCGCCTGGCTGGACGCGCCGCTGACCGCGCTCGGCGCCGCGGTGGGGTCGGAAGAGGTGCTGGCCTGGGGCGAGGAGGCGAACCGCCATCCGCCGGACCTCGTGACCTTCGACCGCTACGGGCGGCGGATCGACGAGGTGCGGTTCCATCCGAGCTACCACCGGCTCATGGAACTCGCCATGGACCACCGCATCCATGCCATCGCCTGGGCCGAGGAGCGGCCCGGGAACCATGTCGCCCATGCGGCGCTGCTCGCCCTGTTCACCGAGGCCGAACAGGGTACGATGTGCCCGATCTCCATGACCTATGCGAGCGTGCCGGCGCTGCGCCACCAGCCGGACGTCGCCGCGACCTGGGTGCCGAAGATCGTCGCCGGCTCCTATGACGCGCCCTTGCGCCCGATCGCCGACAAGCGCGGCGTCACCATCGGCATGGCGATGACGGAGAAACAGGGCGGCAGCGACGTGCGCGCCAACACGACACGCGCGCGCCCCGACGGCGAGGCCTTCCGCCTCGTCGGCCATAAATGGTTCTGCTCGGCGCCGATGTGCGATGCCTTCCTGACCCTGGCGCAGACCGACAGGGGCCTGTCCTGCTTTCTGGTGCCGCGCATCACCCCCGACGGGGCGCGCAACAGCCTCCATGTCATGCGGCTGAAGGACAAGCTCGGCAACCGCTCCAACGCCTCCGCCGAGATCGAGTATCACGACACCCATGCCGTGCTGCTCGGCGAGGAGGGGCGGGGCGTCTCGACCATCATCGAGATGGTCCACCATACCCGCCTCGACACGATCGCCGGGACGGTCGGCATCATGGGCATGGCGCTGGCCCAGGCGCGCCATCATGTCGGCCACCGGCGGGCCTTCCAGAAGACGCTGATCGACCAGCCGGCCATGCGGGCGGTGGTGGCCGACCTCGCCCTCGAATACGAGGCGGCCGTGGCGTTGACCATGCGGGTGGCGCGGGCCTTCTCCGGCACGGGGGAGGGCGAGCGGGCCTTCGCGCGCCTCGCGGTGGCGGTGGCGAAATACTGGCTCACGAAGCGCAACCCGAACTTCGTCTACGAGTGCATGGAGTGCCATGGAGGCGCCGGCTATGTGGAGGAGAGCCCGCTGCCGCGGCTGTTCCGCGAGAGCCCGCTCAACGCCATCTGGGAGGGTTCGGGCAATGTCATCGCCCTCGATATCCTGAGGACGCTGGGGCGTGAACCGGCGGCCCGCGAGGCCTTCGCGGCGGAGGTGACGGCGGCGCGCGGACAGAGCCCGATCCTCGACGCGGCGGTCGAGGAGCTGTTCGTGCTCCTGCGGCGGGTGCCGGCGGAACCCGAGGCGCGGCGGGTGGCGGAGCGGATGGCACTGGTGCTGCAGGCCGCGCTGCTGGTGCAGGGCGCGCCGGTGGCGGTCGCCGATGCCTTCATCGCCACCCGGCTCGGCGGCGCGGGCGGCCACAGTTTCGGGGTGCTCCCGGCGGGGGGCGACATGGATGCGATCCTCGCCCGGGGCGCGGCCTGAGGGCGGGCAAGGCGGTGGGGCGGTGTCGCTTCACCGGAAGGGGGACGCAGCGCGGCTGTGTTTGTCGGATGACGGGAGAATGAGGCGCCTCTTCACCTCTCCCCGGCGGGGAGAGGTCGGCCGCAGGCCGGGTGAGGGGAACGAGACCTAGAGCGTGGCCCGCAAGTTCAGGTGCATCCATATCGCGTCGCGGACACCAGCGAGATTTCGGCGAACATCGTCGTTGTTGAACCGCATTACGAAATATCCCGCGGCCTCGAGGGAACGGGTGCGTTCGGCGTCCCGGCGCCATTCAAGGTTTGTGGAATGCGTCTCTCCGTCGATCTCGATGACCAGCTTGGCGGCGATGCAGGCGAAGTCCGCGACGTGTCCGGCTATGGGGTGTTGGCGTCTGAATTTGTACCCGTCGAAGCGTCAGCTGCGCAGGGCGTACCAAAGCGTCGCTTCTGAGGCGGTCTGATTCTTGCGGAGACCACGGGCAATCGTTGCGGCGCTCGACATGAGAAGCCTCGGCGATGGCAAGCAGACTAGCGAGAGACCGCATGAATCTCCTGTCGGGATGAGTCCTGAGGGCTCCCCCTCACCCGCCGCGCTGCGCGCGTCGACCTCTCCCCGCCGGGGAGAGGTGAGGCGGCGGGTCGGTGTCACATCACCGCCGAGGGGGACGCGGTGCGGCTGTGTTTGTTCGATGACCGGCGGATGAGGCGCCTCTTCACCTCTGCCCGGCGGGGAGAGGTCGGCCGCAGGCCGGGTGAGGGGTTTCGTGTCTCGCCTGAGCTCCCCCTTACCCGCCGCGCTGCGCGCGTCGACCTCTCCCCGCCGGGGAGAGGTGAGGCGGTGGGGCGGTGTCACATCACCGCCGGGGGTGGACGCGGTGCGGCTGTGTTTGTTCGATGACCGGCGGATGAGGCGGAGAGGTCGCGCCTTCCGACACCGGGGCGACCGCGCCGAGGACATCAATCGTGAACGGCGCCAAGGAGGCGTGATCTTGACCCCCTTCGCAGCATCGGGCATCGCTCGGGCGGCGAATGACGCGGCGCAGCACGTCCGTCCATCGCCGAGGACAGGGCCCGACCCGATGAACAGCGTAGTGCAGGCGGTGGAGTTCGACGTCGACGACGCGGAGACCTTCGTCCCGGCGCTCGGGGAGACCCATTCGGCGCGGGCCAAGCAGATCCTCCGGGACCATCCCGAGATCCGCGGCCTGATCGGCCGCAATCCCTGGACCGCGATGGTGACGGCAGCCTATGTCGGCATCCAGCTCGCCCTGGCGGTCGCCTTCGGCTGGGCGGGCGCCGCGTGGTGGTGGCTGGCGCTGATCGTCGCCTATGGCTTCGGCGCCTTCCTCAACCACGGGCTCTATGTGGTCGTCCACGATGCCACGCACAACCTGATCTTCCGCAGCCGCTTCGCCAACCGGCTGGTGCTGCTCGTCGCCGACGTGCCCCAGGTCCTGCCCGGCGCGATGGGCTTTCGCGCCTGCCATCTCGCCCACCATTCCCATCTCGGCGAGATGGACGGCGACACCGACATTCCCCATGCCTGGGAGGCCCGCCTGATCGGCCATTCGACCTGGCGCAAGGCCATGTGGTTCCTGTTCTTCCCGGTCTTCCAGGTGCTCCGCGTGACGCGGGTGCGCGGCGTGGCGACGCCCGACCGCTGGATGATCGCCAACTACGTCGTCAATCTCGGCTTCGCCGGCCTTCTCGGCTGGTTCGCCGGCTGGACCGCGGTGCTCTACCTCTTCGCCTCGTTCTGGTTCGCCATCAGTCTGCACCCGCTCGGCGCGCGCTGGGTGCAGGAGCATTTCACCGGCGACGAGGTGCATGATACCGCCAATTACTACGGCCCGCTCAACGGCGTGGCGCTGAACATCGGCTATCACAACGAGCACCACGACTTTCCCTCGATCCCGTGGAACCGCCTGCCCGAGGTCACGCGCATCGCGCCGGAATATTACCTCACCCTGCCGAGCCACCGGTCGTGGACGAAGCTGCTGATCGGCTTCATCACCGATCCCTCCCAGTCGCTGTGGACGCGCACCGTGCGGCCGGAACCCGGCAGCCGCGCCGCCGGCGCCTGACGCCCGGCGCGGGGTGGTCTAGTCCATCGGGCCGAATAGCGCTGGACCCCGGGCGGTCTAGGGTGCCGACCGGGAAACCGTGCGTCCGCCCGTCGCGGATCGCCATTGCCGGAACAGAGGTCCCATGCTGCGGGTGATCATCGTCTTCGGGCTCCTCGCCGTCGTCGGGGGCATCGCCACCTGGCGCCCCGACCTCGCCGAGAAGGCCTATCACCAGGCGCAGGCCTGGATGGCGCCGAAGCCCGCCGAGGCGCCTGCGGCCCAGGGGCGCCGCCCCGGTGGCGGCGGACCGCCGGTCGCGGTGACTCTGGCGCGTGCCGAGAGGCGCAATGTGCCGATCATGGTCGAGGCCGTCGGCACCGTGCAGCCGATCGCGGCGCTGCAGATCAAGGCGCGGATCGACAGCCAGGTCGCCGCCGTCCATGTCGCCGAGGGCGCGGCCGTGAAGCAGGGGGACCTCCTGTTCAGCCTCGACGACCGGGCGCTGCGGGCCCAGCTCGCCCAGATCGAGGCGCAGATCCTGCGCACCAAGGCCCAGCTCGAACAGGCGGTGCGCGACCGTGAGCGCGCCCTGGACCTCAGCCGCCGCAATGTCGGCACCGATGTCGCCCGCGACAATGCCATCACCAATGTCAAGGCGGTGGAAGCCCAGCTCGCCGCCGACGAGGCCAGCCGGAACAACATCACCACCCAGCTCAGCTATACCCGCATCACCGCGCCGCTGACCGGCCGCATCGGCTCGATCGCCGCCAAGGTCGGCACCTCCGTGCGCAATGCCGACACGGTGGCGATGACAACGATCAACCAGATCGATCCGATCCACATCGCCTTTGCCGTGCCGCAGGCGACCTTCTACGAGATGCGCGCCCTCATCGGCGACGATCCGACCCGGATCAAGGTCGAGGCGAGCATCGGCGGGCGCACCTCCACCGGGACGATCGCCTTCATCGAGAACCAGGTCGACCTCACCACCGGGACGGTGACCGCCAAGGCGCGGATGGAGAACGGATCCGAGCAGCTCTGGCCGGGGTCCTTCGTGCCGGTGAAGGTGACCCTGGGCATGCAGGAGGGCGCGGTGGTCATTCCCGCCGTGGCGCTGCAGGTCGGGCAGAACGGGCCCTATGTCTTCACCGTGAAGGAAGGCCGCGCCGCGGTCGTGCCGGTCAGGGTGGCCCGCACGGTCGGCGACACGGCGATCCTTGCGGAAGGCCTCGCGGGGGGCGAACAGGTGATCACCTCCGGGCAGCTGCGGCTCGCCAACGGCGTGCCGGTGGCGGCGCGCCAGGCCGGGACGGGCGACGTGCCGGCCGCGCCGCGCGCGCCGCAGAGCTGAGGATCAGGCCATGCTGTCGGAACTCTGCATCCGCCGTCCGGTGATGACCATCCTGCTGATGGTCTCCTTCCTCGCAGCCGGCATGTTCGGCTACCGGCAGCTGCCGGTCGCCGCCATTCCGCGCGTCGAGTTCCCGACCATCCAGGTCAGCGCCCAGCTTCCCGGCGCCAGCCCGGAGACCATGGCCTCGTCAGTGGCGCTGGTGCTGGAGAAGCAGTTCTCGACCATTGCCGGCGTGACGTCGATGACGTCGACCTCCTCGCTCGGCAACACCTCCATCGTGCTGCAGTTCGACCTCAACCGCTCGATCGACGGCGCCGCGCTCGACGTCCAGTCGCAGATCTCCTCCGCCATGCGCCGGCTGCCGGCGGAACTGACGACGCCGCCGAGCTTCAGGAAGGTCAATCCGGCCGACCAGCCGGTCATCTTCCTCGCCATCTCCTCCGATATCGCCCGCCTGTCGGATGTCGACCGCTTCGCCAATTCGATGATCATCCCGCGCATGGCCTCGCTGCCCGGCGTGGCCCAGGTGCTGGTCTTCGGCACGCAGAAATATGCCGTCCGCATCCGCGCAGACCTCGAACAGCTGGCGGCGCGCGGCCTGACGATGACCGACCTGCAGACGGCGCTGGCCGCGGCCAATTCCAACCGTCCGGTCGGCTCGGTCAACGAGGGCAGCCGCGCCGCGATCCTCGATGCGACGGGACCGATCACCCGCGCCGCCGATTACGGCCCGGTCGTCGTCGCCTGGCAGAACGGCGCGCCGGTGCGCGTCTCCGACGTCGCGACGCCGATCGACAGTGTCGAGAACGACCGCATCGCCGCCTGGCTCAACGGCAAGCGCGCCATCGTCCTCGCGGTGCAGCGCCAGCCCGACGCCAATACGGTGGATGTCGTCGACCGGGTGCGGGCGCTGCTGCCGCAGATCCAGCGGGACGCGCCGGCCTCCTACGAGATCTCGGTGCTGAACGACCGCTCCAAGTCGATCCGCGAGTCGGTCGCCGATGTCGAGTTCACCCTGGCGCTCGCCGCCATGCTCGTCATCCTCGTCATCTGGTTCTTCCTGAAGAGCTGGCGGGCGACGCTCATCCCGGCGCTGGCGCTGCCGATCTCCATCGTCGGCACCTTCGCGGTGATGCACGTCCTCGGCTATTCGATCGACAACATCTCGCTGCTGGCGCTGACACTGGCCGTCGGCTTCGTTGTCGACGATGCCATCGTCATGCTGGAGAACATTATGCGCCACATCGAGGAGGGCATGGATCCCTTCCAGGCGGCGCTGGTGGGGTCGCGCGAGGTCGGCTTCACCATCATCTCGATGACGATCTCGCTCGTCGCCGTGTTCATCCCGGTGCTGTTCATGGGCGGCGTCGTCGGGCGCATGTTCGCGCAGTTCGGCGTCGTCATCTCCACCGCCATCCTGATCTCGGGCGTCGTGTCGCTGACGCTGACGCCGATGCTGTGCTCGCGCGTGCTGAAGCCGATCGACCATCACAAGCGGCCGATCTTCCCGCTGCGCTGGTTCGAGGCGGTCTTCTCCGCCATGACGCGCGGCTATGGCTGGTCGGTGCGCAAGGTGGTCAACGCGCCGGTGATCATGCTGGCGATCACCGTCGGCACCTTCGGCCTGACCTATGTCCTGTTCCGCGACATTCCCAAGGGCTTCTTCCCCATCGAGGACAATGGCCTGATCACGGCGGCGACCATCGGCCCGGATGACGCCTCCTTCGACGCCATGGTGGCGCGCACCCAGGCGCTCGCCGCCGCCATCCGCACCGATCCCGACGTGGCGATGGTGATGGCCAATGCCGGTGGCGGCAATGCCGCCAACACGCAGAATGCGGGCCGGCTGTTCATCACGCTCCGCGACAAGCCGGAGCGGAAGGATTCGATCCAGGCCGTCATCGCCCGCCTGCGCCGCATCGCCGCCGAGGTGCCGGGCATCCAGATCTTCTTCGTGCCGGTGCAGTCGATCAATGTGGGGGCGGTACAGAGCCGGTCGCAGTACCAGTACACGCTGACGGCGGCGGATCTCGACCAGTTGCGGCAATATGCGCCGCTGGTCGAGCAGCGCATGCGCAGCCTGCCGGGCATTCTCGACGTCAATTCGGACCTGCAGATGCGGGCGCGGTCCACGACGGTGGAGATCAACCGCGACGCGGCCTCGCGGCTCGGGGTGACGGCCGACCAGGTGCGCTCGACGCTCTATTCGGCCTTCGGCTCGCGGCAGGTCTCGACGATCTATGCCTCGGAGGACACCTATCAGGTGATCCTTGAGGCGGATCCGAAGTTCAACGACACGGCGAACATGCTGCGGCGGCTGACGGTGCGGGCGTCCACCGGCGTCATCGTGCCGCTTGATGCGGTGGCGAGCCTGCGTGAACAGCCGACCGCGCTCACCGTCGGCCACCTCGCCCAGCTTCCTGCGGTGACGATCTCCTTCAACCTGCCGCCGGGCGTCGCCCTGTCGCAGGCGGTGACGCTGATCGAGGGCGCGGCGCGCGAGGTCGGCCTGCCCGCGAGCATCGCCACCAGCTTCCAGGGCACCGCGCAGGTGTTCCAGCAGGCGGTGGCGAACCAGGGCTTCCTGCTCTTCGCTGCGGTGCTGGTCATCTACATCATCCTCGGCATCCTCTATGAGAGCTTCATCCACCCGCTGACCATCCTGTCGGGCCTGCCCTCGGCCGGCATCGGCGCGCTGCTGACCCTCCAGCTCACCGGCTTCGAGCTCTCGGTGATCGCCATGATCGGCCTCGTCATGCTGATCGGCATCGTCAAGAAGAACGCGATCATGATGGTCGACTTCGCCATCGAACGGCGCAATGAGGGCGTCAGCGCCAAGGAGGCCATCGTCGAGGCGGCGGTGCTGCGCTTCCGGCCGATCATGATGACGACGCTCTGCGCCATCCTCGGGGCCGTGCCGATCGCCATCGGCCATGGCGCCGGCGCCGAACTGCGCATGCCGCTCGGCGTCGCGGTGGTCGGCGGCCTGGCGGTGTCGCAGCTCCTGACGCTCTACATCACGCCGGTCGTCTATCTCATGTTCGACGGCCTCGCGGGCTTGATCTCGCGGCGCGGCAGCGCCGCTGATCCCGCCGCCAAGCCGGCTCCCGCGGGCGTTGCCCAGGGCCAGCCGGCGGAGTGAGCCTGGCGATGAGGCATGACAGGGTCGCGGTGCCGTGAGGGGCGGCGCCGCGCCCGCGCATTGACAGCGCTCCCGCCGCGGTCCTACGCCTTGCGGCCATGTCGCGCATCGCCGTCATCGCCGACGACCACGGAATGTACCGGATGGGTCTCGCCTTCACGCTGAAGGACAGGCTTGGATTCGACGATGTCGAGGAGGCCGCGTCCCTCGACGAGGCGCTGGCCAGGCTCGGCGAGACCGAAGGCATTGCCCTCGCCCTGTTCGACCTGTCGATGCCGGGCATGCAGAGCGCCGCCTCGCTCGCTGCCGTGCGCGAATGCTATCCGGCCCTGCCCATCGCCGTCGTCAGCGGCTCGGACAGCCGGGCCGATGTGCTGGCGGCGCTGGCGGCCGGCGTCAACGGCTTCGTTCCCAAGGGCCTCAAGGACGACGAACTGGTGGCGGCGCTGCGATCGATCATGGACGGCGCGATCTATGTGCCGGCGAGCCTCGCCTATGGGGCCGGGGGCGCCGGCGAGGGCCCGCCGCCGGGCGGCATCGACCTCTCACGGCTGACGCCGCGCCAGCGCGACGTGCTGGGCCTGCTGGTCGAGGGCCGGTCGAACAAGGAGATCGCCCGGGCGCTCGATCTCGGCCACGGCACGGTGAAAATCCACCTCGCCGCGGTGTTCCGCCATCTCGGCGTATCGAACCGGGCCGCCGCAGTGGCCGTCGCCGCGCCGCTGCTGGCGCGCTGACGCTGGTCCGGAAGGGTACCGGACGGCGCAGTCGCAGCCAGCGTTTCTGTGGGGGCTCGAAATCTGATTGTCCTGGGCAGGACCAGCATGGTCGACGGGCGGCTCCTGTGGAGTGCGAGGAGTTAGGCGCCGAAACTCCGCATGCCTGCTGTGCAATTGCGGCGAACTTGGCATTTTCTCCGATAAAAAGCATATGAAACAATGATTTACGTTGATTTTTTGGGCTCGGGAATAGGGGGCACTTTTGCAGCATCACGCAACGTAAATTTTAATCAATTGCCTGTTTTTTGGGCGAAATTCCGCGGCGGCCCAGCGCAGTCGCGGCGCCTCGACACCTGTCGCACCGCAAGCCACGGACCTCGTGGCTCGCCCCAAATCCTGACCAAGGCACCGATCATGCAACGGTTTCTGCGTAACGTTTCCATCGCTCCCAAAATCTACGTGGCAGTCGCCGTCCTGCTCGTGACATCGGTCGTCCTGGCGCTCGTCGCATTCTGGAGCTTCGCGGCGATGAATCAGGCTGCGAAGGAGATCGAAGCCTCGGGAGATCGCGTCGAGGCCAGCGGACGGGCGGCAGCCAACCTGCTGTCCTATGCACGCGCTGTCGAGTTTCTGCCAATCGAGATGCCCGCGGCCCAGCGGGCGGCGTTCGAAGCGTCGGCCGACGACGAGCTCCAGCGCTTCCAGAACCGTCTCAACCAGCTTGAACAGAACTCTCGCACGGCGGCAGGGCGCACCGATGTGCAGCAGATGCGGCGTCTGGCAGGCCAGCATCAGGAGCAAGCGGCAAAGATTCGCCAGATGTCGCGCGATGGTGCCTATGATGATGCTGGCAAGGTCGCCTTCACCGCTGCCCCCCAGATCGGACAGATCCGGGACGTGCTCCGTGGCCTCGACCAGCGGGCCCAGACACGCCAGCATGAGGCTGTGAAAGAGGCGGAGTCCGCTTATGCGAAAGCGACCTGGATGATGACCGGGGCGATGATCATCGGAGGCGTAGGAGGCCTGGCGCTGACGGCCTTCATTGTCATTGGCTTCATTACCCGGCCCCTTTCGGCCATGACCTCTGCCATGCTGCGGGTCGCCGATGGGGACACCACCGTCGCTGTACCGGCTCTTGGCCAGACTGACGAGATCGGCAAGCTTGCGGGTGCTCTGGAGACCTTCAAGGCAAACCTGATCGAAACCCGTCGCCTGGCGGCGGAGCAGGAAGCCGAGCGGGCTGCCAAAGAGCGCCGTGCCAACGTGGTGGCCGCAGCGGTTGCGGAATTCGAAAAGTCGGTCAGCGAGGTCGTCTCGACAGTGACCTCGGCTTCAACGGAGCTGGAGGCAGCGGCCGGTACCCTCACGTCCACCGCCGAGTCCACGCAGCAGAAGTCCGGGATGGTCGCCGCCGCTTCCGAGCAGGCATCCGGCAACGTGCAGGCTGTGGCGGCAGCCACCGACGAAATGACTTCGTCGATCCACGAGATTGCCCGCCAGGTCCAGCATTCGACCGAAAAGGCCCGTGTCGCAGTGGCCGATGTCAAGGCAACCGATGCGAGGGTCACCGAATTGCTCGAGGCGGCGGGCCGCATCGGCGATGTCGTGAAGCTGATCACCGCCGTGGCCGAGCAGACCAACTTGCTGGCGCTCAATGCCACGATCGAAGCGGCCCGCGCCGGTGAGGCTGGCAAGGGATTCGCTGTAGTAGCATCGGAAGTGAAAGCGCTCGCGGGCCAGACCGCAAAGGCGACGGATGCCATCGGTGCGCAGATCGCGGCCATGCAGCAGGCCACGCGCGAGGCGGCCACCTCCATTCAGGCCATCGGCTCGACGATCATTGAGGTCGCCGAGATCGCCACTGCCATCGCCGCCGCCGTCGAAGAGCAAGGTGTCGCCACACAGGAGATCTCGCGCAACGTCCAGGAGGCTGCCAAGGGTACGGTGGAGGTCGCGTCGTCGATCGTGGAGGTGAATCAGGGCGCTGTGGAAACCGGCTCCGCATCGGCTCAGGTTCTCTCGGCGTCACAGGAACTGTCGCAGCAGGGCAGCCGCCTCAAGGGGCAGGTTGACGCCTTCCTGGCCACGGTCAGGGCGGCCTGACGCCCGATCAGTAGAGTGAGCTGGGCCCCCGCGGTCCAGCTCCTCCCTCACCGCCCTCTGATTGTCGTCAATAATGATGCGGGTACAGCCATGTCGACCAACTGCGAAGTGCTTGCCTTTCCTGGCAAGACCGACGCGATCCCTTTACCGCGCTCTTGTTACGACCTCATCCGCCTGCTGGCGCACAACATGAGATCACTCCAGGCGCTTGCAGGGCATGTCGCAGCGGCCGACCTCGACATGAACGACAAGCTGACCCTGCTGACAGTGGTCAAGCGCCTCGCGGCCGAGACCGCTGCCGAGATGATCAAGCTCGAGCACCAGGGCGATCTGGCCGCGGACTTGATCCCCCAGCTCAGGGTCATCGTCCAGCGGTTGCAGGCGTCGATCGAATAGCGGGTCACGAAGTCCCCCGAGCGGATCCTTCTGTTCTTTGTCAGGTGAGTGCCGCAGCTCCAGACATCGACGAGCCCATGCCGTTCTGCATGCCGACGTCGACTGGATCGGTCGAATGGACTTGCCACCAGCTGTATCAGCCGACCAGCCTCGCCAGAGCGGCGTGCAGCACCGGCAGGGCGACCGGCTTGGTCAGCCAGGGTGTGCCGCTCGCCTGCAGCCGCGCCAAGGTCTGCGGATCGGTGGCCCCGGTGACGATGAGCGCCGGGCAGGCGAAGCCGCGCTGGCGGCGCCAGTCGGCGATGAGGTCGAGCCCGTCGACGCCGCGGTCGAGCTGCAGGTCGATGACCGCGAGATCGACCGGCTGGCCCCCGGTGAGCGCATCCGTCGCCTCGGCGCTGGTGCAGGTGGCAGTGACGGTTGCGCCGTCGTCGCGCAGGGTCTGGGCGAGGGCGTCGACGATCATCGGCTCGTCGTCGAGGATGAGGATATGGCGGCCGGCCAGCGACAGGTCGGGCTGCGCGGCCGGCGCGGCGACCAGCGGCACGGCCCGCGGCGCCAGCGGCAGCTCCACCCGGAACACGGTGCCGTGGCCGCGCCGGCTCGCCAGGCTGACGCGGTGGCCGAGCAGGCGGCACAGGCGCCGGACGATGGACAGGCCGAGCCCGAGGCCGTCGTTCTGGCCATGGGCGGCGACCTTGGTGCGTTCGAATTCCTCGAAGACGCGCTCGCGGTCCTCCTCGGCGACGCCCGGGCCGGTGTCGTGGATCTCCAGCACGGCGTGGTCGCCGACACGGCGCACGCCCACCAGAACCTTGCCCGTGGCGGTGAACTTGAGGGCGTTGCCGACGAGGTTGCGCAGGACCGTCTCGATCAGCACGGGATCGGAGACGACGGGAAGCGTCGAGGAGACGAGGCGGAATTCGAGACCGCGGGCGGCGGCCTGGGCGCGAAAGCCGGCGGCGACCCGTTCCAGAAGGTCGCCGATGACGAAGATGCGCGGTTCGGCGACGACGATGCCGGCGTCGAGCCGCGAGACGTCGAGCAGGGCGTTGAACATGTCCTGCAGCGAGCCGAGCGTCGTCTCCATGTTGGCGACGAGGCGGCGCGGCTCGTCACCCTGCACCCGGCGCGACAGGGCGCTGGCGAAGAGCGAGAGGGCGTGCAGCGGCTGGCGCAGGTCATGGCTGGCGGCAGCGAGGAAGCGCGACTTGGCGGCGGTCGCCGCCACCGCCGCGTCACGGGCGGCGGAGAGGGCGTGGTTGGCCGTCTCCAGTTCCTCGGTGCGGACGGCGACCCGGTGTTCGAGCGTGTTGGCGAGGTGTTTCAACGCCTCCTCGTTGTCGGCGAGGCGATCGATCATGCCCTGCAGCGAGGCGGCAAGGGAGACGATCTCCTTTGACGAGCTCTTCGGCACCTCGATCTCGACCCCGTCCAGCGCCTCGGCGAGGCCGACGCGGTCGGCGCGGGCGGCAATGGCCTGCAGCGGGCTGGCGATGCGGCCGGCCACCCACCAGCCCGCTGCGAGCACCATCAGGCCGACGATGCCGCCGGCGGCGATGATCTGGCGGCGCAGTTCCTGCACCGGCGCGAAGGCGACGGCAGCGCTGGAGGTGACGACGATCTGCCATCCCAGACCCTCGATGCCGCGGCCGCCGGAGGCGCGGCTGGTGCCGATCACCATGGGGCGGCCGTCGGGCAGGGTGTCGATGGCGAAGCCGTCCGAGCGCTGGGCGATCCGGCGGGCCAGGGCGGCGCCGAGATGGTTCTGGTCACCGATGACGGTGCGTCCCTCGCCATCCAGCACGATGACCTCGAGGTCCGATTGCCGGCCCTGGGACCGGTCGATGAGCGAGCGGCGCAGATGGCCGAGCCAGTCCCAGCTCACCAGCATGCCGAGGACCCCGACCGGACTGCCGGAGGCATCGCGGACATTGACGCCGATCTCGACGACCCTTTCGCCCGGGGTGGTCTGGATCGTCGGGCGTTCGGGCTCGCCCGGGGCGAGTGCCGGCCGCGCGCGGGCCGCGGCGAACCAGCGCCGGCCGGTGACGTCGCTGGCTTCGCCGATGCCGCCGGAGCCGACGGTGACGCGGCCGTCGAGGTCGGCCAGGCCAACCCAGACGATCTCCTCGACGTTGGACTTCACCCGGTCGAGGATGACGCGCTTGCCCTGGTAGGGGCTTGCCGGATTGGTGAAGGCCGGCAGGGTGGAGAGGGTCCGGGTCGAGCGCCAGCGCTCGTAGACATCGCTCTCCAGCGCCTCGCGCATGAAGGCGGCGAGATCGCCGAGGGAGCGCCCGATGGAGCGCTGCGCCTCGCCGGTGGCGGTCCAGACGACCACGGCGGTGACCGACAGGATGAGGGCCGCGGTCAGGACCGCCAGCGTTCCGGTGAGGATGCCGCGCAGGCCCGGCCGGGTCAGGGACGTCGCATCGATTGCCATGGCCGCACTGTCGGCCCTTCGCCGAAGGGCGGCAAGGGGCAAGGCCGGCCCTTTGCGGCAGGGCCGGTCGGTCGGCGGGCGCCTGCCCGGGCCCTCAGAACCGGACGGTGGTGAAGAAGCGCACGCCGCGGCCCGGCATCAGCACCTCGTCCTTCTTGAAGGAGACGTGGTTGCGGATGTCGGCATTGAGCAGGTTGGTGCCGACGAGGCCGAAGGTCAGGCTCTCGGCGCCCGATCCCGGCTTCAGCGCCATGCGGTAGCTGAGCTCGGCATTGAGCAGGTTGTAGCCGGGCGTCGGCGTCTCCTCCGCCGCGTTCTGGTTCTGGGCGAAGGCGTGCAGCAGGGTGACGCGGGCGAACCAGTTGGCGTCGCGCCAGAACAGGCCGCCACCGAGGCGATGGGGCGGGATGCGCGGCACGTTGGCGCCACCGGCGAAGGTGGCGCGGACGAAGTCGTAGCGGCCCTCGATGCCGAAGGTGCCGCCGGCGATCTCGCCGAGGTCGACCTGGCCGCGCAGCTCGGTGCCGTAGAAGGTGGCGTCCTGCTGGGAGAAGGTGAGCTGGCGCAGTTCGGTGCCGCCGCCCGAGCCGCAGGTGGCGAAATCGTCGTCGCAGGTGAGCCCGGTCAGGCGCTTGTAGATGAAGCCGGAATAGCGCGTGTAGAAGGCGGTGGCATCGACCCGCCAGGCGCCCTGGGCCCGCCTCAGGCCGAGTTCGATGGTCTGGGCGCGCTCCTTGCGCAGGTTGGGATCGCCGATCTCGAAAGTGCCCGAAGCCTCGTGCGGGCCCTTGGAATAGAGCTCCTGGGCGCGCGGCGCGCGTTCCACATATTGACCGGTCAGGCTCGCCACCCAGCCGCCGGGCAGGTTCTGCAGCAGGCCGAGGCTGGCGCTCATCGGCGCGAAATTGCGCACCGCGGCAAATTCCGCCGGGGCGCCGCCGGCCGGGTCGAGGCCGGCGGGGAAGAGCGAGGCGGTGCCGCCGACGCGGGCCTGTTCGATGCGGGCGGCAGCCTGCAGGCGCGTCGTCGACGACAGGGCGAGTTCGTTGAAGAGGAAGGCGGCGGCCGTGCGGGTATGGCTGGGGGCGAGGAGCCCGCCGGCCTCGCCGGAGGTGCCGAGGTTCTGGGCGCCGAACTGCACGCCGAACGTGGTGTTGAGGGTGCCGAAGCCGGTCTCGAACGGACGGAACGCCGTCTCGACGCGCCCCTCCAGCTCCTCGTTGCGGAAGGTGGAAGCGGTGGCGAAGGCGCCCATGTCCAGCGCCTGCTCGTTGTGGCGGTAGAGCGAGCCGCCGAGCCAGAAGCGGACATTGTCGACGATCGCGCCGTCGAAGCGGATCTCGCCCTTGGAGGTCAGGCGCGTCTGCACCATGTCGATGCGGACGCGGTCGGCGGCCGATCCGGCGCCGGGAATGCCGTAGAGCGAGCGGAACTGCGAGATGGCGGCGCCGATATAGCCCTGGTCGAAGAAATAGGAGGCACCGAAGGAACCGCCGAAGGTGCGGGCGAAGGAATTGTCCTGCCGGCCCTGCGGGGTGGCGTAGTCGCCGGCATTGCGGCCGAAGACGTCGGCGGAGAAGGCCCATTGGCCGGAGGAGCCGCGCACCCGGGCGGCGCCGTCGATGCCGCGGTCGACCGAGGACAGGCCGCCGGTCATCATGCCGCTGACGCCGGGCGGGCCGAGGCGGGTGGGGATGCGCTCGTTGGTGACATTGACCACGCCGCCGATGGCCTGCGAGCCGAAGCGCAGCGCCGCCGGGCCGCGGATGACCTCGATGCGCTCGGCGGCGAGCGGATCGATGGGCACGGCATGGTCCTCGGAGAGGTCGGAGACGTCCTGGGCGCCGATGCCGTTCTCCTGGATGCGGATGCGGGCATTGTCGAGGCCGCGGATGATCGGCCGGCTGGCGCCGCCCGGCGCGAAGCTGGAGCCGGTGACGCCGGGCACATTGGTGAGCTGGTCGCCGAGCGTGCCGCCGCCGTTGCGGCGGATCTCGCTCTCGGGGATGACGGTGACCGGCACGAAGGCGCGGTCGATGACGCGCAGCTGGCCGTCGGTGAGGCCGAGGTCGCGGCTGGCGCCATCTGGGTTGCGCGGCGCCTCGATGAGGATCTCCGGCAGGGCCGTCTGGGCGGAAGCGGGGAAGGCGGCGAGGGCGAGGACGACGAAGCTTGCCGGGGAGAGGGCGAGGCGGGCAGGGCGCATGGGATCTCCGGCATGCAAGCAATGTTACAACGTTACTTATTCTGCCGTGAACTGTGGCCTGTCAACCCGTGACGATGGGGCAAGCGGCGGGAGGGATCGGCGCTGTTGCTTTTCAGTGCTGAAACGGTGCGGTCGGCGCGGGCCCTCCGGCTGAAACGACCGGGCGGCACAAGGCGCCGACACGGCGGCGAGGCTGCCGCCCGCAACCCGGAGTTTCGACCATGACCGCCCTCATGCTGCGCCACGCCAACCGCCGCCGGATGCTGGCCGGCCTCGCCGCCGGCGCCACCCTCGCCGGGGTCGCGGGCGTCGGCGCCCTGGCGCAGCCGGCGCCCGAGGTCGGCATCACGCTGTTCACGGTGGTCGGCCCGCGCGACACGGTGGTGGTCGGGCTCACCGCGGCGGAGATGGCGGGGCTCGGCGCCGGCCAACCGGTCGAGGCCCTGGCCCGCAAGATCGCGGCGGAGGGCCAGATGACGGTCTGGCACTATGGCGTGCGCCGCGGTGACGGCGGCGCGCTGGTGATGGCGCCGACGGTCAAGGTGGCGCTGATGGCCGCCGGCATCGTGCGGATCGAGCCCTATCGCCCGGCCCATCCGGTGGTGGCGCCGCGGGGGTGAAGCCTATCTGTCGGCGACCTGGAACCCCTGCCAGTAGGGGTCACGGTGGTCGACGAAGATCGTGTTGATGCCGGTGACGCGGGCCCAGCCCTCGATGGAGGGGATGATGGCGTCAAGGCCGCCGACCGTCGTGCGCCCGTCGATGCGGCCGGTGAAGGTCGAGCCGATGATCGACTCGTGGACGAAGGCATCGCCCTCGCTCAGCCGTCCGGTGGCGGCGAGCTGGGCCATGCGGGCCGAGGTGCCGGTGCCGCAGGGCGAGCGGTCGATGGCCTTGTCGCCGTAGAACACGGCATTGCGGGCGGTGCCGCCGTGGCGCGGCGCCCCGGTCCACAGGACATGGGTCAGGCGGTCCAGCGCCGGGTTCTCCGGATGGACGATGGCGTGGCGGGCGTTGAAGGCCTTGCGGAGCTGGGCCGAGAGGCGGATCACCTCGGAGGGCTGCAGGTCATCGAGGTCGCCGTAGCCGGGCTGCGGCTCGACGATGGCGTAGAAATTGCCGCCATAGGCGACGTCGACGGTGAGCGGGCCGAGCCCCTCAACCTCCACTGCGTAGCCGCGCCCGAGCAGGAACGAGGGCACGTTGGTGAGGCGGACACTCTCGACATGCGGGCCGTTCTGGACGTAGCGCGCCTCGACGCGGCCGGCCGGCGTGTCGAGCATCAGGACCCCCGGCGTCTTCGGCGTCACCAGGCCATGCTCGATGATGGTCGTCACCGTGCCGATGGTGCCATGGCCGCACATCGGCAGGCAGCCGGAGGTCTCGATGAAGAGGATGCCGACGTCGCAATCGGCGCGCGTCGGCGGATAGAGGATGGAGCCCGACATCATGTCGTGGCCGCGCGGCTCGAACATCAGGCTGGTGCGGATCCAGTCGTGGCGGGCCAGGAAGTCCTGGCGCCGGTCGAACATGGTGGCGCCGGCGAGTTGCGGGATCGCGCCGCCGGTGACGACGCGGACGGGATTGCCGCAGGTGTGGCCGTCGATGCAGGTGAAGGTGAAGCGGGACATGGCGCGGTTCCGAAAGGCGTGAACCCTGCCGGTATGCGGCGCGGCGCGCGGCGGCGCAATGGCCCTCAGGACGGGGTGGTCTGCCGCTGCGCGTCGAGGACCGAGGGGGTGTCCGCCAGCGGTGCGATGGAGGGCGAGAGGCTCGCGGTGTCGACGGCCATGACGACCCGGCAGGCGCCGCGGTCCTTGGCGACATAGAGGGCCGCATCGGCTGCGGCGAGGAGGCTGCGCGCATCGGCGCCGTGGTCGGGCGCCAGGGCGATGCCGACGCTGACGCCGATGGCACAGGCCTGTCCGCCAACGTCATAGGTGCGGGTGATGGTCTCGGCCAGATGGCGGCCAAAGGCCAGGGCTCCGTCGCGATCGAGGCCGTCGGCGAGGACGACGAATTCGTCGCCGCCGAGCCTTGCGGCGACGTCTCCGGAGCGCACGGCGACGGTCAGTTTCTCTGCGATCAGCTGCAGCAGCCCGTCCCCGGTCGCATGACCGAACCGGTCGTTGACCAATTTGAAGCCGTCGAGATCGAGAAAGAAGAGCGCCAGGCCGGCGGGCTTGTCGTCTGCGAGGCGATCGCCGAGCTGTCTGACGAGATGGGCCCGGTTGGACAGGCCGGTGAGATCGTCGTGGGAGGCGCGGTGGCGGTTCTCCTGTTCGGCCACCATGGCCGAGACGACCATGGCGTTCATCTGGAAAGCCGCCGCACTCATGCTGAACAGGAACAGCGGCACCAGCAGCGTGACGCCGATGAGGGCCGGCTCGCCGACCAGGAGCGTCGCGACCGGGATCGGCGCCATCGACAAGACCATCATGGCCGCGGCCAGCCGCGGGGCGGCGAAGTTGCGGAAACAGATGCCGCCGACCATGGCGGCGGCCGGAATGCAGGCGGCCATGGCGATAACCCAGTCACCCGAAAGGATGGCGAGGCAACAGCCGAGGCCGAGATTGGCGCTCCAGGCCAGGGCCATGAGGATGTGCAGGTCGGTATGGGTCTTGGCGCCCCGCCGCGCGGCCCGGCGGCCATGGACCAGCGCGGCCAGCCGCACGACGCTGATGACGGCCTCCGCCACCAGCCAGACGATGAACACCAGGCTCGGCTTGAAGATGACGACGCCGACCGGGCCGACCATGGTCGCGACGAGGCCGCCGAAGAAGACCGGCAGGTTGCCGAAGAGTTCGGCGATCAGTCGCTGCCGGATGGTGTCGGGGGTGCCCGCAGGTGGATCGGCGAGCCAGCGGGTCAAGCGCCAGGTTGGAGCGGAATAGATGGCCTTGCCGGTCTGCATTCGCGCTGCTCCGCCTGGTTCGTGACGACTGATGCCGCGGGCGCCTCAACGTTAGGCAAATAACGTAACGTCAGTCGTGAGACGGTCCGGTCGGGGCCTGCCGCAGGCGATGGTCGCCGGTGACCGGGATCATCTATCCGGCGGCGGCGAACCGGTGATCGCGCGGGTCGGATTCGGCCTGGCGGATGGCCTCCCAGAGCGCCCGGGTGTCGCCGTCGACCTCGCTGGCGAGGGCGACCTGGGCCTTGCCGCGGGCCTTGGCGACATAGAGGGCGGTGTCGGCGCGGGTCATCAGCATGTTCCAGTCGCGGCCGTCACGGGGCGAGATGGCGATGCCGATACTGACGCCGATGCGGAGTGTCTGGCCGTCGGACAGGAGATAGGGGGCCGAGATCGCGGCGAGAGCCGCCCGCCCGAGAGCGAGGGCCTCGGCTTCGGCGCCGATCGCGGTGACGATGACGAATTCGTCGCCGCCGAGCCGCCCGGCCGTATCGCCCGTCGCCAGGAGGACCCGCATGCGCTCGGCCACCATTGCCAGGACGCGGTCGCCGACGAGGTGGCCATGGGTGTCGTTGATGGCCTTGAAACCGTCGAGGTCGAGATAGAGGAGCGCGAAGGGCGCGTCCTCGAATTCCCTTGCGGCAAGGCGCGTCTCGAAGGCGCGGGTCAGCCCGTTGCGGTTGGCGAGGCCAGTCAGGCCGTCGACCCGGGTGCGCTGGAGGTTCTCGCGCTCGGCCATCATGGTGGCGACCAGCATGCGGTGGAGCTGGAAGGCGGCCATGCTCATGGCGAGGAGAAGGGCCGGCGCTTGGACCGCCGAGATCAGCAGGATGGTGTTGCCCGACAACAGCGCGCCGGCCGTGGCGGGCAGCAGCGCCCCGCCGATGACCGCGGTGGCGAGGCGGGGCGTGCCGACATAGCGAAAGCACATGCCGCCGATCATGCCGGCGGCGGAGATGCAGACGACGATGGCGGTGGGCCAGTCGCCGGTGAGGAGGGCGAGACAGGCACCGAGGCCGGTGGTGAAGCCCCAGGCCACGGCAAGGATGATGGTCAGGTCGGTGAAGGTTCGGCCGCCGCGCCGCACCGCGCGCAGTGCGTGGATCATCACGGCGAGCCGGCCGAGGGAGACGGCGATCTCCAGGCAGCACCAGGCGATGAGCAGCGGTGAGGGGTGCCAGATCGCCACGAGGATGGCGATGGCCGTGGTGTTGACGATGCCGCCGAGGAAGATGGGCAGGGTGCCGAAGAGCTGGGCGACCAGAGCGGCGCGGACGTCGTCGGGCACGCGCTGACTGGTCGTCGCCAGCCAGCGCGTCAGCCTCCATCGCGGAGCACTGAAACCGTGCGTCTCGTTACCCATGCCTGCCTCGGATAGAGGCCTAGGAAGGCATGGTGCAACCCAAGAATGCGTTAACGGAATACCACACGTGTATTCCGTTATTTGGCGCGACCGTCGGTCAGGCAGCAGCCTTCAGGCCGACATCCGGCAGCTTCGGCTGGTTGGCGAGGGCCTTGGCCATCATCGCCTCGACCTCCGCCTTCTCGTGCGGCAGCAGGGCGAGGCGCGGCGGCCGGGTCAAAGCGGTGCCGCGGCCCATGATGTTCTCGCAGAGCTTGATGCACTGGACGAGATCGGGGCGGGCGTCGAGGTGGAGCAGCGGCATGAACCACTCGTAGAGCGGCATGGCCTCGGCATAGCGGCCGGCCCGGGCCAAACGGAACAGGGTCTCGCCCTCGCGCGGGAAGGCGTTGGACATGCCGGAGACCCAGCCGACGGCGCCCATGGCGACGCTCTCGACGATGACGTCGTCGAGGCCGGCGAAGAGCACGAAGCGGTCACCGACCATGTTGCGGGTGTCGATGAATCGGCGGGTGTCGCCGGACGAATCCTTGAAGCAGACGACGGTGTCGACATCGGCGAGCGAGACGAGAATGTCCGGCGTGACGTCGTTCTTGTAGATGGGCGGGTTGTTGTAGAGCATCACCGGCAGGTCGGTGGCCGAGGCGACCGTGCGGAAATGCTGCGCGGTCTCGTGCGGCTTCGAGGAATAGACCAGGGCCGGCATGACCATGATGCCGTCGATGCCGATGCGGTCGGCTTCCTTGGCGGTCTCGACGGCGAAGGCGGTGGTGAACTCGGCGATGCCGCAGAGCACCGGCACGCGGCCGGCGGCGACGGATTTCGCCGCCTCCATGACGGCGATCTTCTCGTGGCGGGCCAGCGAGGTGTTCTCCCCCACCGAGCCGCAGACGATGAGGCCGGACACGCCGTCGCGGATCAGGTTGTCCATCACCTTGGCGGTGGCGTCGATGTCGAGCGAGAGATCGTCGTGGAACTGGGTGGTGACGGCCGGGAAGACGCCTTCCCAGGAAATGCGGGGTGCCATGGGGTTTTCTCCGATGAAATGGTCGTTGCGCGGCTGCTGAGGGGCGCCGCTGGCTTGGATCGGGGTTGAAGGACCGGGCCCGGTATCGTCATGCCCGGGACAGACCCGGGCATGACGACGGCGGCGGCGATCTCAGAGCGAGGCGCCGGCCTGGCGCAGTTCGGCGAGGATCGGCGCCTTGGGAAGCCAGATCTTGTCGAACTCGGCGACGACCGCTGCGGCCTCGCGCGGATCGGCGTTGCGGAAGGGGATCCCGGTCGCCTTGAACTGCTCGACCAGCTTCGGTTCGTTGCCGGCGAGCTCGTCGATCTGGATGTCGAGGGCTCCCTTGACCGTCTTGGTGATGAGCTCGCGGTCGGCGGCGGAGATCGTCTGCCAGACGCGGCCCGAGACGAGGGCGATGACCGGCATGAAGACGGCATTCATCTGCAGGATCGACTTGGAGGGCCTGTCGAAGCGCTGGTTCCAGGAGAATTCGAGGTCCGCCTCGAGGCCGTCGACCTGGCCGTTGGT
>CALRLZ020000034.1:0-42675 GCA_943368975.1 Archangium gephyra
CTGGCTGAAGGCGGTCTGGGTCGGCACGCCGCCCGGTGCGGCGGAATAGAAGGTCCGCACGCTCTCGCTGTCGGTCACCGTAATGTCCCAGCGGGCGAGGGCGGCCGCCATGCTCTCGGCATGGACGGTCGGCAGGCTCGTGTCGATGAGCCCGGCGCGGGCGAGTTCGCCGAGAATGGCCATGATGCCGCCGGCGCGATGCACGTCCTCCATATGGACGTTGGCGACGGAGGGCGCGACCTTGCAGAGCACCGGCACGCGGCGGGAGAGGCGGTCGATATCCTCCATGGTGAAGCCGATCTCGCCCTCATAGGCGGCGGCGAGGAGGTGCAGGACCGTATTGGTCGAGCCGCCCATGGCGATGTCGAGCGTCATGGCGTTCTCGAAGGCCTTGAACGAGGCGATGGAGCGCGGCAGCACGCTCATGTCGTCCTGCTCGTAATGGCGGCGGGCGAGGTCAACGATGAGATGGCCGGCCTCGACGAAGAGGCGCTCGCGGTCGGCATGGGTGGCAAGCACCGACCCGTTGCCCGGCAGGGCGAGGCCGAGGGCCTCGGTGAGGCAGTTCATCGAATTGGCGGTGAACATGCCCGAGCAGGAGCCGCAGGTGGGGCAGGCCGAGCGCTCGATGACGGCAACCTCCTCGTCGGAGACGCTGTCGTCGGCGGCGGCGACCATGGCGTCGACCAGGTCGACCTTCTTGAGGACGCCGTCGGCAATGAACTTGCCGGCTTCCATCGGTCCGCCGGAGACGAAGACGGTGGGGATGTTGAGGCGCAGCGACGCCATCAGCATGCCGGGCGTGATCTTGTCGCAGTTGGAGATGCAGACCAGGGCGTCGGCGCAATGGGCATTGGTCATGTACTCGACGCTGTCGGCGATGACCTCGCGCGAGGGCAGCGAATAGAGCATGCCGTCATGGCCCATGGCGATGCCGTCATCGACCGCGATGGTGTTGAATTCCTTGGCGACGCCGCCGGCCTTCTCGATCTCGCGCGCGACAAGCTGGCCGAGATCCTTCAGGTGCACATGGCCCGGCACGAACTGAGTGAAGGAATTGGCGATGGCGATGATCGGCTTGCCGAAATCGGAATCCTTCATGCCTGTGGCGCGCCACAGGCCGCGGGCGCCGGCCATGTTGCGGCCATGGGTCGTGGTGCGTGAACGATAGGCGGGCATGGTCGTTTCCGAACGGTCTGTTTGTTGATTGTCGCGCGACAGAGGCTGCAACTGCCAGCCTTTAGCCGTTCGCATCAGCCGAAGCCAGTCCTCGCGACGACCGAGCGACCCGCTGTCGCGCCTTGCAAATGCAGGCCGAGTTGGCGCGAAGATTGCTGGATTCCCGTGGCTGACTCGTTCCGGACGGTTGGCACGTCGGATGTGCAGCCCAGCGGGAGGATGCGATGATTGAACCGATCGGGCTCATCACGCTCGCGGCGGCACTGATCGCCGTCGCCATCGGTGGCACGGCGCCCATCGTGCTCGTCACCCTGACATCGAGCCTCGGCGCCGCGGCTGCGCTGCTGATCGGGTCGGCGAACATCCAGCCGGCGCACCTTGTCCTGCTGGTCGCCGTCGCGGCCATCCTTCTGCGCCCCGGCGCCCTGATGTTCTTCCTCAGGACCTTCGCCACCTCGCCGGCGGCGATTTGGCTGCTGCTGCTCGTGACCTACGGGATTGCGACGGCCTATCTGATGCCCCGGCTGCTGGCGGGCACGACGGACATCGTCCCCCTGGGGACAACCGGCTATGACGACACCGGCGAAACCGTGCCGCTGGGACCCGTGTCGAGCAATTTCACCCAATCCGTCTACATGCTCGCGAACCTGCTGTGCTTCGTCGCCACGCTCCATGCCGCGTCGACCGAGCGGGGATTGCGCATGCTGGTGCTCGGCATGCTCGGGCTGGTGACCTTCAACGCCGTTCTTGCAGCTGCCGATGTCGTGACATACTGGACCGGCACCCATGCGCTCCTCGATGTCGCTCGTAACGCCCGGTACACGCTGCACCATCTGGAGCAGATCGCCGGACTGAAGCGCATCGTCGGCGGAATGCCGGAGGCGTCGGCCTTCGCGCGGTTCACCCTCGGACTGATGGCCTTTTCGGCGATGCTGTGGCTCGCCGGCCTGTGGCGCGCGGCCAGCGGCACTCTTGCGCTGGTCTCGGTCGCATTGGTTCTGCTGTCGACCTCGACGACGGGGATGGTGGGGCTCGCTCCCGTGATCGGTGCGGTCTATGCGATAGCGCTATGGCGGGTGCTGTCGGAGGGGCCGACTGTTCCGACATTGTCTTTGGTTGTCGTTCTGCCGGCGATTGCCGCCGTGATCGGGCTGGTGCTGCTGTCGAGCGCGGAGCTGCGCGAGGGTATTCTCGACTATCTCGACCTGCTCGTCTTCAGCAAATCCAGCTCGAATTCCGGCATCGAGCGGGCGAGTTTCAACGCATTCGGTTTCCAGAACTTCCTGGATTCCGGCGGCTTCGGCGTGGGGCTGGGGACGGTGCGGACATCCTCGCTGCCGATCGCGCTCCTCGCCCATGTCGGCATCCCCGGCACCATATTCTATCTCGGCTTCCTGGCCTCGGTGGCCTGGCCGCAACGCTCGGTCGCGTCATCGCCCTTGCGGGCGGGCGCGAAGGCGGGAGCCATGATGGGCTGTTTCGCCCTCATCTGCGGCGATCTCCTTGCGGCACCGAACATCGAGCAGGGGCTGATCTTCTACGTCCTCGCCGGCATCGCCGCATCGCGCGTGGCCCCCGAACAGGTCCCGGCGCAACCCAGGTTCAGCGCGATGGCCGGTGCGCCTGCCGCATAGCGCCCCTACTGGTAGACCTGCATCCCGTCTATCCGCAGGTGAGCGATGTGATGCTCGGGAAGAAGGGGATTGGGAAACGGCACGTCGGAGCGCAGGGCGAGCGTCAGAAGCGGCCAGAAGACGTCGGATTGCGCGTCGAGCTCTCCGGCGCGACCGATGGTCCAGACCACGGGCCGGCCGGTCGCAAGATCGGGTATGGGGCGCCGGTCGAAGTAGGGAACGCACAGGGCTCCATCCACCAGCACGCCATAGCGGTGATAGGCCCGCGTCACGTCTGTGCCGGTCGGCACGCCGATTCCTTCGTGATGCTCTCCCGGGGTGCCCCATTCGTGGAGATAGGCGCCGTAGAGGTCCGGCTCGAAGCCCTTGTGTTCGACGATGTCGATTTCGACGCTGGTCCTGGGGAACAGGATACTGCGCCCGTTCATCAGCCAGAAGGCCGGCCATGTCAGCGGGTGGCGGGGCATCTTCATGCGGGCCTCGAAATAGCCGTTCCGCCACCCCCGCAAGATGGTCCCGTCCGGCCTGGCCGTCTGGATGTTGCCGCCGATCCACTGGAACTCACTGAGCGTGTTCCCGTAGTACTGGGGGACATTCATCGTGCGGCCGATATATCGCACCGACATCTGCAGAGCCCGGCCATCCTGGGCATCGGCGTCGTCGACGATGGCGTAGGGATTGAAGCCTTCCTCACCCTCGCGTCGGGCAAAGGCCGCGCGGCCATAAAACCCGGTGTCGAATGTCGTCGCCTTGGGGCCGGCATGCCAGATCGCCGGGTCCAGGGTCTGGAACGGCTCATCGAACACGAGGCGACGACCGGTCGTCGGGTCAGCCGGTGGCGAGGCCGCTTGGGCCGTCAAGAAGCCGATGGGGGTCGCAACCGCCGTGGCTCCGGCGGCGAGAAGCCATCGGCGTGACCGAACGTGGCCTAACTGGTCCACGGCGGGAGGGTGATCAGTTGCGCTTGCTCGGGACATACCAGCCATCCCATTGGGAAAACTCGGGGAAGCGTCGCTCGTAGCCCTTTTCGGCCATGAGGCGGTCGATCCTGATCTCATTGTCGGTAAAGTTGTGTTCGATGGAGAACAGCCGGACCCGAAATGTATCGAAGTCGAAATTCGAGAGAATATCGTATTCGCTGCCTTCGGTGTCGATGGACATGTAGTCGATCTGCGCCGGAGCCCCGTGCGACCGGAGCAGGTCGTTCAAGGACACCGTGGTGACATCGAAAGGGTTGCCTGCCGCGCGGCGCTCTGCGTTGTGGTCCCTGCCGGATGCCGCCGCGAGGCCACTCAGTTCCGGGTCGTCCGCCGCGAGAAAGGTCAAGCTCGATCCCGTGCTGGCAAAGACGCAGCGCGTGTCGATGTGGCAAGCGCGGTTCTCGCGAAGAGCGGCGTGCCAGGCCGGGTTTGGCTCGGCGAGAATGCCGGACCAACCGAAGCGCTTCTCCAGGAGCCAGGTGTTGCTGTTGACCAGCCCGTTCGTTGCGCCGAACTCCACGAAGAAGCCGTCGCGCATGTCGTCGAGCTCGAAAAGCACCCACAGGTCCTGGAGGATCTGCGCCTTCGACCAGTGCCGACGGTGGAAGGTGCTTGCCAGGAAACGCAGGTCCTGGCGCGCAATCAGTTCCGCCATGCCGTGATCACCCAATCGGATGGCGTTGAACGCCCCACGGCGCGTTCCCTCCCGACTGCCGAAAGCCCCGACTCCCGCCAGAGCTGCTGTCTTCAGTCCATTCTTCAGACGCCGCAACACGCGCCTACTCCCGCTGACTTGCCGTACCGCCAGCGGCGACAGCATCCTGTCGCGGCCAGCGGTAAGCTTGGTGTACTTACCAGCCTAGCAACTCACGCGCCATGTGCTTGACCCGGACACCAAGCAGTAAGTTGCCGACGAACTGCCTGCTGGTCTCACCTAATCGCCCAAAATTGAGGCGATCGTATTCGCGCAAGGGCCCATTTTGTTGGCATGGCCTTTGCTTTTATAGCGGCGTGGATAAGCAAGGTTGATCGGATGTTTTCCGTGCGTACCTTCCCGGCCCGGGGCGAGAGGGCTGGATCATCAGAGGAAAGCACGGTGTCCCGTCAGGAATTTGCCGCGCTCGCCGAACATCGGCTGGCAGGCATCGGGCTGATCACGACCGATGTCTTCGACACCCTGCTGCTGAGACGGCCGCGGTCAGAGCGCCGACGGATCGCGGAGGCGGAGGCGCTGTTCGCCGACCATCTCGGCTCCCATGGCATCACCATCGATCCAGGCCAACTGATCGCAGCCCGCCTGCTGTCGCAGCGGCTGGCGTTCCGCACCCTGTCCATCGCCGGCGCTGGCGAGGTCCGTCTCCACGACGTCGTCCTGGGCCAGTTGCGCATGCTGGGTGTGCCGGAGGACCATGTCGATGCGCGCATCGCCTGCGAGGTCGCCATCGAGAAGCGATCGCTCTCGGCCAACCATCCGCTGGGCCAGGCGCTGCGGCGGCTCCGCGGGGCGGGCCGGCGCATCGTTGCGGTAAGCGATACGACCCTGCCGGCTGCCGCTGTCGAGGAGCTCATCGCTGCCTTTCATGGCCCCGACCTCGTTGACCGCGTCTGGTCCAGCGCGGACGAAAGGCGGACCAAGCGGGCAGGCGACCTCTTCCTGCATGTCGCCCGGGAAGAGCGCATGCGACATTCGCAGATCCTCCATATCGGTGATGATCCGAAGGCCGACATCGCAGTGCCGAACAGTCTCGGGATCGGCGTCCTTCCGATCGAGCGCGACACGGTGCGGGCGCTCCTGTCGAAGGTTGACGGCGCGCGGGCCGAGTTGGCGCGGCGGCGTCGACGTCGCCTTCACGTCGCCGGCAT
Organism: Archangium gephyra; assembly: GCA_943368975.1. Taxonomy (GTDB): domain Bacteria; phylum Pseudomonadota; class Alphaproteobacteria; order Rhizobiales; family Phreatobacteraceae; genus Phreatobacter. Next base: position 5,657 of record CALRLZ020000034.1, read on the forward strand.
GCCGGCTGCCGCAGCGCCATCCGATGCGCGCGACGTTGGCAGTAGCCTGCTGGGGCCGATCGCAGCCCAGTTCGCTCTGCGGATCTGGCTCTATGCGCAGCATGCCTCGACCGCGGGCAGCCCGCTCATCGCTTTCTGCGCGCGCGGGGGCATCGGGATCCGCACCGTGTTCGAGGAGGTGATCGGTCGCCTGGGGCTGCCGATGTCCGCTGCGCGCGCCAATCTGATGATTTCGCGGGTGGTGGCGGCGCGCGGCGCCTTGCTTGCCGGAAGCCCGACCGCGCTGGAGGAACTCAACCGCGAATTCTCCTCCGGCAGTTTCCTCGACCTGGCTCATGCGCTGGGGCAGGGGTCCTACGACCTCCCGGCCGCGTGGCATCAGCCTTTCGACCGGGATCGTCTCTTGGACCTGCTCGCCAGTGACGCCGCCAGACCGGTCCTCGCCGACATCCGAAACCAGCATGACCTCTTTCTTGAGCACCTCGCGACGATGGCGGCCGACACAAGCCGCCTCATCCTGTGCGATACCGGCCTCTATGGCAGCACGCAAAGGCTGCTCGCCGCGGCGCTCCCGGGCTGGTCCATCGAGACGATCCAGTTCGCGCGCGCCAACTACAAGAGGCATGGCGAGGAGCATTTCCCGCGTACCGTCGGCCTCGTCGTCGAGCAGAACGTCTACAGCCCGCTTGAGGTCGAGACCTGCGTCCTGCGCTATTGGCACCTGATCGAGAGCCTGTTCGAGCCAAAGGTGGCGTCCGTGCGTCAGTTCTGCCGTGCGAACGACGGTTCGGTGGTCGGCAATTGCGGCGATATCCGCCACGGGGTGGTGGATGTCGCCGAGGGCAACCCGCTCATGGCGGGCGTCTTGGACTATGTCGCCGGGCTCCGGCCGGGTGCGCAGGCACGGCTGGCCGCCGAAGCGGAGGCGGCCTGGCCGCGGCTGCACCGGCTCATCACCCATCCCGATCCGACGACAGTCGCTTGCCTGGTCGCCGGGCCGCGCTCCGTCGATTTCGGACGTCGCGAGACGGTGGACGTGCTGCCGGATGAGCGTGCCGCCAGCCTTCCGGCCCGTTTAGCTGCCGTTCGGCGGCAATTGTGGCGTGAGGGGGCCATCGCCCAGCAGTTCCCCCGCATCAATCCAGCCCTCCTGACCCTGCTCGAAGCCGCCCATTCCGTACGCGGCCTCTTGAGCCTGCGGCTTCGGTGAGATCGTGATGCCCAGGCCTTCATGCAGTCACCGAGGAGGTCCGGCTCATCGCCGCCCCGACCTGTTGGCGGATCGACGGGGCCGATCGTGACCGACGCCACGCCGCCGCTGGGCGGAAAGGCGCTGCTGAGCGCGGGATGGCTCGTCCTGTCGCGGTTCGCCGGGCGACTGGTCGACTTCTTCCTGCTCATCATGCTGGCACGCATTCTCGTCCCGGCCGATTTTGGTCTGGTGGCGCTGGCCATGACCGCCATCAGCATCGTCGACATCGTCCTCGAACTGCCGGTCACCCAAGCCCTCACGCGCCTTCCGAAGGTCGAGCGTGACCACCTCGATACCGGGTTCACCATCGGTGTCCTGCGCGGTCTGCTCATCCTCGCTGTGATGGTCGCCGTCAGTTGGCCGCTTGCGGCGCTCTACAATGATCCGCGGCTGACCGAACTGCTCCTGGTTCTTGCCATCGGCCCGGTGGCGCGGGGCCTTTACAACCCGGCCATGGTCCATTTTGCCAGGGTGATCGATTTCCGGCCCGCCGTCGTCGCCGAAGTCGCGGGAAAGCTCTATGCCGCCTGTCTCGCGGTCTCCGTCGCCGCAGCCGGGTATGGATATTGGGCCTTGGTGGCTGGTTCGGTCGCATCGCCCGTCATCACTACGGTCGTTTCCTACGGGCTTTCACCCTATCTCCCGCGCCTATCGCTGCGGCGCTTGAAGGATTTTGCGGGCTTCGTCGGCTGGCTCAGCGCTGCGCAGGTCATCGCCGCGATCAACTGGCAGTTCGACCGGATCGTGCTGGGCCGCATTCTGGATCGCGGCACGTTCGGCCAGTTCGCCATGGCGAGCGACGTGGCGGTGCTGCCGACCCAGAGCCTGGTGGGGCCGGCGATGCAGCCGGTCATGGCCGCGATGGCTCGCCTTGTGGAGGACCAGACGCGACTGCGCACGGCTTTCCTGAAGGCGGCGCTCTATACCATGCTGGTGTCGGTGCCGGTCTGTGTCGGCATGGCTCTGACCGCAGACCTTGCCGTGCGGATCCTGTTCGGCCCCAACTGGCAGCTTGCAGGCAGCTTTCTTCAGGGCCTCGCGCTGACCGTGATGACCATCCCCTATTTCCAGGCCGTCTTCTCGCTGGCGCTCGCCTCCAACCGGGCCGCCACGGTGTTCCGGCTCAACCTGTTCGACCTCGTCCTCAGGATCGGTCTGGTGGCGCTCGGCGTCTGGTATGCGGGTGCGCTTGGCGCCATCGCGGCGCGCGGGGCCCTGTCGATCGCCATCTTCGTGCTGTGCCTTTTCACCGTGCGCCGTCTGGTCGGCGCCAGTGTCACGCGACAACTCGCCAATCTGTGGAAGGTCGCCGCGGCTGCTGCGCTCATGGTCGCGACGGTCCTCGCGCTGCGACGAGGCCTCGCCCTTCTGGAAGTCGGGCCGCTTGTCGAACTGGCGGCCTGTGCCGTTGTCGGAGCCGCGACCTATGGTCTGGTCCTGTGGGTTCTCGGCGTGAGGCTGATCGTCGGCGGTGGCAGGTTCGAGATTGTTCAGAACGGCTGGCGCCCGGGCGGGCAGGGGGGCGGCGCCGGTGCCTAACGCTTGCCGAAGCGACGTGCCAGCAGATCGGCGGCCCGGCTCGGCGGCAGCGCGGTGGCCGCGAGGTAGACCAGCGTCAGGATGAGCTTGTGGCGGACGGGCTGGTAGTCCCTCCATAACGTGGTGCAGAGCGCCAGGGTCGATGCGATGCGCGGGCGCCGGCCTGCCAGCACGTCGAGGCACAAGGCCCGCTCCCGGAAGTAGAACGTCTGCTCCGTCGCCACGAGACGCTCTCCCGGCGTCAGCCGTGCCACCACCGAAGCGAGGTGGTCCATCCGGGCGCGGAACCGCTGGACGTCGCGCGCAATGGTGACGGGATCGAGGGCCTTGCCCAGACCGGAGTCGTTGGCACCGTGGATGCGATAACGGCCCAGGGGGCGGTCAAGGCCGACCACGTCACCGAGGAAGGGCGCAGCGAAGAGGATCACCCCGTCCACCGCCCGGTCGTAGTTCGCTTCTGCCAGCAGCCCGCACAGGTCGCGACGGAAGACGTTGCCCGATGTCGGCGGCGTCGCATGGACACCAGTGTCCAGGACCCGGCGCCGCAGGTCCGCGGCGCCGCGAAACGCACCGAGGGCGGCGACCGGACCCTGACCGGTGGGGCGCCCCTCGGCATCGATCCGTTCGAGGGGGAATTGGATCTTCGCGATTCCAGGCTCCAGATGGGAAACGATGGTCGACACCGCCTCGGGAAGAAGTTCATCGTCGGCATCAAGAAACAGGATGTAGGGCGCGCTGGTCAGTCCGACGCCATGGTGGCATGCGGCTCGTTGTCCGCTGTTGGGGAGCCGAACCGCCCTGACGCCGGTCGCCGCGATGGCGCCCCACGACTCATCCGTCGAGCCGTCGTCGACGACCAGGAGTTCGAAGTCGCGGCTGGTTTGTGCCTGCACACTCGCAATGCAGCGCCCGACGAAGCCGGCATAATTGTAGCAGGTGATGACGATCGCGAGCGTCGGTGGCCTGGCCGGTGGATCGTCCGTTCGGGGGCCCGTTTCCTCTGTCAGGTGCCGCACCGCGTGACGACCTCCGGCTCGACCTTGGCAAAATGGCTCAAAGACCGTTCGAAGAATGCGCGCTGGGCCTCCAGTTCGTCGAGTCGACGCATGGCCCAGACGAGTTGCCGCTCGAGGTCAGCGAGGGCACGCTCCTCGGCGGCACTGCGCGTTTCGGAGCTCTCGCTGCCAGTGCCGTAGAGACCTGCGGCCCCGCCACTGATCTCATCGATGCGGCGGCTCAGTCCGGCATGCTCGCGCTCGATGGCCGCGATCACCGACCGGATGGCGGTGCGAACCGTCTCCAGGCGCTCATCGTCACCGACCCGCATGCGCTCTGCCGAGCGAAAGCGGGAGCCGTTGTCCCTGCGACGCAGCCGAACCAGAAGCCCCATCCCTGCCTGCCTCCCCAAGAGCGCCTCCGCACGCCGGGACCGGCGGGAGGTTTCAGGGAAATAGGCAATTTCCAAGCCAGATGGCGCGCGTCGCGGCTCAGCGGTTCCCGCGCCGGCTCAACCACTCGACGAAGCCGCCGACCTTGCTTCCGTCCACGGCGTTACGACTCGACAGCTTGAACGCCACGATCGCCACAATGAACACGACGCCGCTCGCGGCAATCGAGGCGGCAAGCAGCGCGACGATCAGCCCGTGGCTCCAAAGCAAGGCGGTGGTGCTTGCCCCCACGACGATGGCCACGATGAGAAAAATCACCAACATCAATCGTGTCCGCCCCTCAGCGGCTTGGTTCGACCGCAGATCGGGCAGCTGAATTGCCGTCCGTGGCCGAAGCTGGTCGGAAATGGGGCGGGAGTACACATGGAACGGGAAACCGGGCGCGGAGGATCAGGTTGACTCTTTAGAGCACGAATAGGTCAAGAAGTCGTATTTTTGTGACGCGCTTGGCGAGGTTCTTGCTTGGCTGTTCCGGTGTCCGAACCTGCGTGGGAGATCGAGCAATGGTCGTCACGACATTGACATGGGCGCGGTGGCTTGGCCATCGCCTGCCGCGGTCCCGGCTGCGGCGGCGGCTTCCAGCGCTTTTGACGGCGCTCGTCGCAGCCCTGATCGCCTGGCCCTTGACCATGATGCCGGCCGCAGCCTCCGACGGGACCTATAGGCTGGGGCCGCTCGACAAGGTGCGTATCAAGGTGTGGGAATGGCGCCCTGCCCAGAGCGATACGTTCGAATGGACGCCATTGAACGGCGAATTCACCGTCGATGCTGGTGGATCCGTGTCCTTGCCGCTCATCGGTATGATTCAGGCCGAGGGGCTGACGACGGCTGAAGTCGCCGCGTCCATCGGCAACCGCCTGAAGGAAACTGTCGGGTTGCTGCGCCCGCCGCATGCAGCGGTGGAAATCGCCCAGTACAGGCCCTTCTACATCGTCGGAGCGGTCGAAAAGCCGGGGGAGTATCCCTTCCGGCCCGGCATGAGCCTCCTGCAGGCTGTCAGTATCGCCGGTGGGTTCCATCGGCCGGAGACGAGCCTTGCGCGCTTCGACAGGGAGAGCATCATCGCGCAGGGCGATGTCCGCGTGAGCGAGACGCAGCGCGCCGCCCTGATGGTGCGCCGCGATCGACTCCAGGCGGAATCGCGCGGTGAGGTGACCCTGGCCTTCTCCGCCGAGATCACGGCCCGCCAGAGCGAAGCGGCCGTCGCCCAGGCGATCCGCGAGGAGCGCCTCATCTTCGAAGCGCGGCGACGGACCCTGTATGCGCAGATCGACTTGGTGGTTCAGGCCAATACCCTGCTGCAGGACGAGCTGAAGACACTCGCCGCCAAGACCCAGACCCAGGTCAAGCAGGTCGAACTCGCCCGCCGCGAGCTGGACAACATCAACCAGTTGATGAGCCGAGGCCTCGCGGTTAGCGCCCGTCAGGTGGCCGTCGAGCAGAATCTGGCGCAAATGGAGAGCCAGCTGCTCGACCTCAGCCTGGCGACGTCGCGCACCCGGCAGGACATCGGACGCAACGACAGGAACATCGCCGAACTGCGCAACCAGCGGGTCAACGATGTGCTTCGCGAACTTCGCGAGACGCAGATGACGCTGGACCATGTCGCCGAACGGATCGACACCTTTCGGGGGCTTCTGTTCGACTCCCAGTTCACGGGGCCGCGCGAGCAGCAGCTTCAGGCCGACGCAGCGTCGCGGCTCGAGATGCAGGTCGTCCGTCGCATCAACGGCCGCATCACCTCCCTGCCTGCGGAGATGACGACCGAGGTGCTCCCCGGGGATGTGATCCGCATCGCTCGAGCGCGTGGATCGGTCAACACGCCCGATCGAGCGGAATTACCGGTGCCGACGCGCTGAGCGGCAAAGGCGGAAACGTCAGGCGGGGCTCGCGGGAGTGGGCCCTGCCGCCATCACCCGGGCCACATAGGCGCTGAACTGTCGCGCGAAGACCTCTGCCGAGAACAGCCGCGCATGGGCAGCAATCTCGTGGGGGTAGAAGGTGGTCGCTTCGAAGCGCGCGAGGGCTCCGGTGATTGCCTCGACGGACTGGGTGTCGAAGAACAGGCCGGTCCTGCCATCGACGACGGTCTCCGTCGCGCCGCCCTTGCGATAGGCGATGACCGGTCGCCCGGACGCCATGCACTCGACCGGGACCATGCCGAAGTCCTCCTCGCCTGGAAAAACCAGGGCGCGGCAGCGGGCATAATGGTCCTTCAGCACGGAAAAGGGCTGGGCGCCGAGGACCGTGACATTGGGACCCGCCATGGCCTTCAGGCGGTCCAGCATCTCACCGCCCCCGATGACGACGAGCTTCTGGCCGGAGCGGTTGAAGGCCTCCACGGCGAGATCGGGCCGCTTGTAGCCGACGAGTTCACCCGCCATCAGGAAGAAGTCACCGAGTTCGGAGGGCGGCCTGATCTCGAAGGCATCGACGTCCACCGGCGGGTAGATAACGTCGGCCTCGCGGCGGTAGTAGCGGCCGATACGGGCCGCGACGGTCCGTGAATTGGCAACGTAATGGTCAACCCGGTTCGAAGAGATTGCGTCCCAGTTCCGGATGTAATGAGCCAGAACAGGCATGAGGGTCCGCGTCACCAGACCCGACCGTTCGCGATATTCATGGAACATGTTCCAGATGTATCGCATCGGGGAATGGCAGTAGCAGATATGGGTCGATCCGGGTGGCGGAATGATCCCCTTGGCAGGACCGGATTCGCTGCTGATGATCAGGTCGTAGCCGCGCAGGTCGAGCTGTTCCAGGGCAAGCGGCATGAGCGGCAGGTAGCGCTGATACATCCGACGCGCCCGCGGCAGGCTGTTGATGAAGCTCGTTCGGATCGTCCGCTCCCGGATCAGCGGAGACACGGCTTCCGGCACGAAGACGTGGGTGAAGATGTCGGCGTCCGGGTAGAGACGACAGAGCGCCTCGATCACCTTCTCACCGCCCCGCATCCCCACGAACCAGTAGTGGACGATCGCCACCTTCATGGGCGTTGACTGCCTTCCCTGTTCCGCACCAGGCGAGTGCCGGCGTCCTGGCCTCCGCGCAGCTGCGCTAGCGGCTGCCTGTCTGGCTGAGCACCGCCGGGACGGTCTTCAGCATGATCTCGGCATCGCCCAGAAGCGTCCAGGAGGCGGCATAGCGCTGGTCCAGTGCCACGCGGGCCTGATAACTGCAGTCACTGCGACCGCTGACCTGCCAAAGGCCGGTGAGGCCAGGGCGCACGGAGAAACACGAGGCGAAGCTGTCGCCATAGCGCTCGATTTCAGTGGGGACGATGGGGCGAGGCCCGACGACGCTCATCTGCCCCAGGAGAATGTTGATGAGTTGGGGCAATTCGTCGAGGCTGGTCTTCCTCAGGAAGCCGCCGAGACCGGTGATGCGCGGGTCGCGCTCAAGTTTCTGGTAAGCCTCCCACTCGCGCCGCGCCTGCAGGTCGGATGCCAGATGGGCGGCGAGTGCCTGTTCCGCGTCGAGCACCATCGTCCTGAACTTGAGGCAGGTAAATGGCCGGCCGTTCCGGCCCACCCGCATCTGCGCGAACAGAGCTGGTCCACCGTCGCCAGCGCGGATGGCAATGGCGATGGCGAGCATCAAAGGCCAGATCAGCAACAACCCTGCACCTGCGAGGACGATGTCGAGAGTCCTCTTCGTCACCCCCGCCAGCATACTGCGGCGCACTCTCGGTGCCGTCGTGCGTGCCACGACGGCAAGCGAGAACTCATGCGGCTGCGCGGCTTTTGACATCGGCCCAACCCCTGGAAACCTAGCGTTAGGAGCGATGTTAACGGTCGGTTAAGGCCGCGTGCAATCGAAATTTGTGCTGCGCACAATACTTGATCGCGCTGCAGGCGTATTTCGGGGTGTTTGCCACTTTCTTGTTCACACTTTGCCGGGTATTTGCCTGCAAAACAGACGCAAGGAAAACGTGCAGGACGCCCAGTTGCACGGCGATTCCGCTTTTTGCCGTTTCATGCCGCAGCACGTCACGCCGGGTTTTTCACTGTCGACGTCTGTTATGCCCATGTCTTCGGCAGTGGCATGCTCCTTGCTGACGTTCGGCTTGGGTCCGTCGCGCACAGCCGGCGTGATCCGCATTGGTCTTGGCTTGGGAGAGGTCGGCCTGGCACGGACCAAGTGTTGCCAACTGCTGTTATCGCCACAGCGCGACATCGCGGCGTCGCTTTTCGTCGGTGAGACAGGAACTTGGCATCTGGCTGCGAGGGTCGACCATGAAGAGCGTATCCGTCCTGATGTCGACGTACAACGGAAGCCGTTACGTCGATCAACAACTCGAAAGTATCAGAAAACAAACGCACCAACCCAGTGAGCTCTGGATCTCAGACCAGGGCTCCACTGATGAAACATTGCGCATCGTGAAGCAGTTCGCCGAGTCTGTCCGATTCCCTGTCAGGATATGCTATAGTGATGAGCAGAGCGATTGGCAGAACAGCCTTGTCACTGCATCACTGCTGTGCATGGGCGATCTGGTCGCCTTCTCCGCCCGGGGCGATTGTTGGCATCCCGACAAGCTGGCGCGCTGCATTGCAGCAGCCGATCATCCGGACGTCATGATGGTCGCCCATTCTGCGACCATCATGACCGATGGGGGTCGCTATGGCGGCTTTCTTCCCCAGGGGATCGCCAATACCGAGGTTCACGGGGCTCTCAAACTCGGTCCTTGGGAAGGGTTCCTCTCAGGCACCATCGTTGTCCGCCGTGAGTTGCTGACCTGGATGCAGGTGGGCGATTTCATGCGCCGCCGCGAAGAGACGGGCGACCTCAGGGTGATCGACCGATCGCTCTATGTCCTCGCCCATGGCCTCGGATCGATTGTGACGATCGCGCAGCCCCTGGCGGCGTTACGCCAGACCAACGTCGACAGTCAGGGGCTCCTCAGGCGTCTGCTGTCAGGCCAGAGCCGGTTGTCGCGAGGGGCCGCAGCCCGGCGCCTGCGCAGGTTGGAGGACCGCGCGACGCGCAACAGCGACGTGATGGTCGAACTGGCGCTGGCGAAGCCGCCACGCCTCAGGGTCCGGTCGGCGCGCGCAGCAGCCCTCTACTGGCAGCGCATGGCGACGATCTGCGGACTGCGTGCCGCCCTGCACGAGGCTCCGACCTTCACACGACGGCGGGCTGCCCTGGAGCGGTTGGTCGCCCTCGGGTCCTACGGCGACGGGCAGGGGCTCGCCGGACGTCTGCTTGTCCGGGACACGTTGTCCGGCCTGCTGCAACTGCCCGCGCCTGCTCCCCTGGTTCCGGATGTTCAGGAGGGTCCCGACGCGTCGCGCCCGACCTGGGTCTCCCTGTCCTGAGAGGATTGTTCGCCGTGCTCCCGCAAGCCGACCGATCGATATGGGGGCATGATGCCTGAAGGCGAGCGCGACGAAGCCGTGTCCCAGGCGCAAAGGCTCCCGTCCGCCGGCGATGGCGCCAGCGGCTTCGATGCCATCGTTCTCGGGGCGGGCGTCTCGGGACTCGTTTCAGCTTCCGTCCTGCTGCGACAGGGCTGCCGGTCGGTGGCCATCGTCGACAGCTATCGGCAGATCGGCGGGAACCACATCGACGTCGCGGTCGGGCCATACACGTTCGATGTCGGTAGCTTCATCTTCCAGGACGACTCACCGCTTGTTGCGCATTTTCCGGAGTTACTCGCCAATTACGTGCCCATCCAGCCGAGTTGGGGTCGCCTCAATCCCCAGGGGCAGGTGACCGCCTATCCGATCTCCATTCGTGATGACATCCTCGGCGCGGGTCCGTGGGGCATGGCCCGCATCGTCATGTCCGTGATCGCTGCGCGCCTCGCGCGCTCCGATCGCCAGACGGCTCGTGACTTTGCCCGGTTCTGGATCGGTGACTACCTGCTGCGACGATCGGGGCTCGAGGCCTATATGCGCCGATTCTACGGAGTTCCTGCCGAGCAGATCGATCTCAAACTCGCCGAGAAGCGGATGCAATGGATCAGCGAGCATGCCTCGCTCATCAACCAGATCAAGCGACGGCTCAATCCTGCGCCCAAGGGACCTTCCAACCAGCAACTGGCCCGACCGCGCGCGGGATTTGCGGCGCTCTACGATCCAGTCCGCCAGCGGCTCTCGCAAGACGGGGTCACGTTCTTACTCGGCGTCCCGATGGACAGCATTATCCGCGACGGAAAGATCTTCCATCTGAAGGCCGGAAACCGGAGCCTGACGTCTGGACGGGTGGTCTCGACCATTCCGCTGCCAATCATCGCCCGCATGTGCGGTCTTGGCACGGACCTCGGCCTCGAGGCCATCAATCTTGTCTCCCTGTTCTTCAGCTTCTCTGGCCGTCGCGGCTACGCGCCCTCGATCCTCTATAATTTCTCGGCGGAAGGCGCGTGGAAGCGGCTGACGACCTATTCAGACTTCTACGGTCACGCCGATGGCAGAGAATTCTTTGCCGTGGAGGTCATCGGCAGTCATGTCCAGAATTCCTGGCAACAGGCCGAAGCCGACTTTCGTCGCCACACCGCAAGCAACGGCCTGTTCGTCGGGGACCTGCGTCTCGAAGGCCACCACAGCCTCGACCATTCCTATCCTGTCTACAGCGGCAATGCCGCGGACAAGGCGGCCGCGGTCATCGCGGCCCTCAGGGCATTCGGGGTTGAATCGTTCGGTCGTCAAGGTGGGTTCGATTATCAGCCCACAGCGCGCGTCTCGACGCAGGTCGCGGAAACCGCACTCGCCTGAACCTGTCGCTCCACGTCGCAGAAGAACAAATCCCATCCGAGTTGATTGCCTAATTTATCGGCTATTGCCTACCACGCAAGCAATACGGCTTGTTCCGATACTGTTAGCCAACCATCAATTCCCCCGTTCTGCGGGCCTCTCGGCACGAATGACTTTGCCGTTATTCGCCGTGGTGGTGCCACCACTGGCGTCGCTGGCCCGTCAGGTCCTCTTTCGCTGCGCCGCCCTCGCGCTTCGCGTCGATCGCGGCTGGCTCCATCGGGCCTCTTGGCGCCCGCCGAGCCCCGTCCGATCTGCATAGCGGGCAAGCCTGTGGCCGCTGCCAAGTCGCGTGTTGGCATAGGGGTTGCTCGTCCAGGTGTTGGAATGTGGGGCGTCGGGCTGGCAGGGCGAAACCGTCAGCGTTGGTCCGGGCCCCCATTATGCTGTCTGCGACGAGAGTCCGCGCGTGGGAGTGGGATGGTTCGATGCAGGAAATGTATCAGTCCGACGCATATGCCGAGCGCAATCCGACTTGGCACGAGGAGGATTCGCCTTGGAAGGCACGGCAGATCGAAGCGATCATCCGGCGCAACAACCTGACCTTTGACAGCCTCTGCGAAGTCGGCTGCGGCACAGGAGAGATCCTTCTTAACCTCAGCCGCACCTTTCCAGGGGTGCGGATGGCCGGGTTCGAGATTTCGCCCCATGCCTACGAGCGCGCCAAGCTCAAGGAAACCGACGACGTCACATTTCATCTGGGCGACGTGATGGATGCCGGCGAGACGTTCGACGTCGTCGTGATTGCCGACGTGATCGAGCATGTCGAGGACTACATTGCCTTCATCAAGAAGCTGAGGGGCGTCGGGAAGCGCGCCATTTTCCACATACCGCTCGACCTGTCGGTCCAGTCGGTGCTGCGCTCGTGGCCGATCATCGGGCTGCGGTCGAGCGTCGGGCACCTTCACTATTTCTATAAGGAGACCGCCCTCGCAACCCTTAGGGACTGTGGCTATACCGTGATCGACTATGCCTACACGGCGAGCCGCCTCGAATTGCCGAACCAGGCCCTCAGCAGCCGGATCATGCGGCTTCCTCGCCGCCTGCTCCATGCGGTGAACGCCGATTTCGCCGTGCGGCTTCTCGGTGGCTACTCGTTGCTGGTGCTGGCCGAATGACCCCGCGCGGCCCCGCTCCAGATGCCTCCGGGGTCGCGGATCTGCGAGGTTGTCCCTCGCTGACAGGGAGGCTGCCATGACCACGTCCGCCGGCTTCGCCATCAACGGACGCTTCCTCACCCAGCCGGTCACGGGCGTGCAGCGCTATGCCCGGCAGATTGCGGCGCGGATCGACAGCAGGCTTGCTGCCGCGGGCGCCAAAGCGCCGCTGCTCGCCCCTCCCTCAACCCCTGATCCGGGTTTTGACGCCCTCGAGATGCGCCCGGTCGGCATGCTGCAAGGGCACGCATGGGAACAGGTGGCGCTGCCGATGGCCTGGCGTGGCCGCCTTCTCAATCTCGGCAACACCGCACCTCTCGCCCAGGGCGACCAGGTGGTCTGCCTCCACGACGCCAATGTCTTCACGATGCCGGAAAGCTACAGCGCGGCATTCCGTCGGGCCTATCGCTTCCTGCAACCGCGCATCGCCCGACGCGCCGTGCGTGTCGCCACGGTCTCCGCGGCGTCGGCTCGCTCCCTGGCGCGTCATCTGGGCCTTGACCCGCGCTCCATCGCGGTGCTGCCCAACGGGCACGAACATGCGCTGGCATGGACGCCCGGGTCGGCGGCAATCGCGCCGGTCGCCCTCGAATCGCGCGGGGAACGCCCTTTCGTCCTCGCGGTCGGGTCGCGTGCACGGCACAAGAACCTCCATTTGCTCGCGAGCATCGCGCCCGCCCTAGCCCAGCAGGGCATCGACGTCGTCGTCGCTGGCGGCGGAGGCTCGGTCTTCGCGGATTATCGGGAGGCGGCAGGAGGCCATGTCATCGAGATCGGCCGGGTCGAGGACAACGACCTTGCCTGGCTGATGGACAGGGCGCTTTGCCTCGCGTTTCCCTCCTACACCGAGGGCTTCGGGCTGCCGATCATCGAGGCCATGGCCCGCGGCTGTCCCGTCGTATCGTCCGATCGCGCGAGCATGCCGGAGGTCTGCGGCGGGGCGGCGGTTATGGCCTCTCCGGACGATCCAGAGGCCTGGATCCGCGCGATCACCACGCTGTCCGTCTCCGCAACCCTGCGACAGGACCTGGTCGGGCGGGGACAGGACAATGCCGCCCGGTTCCGCTGGTCCGACAGCGCCGAGGGCTATCTCGAACTGCTGAAAGACCCGGCCGGCGCCAGGCGCGCGATCAGCCCTTCGCCGGTGATGGCGGCCGCTCCCAAGGTCGCGGTGATCATCGCCACGATCGGGCGGCCCGCCGTGGTCGTGGAGACAGTAAACCACCTTCTGGCCCACCAGACGCTCCAGCCATCGTCCTTCATTATCTCCTGCGCCAGCGAAGCGGATGCAGGGGCATTGCTGTCGGACGAACGGGTGCAGGTCATCACCGGGCCGGCCGGCCTGCCACGGCAGCGCAATCGGGCACTTGCCGCCGTTCCTGCCGACACCGACATCGTCGCCTTCTTCGATGACGACTTCGTTGCCGATGCCGGCTGGATCGCCAGCATCGCCCAGGCCTTCTACGATGAACCGTGGCTCGGCAGCCTGACGGGCGACGTGCTCGCCGACGGGATCAAGGGGCCTGGGATCGGCTTCGATGAGGCGCTTTCCCTTATCGCCGCGGCCGCTCCGCCCCAGCGTATCGCATGGTCGGAACCCTACAGCCCCTATGGCTGCAACATGGCGTTCCGGGCGAGCGCCATTCGCTCGATGCGGTTCGATGAAAGGCTGGTGCTTTATGGCTGGCTCGAAGATCGCGACTTCGGTGCCGTGCTCCGGCGCCATGGCGGTCGCCTGGCACGGACGAACGAGGCACGCGGCGTGCATCTCGGCGTCAAGGGCGGGCGTGTGCGCGGGGAGCGGCTCGGCTACTCCCAGGTGGTCAACCCGTTCTACATGCTGCGCAAGGGTACGATGACCTTCGCGCAGGTCGCCGATCACGTCTTTCGCAACATCGCTGCCAATCTGGCGCGCTCCGTGCGCCCGGAACCGCATGTCGATCGCCGCGGTCGACTCCGCGGCAATGTCCTCGCGATGCGAGACATCATCCGCGGCCAGGTCGAGCCGGAGCGGGCGGCTCTCATCCTCCCACCGCAGAGGAGCGCGGATGACCATAAGCCCACCGCCTGACGTCCATCGCTTCCAGTTCCTGCCGGCGCGCGAAATGGCCATTCCCAGGACCGAGCAGGATGATCCCTTTCGCTTGATCGCTGCGGCGGGGACGCTGGTTTGGCGCTATCGCTACTGGCTTGCGGGCTGGATGGCGCTTTGCATCGTTGTCGCCGCCGTCGTGGCGCGGACGACACCGCCGACCTTCACGACGTCGGCGACGATCCTGCTTGACCCACGACGGCCGCCGACGGTCGGCCGGGAACCCGCCGCCGTTCCCGTGCTCGATCTCAACCGCGCCGATACCGAGCTCCAGATCGTCCGCTCCGAGCGGCTTCTGCGAGATGTCTTCGACGGTCTCAACCTCGCCGATACGGATGATTTCAAGCCTCGTCCGCCTCTTATCCGTATGCCTTTCGGTGGCCAAGGCCGCACCGATACGGTCCCGGACCCCGCCACGGCACGCCAGCGCGCCTTTGCCGAGTTCACGCGGCGGGTTTCGGCCCGGCGCATCGGCCAGACCTATACGCTGGAGGTGGCCTACAGTTCGGGCAGCGCCACGCTTTCGGCCAAGGTCGCCAACGCGATCGCGGCTGCCTATCTGCTGCAGTCCGTGACCCGCAAGCTGGAAGCCGCCCGCGCCGGGTCGGAATGGGCCCAGGCGCGCATCGACAATCTCGCGGCCCAGGTCGCAGCCGGCGATGCAGCCCTTCGCGACGGGCGGGCGCCGGCCGTTCCCATGCCCGATGCCGACGGCCGGCTGATCGGCGAAGCTCTGGTGCCGCTCAGTCCCAGTGCCCCGCGGCCGACCCTGATCGTCGCGACGGGAGCGGTGATCGGCGGCATGACGGCCTTCTGCTTCCTCATCGCCGTCGGTCTCTTTGATCGCCGGCTGCACAATCCTGCCGCCGTTACGGCCAGTACGGGATTGCCCTGCATCGCGACGGTCCCTCGGATGCGGGTAAGGGGATGGACAGGCCCGCTTCTCAAGGCCGACATCGACAATCTGGTTGAGGGCCAGCCCAGCGGCGATCTCGCCCGGGCGCTGTCGAGCCTTCGTGCGGCGGTCCGTGTCGCCGCGCGGCCGGGAACCGGCGGAGCCGGAGAGGTCATCGCCCTCGTCTCATGGACGCGTGGCACGGGCTGCAGCTTCCTCAGCATGAACCTCGCGCGTCTCACCCATCTCACGGGACGGCGCGTCACCGTGATCGAGACAGACGTGGACGACGCCCGCCAGAGTGTCACAAGCCCGACCTCTGGCGGGCTCGGGTCGCTTGTCGGGCTGCTGTCCTACCGCGTGCCAGAGCCGGAATTGCGGTTCGAGGACAACCGTGGGGTGTTGCGTCTCCCTGCCTGGCTGCCGGAAGACGGCCCCACAGTGGTCGATTTCGACAGCGCGCCGTTGGCGGCGCTGATCGACGATCGGCGCCAGCGCGGGGATGTCCTGCTCGACCTCGCGCCCCTCGGCGACGCAGCGGTCTCGGCCACGATCGCCCGCCGGGCGACGGCCGTCGTGATCGTCGCAGCCGCCTCCGTCACCACGATCGACGATGTGCGGTCCGCGGCCCGGTTGCTGGCCGATGCCGGAGCCAACGTGGTCGGCGTACTTCTCAATCACGCCTAGGACAGGAGGCGGGGTGGGCGCAATGCGTTTCCCGCCCGCCATCAGGGAGAGGATTCGGTGCGGGTTCTTCATCTGCTCAACCATACGCGTCGCCTCAATGGCCATGTCCATGCGGCCGTCGATCTGGCCTGCGAGCAGAAGGCGCAGGGCCATGATGTGGCCGTGGCCAGCGAGGGCGGTGATCTCGACGCCCTGCTCGACCGCAAGGGCGTCACCCGGGCCTTTGTCGGACATCAGCGTCGCCCGCTCGCCCTCGCCGGATCGCTCCGTCAGTTGTGGCGGCTGGTTCGTGACTGGCGTCCCGACGTGATCCACGCCCACATGATGACCAGCGCGGTCATCGCCTGGCCCATCTGCAAGATCACGCGCACGCCGCTGGTCACGACGGTGCACAATGCCTTCGAGAAGAGTGCCATCCTCATGGGGTTGGGCACCCGCGTCATCGCAGTGAGCGCGGCGGTCGCGCGCATGATGGCTGGACGGGGCGTTCCCTCGCGCAAGCTCGATGTGGTGCTCAACGGGACCATCGGCTCGGCGCGGTTCGAGCACCGCGACATGTCCCCCCGGCAGTTGGGGCATCCTGCCGTGCTGTTTGTCGGGGGGCTGCATGCACGCAAGGGTCTGTTGGACCTGCTCGCCGCCTTTGACCTGGTCCATGCGCGCTTTCCCGCGGCGCGGCTTTACATCCTCGGTGACGGGCCCGACCTCGAGGCCTACCGCCGGCATGCCGCGGGCCTTCCGAGCGCAACAGCCATCACCTTCGAGGGCCCGCAGGACGATCCCTATCCCTGGATGGTGGCGGCCGACATCTTCGTCCTGCCCTCGCTGGCGGACCCTGCGCCTCTGGTCCTGCCCGAGGCGCGCGAGGCCGGTTGCGCGGTGATCGCTACGGCCGTGGACGGGATCCCCGAACTGCTGGAGAACGGTGCCGCGGGCATCCTGGTCCCCCCGCAGGAGCCAGCCCAGATCGCAGAGGCTCTGGCATCGCTGCTCGACTCCCCGGAGCGCCTCGCGGAATGGCGGGCCAACAGCCAGATCCGCATCGGCTTCCTGACCATCCGGCGTGTCGCCGAGGATACGCTGCGCGTCTACGAGGCGGCACGCGGGCCCCGACGCCATGGCCTGGTTCCGGCGCAGGGCACGGTGCAGCCGTGAGGACCACCATCCGGCCATCGCGGCAGAGCTGGTGAGCCGCATGCCGCTGCGCATCCTCTACATCGTGCCTCCGACTGGCAAGTTCGCGGGCATCGAGCGTGTCATCGACGAGGTGGCTTCCGGCATGGCCACGCACCATGCCGCGGCAGTCGACGTGACGGTGGTGCATCTTTCGCGCTACCCGGGCATGACCGTCTCGGAGCGCCCCTACCGGTCATTCCAGGAGAATGTCTCGGGGAAGCCTGAACTCTTCCGGGTCATTCGGCGCCATGTTGCGGCCCAGCCTTTCGACCTCGTGGTCGTGCCGCAGGTCGAACCCGCGGTGATCTGCTGGGCGGCCGCCATCGGGCTCGGACGCCGCTTCGTCGTTCATCTGCATGGCAATCCGGCCATCGAGCGTGGCCATTTTCGTGCCCGTGTGCTTTTCGATCTGATGAAGACGGTTGCCAAGGGGGCCTTCGTGGGGGTGCTCGGCACCAGTCCCCGTCAACTGGATGCCTTTCGTGCGATGATGTCGCTGCCGGTTCCTCACATCTGGGCGCCCAACCCTGTCCGCCGCTTCACCGATGGCGACCCGCGCCCCGCCCGGGACGGGCTCGTGCGCTTCGTCAATGTCGGGCGGTTCACCCACCAGAAGGGCCAGGACCTGCTGATCGAGGCCTTCGCCGTCCTTCGGTCGACCCACCCCCAGGCCCGACTGACGCTCGTCGGATATGGAGACCTCGAAGCCGACCTTCGGTCTCGCGTGGACAGGCACGGCCTTGCCGACGTGGTCTCCTTCCTTCACCGTCCCGACGATCCGGTCGGGGCGCTGGTGTCGAGCGATGCCTATGTCTCCGCGTCGCGCTGGGAGGGCTGGGGGCTGACCATCTGCGAGGCGCTCAGGTGCGGCTTGCCGGTCCTGGCCACGGATTGCGACTTCGGTCCGAGCGACATCCTGGTCGATCCGCGGCTCGGCAGCCTCGTACCGGCCGGCGATCCGGAGGCCCTCATCGCCGGCCTCGCCGCCTGTTGCGACCGAATCGACGAGGAACGCCGGCACGCGGCGTTCCGGCGTAACCATATCGCGCGCTATGACCTCGAGGCCGTCGTCGGCGAGCATGTGAAGGCCCTGGAGGCCATCGCGGGCGGAGGCTTGCCTACGGTCTGACGAGCCCTGCGCAACGGTCAGTCCTCTCCACCACAACGGGGGGTTCTGCCGGACCGCAAAACCACTTGAATGGTCGCTTCGGCAGACAAGCCGGGGGAGTCGGTCGCGGTGCAGACAAGAGAATGGGACATCGGCACCGATATCGGCGGCACGTTCACCGATATCATCGCCGTCCGCAGCGGCAGCCATGAGACCCGGATCGCCAAGGTTCCCTCCCGCCCCGATGCGCCGGTTCAGGCGATGATGGAGGCGCTCGCGGCCGTCGGTCTCGGACCCGACGACGTCAGGCGCTTCGTCCATGGCACCACGCGCGTCACCAATGCCCTGGTCGAGGAGCGCCTGCCGAAGGTGGCGCTGGTGGCCACTGCCGGGTTCGAGGACGTGCTGGAGATCGCCCGCTACCGCCGGCAGGAGCTCTACCGCCTCGACATTCCGCCGAAGGCGCCGCCGCTGGTGCCGCCGTCGCTCTGTTTCGGCATCGTCGAGCGGCTCGACCATACCGGCACCGTGCTGACGCCGTTGGCGGACAGCGAAATCGAGCGGCTGGTGACGTGGCTCAAGGCCAACGCGGTTGCCAGCGTCGCCATCTGCCTGCTGCATGCCTATGCCAATCCCGACCATGAGAAGCGCCTCGCCGAGCGCCTCGCCGGCATCGTCCCGCATGTCTGCGTCTCGCATGAGATAAATCCGGAGGCGCGCGAATATGAGCGTGCCTCCTCGACCGCCTTCAACGCCGCGGCCATGCCCATTGCGGTGGAGTATCTGAGCGAACTCGAGGATCGGTTGCCGATCGGCGCGGGGCTGCAGGTCTTTCATTCGGCTGGCGCCATGGTGCCCGTGCCGGCGGTCAAGCGGCGTCCGCTGGTCATGGCCATGTCCGGGCCGGCGGCCGGCGTTTCCGCCTCGGCGCGCATCGCCCGCGACCTCGCGCGCCCGCGCGTGCTGACCTTCGATATGGGCGGCACCACCACCGACGTCTGCCTCATCGTCGACGGCGCTGCGGAGATGACCGACACCCGCATGATGGGTGGGCGGCCGCTGCGCCAGCCGATGCTCGCGGTCCATTCCATCGGCGCGGGCGGCGGTTCCATCGTCGATCTCGGGCCGGGCGGCCTCACCGTGGGCCCCAAGAGCGCCGGCGCCGTACCGGGCCCTGCCTGCTACGGCCGCGGCGGCACGCGCGCCACCATCACAGACGCCAATGCCATCCTCGGCTATCTCGATCCCGAGGCGCTGCTCGGCGACACGATCCGGATCGACCTCGGCAAGGCGCGCGACGCCGTCCAGCCCATCGCGGACAGGCTCGGCCTCGGCCTCGCCGAGACGGCGCTCGGCATCGTCAAGGTCGCCAACGCCACCATGGCGCGGGCCCTGCGGCGGGTGACCGTCGAGCGCGGCGTCGACGGGCGCGACTGCACGCTGCTCGCCTTCGGCGGCGGTGGGCCGATGCACGCCACGGGCCTCGCCGACATCTACGGCCTGCGGGAGATCATCGTGCCGGCGGCGTCGAGCGCCTTCTCGGCCCTCGGCTGCCTCACCGCCGATTTCAGCTTCCTGCAGCAGCGCACGGTGCGCATGGCGCTGAAAGGACTGTCGGCCGAGGCCTTCGCGGCGCGGGTCGCCGAACTTGTTGCCGAGGCGCGCGATCCCCTCATCGCCAACGGCATCGCGGCGGAGGAGATCACCGTCGAGCATGTCGCACTGATGCGCTATGCGGCGCAGAGCGATTCCATCCCCATCGCCTTTGCCGTGCCGCTTGACCCGACGCGGCTGGAGGCCGACTTCCACGCCCGCCACCACCAGCTCTTCGGCTATGCGACCGGTGAGGCCTGCGTCATCGAGGCGCTGCGGGTGAAGGCGACAAAGCCCTCGGTGACGCCGTTCTCGCGTCCCGATGTCGGCCGGCCACAGGTCTCGGGCCGCAGCCGCTCCTGCATCTTCGGGCCGGAGGGCCCGGTCGAGACGCGCATCCTGCCGCGCGAGACCATCGCCGGCATCACCACCGGGCCCGCCATCATCGAGGATGCCTGGTCCACCGTCATCGTGCCGCCGGGTTGGCAGGCGCGTCCCGACGACCTCGGCAATCTCTTCCTTACCCGGAGCGAGTCATGAGTGCGCTGGACCCCTTCGTGGTCGAGGTGATCCGCCACGGCCTGTCGGCCGCGGCCGAGGAGATGAGCCTCGTCATGACCCGCTCGGCCCGCTCGCCGCTGCTGCGCGAGGCGGGAGACCTTTCCTCCGCCATCACCGATGCCGAGGGCGGGCTGGTCGGCCAGGGGCGAGACATCCCGATCCATCTCGGCGCCATGGCCTATACGGTGAAGGAACTGCTGAAGGTGCGCCCTGCTTCCGGCATGAAGGAGGGCGACGCGATCATCTACAATGTCGGCGCTCTCGGCGGAAACCACCTCAACGACGTCAAGATCGCCCGGCCCGTCTTCGTCGAGGGCCGGCTCATTGCCTTCGCGCTCAGCCTCGCCCACTGGCCCGATGTCGGTGGCACCTGGCCGGGCAGCTATCTCGCTAATGCCTTCGACACGTTCCAGGAGGCGATGCGCATCCCGCCGCTGACGATCGCCGACACCGATGGTCTCAACCGCTCGGTGCTTGAGCTGATCCTCGCCAATGTCCGCGACCCCGTCTCCTGCGAGGGCGACCTGATGGCCCAACTGGCGGCTACCACGGCGGCGGAGCGGCGCATCCGCGAGATGTGCGCCCAGTATGGCACCGAGACCTTCGTCGCGACCATGAGCCGCCTGCACGATCTCTCCGAGGCGGAGATGCGCGCGGCGCTGGCCGACCTGCCGGACGGCACCTATGAGGGCGAGGATTTCCTCGACGATGGCGGGCCGAACGGCGAGCCCGCGCGCATCCACGTCAGGATCGAGATCCGCGGCGACGAGGCGACCTTCGACCTCTCGGGATCGGCCGACCGTGTCGCCAATTTCTGCAATACGACGCCCTTCATCGCCCGTTCGGCGGTGGTCTATGCCGCGCGCATCATGAGCGGGCGCGACATGCAGCAGAATGCCGGCGCTCTCAGGCCCATCACCATTATCACCCGGCCGGGATCCATCTTCGAGCCCGGTTGGAACGCGGCGGTCGCCGCCGGCAACCACGAGACCTCGATGCGGGTGGTGGATGCCATCTTCCGTGCCATGGAGGCCGTCATTCCCGAGCGGCTGTCGGCGGGCGGGCCGGCGACATCCGGTCTCCTCGCCTTCGCCGAGCCGATGCCCGACCAGTCCTGGCGCATGCTCTACGAGGTGCATGGCGGCGGCGAGGGCGCCCGTCACGACCGCGACGGCTGCCCGGCGACGCGCGTCCATCTCGCCAATACCTCGAACACGCCGGCCGAAATGATCGAGGCGAACTATGCCATCCGCGTCGAGAAACAGGCGATCCGCCGGGATTCCGGTGGAAAAGGCCAGTACAGGGGTGGCGACGGCGTCATCCGCGCCTATCGGGTGCTGGCGCCGAGCCTGTGGCTCACCACCTGCGTCGAGCGCTCGGTCATGCCGACCTATGGCCTGAAGGGCGGCGGGGAGGGCAAGCCCTATACGATCACGCTGGAGCGCGATGGCCGCACGGAGCGCCTGTCGGGCAAGGCGAACCTGCTCCTCAAGGCCGGCGACCTGGTGACACTGGAAGGCTGCGGTGGCGGTGGATACGGGGTGCCAGCCGCATGAGCGTCTGGCCCGTCGGCGTCCCCCGCACCATCGGCGCGCTGCCGTCGAGCCTGGGCGAGGCGCTCAGGGAAACGGCGGCGCGGAGGGGCGAGGCGCTCGCCATCGCCTTCTATGGAGCGGAGATCAGTTTTGCCGAGCTCCTCGCGCGGGTGGAGCGGCTGGCGGCCCATCTCCAGCATGCCTGCGGACTCGCCCACGGCGACCGCGTGCTGCTCGACATGCAGAACTCCCCGCACGCGATCATCGCCTATCAGGCCATCGCGCGGGCGGGGGGCGTGGTGGTGCCGGTCAACCCCATGTCCATGCCGGAGGAGATCGCCTATCTCGCCGGGGACAGCGGCGCGAGGATTGCGCTGATCGGCGCCGAACTCGTCGGCCGGTTCGAAGCGCTGGTGCCGTCGCTGCTGGGCCATGTGATCGTCGCCGCCTATGGCGACGAGATTCCTGTCGATACGCCGTTCCGCCTGCCGCCGGTGATAGCTGAGAGCGTGCTGCCGGAGGGCCTGTCGCCCGTTTTCATCCCGTGGGCCGAGGCGCTGGCGAAGGCGCGACCGCCGCTCGCCGACACGAGTCGGCCCGACGATCTCTGCGTCATGCCTTACACGTCCGGCACGACGGGCAAGCCGAAGGCCTGCATGCACACCCATCACAGCGTGCTGTTCACCGCCTTCGTCCAGGCGCGCTGGTATTTCTACGACGACGAGACGGTGCTCACCGGCTTCATGCCGATGTTCCATGTCGCGGGCATGCAGCTCTCGCTCAACGGCTGCGCCGCCTGCGGCGCGACGGTCGTCGTCATGGCCCGCTGGGACCGCGATCTCGTGGCGCCGCTGTTCAAGCGTTACGGGGTGACCTTGTGGAGCGCGGCGCCGACCATGGTGGTGGATGCCCTGGCCGCAGACGGCTTCGACGAAGCGGCCTTCGCGCGGCTGAAGATCATCACCGGCGGTGGCGCAGCCATGCCGGCGGCGGTGGCAGCCGAGCTGAAGCGGCGGTGGAACCTCGCCTATGTCGAGGGCTATGGCCTGACCGAGACCATGTCGCCGAGCCATCTCAACCCGGTCGACCGGCCGAAGCCGCAATGCCTCGGCGTGCCGGTGCAGGAGACCGATGCGCGGATCATCGACCCCGAGAGCCTCGCCGAACTGCCGCAGGGCGAGACAGGCGAGATCGTCATTGCGGGGCCGCAGGTGATGGGTGGCTACTGGAACCGGCCGGAGGCGACGGCGGAGGCCTTTGTCACGCTCGCGGGGTGGCGCTTCCTGCGCACCGGCGATCTCGCCCGCATCGACGACGAGGGCTATTTCCACATGGTCGACCGCCTGAAACGGATGATCTCGGTTTCCGGCTTCAAGGTCTGGCCCTCGGAGGTCGAGGCGGTGCTCTACCGCCATCCCGCCGTCCAGGAATGCTGCATCGTCTCGGCGCCCGACGCCTATCGCGGCGAGACGGTGAAGGCCCTGGTGGTCCTCCGGCCGGGCTGCACCCTGACGGCCGAGGACCTGATCGCCTGGGCGCGGGAGGTGATGGCCGCCTACAAGGTGCCGCGGCTGGTCGCTTTCGTCGACGCCTTGCCGCGCACCGCGTCCAACAAGCTCGACTGGCGGTCGTTGCAGGACGCCGCCTGGGCGACAGGCGCAGGGTGATCTCCGGCCTTGCGAGCCTCGCCCGCAGGGACCAGCATGCGGCCTGCATCTTGCCTGCCCGATCCATTCCCCTTTGCATGCCGCCCGAGATTCCGACATGACCTCACCGTCGCTGACCGCACTCGAAACCCGCATCCGCGACGATCTCGGGCGGATCGCCCACCCCCGCGCGTCCTGGCTGACCCCGCGCGTCGCGCCGGACGGGTCGGCAGCGCTCGACGTGCTGGTGGTCGGCGCCGGGCAGTCCGGTGTGGTCACCGCCTTCGGCCTGAAACGGTCGCGGGTCGACAATGTGCTGGTCATCGACAAGGCCTCCTATGGCGAGGAGGGGCCCTGGGTGACCTTTGCCCGGATGCAGACCCTGCGCAGCCCCAAGGATTTCACCGGGCCGGATCTCGACATTCCGAGCCTCACCTACCAGTCCTGGCACGAGGCCCGCTACGGCGCCGACCATTGGCGGGCGCTGGACCTGATCACGCGCGAGGACTGGAACGACTATCTCCTCTTCATGCGTCGGATGACGGAGATCCCGGTCGAGAACGACACCGAACTCCTGTCTCTGACCCAGGCCGGCGAGCTGGTCGCCGCGACGGTCCGCGGACCCGGCGGCGAGCGCAGGCTCTACGCCCGCAAGGTGGTGCTGGCGACGGGGCAGGATTCGACGGGCCGCTGGTGGATGCCGGATTTCGTCGCGTCTCTGGCGCCGTCCCTGCGCGCCCATGCGGCCGATACGATCGATTTCGCCGCGCTGAAGGGCAAGGTCGTGGCGGTGCTCGGGGCCGGCGCCTCGGCTTTCGACAATGCGGCGACGGCGCTCGAAGCCGGCGCGTCCTCGGTCCATCTCTTCTGCCGGCGCCTCGAACCGCAGGTGATCCAGCCCTATCGCTGGATCACCTTCCGCGGTTTCATGAAACACCTCGCCGATCTCGACGATGCGTGGCGCTGGCGGTTCATGAGCCGCGTCATGGGCCTGCGCGAGGGGTTCCCGCAGGCAACCTACGATCGCTGCGCCCGGCATCCCAACTTCCTGCTGCATACGGGGGCGCCCTGGACCGCGGCGCGGGAGGAGGCCGGCCGCGCCGTTGTCACCACACCGCATGGTGACTTCGTCGCCGATTTCCTCATCTGCGGCACCGGCATCGCCATGGACTATGCGGCCAAGCCCGAGCTTGCGGCCTTCCACGACAATATCGCCACCTGGGGCGACCGCTACTTGCCCCCCGACGAGGAGCGCAGCGACCGCCTCGCCGCCTTCCCCTATCTCTCGCCGGACTACCAGTTCACCGAGAAGGTGCCGGGGCGCACGCCCTGGATCGGCAATGTCCATCTCTTCTCGATCGCCTCGACCATGAGCTTCGGTCCCTCCGGCTCGTCGATCAACGCCATGACCACCGCGGTGCCGCGGCTCGTCGACGGGGTCACCAAGGGCCTGTTCTCGGCGGATGTGGAGGCGAACTGGAACACTTTCCTCGCCTATGACGTGGCACAGGCGGAGGTGCGGGAGACAGTGCCCGGGCTGGGACAGGCGGCGGAATAGGCCCGGGGTCGCGCGCGAGGCTCAGCCCGCTGTCGCGGCTTCCCTGTGGCGGGCCGTGGCCGCTTCCGGATCGAAATGCGGGATGGCCGCGATGAGCTCGCGGGCATAGTCGGACGCCGGATCGGTGAACAGCGCCCCGCTCGGTCCCTGTTCGACGATCTGGCCCTTCTGCAGCACGATGGTGCGCTCGCACATCATGCGGACCACGTTGAGATCGTGGCTGACGAAGAGATAGGCGAGGCCGGTCTCCCGCCTGAGACGGTCGAGGAGATGCAGGATCACCGCCTGGACGGAGACGTCGAGCGCGGCCGTCGGCTCGTCGAGTACCAGAAGGCGGGGCTTGGCGGCGATGGCGCGGGCGATACCGACCCGGGCCTTCTGGCCGCCGGAGAGCTGGTGGGGGAAACGGTCGAGGAACTCGGTCGGCAGACCGACCCGGCGGGCGCAGTCCTCGACCTGCCGGCGCAGGTCGCGGCTGTCCTGGACGCCGGCCAGCAGTTTCAGCGGATCGGCGATGCAGTCGAAGGCGGAGAAGCGCGGGTTAAGGCTGTCGCCGTGATCCTGGAAGACGATCTGGATGTCCTTGCGGAAGCGCGAGCGGTAGAAGTCGCGGGACGAGATCGCGCCGATATCCTCGCCGTCGAAGTCTATGGTGCCGGCGGAGTGATCGAGCAGGCGGCAGACGAGCCGTGAGATGGTGCTCTTGCCCGAACCCGATTCCCCGACGAGGCCGAGGCTCTCGCCGGGCGCGAGGTCGAAGGAGACGTCGTCGACGCCGCGGAAGCCATTGTCGAAGGTCTTCACGAGGTTCGAGACGGAGAGCAGCGCTTCGGCGGGCCGCCGGAGCGACACGCGCGGCGCCGCGGGCGCTGGCTCGCCGGCATCGACCACAAGGCTGTCGACGGTGGAATGGCGGGTCGGCGAGGCAGCCACGAGGCGTTTCGTATAGGGGTGCCGCGGCGCACCGAAAAGGCTCGCGGGCACCGCCTGTTCGACCACAAGGCCCTGTTCCATGACGGCGACGCGCTGGCAATACTGCGCGGCGAGGCCGAGGTCGTGGGTGATGAGGATCATCGCCATGCCGCGGCGGGCGGTGATCTCGGCGAGGAGGTCCATCACCGTCTTCTGCGTCGTG
This sequence comes from Archangium gephyra, assembly GCA_943368975.1. Taxonomy (GTDB): domain Bacteria; phylum Pseudomonadota; class Alphaproteobacteria; order Rhizobiales; family Phreatobacteraceae; genus Phreatobacter. The sequence goes on from CALRLZ020000034.1 coordinate 31,794, forward strand.
ACGTCCAAGCCGGTGGTCGGCTCGTCGGCGATGAGGAGCGCGGGTTCGCAGGCGATCGCCATGGCGATCATGACGCGCTGGCACATGCCACCCGACAATTCGTGCGGATAGGCGTCGAGGCGCTCCTCGGGATCGCGGATCAGCACTGCCTCGAGCAGTTTCAGCGCCTTGGCGCGGGCCTCACGCGCCGACAGCGCCTCATGGGCGCGCAGCACGTCGGCGATCTGCAGACCAACCGTCCGGATGGGGTTCAGGGCTGCCCGCGGGTTCTGGAAGATCATCGACATCGCCGCACCGCGCAGCGGCTGCAGCATGGACCTGGAGGCGCGGGTGATGTCCTGGCCGCGGAAAGTGATGCGACCGGCTGTGATCTTGCCGGCGCGGTCGAGGAGCTGCATCACCGAAAAGGCGGTGACGGACTTTCCGGAGCCGGATTCGCCGACGATGCCGAGCGTTTCGCCGGCGTCGAGGCTGAGGGAGACGCCCTTCAGCGCCTCCACCAAGCCGTTGCGGGTGGAGAAGGTGACCTTGAGGTCGTCGATGGTGAGGAGCGGCTCCGTCATGTCCGCATCCGCGGATCAAGGATGTCGCGCAGGCCGTCGCCGAGGAGGTTGAAGCAGAGAACGGCGGTCATCAAGGCGGCGCCGGGGAAGACGACGAGCCACCATTTGCCTGTGGTGATGAACCGCGCCCCCTCGGCGACCATGATGCCCCATTCCGGCGTCGGCGCCTGCACCCCGAGGCCGAGGAACGAGAGGCCGGCGGCATTGAGGATGGCCCATCCGAGGTTGAGCGAGATCTGCACCGCCATGGCCGGGAGGACGTTGGGCAGGAGGAAGAGCAGCACGACGCGCACATGGCTGTTGCCGGAGGCGCGCGCCGCTTCCACCCAGCCGGAATTGCGGCGGACATTCACCTCGGCGCGGGCGAAGCGGATGTAGAAGGGCAGGTTGATGATGGCGGTGGCATAGATGATGTTCTCGACCCGGTTGCCGAGCGCCGCCACCAGCGCCATGGCAAGGACGAAGAGCGGGAAGGCCATCAGCACGTCGACGAAGCGGCCGACCCAGCGGTCGAGGCGCCCGCCGGCATAGCCGCAGAAGGCGCCGATCATGGCGCCGAGGACGAAGGAGATGCTCACCGCCGAGGCGGCGATGGCGAGGTCGAGCCGGGTCGCCACCAGCACGCGCGAGAAGACGTCGCGGCCGAGCTGGTCGGTACCGAACCAGTGGGCGGCGCTCGGTGGCTGCAGCGATTGGGGCACATTCGAGACCGTCGGCCCATAGGGCGCGATGGAGGGCCCGATGATAGCGATCAGGATGAGCAGCACCGCGCCGCAGCCGGCGACCAGCGTCACCGGATTGCCCCTGAGGATGTAGCCGGTATGGCGGAGCGTGGCGCTCATTCGATCGAGACCCGGGGATCGGCGAGGCCGTAGAGCACGTCGATGGTGAGGTTCACCAGGACGAAGATGAAGGCCATCAGCAGGACGAAGCCCTGCACCGGCGCATAGTCGGAGGTCAGCAGGGCGTCGAGCGCGTAGGAGGCGACACCGGGCCAGGAGAAGACTTTCTCGACCAGAACGTTGGCGCCCAGCATAGTGGAGAAGACGATGCCCATGATGGTGATGACCGGCAGGAGCGCATTGCGCAGGGCATAGACCAGGACGACGCGCCGCCGCGACAGGCCGAGGGCTTCGCCCGTGCGCACGAAGTCGCTGGTCATGACCGCTAGCATGGCGGCGCGGGTCATGCGGGCGAGCGGCGCCAGGACGAAGAGGGCCATGGTCGCCGCCGGCAGGACGAGCTGGCTCGCAGCGGCGCGCCAGGATTCCCATTCGCCGGCGAGGGCCGCGTCGATGAGGATGAAGCCGGTGATGACCGGTGGCTGAGCCGCGAAGACGTCGAGCCGTCCCGTCGGGTCGGGGGCGATGCCGAGGATGTAGTAGAAGGCGTAGATCAGCAGCAGCCCCGACACGAAGGTCGGCACGCAGACGCCGAGCGAACACAGGAACCTCACCCCGTGGTCGATCAGGGAATTGGGCCTGAGCGCGGCGAGGATGCCGAGAGGAAGGGCCAGCGAGAGGGCGAAAAGCAGCGCCGTGAAGGTGAGTTCGAGCGAGGCCGGCAGACGGTTGATCAAGTCGGTCACCACCGGCTGGCCGGTATTCATCGAGCGGCCGAGATTGCCGGTGGCGATATCCTTCAGATAGAGCAGCAATTGCTGCGGGATGGGCTTGTCGAGGCCCATCTGCTCCCGGATCATCTGGATTTCCGCCTGTCCGGCATTGGGGCCGGAGGCGAAGAACACGGCCGGATCGCCCGGCAGCACCCGCATCAGCAGGAAGGTGAAGACGATCACCCCGAAGAGCGCGGGAACGGAGGACAGGGCCCTCCGTCCCGCGCGCCTGGCGATACCGGCTGCAAGGCTCATGACCGGCGGGCCCGTCAGGTCCGCTTCACGTCGCGGAAGTCGACCTGGCGGTGATAGCCATAGGTATAGCCGTCGATGTTCTTCGGCATGACCGCGTCCTGGTTCGGCTGCCAGAGCATGACGATCGGCGTCTCCTCGGCCATGATGGCGATCATCTCCTTGCAGGCCGCGTCGTACTTGGCCTTGTCCGTCTCGAACCGCGCCTTCTCCGCAATGTCGGCGATGCGCTGGTCGTTCCAGCCGGAATAGTTCCAGCGCTGCGGGCCATAGAGGAAGGTGCGGAAGAAGTAGTCGGTCGAGGGCAGCCAGGCGATCGAGGTCTCGATGAAGAAGGGCAGCTTGCGCTCTGTGACCATGGTCGAGATCTGCGCGTCGGGCAGCTTCTGGATCTCGACGCGGATGTTGATGGCGGCAAGCGCCTCCTTCACCAGCGCCGCGATCGGTTCGGCGAAGGCGGCCGAGCCGAGGTTGAAGGCGAAGAACGTGTCGAAGCCATTGGGGAAGCCTGCTTCCGTCAGCAGCGCCTTGGCCTTGGCGACGTCCTGCTTGTAGGGCATCGGCTGGGGGAAGGAGGCATCGTTCGGCGTTCCCGACCAGGTGCCGCCATAGAGCTTGGCGCCGCGCTCGAACAGGCCCGCCTTGAACAGCGAGTCGTAGGGCAGGGCTGCGGCGATCGCCTGGCGCACCTTCTTGTTGTCGAAGGGCGGCATCCTGGTGTTGAAGGCGATCATCGAGAAGGCGTTGAACTGGGGCGTCGAGATCGCCTTGACGCGGCCGCGCGCGACCAGCGTGTCGATGTCGCTCGGCTGAAGGTCGATGGAGAGGTCGGCGTCGCCCTTCTCGATGAGGCTGGCACGCGTCGCCGCCTCGGGAATGGTCTGGCAGATGATGCGCCGGAACGGGGCCGGCTTGCCGTCGACGCCGCCGGTCCAGGCGTCGTTGCGGCGCAGGATCACCTGCTCGCCGGGACGGAAGCTTTCCACCGTATAGGCGCCGGAACCGGCCGTGTTGTCCTTGGTCCAGGCCTGGCCCCACGGGTCCTGGGGCGTCACGTGCTTCTTTACCAGCGTCGAGTTGAAGACAATCGCATAGAGGGTGCAGAGGTTCGGCAGGGCGAGGCGGTCCGGCTTGTCGATCTTGCCGACAACCGTGTGGGTGTCGACGATCGTGAACTGCTCGGGCTTGGTCCAGGAGCCGGTGCCGATCTGGGCGGCCGCCAGCGAGCGGGCGGAGACGGCGCGGTCATAGGACCATTTGACGTCGGCCGCGGTCACCGGGGTTCCGTCGTGGAACTTGGCGTTCTTGCGGATGTGGAAGGTGAAGGTCATCCCGTCGGCGCTGATATCGACCTTCTCGGCGATCTCGCCGCGGATGTTGTCGATGTCGAAGACCCAGTTGCCGTCGCGCTGCTTGCGGCCGAAGGAGACGAGCCGGTCATAGACGTTGACGCTGACGCCGAAGGCCTCGCGTGTCGAGCCGGGCATGGTCGGGTCGAGCGTGTTGACCGCAGCGCCAGTGACGTAGCGCAGGGTTTCGGCGCGTGTCTGCGCCTCGGCGCGGCCGCCGAGATAGGGGGCGGTGGCGACGGCAGCCGTTCCCGCGAGGAGGTGACGACGGTTCAGCTTCATGACGCGGTCTCCGTTGAGGATGCGGGCCGGTGATCCGGTTCCCGGCGGCTCGCCCAGATGGTTGCAATCTCCGTACCAGCAGCGGTTCCGCTGCCCATGCGAGGCCTGCGTGAGGAGAACGTCCGTTCGCCGAAACCCTCGGCTTAGAAAATCCTCTTCGGCATTTGCTCCCTTGGGCAGCAACTGGGTTGCCCTGCCCAAGGGTTAGGCACTGTCAACCGGCGAGCCAGCCGCCGTCAACGGCGAGTGTCGTGCCGGTGGTGAAGGCGGCGGCGTCGCTGGCAAGGTAGAGGGCCGCCTCGGCGATCTCCTCCGGCCGGCCGAGGCGGCCCAGCGGATGGCGCGCGACGGATTTGGCTTCCGCGGCGGCGGGATCGGCGGCACGGCCGAAACTGCGGCGGAGCATCGGCGTGTCGATGGCGCCGGGGGCGAGGGCGTTGACGCGGATGCGGTCGGCCGCGAAGTCGAGCGCCATGGTGCGGGTGAGGCTGAGGATGGCCCCCTTGGCCGCGATATAGGCGGCATTGCCGGCGCCGCCGGCGATCGCCAGTTGCGAGGCGGTGGTGACGATGGCGCCGCCGCCCTGGGCCCGCATGGCCGGCACGACGGCCCGCGCCCAGAGCCAGGTGCCGCCGACATTGGCGCGGAAGACGCGGTCCCAATCCTCGGGGCTGGTGGTCATGATCGTGCCGCCGACGGAGAAGCCGGCCGCCGTGAAGAGGATGTCGATGCGCCCGAAACGGGCGAGGATTGCCGCGGCGTCACGGTCGGCGGTGCCGGGTTCGCCGACATCGGAGATGCAGACCATGGCCTCGCCGCCTTGAGCGGTCACCATGCCGGCTGTTTCGTTGGCGCCGGCCGCATCACGATCGACGAGGGCGAGGCGCGCGCCCTCGCGCGCGAAGGCGAGCGCGGTCGCCCGGCCGATGCCGGACCCGCCCCCGGTGATGACGGCGACCTTTCCCGGGAGGCGCATCAGGCCGCCTCTCCGGCGGCACTGGCGATGGCTGCATCCACGGCCTGTTTCAACAGGTCGACCATGCGGTCGATTTCCGGACGGGTGATGATGTAGGGCGGCGCCAGGATGACATGGTCGCCGGCATGGCCGTCCGCCGTGCCGGGCGAGGGGTAGCAGAGCAGACCGCGGGCGAAGGCCTCATCCTTCACACGCTTGTAGAGCCCGAGATGGCTGGCGAAGGGCGTCTTGGTCTCGCGGTCCCTGACCAGTTCGACGGCGACGAAGAAGCCACGGCCGCGGATATCGCCGACATGCGGGTTCTGGCCGAAGGCCTGTTCGAGGGCGCCCATCAGATAGGTCCCGTCGTCGCGGCATTTGGCGACCAGCCCATCGCGGATGATGACCTTCTGCACGGCGAGGCCTGCGGCGCAGGCGGCGGTATGGCCGGAATAGGTATGGACGGAGGCGATGGTGCCGAATGTGTCGGCAATGGTGCGGTAGACCTCCTCGGTCATCAGCGCGGCGCCGAGCGGCGCATAGCCTCCTGCGAGGCCCTTGGCGGTCACCATGATGTCGGGCGAGACACCGTCATGGGCTAGGGTGCGCCAGGTGCCGCAGCGCCCGACGCCGCACATGACCTCGTCGGCGACCATTAGGATGCCGTAGCGGCTGCAGATGTCGCGCATGCGCCGGGCATAGCCGTCGGGAGCGGGGACGGCACCGCCCGCGGCGCCCACCACCGGCTCGAAGAAGAAGGCGGCGATGCGCTCGGCCCCGACGCGGTGGATCTCGCGCTCGAACTCGGCAGCGAGGTGATCGACCAGGTCAGCCGGCGCGACGCCGTCGGCCGGGCGATAGTCATTCGCGGGAGACAGGTGGGTCACCGGCATCAGCGCGCCGACATAGGGCCGGCGGCGCGCCGGATGGCCGGAGAGCGACAGGGCGCCCATCGTATAGCCGTGCCAGGACTGGCGGCGCGCGAAGAAATGGGTGCGGCCGGCATGGCCGCGGGCGAGGTGATATTGCAGGGCGATCTTGATGGCTGTCTCGGTCGCCTCGGACCCACCGGAGACGAAGGAGACCCGGCTCATGCCGCCGCCTGCCTGGTCGACGATGGTGTCGGCGAGGGCGTCGATGGGGTCGGAGGTGAAATCGGCCGAATAGCCGAAGGACAGGGTGTCGTATTGCGCCTTGATCGCCTCGATCACCTCGCGATGACCATGGCCGAGACAGAACAGCGCCGGTCCGGACGAGCCATCGAGAAAGCGGCGCCCGTGTTCATCGAAGACATGGATGCCTTCGCCGCCGACGGCGCGCGGCAACCTCTGCCCCACGCGGTGCTGGTTGAGCCAGCGATGCCCGACGTCGTCCATGGCGCTCTCCTTCACGGGGGAGGCTAGGGGAGGCTCTCCGCCGCGGTCAAACCCGCCGGGCGCATGGCTGCCCCAGCGGGATACCCGTCCCGGCTGGCGGATCAGCCGCGACCGGCCCAGGCGAGATAATCGGCGGCCGCCTGCACCAGGCCGAAGCGCGGGGCAAAGCCGGTCGCGGCCTTCAGGCGCTCGAAATCGCTGCCGGGGCGGTCGGCAGGAATCTGGTAGCGCACGGTCGGTGCCGCCGCGTCGACGCCATGGCTCCAGCCGGGAAAGGCCGGGGCGATGGCGGCGCAGAAGGCTTCCACCGAGAAGACCTCCGGGCCCCCCAGATCGAAGATCGGCGCCGGCTGGTCGAACCCGGCGGCAGCGAGGGTGGCGAGGCCCGCCGCCGCATCCCTGGAATAGAGCCAGCCGGCATAGCCCGGGCGCGAGAGGCGCGTCGGCCGCCCGGCCTGGGCATCGGCCATGACCTGGGCCGGCGCCGACAGGATCTCGCGGACGCCGGTATCGCGCTCGAAGGGGCCGTAGACCCCGGCAATGCGCAGGATCGGCGTGGCGATGCCATAGACCGCACCGAGACGGATGGCGACATCCTCGGTCATCTTCTTGGTGAGGCCGTAGAGGGCCGCCGGGGCTGGCGGGTCGACATCGGCGCGGAAGCGCGCATCGTTGGCCTTGGCGAGCGGGTAGACACTGGCGGATGAGGCGACGACGACACGCGGACAGCCCGCCTCGGCCGCCGCCCGCATCACCGCAGCGGTGCCGCCGACATTGACCGAGACAATCCGCTCGGGATGGGCGCGTTCCATTTCGGGGCCGGCGGTGATGGCGGCGGCATGGATGACCGCCGAGAAGCGATGGGCGCTCATCAGGGCGCGCAGGCCGTCGCCGTCCCTGACATCGCCGATGCTGACGGCGACGCCGTCCGGTAGCCAGCCGGGCTCTGGCGCATGGGCGGCGAGGACCACGACCTCCTCGCCGGCCGCGGCCAGGTGGTCGACGGTCGCGGCGCCGACGAAGCCGGTACCTCCAGTGATGAGAATGGTCACGCTGCGCCCTTCCTGACGATGCCGGCTTCGCGATGATGCCGCAGGACGGGTTCCGGCGTTAAGGGCCCCGGCACGCGGGGCGGGCATTCGCTCCGCGGGGCCTCAGGCGGCCCAGCGCCCGGCGTCCGGGTCGCGGCCGATCAGGGCGAGGCCGTAAGCGATCGATTCGAACTGGTCGCCGTTGGAGAGCCTGTTCTCGTCGAAGCGGTCGGTGAAGATGCGGCGGATGGCGGGAACGAAGGACGTTCCGCCGGTAAGGAAAACCTGATCGATCTCGTTTTCCCGGATGCCGGCCCGGGTGAGGGCCTCGTCGACGGTGGCACCGATCCGCGCCACGTCCCCGGCGATCCAGGATTCGAAGTCGGAGCGTGTGATGCGGCCTGTGATGGCGACATCCTCGGCGAGGAAGCGGAATTCCGCCTCGGCGGCGGCGGACAGCGTGACCTTCGCCTCCGAGACCGCCCGGTACAGGGCCAGGCCCAGATCATAGTCGATGATGTCGATGAAGCGGTGCAGGCTGTCCGGCTCCACAGCGACCTTCGCGAGGTCGCGCAGGCCGGCGAGGTCGCCATTCGACTTCATCATGGCCAACTGATGCCAGCGGGCGAGATTGGCATAGTAGCGGTTGGGCACCGTCAGCAGCTTGTCCATTGAGCGGTAGTCGGAGCCCTTGCCGAGGGCCGGCGAGACCATGTGGTCGACGATCCGGTAGTCAAAACTGTCGCCGGCGATGCCGATGCCGGCATGGGAAAGCGGCGTGGCGGTCTGGCGGCCGTCCCGCCTGGCGAAGCGCATGACCGAGAAGTCGGAGGTGCCGCCGCCGAAATCGGCGACCAGCACGGTGGCGTCGCGGTCGAGGGCGCGGGCATAGAAGAAGGCGGCACCGACCGGCTCGTAGACATAATGCGCATCGGTCAGGCCGAGGCGGCCGAAAGCATCGCGGTAGCGCTGCATGGCGAGGGCGTCGTCCGGATTGCCGCCGGCGAAGCGGACGGGGCGGCCGATCTGCACCCGGGCGCCGGACCAGTCGAGGTCGCGGTCGGCGTGACGCCGGAGCGTCTGGATGAAGGCGACGAGCAGGTCCTCGAACCGCGTGGTCTGGCCGAAGATCCGCGTCTCCTTGAAACTGGCGCTGGCGGCGAAGCTTTTGAACGACTGGATGAAGCGCTGGGCGCCGCCTCCCGCCGTGAGCTGATCCATGGCGAAGGGTCCGCCTTCGACACGGTTCGTCAGCCTGCCCCCGGCCCGCTCCTGCCAGTAGCACAGCGCCGTGACGAAGCCCTTCAGCGTGGCGCCGTCGTGGCGGAAAGTGACGGCCTCGGCCAGGCCGTCCTCGCCGGCCAGGGCCACGACGGTATTGGTCGTGCCGAAGTCGATGCCGATGGAGAGGGGGGCGGGCTTTGCCACGGGCGGGGCCTTCCTGCGGAAAGCGGCGGGGCATAGCCCATTGCGGGCGCGTCGGCCAGTGCCCGTGCGCTTCCTGTGGGTTTCGCCGCGGAGAGGAGGCGCGAACCGCCGCGGGATGCTAGGACAGCCGTCGCAGTGGATCAGGGTTCCTGAGTCGGGATGAAAGTCGATATCGACATGGGGTCGCAGTCCGGCGGGAAGGCGGCCACGCTCGATCTCGAGGAGTTGCTGGCGACCCGCCTGCTGGTGCAGGGCAATTCCGGCTCGGGCAAGTCGCACCTCTTGCGGCGGCTGCTGGAGCAGAGTGCGCCCTGGGTGCAGCAATGCGTGATCGATCCGGAGGGCGATTTCGTCACGCTCGCCGACCGCTACGGCCATGTCATTGTCGATGCCGAGCGCAGCGAGGCCGAACTCACCCGCATCGCCGCACGCATCCGGCAGCACCGCGTCTCCGTCGTCCTCAACCTCGAAGGCCTCGATGTCGAGCAGCAGATGCGCTGCGCTGCGGCCTTCCTCGGCGGGCTCTTCGACGCCGATCGCGACAACTGGTACCCGGTCCTGGTCGTTGTCGACGAGGCGCAGCTCTTCGCCCCTGCGGTGGCCGGCGAGGTGTCCGACGAGGCGCGCAAGCTCTCGCTCGGCGCCATGACCAATCTGATGTGCCGCGGCCGCAAGCGCGGCCTTGCCGGCGTCATCGCCACCCAGCGGCTCGCCAAGCTCGCCAAGAACGTCGCGGCGGAGGCCTCGAACTTCCTGATGGGCCGCACCTTTCTCGACATCGACATGGCCCGTGCCGCCGACCTTCTCGGCATGGACCGCCGGCAGTCGGAGATGTTCCGTGACCTGGCGCGCGGCCATTTCGTCGCCCTGGGTCCGGCCCTGTCGCGTCGGCCGCTGCCGGTGACGATCGGGCCGGTGGAAACGTCCGCCCGCTCGACCAGCCCGAAGCTGACGCCGCTGCCGGAGGCGCCGGCGCCGGCGGATGCGCGCGACCTGATCTTCACCCCCGCCGCCGACGAGGTCAGGGCGTTGCCCGTACGCCGGCCACCGCCCCCGCCGCCGGTGTCCACCGCCGACATTCTGACCCAACTGGCCCAGGCACGGCCGAAGGCGGAAGAGCCGGCCGAGCCGCTGCTGCCGGTCATTGCCGAGGCCGACCATGCGGCGCGGATCGACGAGGTGCTGCGCGAGATCCTCGCCGATCCCGACGCCGCCTTCCGGACGGTTGCGGTTCTCTACCAGGACTTCCTCGTGCGCTGCCGCATCCGCCGCGTGCCGGGCGAGCCGCTGACCCTGGCCGATTTCCGCCGCCGCTTCGCCGTGGCGCGGGCCGGCGTCGACATGACGCGGGAAGGCGAGGAGGGCTGGCCGCAGGCAGTGACCCTCTCGACCGGTCTGCCGGATGACCTGCAGGGAGTGTTCCTCGTCATCGCCCGCGCCGCGCTGACCGGGGCCCCGTGCCCGTCAGACGCCACCATTGCCCGCGTCTATGGCAGCCATTCGCCGAGCCGCGCGCGGCGTCTCATCGCCTATTTCGAGGAGCGGGGCCTGTTCGTCGTGCGCACCGATTTCCGCGGCCGCCGTGTCGTCGCCTCGCCCGACCTCGGCTGCGAGACGGCGCCTGGCGATCCGGCTGGCCCCGTCGACATCTCGCAAGACCTGCCCTCGGCGGCGGAGTAGCCGGGCGTCGGGGCAGTCCGGCGCCCCGCACCGGCGCTGTCCGGCGCAGGCACCGCCCTCGCGCCGGCCCTTGGTCTTCAGAAAATCATGCCCCTGTTCCGACGGGAACAGTCCGGGCTGTGGGGCTGGGCTAGGGTCTGGACATCGGGGCGGGAGACGCCTCTGCCACACCAAATGGACCACCGCCATGAACCGCTTCAAAACCTTCGCTCTCGCCGCCGTCGCCGCCGCCACCCTGTCGCTTGCCATGGCCCCGCCGGCCGAGGCGCGCTCGCGCAACGCCGCCCTTGGCATCGGCGCCCTGGCCGTTGGCCTCATCGTCGGCAGCGCCGTTGCCGCCTCCAGCCGCGC
>CALRLZ020000035.1:0-40052 GCA_943368975.1 Archangium gephyra
CGGTCGTGGCATCGATGGCGAAGCGGCCGCCGGCATTGTCGGTGAGGGCATAGGTGATGCCATTGGTGGTGGCATCGCCGTCGGAGGCAAAGGCGGTGATGCCGACCGTCGTGCCGATGGCGGCATTCTCATTGACGGCATTGGCGGCACCATTGCTGTCACTGATGGCGGTGACGTCGAACTCGTCGAGCTCCGTGACCGGATCGGGATCTAGGTGCGGACCTCCGGGAAGCGTTTCACCATCATCCGATTGCGGCGCTTCACGCGGATCAACTGCGGCCGGCAGCGCCCCTGCTGAGACGGCCGGAGAACCGGCAGGGTCAGGGGCGATGCCCCCTGCCTGTTGTTCATGAGGATCCTTCCCCGCTAGCACGGCGTCTTCCAACGATACGGTCGGGCCTGGATTTGTATCCGGGGCGGCCACCGGCGTGATGGCGGAAAGCGTGTTGTTCAGCGCTATCGCCGGAGACAAGGTGGCGGTTTCGATCTGCTCCCCGACCAAATCCAGAGGGAACGGGAGGCGCGGGCTGACGATAACCTCGGCTTGAGGCCCATCTGCCGGGACAATGCTCGGGGCCTGGATAGTGGAAGGGTCCGTCACACTCGACAGGGTCGCAGCGAGCGTCGCTACGGGGACAGTTGCATCCAGAACAGGGATGGTCGTCGCCGGTAACGGCGAAAACTTCACCGTTCCCCTGAGTTTCAGCCATTCAGGTTCTTCGTGCTCATCCGCGGCTGGCGGTATGCTGCCCGACACAATCAACTCCACACACACGCCGCCATAAGACACTACTCGCCGAAACTGATTGGCATCGCGTTAACGGCGACCATTGCGCAGGCCTGAATTGTCCTGCCGCGCTTTGGCTGCCCCGCGCCATCCAGCCTCAGCCGCTTCATGGCGGCGATCCCTGCTGATTGCTGTGCGGCGGGCTGTCCTGGCGGCTCTTGCCGCCGTGCTTTCCGGGGTTCCGGGCTGGCCGGGCGCGTGTTCAACGCGCGGTTCCACAGCGGATCTTAGCGGACGCTCCAAAGTGTCCTTGCGATGCCCATCTGCGAGGTTCGTGACGGTGAAGTCTCGTACGGCGCCGGCGCCATCGCCAGCCAAGGCCCCAAGCCCCCCAAAGTGACGGCTCGTGACGCGATGACGGTCCTGCCGTGACCTGCAAGAGGGTTTTGGGCGAGCCGCCGTGAGTTTGGCCGCATCGGCGGGCCTTCCGCAACGGCCTCGGACTGTTCGCGCCTATCGGTTTGACAAAGGCTTGAATGGTCCGAGGTCCGCGTCTGGGGCGACCGTTGAGCCAGATTGCTGAATCGCTCGGTTCAGTTACCAAAATCAAAACGATTGGCGGTCCCGAAGGGATTCGAACCCCTGACCTTCGGTTTAGGAAACCGCTGCTCTATCCTGCTGAGCTACGGGACCGACGCGCCTTCTATCTCACGCCGGCCGCCCGGGCGGCAAGCCGTGAAAGCGGCGAGCGTGGCCGATCAGGCGCCGAAGAAGGAGCTCCGCTTCGCCGGTGCGGGCGCCGGCTGCTCGGGGCCCGGATCATCGGGCGGGCGGGCCATCGGGAAGACGGTTTCGGTCGGCACGATCTTCGGGCGGCCCGCGGGTGCCGGCGCGGGGTCATTGGCGGGCTCGGTCGGTGGCTGGGCCGCTGCCTCGACGACCTTCGGCGCGGGGACCATCGGCTTCTCCTCCGCCGCCACGCCAGGCTCCGTCGGCAGTGCGACAGGCGCCGGCTGGATCTCCGGTTCCTTTGCCGCCGGGGGCGATTCCACGGCTACCGGGGCCAGCTCGATGACGGGCGCCAGGACCGGCGGCGCCGGCTGCTCCGCCTCGTGATGATCGGCGAGAACGTCGTCCACCTGTAGCGCCGGACCGCCGATCTCGGCGACGGGAACCTTCCATTCGAAGGCGTCGAGGCGGCCGGTCACCAGCGAGGCCGGCAGCCAGACGTCGCTCGCCTGGCCGTCGGCGGTCCAGACCGGATCGCGCGCGGCGCGCAGCGCCCGGGCCATCCATTCGCGCGCGCGCCCGTGGTCGCCATGTTCCTTGGCGCTGATCTCGGCCTGCAGCAGGCAAGCGCGCTGCGTTGGTGACGCCGTGGCGGCGATGTCGTCGAGGGCGCGCCGGGCAACGGTGAATTCGCCCGCATCGATGGCGGCGCGGGCGATGGCCATCAGGCCCTCGGGATGGGATGGGACGAGGCGGGCGAGATGTTCGACGCGCTTCAGTTCGTCAAGGCGCGAATCGCCCCGGCGGGCATGGCAATAGGCCTCCGCGAGGTCCGGATGCGGCATTGCCTTCCAGGCGGCCTCGATCACCCGTGAGGCCTTGCGCGCATCGCCGTCGGCGGCGAGGAGGCGGCCGGCCACCACGGCTGCCGGGACGAGGGTCGGGGCGAGCCCGTGCGCCTCGATCGCCAGGGCCTTGGCGGCGACGGGGTCGCGGTCCTCAAGGGCGATGGCCTTGGCGGTGAGCAGCACGGCGCGGCGGCGCTTGGCCTGGTCCTTGTCGATGACCCGGGCCGCATACTGCTTCTCGATGCTGTTCAGCGCGCCGTCCCAGTCGCCGCTGAGCGTCTGGCTCTCCAGGATCGCCTGGGCGGCCCATCCGGCCGAGGCGGATTCCTGGATCGCCTCGTCGGCAATGGCGCGCGCGACGACCGTGTCGGAACGGCGCTGCGCTTCCACATAGAGGCCGCGCAGGCCGAGAAGCTTGGTCTCGGGCGCGCCGAGCATGGCGCGGAAGGCCTGTTCGGCACCTCCGCGATCGCCGGCGAGCTGGGCCGTCTGTGCCTTGAGCAGCAGGGTCAGCGGCTGGTCGGGCGCATATTTCGCGGCATCGGCGGCGTGGCGCTCGGCGCTGCGCCGGTCGCCGGCGCCGATGGCGATGATGCCCCGGCTGATCGCCTCGGCGCCCTTGCGGCGGCGCCTCCGGCGCAGTGCGCGGGCGGCGAGCGCCGGGCTGGCGATCAGCCAGCGGGCGAGGCCGATCACCGCCATCACCAGGGCGGCGGCCACCACCAGGGCGATCAGGCCGGTGAGAACCTCGAATTCGATCTGGCGGCCGAGCCAGAGGATGGAGACGGTGCCAGGCTGATCGGCCATCCAGGCGGCGCCGAAGCCAAGCGCTGCGAGAAGAACCAGGAAGAGGACTAGGCGGATCATGATCTCTCCTCAGCCTCCGCTCAGGGCGCTGGCGGCATCGGTCGTCAGGCGGCGCAGGGCGGATTCGGCGGCGGCACGGGCGCGGGCTTCGGCGGCCCAGTCGGCCCCCAGAGCCCGGACCGGTTCCGGCAGCCGGTCGAAATCGGCCAGCGCTCCGGCGAGGTCGGCGCGGCGGAGTTTCGCCTCGATGCGGGCGACCGCAGACGGCACGTCGTCGCCGGCCGCCTCGCCCACCGGGCGGATGCGGACGAGGTTCTGCGCGCTTGCCGTCAGGCGTTCGAGCATCGTGCCGTCGGCTGCGGGGCCGGGGGCGGCGCGCAGCAGTGCCGGCGCCAGCGCCGCGAAGCGCTGGGCGAGGGCGTCCGCAGCGGCCAGGCCGCGTTCGGCATGGGGCTGCAGGGCGCCCACCGCCTCGGCGGGCAGGCCGAGGGCGCTCGCCATCCGCAGCTCCGCAACAAAGGGCTGTCCGCGGTCGACGGCGGCCCGCAGCGCACCGAGCCCGACGACGAGGGCGGCACGCCGGCTGGAATCGCCCGCCTGGGAGCGCGCCGCTTCGAGCGTCGCGACCTTCTCGGTCAGGGCGGCCCCGGAGGCTGCAGTCGCCTTCATCTCGGCCTCAAGCAGTTGCAGCGTGCTGCCGATCTCGGCGATGCGGCCGGACTGGGGGGCGGTAAGCGCAGCGATCCGCGCCTCGATACTCGCCATGTCGACGGAAGGGGCGGTCGACGGCGCGGGGGGCGTGGCGCGCTGGGCTGCGGCGACCGTCGCGACCGCCGTCTTCAGGGCGTCGATCTCGGTCCTGAGGGGCGCCAGATCGACGGCCGGCGCCGGGGCCGCGGCGGCCGAACCGCCGGCTGCAGGGGCCGGCCGCTGTTCGAGCGCGGCGAGGCGGGTCTCCAGACTGGCGCGCGCTGCGTCGAGGGCCTCGATGCGGCGGGTGATGGGCGCGAGGTCGACCGGTGCCGCGGCAGGGCCGGAAGCGGGCGCCGCTGGACGCGCCACGATCTGGCGGACCTGGCCGTCAAGCGCGGCGATCCGCTGTTCGAGGGCAGCGTTGTCCTCGCGGGGGACACCGGCGGGCCAGTAGCCGGCCATCTGGGCGCCGATGGCGAGGCCGCCGGTCAGGAGGGCCCCGATCAGGCCGGCGGCAGCGAGCCCGCCGAAACCGGGTCCGTCCTGAGCGGACGCTTGTGGCGGGGCGGCAGCCGCAGCATGGTCAGTCGGCGATGCCTCACGAGGCTCATCCCGGTCGGACGCTGCCGCGGGGGCGGGATCGGGCTCCCCGGCAGCCGGAGGAACCGGCCCCTCCGGGACGGCGCTCCCGGCCATCGGGGATGTCGCCGGCTCATGGGTCGCGGCCGTGACTTCGGCTTGCATTGCCGTTGCGGGCCGATCGCCGGACGGCGTTCCACCCGTGGCGATCACTTCCGGAGCCGTCTCGTGGGCTGTCTCGGACTTCGCGGCGGTATCCGGCACGTCCGCCGCAGGCACCACTTCCTGCGCTTCCAGGGTGATCGTCGGGGCCTTGCCGCGCCGCTTGGGCTTCAGATCGTCGCTCGGGCGGTCGTCACTGGCCATAAGCTGTCTCCCGCTTGCCCCTCGGCATGATCTAGCGCGCTGGCGGACCCCGCCGCAACCCGAGTCCGGTCAAAGGGAGGCGAGGAGCGCGGCCTCGTCGGGGTGCTGAGCGGTAATGACGCATGAAGGCCCGAGAGGTTCCAGCATCGCCGCCACCGCCGCCGACAGGCAGACATGACGCGGGCGGCGGGCCTCGGCCGCCCACCCCTGCGTGAGGCACAGGTGGCGGAAGACCTCGGCGGCACGCGGCGAATAGTGCAGCACGGCGCCGAGAGTTCCATCGGCCAGGCTTTGCGCCGCCGCTTCCGGCCACGCGGCCGCCGGCGTCATCCGATAGACGACGGCGGAGATGACGGCGAGCCCGGACGGGGCAAGGGCCTCGGCGAGGTCGCCGGCCCGGTCCTCGCCGCCGGGATGCAGAATACGGGCGCCGCGGGGAAGCCCGGCAGCCGCGATCAGCGCCGAAAGGGCGCGCAGGTCCCCCATCGCGGAGCGGATGTCGGTGAAGCCGGCGGCGGCGAGGGCCCCGGCCGTGCGGTCACCGACGGCAAAGGCGGGAAGCCCTGCCAGCGCGCCGCAGCTGTCCGCGGGCATCATGGCGATCGTGCGGGGGCTGGTGACGGCCAGTGCGGCAAAAGGGCCGTCGATCTCCGCCGCGACCGGCTCGGCGACGAAGAGCGGCGCCACCACCGCCTCGTGGCCGCGCCTCGCCAGGGCCCCGGCCGTCCGGGAGGCCTCCGGCTCGGGCCGCGTCACGAGGACGCGCATCAGGACGGTCCGAAGAAACCGGTGCCGGCACGGCCCTTCAGTTCGGCCCCGGCGTCGCGGCCGAGGGCGACCGCCTCGGCGGACCCGCCGCTGCGCGCCGCCACATGGCTCTCGCTGCCGTCGGGGCGCAGGATCTCCCCGGTGAAGGACAGTGTGTCGCCGACGAGCGTGGCGAGACCGGCGATGGGCGTGCGGCAGGACCCGTCGAGCACCGCGAGGAAGGCCCGCTCGGCAGCCAGGGCGAAGGCGGTCGGCGGATGGTCGAGCGGGGCGAGCAGGTCGCGCGTCCGGGTGTCGTCGAGCCGGGTCTCGATGCCGATGGCGCCCTGGCCGACGGCGGGCAGGAACCGCTCCGCCGCGACGATCTCGGTGACCTCATGGGCGATCCCGAGACGGTTCAGACCCGCCATGGCGAGCATGGTGCCCGCGACGTCGCCGGCATTGAGTTTCGCCATGCGCGTCTGGACGTTGCCGCGGAAGGTGACGACGTCGAGGTCCGGCCGCTCCCGCCGGATCTGCGCCTGCCGGCGCAGCGAGGAGGAGCCCACCACCGCGCCCTGCGGCAGGCCGGCGAGGGTGGTCGCGGCGCGGCCGATGAAACCGTCGCGCACATCCTCGCGCGCGAGGAAGCAGACGAGGCCGAGGCCCTCGGGCAAGGTGGTCGGCATGTCCTTGGAGGAATGGACGGCGAGATCGATGCGGCCGTCGAGCAGCTGCTCCTCGATCTCCTTGGTGAAGAGCCCCTTACCGCCGGCTTCCGACAGGGGCCGGTCGAGGATGGCGTCACCGGTGGTCTTGATGATCTCGACGGCGATCTCGTCTTCCGCAACGCCGTGGGCTTGCGACAGAAGGCGTCGGACCAGGTGGGCCTGGGCGAGCGCCAGGGCGGAGCCTCGGGTGCCGATGCGGAGGAAGGGCGATTGCGCCATGGGAAGGTCCGGTGATACGCGGGACCCAGATCATAGCGAGGGATCGGCGGACAGGAAGACCCGTCGAACCGCCTGTGGCGGAGGTTGAGGCTTCATGCTGGTTCTCGGAATCGAGACCACCTGCGACGAGACGGCGGCGGCGGTCGTGCGCGTGGGCGCCGATGGGCGCGGCACGATCCTGTCGAATATCGTGCGGACCCAGATCGCGGATCATGCGCCCTATGGCGGCGTGGTGCCGGAGATCGCCGCGCGCGCCCATGTGGAAATCGCCGACCGTGTGACGGCCGAGGCGCTGCGGGTGGCCGGGGTGAGCGCCGGCGACCTCGACGCCGTGGCGGCGGCGGGGGGACCTGGCCTCGTCGGCGGCGTCCTCGTCGGGCTCACCACCGCCAAGGCCATGGCCCTGGTGCTGGGCAAGCCGCTGGTGGCGGTCAACCACCTGGAGGCCCATGCCCTGACGGCGCGGCTCACCGACGATGTGGCCTTCCCCTTCCTGCTGCTGCTCGTCTCTGGCGGCCATACCCAGCTTCTCGCGGTCAGGGGTGTCGGCGACTATGCCAAGCTCGGCACGACGATCGACGACGCCATCGGCGAGGCCTTCGACAAGGTCGCCAAGCTTCTCGGCCTGCCCTATCCGGGGGGGCCTGAGGTGGAGCGCCGGGCGACGACCGGCGATCCCCGCCGCTTCGCCTTCCCGCGGCCACTTCACGGCCGCCCTGAACCGGACTTCTCGCTGTCGGGCCTGAAAACCGCCGTCCGCATGGCGGCGGAGGACCTGCGTGCGGCGTCGGGGACGCTCTGCGCACAGGACGTTGCCGATCTCTGCGCCTCGTTCCAGGCGGCGGTCGCCGACATGGTGGCCGACCGCTGCAGGCAGGCGATCCGGCTGTTCCGGGCGCGCCACGGCGAGCCCACGGCGCTGGTGGTCGCCGGTGGTGTCGGCGCCAACCAGACCCTCAAGGCCGTCCTGCAGAAGACCGCGGATGAGGCCCGCTTGCAGCTGGTGGTCCCGCCGCCGAAGCTGTGCACTGACAATGGCGCAATGATCGCCTGGGCCGGCGCCGAAAGGCTGAGGCTCGGCCTCAGCGATCCGCTCGACGTGGCGCCGCGGGCGCGCTGGCCGCTCGATGCCGGCGCCGCCACCATCGGGTCGGGCCGGCTGGGGGCCAAGGCATGAGCGGCGGAACGGGAGCAGTGCGATGACGGACAGGACGCGGGTGGCGGTTCTCGGCGCCGGGGCCTTCGGAACGGCGCTGGCCAATGTGGCGGCGCGGGCCGGCTGCCGCGTCTCGCTCTGGGCCCGCGAGGCGGCGACGGTGGCCGAGATCAACGGCCGCCGCACCAATCTTTCCCGGCTGCCGGGCGCGCAGATCCACGATGCGGTGACCGCGACGGCTGCGCTGGAGCAAGCGCTGGCTGCCGATATCGTACTGTTGGTCGTCCCTGCGCAGGCGCTGCGGACGGTTCTTTCGGCCTGCGAGCCGCATGTCCCGCCCGGCACGCCGCTGGTCATCTGCGCCAAGGGCATCGAGCGTACCACCGGCCGATTCCTGTCGGACATCGTCGGCGAGGTCGCCCCGGCCTGCGTGCCCGCCGTGCTGTCGGGACCGAGTTTCGCCGCCGATATCGACCGCGGCCTGCCGACGGCCGTGACCGTCGCCGCCGCCGAGGAGGCGGTCGCCCGCCGCCTCGCCGCCGCGCTCGGTTCGCCGGCCTTCCGCCTCTATCACTCCACCGATGTGCGCGGCGTCGAGATCGGCGGTGCGACCAAGAACGTCCTCGCCATCGCCGCCGGCATCGTTGCCGGCCGCCGGCTCGGTGCCAGCGCGACGGCGGCGATCACCGCCCGGGGCTTCGCCGAAATGACGCGGTTCGGCACGCATTTCGGCGCCAAGGCCCAGACGATGATGGGCCTCTCGGGTCTCGGCGACCTGATCCTCAGCTGTGCAAGCGTCCAGTCGCGCAACTTCGCCCTCGGCCACGCGCTGGGGGAAGGCAAGGGGCTCGATCTCCTTTCCGGCAAGGGGGCGCTTGCGGAAGGCGCGCTCACCGCAGAGATATTGGTGGAGAAGGCCCGCGAGGCCGGTATCGACATGCCGATCGCCGAAGCCGTCGATGCCGTGCTCGGCGGGATCATCGACGTCGACCAGGCGATCGTGCAGTTGATGGCCCGTCCGCAGCGGGCCGAATGAGCGTCCAGGTGATCAACGAGAGGCGATGGAGCAGCTGATGACCAATTTCTTCGACAAGCTGGCCCGCGGGGTCGAGGCCGCGACCAAGGCCATGGGCTCCGACCTGGTGGCCGAGACCCATCCCTTCGACCTCACCCATTCGGTGGTCTTCCCCGTCGCGAAGTTGATGAAGCGGCGCACGGGCGGCGAGCCGATCGTGGTGATCGAGCTCTCCGACGGCAAGACGACGATGACGCTGGCGGAGTTCGACCGGTTCGTCACCGAGCTCGACGCGTTCCGCAAACTTATCCCCTCCGTCGCTACCGGCCCGAAGATCGAGGGCGCGTGAATGGCGTACTGGCTCTACAAGTCCGAGCCCTTCAAGTGGTCCTGGGACCAGCAGGTCGCGGCGGCCGACAAGGGCACGTTCTGGGACGGGGTGCGCAATCATGCCGCCAAGCTCAACCTGATGCGCATGAAGGCCGGTGACCGCGGTTTCTTCTACCACTCCAACGAGGGCAAGGAGATCGTCGGCGTCGTCGAGGTGATCCGCGAGGCCTATCCGGACCCGACCGCGGCGGCGGGCGAGCCCTGGGTGGTGGTCGATATCAAGGCGGTGAAACCGCTGAAGGTCCCGGTCAGCCTCGAAGCGGTGAAACACGCGCCCGACCTTGCCGAAATGGCGCTCCTGCGGCTGTCGCGGCTCTCGGTCCAGCCGGTGACGGACAGGGAATGGGCGATCGTCTGCGCGATGGGCGGGATCGATCCCTGAAGCCCCACGGATAGGAAAGTCTGCATGGACGGGGACCGCGGCGACCACTGGGAGGCCGTTTATTCGACCAAGGGCGAATCTGACGTCAGTTGGTACCAGGAGGATCCTGCCACATCGCTCGCCTTGATCGCATCGGCCGGCGCGACCGCGGCCTCGTCGATCATCGACATCGGTGGCGGCGCCTCGCGACTGGTCGATGCACTTCTGGCGCGGGGCCATGGCGACGTGACCGTTCTCGACCTCTCGGCCGCCGCCCTGACGACCGTGCGCCGGCGCCTGGGACCGGCCAGCGGCGGGTTCCAGGGCATCGTGGCGGATGTCACGACCTGGCAGCCGCGCCGTCGCTACGATGTCTGGCATGACCGCGCGGCCTTTCATTTCCTCACCGAGGCCGCCGATCGGGCGGCCTATGTCGCGGCGCTGAAGGCGGCCTTGCCGCCTGGCGGCCATGCGGTCATCGCGACTTTCGCCCTGGATGGCCCCGAGCGCTGTAGCGGCCTGCCCGTCACGCGCTATGACGGCGCGCGCCTCGGGGCGGCCCTGGGAGATGATTTCGAGCGGCTGGAAACGCTGGCGCATGGCCACGTCACACCCTGGGGTGCGCCGCAATCGTTCCAGTTCAGCCTGTTCCGCCGCATCTGAGACCTGCTGCCGACGCCGGTCACCGCTTCCGCCGCGCCGGCTTCGCAAGACCGGCCTTGCCGGCTATCATGGGCGAAACACCGTTTCGTTGAAGGCTTTTTCCGAAGGCTTTGCCCATGACCGAATCCCCCGCGCCGCG
The DNA here is from genome assembly GCA_943368975.1 of Archangium gephyra. Taxonomy (GTDB): domain Bacteria; phylum Pseudomonadota; class Alphaproteobacteria; order Rhizobiales; family Phreatobacteraceae; genus Phreatobacter. Next base: position 10,171 of record CALRLZ020000035.1, read on the forward strand.
CGGACCACTCGCCGGCATCCGCATCCTCGACCTCACCTCTGTCATCCTCGGCCCCTATGCGACCATGCTGCTCGGCGACATGGGCGCCGAGATCATCAAGGTGGAGAGCCCGGGCGAGGGCGGCGGCGACATCATGCGCTGGCCGGGCTCCGGACCGGAGGAGGCAGGCCCCGGCATGGGCCCGCTCTTCATGATGTACAACAAGAACAAGAAGTCGGTGGCGCTCGACCTGAAGCGCCGCGAGGACCAGGAGGCCTGCATCGCGCTGGCTCGGACCTGCGACGTCGTCTGTTCCAACATGCGGATGGACACGGCCGCCCGCCTGACCATGGACTACGACAGCCTCAGGGCGCACATGCCCAACATGATCTACATCCATGCTGCGGGTTTCGGCGCGGATGGGCCCTATGCCGGCCGGCCGGCCTATGACGACCTCATCCAGGGCATTTCAGGCGGGGCCGACATTCTCCCCCGCGTCGACGGCAATCCGGCACCGCGCTACCTGCCGACGCTGGCCGCCGACAAGACGGTCGGGCTGTTCATGGTGCAGGCGGTGCTGGCCGCCCTGTTCCACAAGCAGCGGACCGGCGAAGGGCAGTTCGTCGAGGTGCCGATGTTCGAGTGCTACACGCATTACGTCATGCACGAGAACCTCTACGGCCATGTCTACGATCCGCCGCCGCCGGGAACCGGGTTCGGCTACGGGCGCATCCACAATCCCGACCGGCGACCCTACAAGTCGCAGGACGGCTGGATCGGGATCCTGCCCTATACCGACCGCAACTGGACCGACTTCTTCGTCCTGGCGGGCCGCCCCGAACTGAACGCCGACCCGAAATTCTCGACCTACCGGGCGCGGATGGTGAACATCAAGGAACTCTATTCCATGATGGATGCCATGGTCTCGACGCGGACCAATGCCGACTGGGCCAAGGTCCTGACCGAGAAGGCAATCCCCTTCGCGCCCATCAACCGGTTCGGCGATCTGATGGAAGACCCGCATCTGAAGGCGGTGGGCTTCTTCCGCAAGCACGCCCATCCCGACGGCTATGTCTGGGTCGACATGAAGCACCCGGTGAACTACGCGGCGACCCCGGCCTCGACGCGGATGGCGCCGCCCAGGCTCGGGCAGGACACGGCCGAGGTGCTGCGCGAGGCGGGTGTGGCGCTGCCGAAGGCGGCGGAATAGGCGTCGGAGCCCCGACGCCCCTTCGGGCTCAGTTGAAGAGCGCGTCGATGTCGTCTTGGCTGGCGTGGCCGGCATCCTCGGAGAGCTTGGGACCGTTGAGCAGGGCGGCGTCGCCGGTCGCCTCGCTGATGCCCTCCACCGCGATGTCCTTGAAGCCGTCGAGACCGCCCCAGATCTCCATCATCCGCATGATCCGGTCCTCGATGAACTTCAGCGTATTGACCACCTTGGTGATGCGCTGTCCCGTGAGGTCCTGGAAGTTGCAGTGCTCGAAGACGGTGATGATCTTCTGCTGGATGTCGTCGATCGCCGCCTGATCCTGCGTGCTCTTAAGCTTGGCGGCGAGCTGACTGGCGATCTGGTCAATGCCCTCGGCGGCGGTGAGGATGCCCTCGGTCGCCTCCTGCGTGCCGGTGACGATGGCGTCGAGCTCGTGTGTCACGCGTGTCATCTGCTTGCCCTTGAAGCCGGTGACATGCAGCGTCGCGATCTCGTGTTTGGTCTGGTCGATGGCCTGCCAGATCTGGTCGAGCTCCGCCTTCAGTTTCATCGCCTCCTGCATCTCCGCCCGGTAGGCGTCGATCATCTGCTTGGAAACTTCCTCCGGCGGGCGGATCAGCGCGCGCAGCTGCTTGATCTCGGAGAGGATCTCCTGATGGCCGCTGCTGGCGGGCGCTCCCTTGGAATGCGGTGAAGTCTCCGGTTGGGAGATCACTTCGATGCGAAAGGCTCTTTTCTGGGCGCGCATGGACGATCCGGGCAAGACGTAGCCTCCGGCCGAAAGCGACCGGTTTGCATAAAAGTACCGGCAGGGAGTTAAGAGGCGGTTCCGCGACATTCACCCAAAAAGTCAAGGTACGCTGCAAAAACAATTAAGGTTAATGATATATTTCGTCGAAATATTGGTGTTTTCGGTCAGTATCCAGCGTTCATTTACGCGCGCTTAACCGTAATGAAACGTGGTGGCTGTTGACGGTTCGAAAAGGATGTTTCCCGCCTCGGCATTTACCATTCGCTGGCGGCTTTGGGCGCTTTGCTGAAGGCTCCCGAGACGATGGGCTGTTCCACCCCTCGCCCTGTGTTGCGTATCAGAGTTCGGCGATGTCCCTTTCCCGTCTGACGGCCGCCCTTGCGGCCCTCTGCCTCTTCGGCACGACCTTCCAGGCCTCCGCGCAGATCGCGGGCGTCCGCCGCGATCTCGGCGGCGGCTTCATCGAGTTCCTCTATAATGGCGGCCAGCCGACAGGTCCGATCGCCGGCGCCCACCGCGCCGGGGCGCCGCAGCGCGGCCTGCCGACCTCGCCGGCCCATCTGAGGGCCTCGCATACGGTCGCTCCCGATCTCGAGCCGGTGCGCCCGCTCCTTACCCGGCCGGCCGAGCCGCGGCTGCAGCGCGAGGCCGCGCCGCGTTCCGCCCCGGCCCGCGGTATCGACCCGCGATTTCTGCCGCAGCAGGTGACCTTCCAGGGCAGCCATCGCCCCGGCACGATCGTGATCAACACCGCCGAAAGGCACCTCTATCTCGTCCAGGCCGGCGGCACCGCCATGCGCTACGGCATCGGCATCGGCCGCCCGGGCTTTGGCTGGACAGGGACCAAGACCATCACCCGCAAGGCCGAGTGGCCGGACTGGCGCCCGCCTGAACAGATGCTGCGCCGCCGTCCCGACCTGCCGCGGTTCATGGCTGGCGGACCGGCCAATCCGCTCGGCGCCCGCGCGCTCTATCTCGGCTCGTCGCTCTACCGCATCCATGGTTCGAATGAGCCCTGGACCATCGGCCAGGCGGTCTCCTCGGGCTGTTTCCGCATGCGCAACGAGGATGTCATCGACCTCTACAGCCGTGTGCGTGTCGGCACCCGGGTGGTGGTGATGTGAGCTTCGCCGCCGGCCTCCGGGCCGGTGGCTGTCCTTGCGGCGGGAAAGCGTAACAGCGCCCCGCCGCGGCGCTCGACATGAGCGGACAGGAGGGGCCGCTCCGTCTCACGACGGGGCGGCCTTTCTGTTGGGGCGTCAGGCGCCGCCGATCAGGATGCCGGCGGCCAGGACCAGGGCGCCGCCGAGCACGATCTGGAAGGTCGCCCGGAGGAAGGGCGTCTCCATGTAGCGGTTCTGGATCCAGACGATGGCCCAGAGCTCGACGAAGACCACGGCAAAGGCGATAGCCGTTGCCGTCCAGAAGTCGGGGATGAGATAGGGCAGGGCGTGGCCGAGCCCGCCGATCGTCGTCATCACGCCGGAGGCGATGCCTCGCTTCAGCGGCGAACCGCGCCCCGACACCTTGCCGTCGTCATGGGCGGCCTCCGTGAAGCCCATGGAAATGCCGGCGCCGATGGAGGCCGAGAGGCCGACGAGGAAGGTCGTCCAGGGGTTCTGGGTGGCGAAGGCGGTGGCGAAGATCGGCGCCAGCGTCGAGACCGAGCCGTCCATCAGGCCGGCAAGGCCGGGCTGCACCCAGGTCAGGACGAACTGGCGATGGGCGGCGGCATCCTCGGTGGCGCGCCCCTCCTCGGTCAGGTGGGTCTCGCCGAGGGCGTTGGCCTCGCGCTGATGGGCCGCTTCCGCGGCGGCCAGGTCCCCGAGCAGCCTGCGGGTATCGGCGTCCGTCGTCCGCGCCGCCGCCGCCATGTAAAAGGCGTGGGCCTGCCGCTCCATATCGGTCGCCTCCTCGCGGATGCGGTCAAGGGCAAGGTTCTCCACCAGCCAGACGGGGCTGCGCGCGTAGTAGCCCGCAACATGCTCGCGGCGGATCGGAACGATGAAGTCGCCGAAGCGGTGCTTGTAGGTGTCGATGAGCCGGCGGCGATGGTCGTCCTCGGTCGCGGCCATCCCCTCGAAAACCGCGGCCGAATGCGGGTAGCCCTGAGCCAGCTTGGCGGCATAGGCGCGGTAGATCTGCCCGTCCTCCTCCTCCGCGGAGATGGCGAGGGCCAGGACCTCCTGTTCGCTGAGGTCGTCGAAGTGGCGCTTGGCTCCGAAGCCGGGGATGGAAAAGCGGCTGAGCATGACGGGAGCCTTGATTAGAATTGTTCTAGAAAAGAACTAGTCCTGTCGGCACGCGGACGCAAGGCTCAGTCGGCCGAGCTGATCTGCGCAGACCATGCGAACCCGCCTATCGGGCGCTGACCGCATTCCTCCCCTTCGCTTTCTCCGCCTTGCTCCCTGTTCGCCGCTTGGTATGGTCTTGGCCGATCAGGGCCTATCCGGAGATTTTTTCCATGTCCAAGACGAGCGCGCTGCGTGTGGTCGGCGACGATGCCGCCAGCTCCGCCATCCCCAACGACCTCCAGGCCTTCTGGATGCCGTTCACGGCCAACCGCTCGTTCAAGGCGCGCCCGCGCATGGTCGCCCGCGCCAAGGGCCTCTACTACTACACGCCCGAGGGCAAGCAGGTGATCGACGCCACGGCGGGCCTGTGGTGCTCCAGCGCCGGTCATTCGCGCGAGCCGATCGTCGAGGCGATCCAGAAGCAGGCGGCGGAGCTCGACTTCGCCCCGACCTTCCAGTTCGGTCATCCCAAGGCCTTCGAACTGGCGAGCCGCATCGCGGCGCTGGCTCCGGGCGACCTCGACCATGTCTTCTTCTGCAATTCCGGCTCGGAAGCCGCCGACACCGCGCTGAAGATGGCGATCGCCTACTGGCATGCCCGCGGCAAGGCTTCGAAGACCCGCCTGATCGGCCGCGAGCGCGGCTATCACGGCGTCGGCTTCGGCGGCATCACGGTCGGCGGCATCGTCGCCAACCGCCGTGTCTACGGCTCCATGCTGGCGGGTGCCGACCACCTGCCGCACACCTATAACCGCGAGAAGCAGGCCTTCTCCAAGGGCGAGCCCGAGTGGGGCGCCCATCTCGCCGACGAGCTCGAGCGCATCGTCGCGCTGCACGACGCCTCGACGATTGCCGCCGTCATGGTCGAGCCGATGGCCGGCTCCACCGGCGTGCTGCCGCCGCCGGTAGGCTACCTGAAGCGCCTGCGCGAGCTCTGCGACAAGCACGACATCCTGCTCATCTTCGACGAGGTCATCACCGGCTTCGGCCGCCTCGGCGCGCCTTTCGCCTCCGAGCGCTACGGTGTCATCCCGGATCTCATGACCTTCGCCAAGGGCGTCACCAATGCCGCCGCGCCCATGGGCGGCGTCGTCGCCCGCAAGCACGTCCACGACGCCTTCATGACCGGTCCCGAGCATGTGGTGGAGCTGTTCCACGGCTACACCTACTCGGCCCATCCTTTGGCCTGCGCCGCCGGCCTCGCCACCCTCGACCTCTACCGCGACGAGGGCCTGTTCGAACGCTCCAAGGCGCTGGAGCCGGTCTGGGCCGACGCCATCTTCTCGAAGCTGAAGGGCAAGGCGGGCGTCCTCGACATCCGCCAGGTCGGCCTCACCGCCGCCGTCGATTTCGAGGGCTGGAAGGACGCGCCGGGCAAGCGCGCCTTCGTCGCCATGGACAAGGCCTTCCACGACGAGGGGATGATGGTCCGCACCTCCGGCGACTGCCTGGTGGTGACCCCGCCCTTCATCGTCACCGAGGACGACATCGCCCAGATCGCCGACAAGCTGTCGAACGTCATCGACGCGACGGTCAATCCGTCCTGAAGCGACTGACCTCTTCCGAAGTGAAAGGCCCGGCCCGCGCCGGGCCTTTTGCGTATGGCGGGCCCGGTACGTGAGGTGGTGGCGCCAAGTGGCCCTCAGCCGAAGGCGATCTGCACCTTCATCGCCTTCGACCTGTCCGAGGCGAGGTGGAAGGCCTCCACCGCCCGCTCCATCGGCAGAGTGGCAGTCAGCAGCGGGCGCACGTCGATACGCCGGGCGCCGATCATCGCCACGGCGGTGGCGAACTCGTGATGGAAGCGGAACGTGCCGCGCAGCTCCAACTCCTTCGCCACCAGCACCGAGATCGGCAGGGTGAAGTCGCCGCCGGTTCCGACCTGCACGATCACCGCGCCGGGCCTGAGGGCAGCGAGGGCTCCCGTCAGCGCCTTCATGTTGCCGGAGGCCTCGAACAGCACGTCGAAGCTGCCCTTGTCTGCCTCATAGGGCCGCAGGGCCTCCGGATCGGCGGCGGTGTTCAGCGTCGTGGCGATTCCCATGGCCTGGACCACGGCGAGCGTCGCCTCGGCGACATCGGTGGCGACGATCTCGGCAGCCCCCGCTGCCCGTGCCGCCAGGATACACAGCGCGCCGATCGGGCCGCAGCCGGTGACGAGCACGCGCTTGCCGAGCAGCGGCCCCGCCCGCCGCGCCGCGTGGAGACAGACCGCCAGCGGCTCGCAGAAGGCGGCCTCCCCGAGGCTGACGCCGTCCGCCACCTTGTGGGCCTGGACCGCATCGCAGACGAGCACCTCGCGGAAGGCCCCCTGGATATGCGGGAAGGGCATGGCCGAGCCATAGAAGCGCATGTTGAGGCAGTGGTTTGGCATGCCGTCGAGACAATAGCGACACTGGCCGCAGGGCCTGGACGGGCTCACCGCCACCCGGTCGCCGGGGACAAGCGAGGCGACATCGGCCCCGACACGCTCCACCGTCCCGGCGATCTCGTGGCCGAGGATCATCGGCTCCTTCAGCCTGACGGCTCCGAAGCCGCCATGGTGAAAGTAGTGCAGGTCCGATCCGCAGATGCCGCCGGCCCCGATCCTCACCGCAACCTCGCGCGGCCCGAGAGGCGCGACGGCATGCTCCTCAAGCCGGAGGTCGTGGGGAGCGTGGATGACAAGCGCCTTCATGGGATCCTCCCGGTCGCCTGATCTTGGACCGCCCTCCCTGCGGAGGGCGGCGGCAGGCTTCGCCGCAGCCTAGCAGGCCGCGGCGCCGGCGGAAGGCCCGGGATCGGGCCTCAGAACAGCCGTGGCAGGGGACGGCCGGCCAGCGCCTGCTGGTAGCTCGCCAGGACAAGGCCGGTCCAGCCGAGGGCGGCGATCCAGACCGTCGCCATGGCTACCGCCGGCGGCAGGCTGCGGGCGGCGATGAGCCCGACAAGAGGCACCGCCTGGATCATGTGGGTGGCGAGGAAATGAGCGACGCGCAGATCCCCGACCACCAGAGACCAGCCTGTCACCGCCATGCGCGCCCCGCCCGCCGGGTGCAGGCCGACATGCGGGCTGAGGCGGCTGCCGATGGTGAAGGCGGTGACGAGGGTCAGCACGGCGCCGCCGACCAGCCCGAGCAGGAGCGCAAGGCGCAGGGCCGGCGCGATGGCCGCATCACGGTCCGCAAAGGCGGCAATGCCCACCGCCGCGGCGCTGAGCGTGATGACGACCGCGCCCGTCGCCATGGCGGTATACATGGCGCGGGTAAAGGGAGTCGCAAGGTTGAAGTGCGAGGCCTGCTGCCGGGCCGCCTGGAGGATGATGTAGATCATCTCGCCGAGTGCGGCGAAGGCGCAGGCAGCGGCGACGACGGCGAGCAGGGTCCCAATCCGCCAGGCCGTGCCGAGCAGGCCGACAATCAGAGCCAGCGTCGCCATGTGGATGGCCAGAGACACGGCGAATTTCATCGGCTTCGCCCAGACGCTGACCTCGCTGATCAGGCGCTTGTCGATGGTCCAGAACAGGGCGGCGAGCGCCAGCATGAGGACCATCACCAGGGTGGCGGTCCAGAAAATGGCCTCGGCGAGTCCGGGGCGGCCGACGGTCATGGGAGGTCCTTCGGAGAGAGCGCGGCGGTCATCGCCGCATGGAGGCGCCCCATGGCATGGGGCTCGACGGCGGCGTGGATCGAATCCGGCAGGGCCAGCGTCCGCATGGCGCTCGCCTGCATGATGCTGGCGAGGCCGTGGACGGTCGCCCAGACATAGAGCGCGTCGAGCGGAACGTCGCGGCCGGCCGGGCTCGCGGCATCGGGCCGCCCATGCACCCGGTCGATGGCCTCGTTGAGGATGGCGAAGGCGTGGCGCGCGCTCGCCATCATGGCGGGATGGGCGGCGGGATCGGGGAGCGGTGTCGCGAACATCAGCCGGTACTGCAGGGGATGGGCGCGGGCATAGGCCAGATAGGCCTCGCCGATGGCACCGAGATCCCCATAGGGATCGTCGTGGCGGGGCCGATCGTCGAGGTGGCGGGCAAAGCCGTCATAGATCCGCCTGACGACCCCGGCGAGAAGGTGGTCGCGGCTGGCGAAGTGCTTGTAGGGCGCCTGGTGCGAGACGCCGAGGCCGCGGGCGACCTCGCGCAGGCTGAGGGCCTCGACCCCCGCGCGTTCGATCACCGCCAGGGCTTCCCGCAGGCAGGCCTCGCGCAGGTCAGCCGCGCCGGCTGGTCTCTTGGCCATGTCCCTGTCCCGTCATGCCGCGCATCACCAGTTCCATGATGCGGACCCGCCCCCGGCGCGGCAATGGCGCGAGCGAGGCTTCGAGAACCTTGGCGAGAAGGCCCGGCCGCACCGTCGTTTTTCGGCCGAGCGCGGCGAGGGTCTGGCGGGCGACGACCTCCGGCTTCTCGGCATTGCCCATGGTCATCGCAGCCCGGGCGGCGAAGCCGGTGGAGACCGGCCCCGGGGCGGAGGCGACGACGTCGACACCGCGGGGCGCGAGTTCGCGCTGGAGCCCCTCGGCAAGGGTCTGCACATAGGCCTTGGTGGCGGCATAGTGGGCGGTCCGCGGAACCCCCTGGAACGCCACCAGGGAGCTCATCAGGACGATGCCGCCCCTGCCGCGTGCCGCAAGCCGGCCGGCAAAGCGATGGGTGGTCAGCATCAGGCTCTCGCAGTTGAGCCGGAGCATGTCGCGTTCGTTCGCTTCGTCGGCCTCGGCAAAAGGGCCCGAGGTGCCAAACCCGGCGGCGCAGACGAGCAGGCCGACATCGAGATCCGCCGTCGCGGCGCAGAGGGTGGCGATGCCGTCGTCGGTGGCGAGATCGCCGGCGACCACCCGCGGCGCAAAACACCCGTCTGCGGCGATCTGTGCTGCGAGGGCCTCCAGCCTGTCCTTGCGCCGGGCCGCCAGAACCACGCCGAAGCCGCTGGCGGCGAGTTCCAGGGCGAAGGCACGGCCGATCCCGTCGGAGGCTCCGGTCACGACGGCCCAGGGGCCATAGGGCGCAAGGCGGCCGCGCGGCAGGGGCTGGTCGAAGACGGACATGGAACAACCTCGACATGACGGAACGTTGACAGTGTCTACCAAGCAATGTTGACAGTGTCAACTCCGCGGAATTTCCGTGATTGCGGTGCGTGACGCGGCGTGGTTCATTCCCACGCCTTCACCACATCGGCGGCCGCGTGCTGCCTCGGATCGTCCGGAGCCCTTCATGAAATCGCGTGCCGCCGTCGCCTGGGAAGCCAACAAGCCCCTCACGATCGAGACCATCGACATCGAGGGGCCGAAGGCGGGTGAGGTGCTGGTCGAGATCATGGCGACCGGCGTCTGCCATACTGACGCCTATACGCTGTCCGGCCTCGATTCCGAGGGCAAGTTCCCGGCGATCCTCGGCCATGAGGGGGCGGGAATCGTCCGCGAGATCGGCGCCGGGGTGACCTCGGTAAAGGTCGGCGACCACGTCATCCCGCTCTACACACCGGAATGCCGCGCCTGCAAAACCTGCCTGTCGCAGCGCTCGAACCTGTGCACCGCCATCCGCGGCACCCAAGGGCAGGGCCTGATGCCGGACGCCACGTCGCGCTTCTCCTGCGAGCCCGTCGGCGGCCGCGGCCGCAACGAGGTGTTCCACTATATGGGCTGCTCGACCTTCTCGAACTTCACGGTCCTGCCGGAGATCGCCCTGGCAAAGGTGCGCGAGGACGCTCCCTTCGACAAGATCTGCTACATCGGCTGCGGCGTCACCACCGGCATCGGCGCGGTGATCTACACGGCCAAGGTCTGGCCGGGCGCCAATGTCGTCGTCTTCGGCCTCGGCGGCATCGGCCTCAACGTCATCCAGGGCGCCCGCATGGTCGGCGCCGACAAGATCATCGGCGTCGATCTCAACCCGGCCAAGGTCGAGATGGCGAAGAAGTTTGGCATGACCCATTTCGTCAATCCGGACGAGGTCGGCCGCGACAAGGTGGTCCAGGCCATCGTCGACCTGACGGGCGGCGGCGCCGATTTCTCCTTCGAATGCATCGGCAATGTCCACACGATGCGTCAGGCGCTGGAATGCTGCCATCGCGGCTGGGGCGAGAGCATCATCATCGGCGTCGCGCCCTCGGGCACCGAGATCACCACCCGCCCGTTCCAGCTGGTCACTGGCCGTGTCTGGAAGGGCTCGGCTTTCGGCGGCGCGCGCGGCCGCACCGACGTGCCGAAAATCGTCGACTGGTACATGGACGGCAAGATCGACATCGACAGTCTGATCACCCACACCATGCCGCTCGACGAGATCAACACCGCCTTCGACCTCATGCATGAGGGCAAGTCGATCCGCTCCGTCGTGACGTTCTGACGCGCGGTTCCGGCCTGTCACGATGACATGACCGGACCGTCGACACGCTGCAACATTCTGCCTTCACCGTGAGTTCATCGGGGTGATGCTGCCATGACACCGGGTGGCGATCCTTCCTGGCCATGGCTGGAGCAGAATACGATGGATGACCGCGACTATATCAAGCTGAAGCCCGCACTGATGGGCTTCCGCTACGTAGGGACCGTGCCGGATAAGGCGCGCCCCTTGCTGAGGCGCGCCTATGACGATCTCAAGCGCACCATGGGCGACGCCTGGGACGCGCAGATCGCCGCCAAGGAGATCTGCTGGATGAACATCTGGCAGGACGACGAGGAGGGCGACGCGATGGAGCTCTCCGACAAGACGCTGGCCGCCGAACTCCATGCCTGGTGCGCGGCTGCTGCCGGTCAGTTTGCCGAGCAGGGCGCGATCATGGACGGGTACGGCTTCGTGGTGAACCCGATCGGCTCCAAGCCGCAGGTCTGGCACGTCGACTACACGACGGATGCTGCGGCAATCTGGATTCCGCTCACCCAGTTCACCGACAAGAATGCCACCCAGTTCATCACCCTCCCGGAGGCAACGCCGGAGGACGCGCTGGAGAAGGTCGCCTCGAACGTCGACGACGTGGACGTGGAGGCCCTCGCCCGCAGCGTCGACCATTTCCAGGTCCAACAGATCGTCGCCCAGCCCATGTCGGTGCTCTACATGGGACGTGGCACCATCCACCGCGGCATTTCCAACAGCGGCGAGGAGAACCGCATCTCCTTCTACATCTCGCTGCACTTCATCCGCGACTATTCGGTCTATCCGTATGCCGCCGACGAGCGCTCCGAGCAGGCCGTGGTGAACTTCAACGATTGACGCGCGCGGGGGCGGCGGAGCCGCTCCCGCAGCATCCGGGTTTGCCAGTGTCAGCGCCCGGATCAGTGGCCCCTGGCGGTGCCACCCCGGTTCAGGATCGGTTCCACAGCATAGTGCATGACGAGGAAAACGGCGCCGCCCAGCGCCAGGCCGACGGCTCCCGAGGCGAGGGCCGTCGCCAGCCATTCGACCGCGGCCTTGACCGGTGGTACCAGGGCCGCGATCGCGACCGCAGCGGCGTGAATCGCATGCTCGATCCCGGTCAGGCCGTAGCCGGCGAGGCCGTGGATGACGATGCCGCCGCCGACCCACAGCATGGCGAGGGTGCCGACCAGGCTCAGGGTCTTCAGGAAATAGGGCATGCCGAAGACGAGGCCCCGTCCGACAGGCTGGGTCAGGCGGCTAATCGCGCGATCGATGGCGGAGGGGCTGCGCGGTTCCAGTTCCGTCGGACGGCCACGCAGGACGTGCCCGATGCCGGAGACGGGGCGGCTGCTCTGAGCAAGGGCGAGGCCTACATCGTCCCCCTTCACGATCAGGGCGACGGCACCATAGACCAGAACGGTGATGCCGATCCCGACGACGGCAAGGATCAGGGCCTGGATCCAGATGTTCGGCGCGGTGATGGTCGACAGCGCGATCGCCATGATCTCGGCCGAGAGGATGAAGTCGGTGCGGATCGCCCCGGCGACGCGCTGGGTCTCGAGCGCCGCGGCATCGGTGGGCGCGGCCGCCAGCGGGTCGGGAGCCGGCGCGCCCTCGCCATGGGGCACCAGCACTTCCAGCACCTTCTCGAAGCCCTCGTAGCAGAGATAGGCGCCGCCGGTCATCAGCAGTGGCGTGATCGCCCAGGGGGCGAAGGCGCTCAGCAGGAGCGCCCCGGGCAGAAGGAACAGCATCTTGTTCCTGAGCGAGCCCCAGGCGATCTTGCCGACGATCGGCAATTCACGTGCCGCGGCAAAGCCGACCGCGTAGCGCGGGGTCACGGCCGCATCGTCGATGACGATGCCAGCCGCCTTGGCTCCGGCCTTGGTCGCCTGGGCAGCGACGTCGTCGAGGGTGACCGCCGCCACCTTGGCGAGGGCGGCGATGTCGTCGAGAAGTGCGATCAGGCCCATGCTCACGGCGGGTCCTCCAGCGGCCAGGAAGAGTTAAGGCCATGTCCGCCGGAGGAAGGCAACCTGCAGGACCGCAGTCTCAGGCTGGGCGATCGCCTTTCTTCAGCTTGGCGGCAGCGCGGTTGTCGACGCCCGGCAGCATCTTGGCGGGATCGCGGGTGACGACGACGTCCACGACAGAAGGCCCTTTCGTGGCCAGCGCCTCTGCGAGCGCGGCCCGGAGAGTCGAGGGGTGTTCGACGCGGATGCCATGACAGCCCAGTGCCCTGGCCGCATCGGCATAGTTGGTCTCGGCGAGGTCGGAGGCGTGATAGGCGCCAGGGCCATAGACGAGGTGCTGCAGCGCCTTCACATAGCCCGAGGCGGCGTTGTTGACGACGACGATGGTGATGTCGAGGCCCATGCGACGGGCGGTTTCGATCTCGCCCAGCATCATGTTGAAGCCGCCATCGCCGGTCAGGCCGATCACCGCCTTGCCCGGCGCGCCCATGGCGCAGCCCATGGCGCCCGGCAGGCCGTAGCCGATGGAGGCGAAACCGCGGTCGGGGACGAAGCAACGGCCCGGCTTCTTGGTGTCGAACAGCAGGCCGCCCCAATGGGCGGCAAAGCCGCCGTCGGCGACGAGATAGCCATCGGCAGGCAGCACATGGTTGATCTCGGTCATCAGCCGACCCATGCTGACGGGCACCTCGTCGGAGGTCAGCTTCTCGTTGACATCGGCACGCCAGGCGGCCATCCGCTTCGGCACGTCGGCCGCATAGGCGGAGAGCCGGGCGCGGATCGCTTCGGCCTTCGGGGCGAGCGCGGCGGCAAGGTCCTCGATGCCGAGCTTCGCATCGCCCCAGAGCGTCACCTCGGGCTGGACGGTCCGGCCGAATTCCTCGGCGACGATGTCGAGATGGACGATGCGCTTGCCGCGCGGCGGTACGGTGAAGCGCTTGGTGGCGATCTCGCCGAGCTTGCAGCCGATGACGAGGATGAGGTCGCTCTCCTCGATCAGCGTGTTGGCGATGCGGTCGTAGCGGCCAAACAGGCCGGCCGAGAGCGGGCTGGTGCAGGCAATGGCGCCCTTGCCCGTCATCGTGTGGGCGACGGGGATGGAGAAGGTCTCGGCGAAGCGCTGCAACGTCTCGGCCGCACCGGACAGGTGCACGCCGCCGCCGGCGAGCACGATCGGACGGCTGGCACCGGCCAGGAGGGCGGCGGCCTTCGCCAGGGCCGCACCGTCAGGGCGGCAGCGCAGGGCGGGGGCGCCGCCATGGGCGGGATCGACGCGGAAGTCGTCGTCGGTGAAGCCGTGGGTGCCGTGGCAGATATCCTCGGGCACGTCGACGATGACGGGGCCCGGCCGGCCGGTGGTGGCGACGGCGAAGGCGCGACGCATCAGCTCGGGGATGCGATGGATCGCCTCGACCCGGATCACCTCCTTGGCGCAGGGCCTGAGGATGTCGAGCTGTCGGCTCTCCTGGGTCATGTTCTTCCAGGAATGGTCGCGGTGGGTGTCACCGACGATGGCGACCATCGGCGTGCCGGCATTCAGCGCCTCGACCAGGCCGGTGACGAGGTTGGTGGCGCCGGGTCCGAGCGTCGCGTCGACGAGCCCGACGCGGCCGGTGATCTTGGCATAGGCGTCGGCGGCGAAGACACCGGCGCGCTCGTCGTTGATCAGGTGGTGCTTGAGGCCGAGGCGGCGTGCGGCGTCATAGAAGGGCAGCAGCTGGAAGCCCCCCATCCCGAACATGGGGCCGCCGTCGAAGGCGAGGATCATCCGCGCCAGGGCTTCGCCGCCGGTCATTTCATTGTCGCTCATCGACCTGTCTCCACCCGCGGCGTCGGCCGCATCAATCGGGTCGGCGAAGGTCGGAAACCGACGCTGCGCGCCGCGGCGGATCTCGCCGGCGCTCAGGTCCTGCCTTCCGGGCACCCTCCCCGCCCTGTCCCGCGCCGTTGACCGGCGCCTTGCAACTTGGCCGCAACGGTTAGGGAGGCCCCCGGGACCTGTCAACGCAGGCGATGGGCAGGCCAGCAATGTCGCCGGCCCGCCTATCGGGGTCAGGCCGTCTCGTGGGCCTGCGACCAGGCCTCGGCCACCTCTGCACCGGTGGCGAACCAGACGCCGGGGAAGGTGCGGATGAAGGCGATGAGTTCACGGATCAGGGCGATGCGGCTGGGGCGACCGCCGACCTGCGGATGGAAGATCATGTCGAACAGCCCGCCCCACTTGTAGATCTCGCGGAACTCCTCCTTGTAGACCGAGAGCATGTGCTCGTTGGTGAAGATCGGGCGCGGCGTCTTCACCGAGAACAGGGCGAAGGGCGCATCGTCCAGCGACCAGTGCCAGGGCAGTTCGATGACGCCCTTGGAGCCGTCCGGCATGATGTGCCGATAGGGGTTGATGTCGTCCATCAGCGAGGAATCGTAGAGAAAGTTGTGCTGTTTCAGCAGTTTGAACAGCCCTTCCGAGACCTCGCCGGCCGGTGACCGATAGCCCTTGGGGACGACGCCGACGGTGCGCTTCAGGGCCTCGAGGCCCTTCTCCATCTCTTCCACCTCGGCCTGTGGATCGTCGCTGACCCATTTGTGGGAATAGGAATGGTGGGCGACCTCGTGGCCGTCCTTCAGGATCATCTCGACCCGGTCGGTGTGGTTCTCCGCCGTCCATCCGGGCACGAAGAAGGTCGATTTGATGCCCTCGTCGCGCAGCGTATCGAGGATTTTCGGGACACCGACCTTGGCCCCGTAACGGCCCTGGCTGAGCACGCCCGGGCGGCGGACATTGTCCGGGTCGCGCGAGGTCCAGAGGGTCTCTGCGTCGAAGTCGAAGGTCAGCATCACGGCGCAGCGGGCGCCGTTCGGCCATTTGACGCTCATGTCGTGCATCGTCTCGTCTCCCTTGGTCTGGACTCAGATTTTTCCGTGCCGCGCGGCGAGGAAGCCGCCGTCGACCGGCAAGACCGCGCCGGTGACGAAGGCGGCATCCTCCGAACAGAGGAAGGCCACCGGTCCGGCGATGTCGGCGGGGGTTCCCATCCGCTCCACCGGCGTCCCCTCGACGATGAGCCTGGTGTAGAGCGGGTTCTGCCGGTGGCCCGTGGTCATCGGCGTCGCGATGAGGCCCGGCGCCACAGCGTTGACGAGAATGCCTTCCGGCGCGAGTTCGCCGGCGAGTTGGCGGGTGAATTGCGCGACGCCGGCCTTGGCCACCGCATAGGCTGTGGTGCCGGGATAGCCGGTGATGCCGAAGATCGAGGAGATGTTGACGATGCGGCCGCCCGGCCGCGGCAGATGCGGAACCACCGCACGGGTGACGCGCAGGACGGCGGCGAGGTTGGTGTCGAGGAATCGATCGATGAGGGCGTCATCGCTCTCCATCAGCCGCTTCGAGCCACCGATGCCGGCATTGTTGACGAGGATGTCGATGCGGCCGAAGGCGGCGAGCGCAGCCTTCGCCATGGCCTCGCCGGCGTTGCGGTCGGTGACGTCCTGGATGAGCGCGCTCTGGCCGAGGCGGGCGGCGGTCTCGCCGACCTCCGGGATCACGTCGACCAGGAGAACCTGCGCGCCCTCCGCCGCAAACCGCCCGGCGATCCCCTCGCCGATGCCGCGGGCGGCGCCGGTGACGATGACGACCTTGCCGGCGAAGCGCGTGGGATCAGGCAAGGCGCCCTCCGTCGACGGGCAGCGCATGACCGGTGACGTAAGAGGCATCGTCGCTGAGCAGGTAGAGCACGCCGGCCGCCACTTCCTCCGGCTGGCCGAAGCGGTTCATCGGATGTTTCGTCTTCTGGAAGGCCTCGCGCTCGGCGCGCAGCACGGGATCGGCGATGGCCGCCATGCCCTGGCGGTGCATGGGGCTGTCGATCGTGCCGGGGCAGACGCAGTTGACCCGGATGTTCTCGGTGGCGTGGTTGAGGGCGAGGCTCTTGGTCAGCAGCGTCACCGCGCCCTTGGACGCCGAATAGATCGAATAGACCGGAGAACCCTGCAGTCCCGCGGTGGAGGAGAACAGAACGACCGCGCCGCGGCCGAGGCTGCGCATCTGGGGGATGAAGGATTTCGCGGCGAGCCAGGAACCCTTCACATTGATGGCGAAGACGAGGTCGAACTCGTCCTCCTCGGCATCGATGGCGCTTTTCGACGGGCCGATGATTCCGGCGGCGGCGACCAGCAATTCCACCGGGCCGAGGGCGCTTTTGGCCGTGTCAGCGAAGCGCTGCATATCGGCGGCGGAGCGGGCGTCGCCGGTGACGGTGACCGCGCCGGGGCAGAGCGCTGCGGTCGCCGCAAGGCCGGCGGGATCGCGATCGAACAGCGCCAAACGCGCGCCCTCGCGCGCGAGGGCCACAGCGCTCGCCCGCCCGAGCGCGCCCGCGGCTCCCGTCACCGCCGCCACCCGGCCCTCGAAACGTGCTCGCCCCACAACGCTCATGCTCGACCTCCCTTGCGCTGTTCCTGGCGCCGCCGGCCCATGACCGGGGACAGCTGCATCACGGCGAGGACCCCCGTCACATCGTATTGATATACAATACGGCTATATTGATAGCTTGGTACGCCGCGTTGCGCGCTGTCAAACCCCGGCAGGGGCCGGAGCGGGGCCAATCGCGGGCATGGGTGGCCTGTTCGAAACGCAGGACGGGGCGTCTGGCGTCGGCGCGATCACTGGTGAGCGGGGCTGGTGCGGTTCAGACGCTGAGGGCGCGGGCTGCCTCGATGGCCAGGGGCGAGAACCTCCGGCGGAAGTCGGGGATCGACCATTCGCTGAGGGAGCCCGCGATATGAACCGCACCGATCGGCCGGCGGTCGCTGTCGAGCACGGCTGCGGCGAGCACGACCTCGCCGATCAGCGCCTCTTCCGCCGCCCAGGAATAGCCCTCGACGCGGGCTTCGTTGATCTTGTCCCAGATCTGCTCGAGTTCGGTCCGCGATTTCGGTGTCAGGGCGCGGCGGTTCGACCGCAGCAGCAGATCGCCGACCGCGTCATCGGCCATGTGCGCCATGCAGGCCCGGCCACCGGACGACAGGAAGGTCGGGATCCGGCGCCCGGGCAAGGTCGCGTAGAACGTCTCGCGCTTGCTCTGCAGGCGAATGGCATAGATCGTTGACGTGTCGTCGAAGAGGCTGAGATCGACGCGCTCGCCGGCGAGTTTGCGCAACTCCATCAGCACCGGCGTCGCCCGCTCGATCAGCGGATTGGAGCGCAGGTAGTCGAAGGAACGGTCGAGCAGCTTGCGTCCCAGCATCAGCCCGCCGCTGTCGGCCCGCTCCAGATAGCCGCGGGCCAAGAGGGTCTGCCCGATCCGCTGTGCGGCGCTCTTGTTGATGCCGGTGGCGGCGGCGATCTCGCCGAGCGATTTTGGCCGCGGGCTCTGCGCGAAGGCCTCGAGCACATCGAGGGCGCGCGCGACCGATTGCAGGAAAAGACGCTCGTCGACGGCGTTGACGCCGGCATTCTTGGTCATCGAAGTCCGTGGGACGAGCGCTCGGCCCATCCTCCCTGACGCAGGCCATCCTCGCTGGCCCGTGCAACTTGCCCGGTCCGGCAGAGGCTGCGTGTTCAACCTTGACGATTGCTATGCCGTCGCAGGCGCGGAAATGCAACACGATCGTATCGTGCGCCAATACCGGCTCGCCAGCCGTCCTGTCCGACCGGCGTCAGGCCTTGGCGGGTCCGCCTGCCGCCAGCGCCTTCAGGTCATAGCCGGCGGCCTCCGCCGCCGCCAGGGTGACGGGCGCGGGCAGCGCCAGGATCCGGCGGGCCAGCATGTTGTCGCCCGGGCGGTTGACCGATTCGACCCCGATCAGGTTGCCGGCGCGGAACGCGATCAGGGAGAATCGCGCTTCGGCCGGGTCTCCGATGGTCACCTGCCTGTCGAAACCGGACGTGAGGCCGGCCATCTGCAGCTTGAGATCGCCCTGGTCGGACCAGAACCACGGGACGGCGCGATAGGGCTGCGGCCTGCCCGCGAGACGGGCTGCGACGACGCGCCCCTGGTCGATGGCGTTCTGCACCGATTCCAGCCGTATCGGACCGCCTGCGAAGGGATTGGGGTGGTTGCAACAGTCGCCGATGGCCGAAATGGCGGGGTCGGCCGTCTGCAGGTGGTCGTCGACGAGGATGCCGTTCTGGACCGCGAGGCCGGCCTCCGCCGCGATCTCGGTATTGGCGATGCCGCCGATACCGACCAGAACGAGGTCGGCCGCGAGCCTCTCGCCGCCGACGAGTCCGACACCCGTGACCTTGCCGGCTGTCCCGAGGATCGCCTCGACCCCCGCACCGAAGTGGAACTGAACGCCGGCGATTTCGTGCCGCTCGCGGAAGAAGGCGGAGATCGCCGGGGTCACCGCCCGCGCCATGGCTCGGTCGGCGGCTTCCACCACATGGACCGTCTTGCCGCGCTTGGCGGCGACCGCGGCGAATTCCAGACCGATGAAGCCGGCGCCGATCACCACGACGTCGGCGGCCGCCCCCATCCGTGCCCCGAGCGCCTGGGCATCGGCGAGGGTGCGCAGAGAGGCGACGCCGTCGAGATCGGCGCCAGCTCCGCTCCAGCTCCGCACGCGCGAGCCGGTGGCGATCACCAGATGGCCATAGGTGCAGGACCCGCCATCGGCGAGTTCGAGCCGATGGGACGGACGATCGATCCGGGTTGCCCGTGTGCCAATGAGCATGCGGATGTCGAGCTTGTCGAGCATGGCCTGGGGCCGCAGCACCAGTCCATCCTCGCTGATGGAGCCGAGGAGATAGCCCTTCGACAGCGGTGGACGCTGGTAGGGCAGGACCGGCTCGTCGCCGATCATCTGGATGGTTCCGGCAAAGCCATCGTCGCGCAGCGACAGGGCGGCCTGGAGGCCAGCCTGTCCCGCGCCGAGGATGACGACGTCGGCATGGGTTGAAAAAGGCTGCATCATCGAGGCCACAAGGTCTGTACGCGGACGCCCCAGCGGCGTCAGATCGGCGCGCCCGGCACCGATACCACGAGGCCGTCCGGCGCGTCAGTCAGGAGAATCGGGCAGGCCAGCCGGCGATATCGCATCGGTCGTCACCACATCCCTCCCGGAAGGCGCAAGGGTCGGCTGCGGCAGGTCAGGCTGCCGTGACGCGCAGCGGCAACGTCTTCAGGCTGCGCAAATTGTTGTTGAGGGTGCGGGTCGGGGCGCCGGCGAGTTCGAGGCTCCTCACCTGCGCCACCATGGCCTTCAACACCGCTTCGCCCTCGAGCCGGGCGATCATCTGGCCAATGCACATGTGGACGCCGGTACCGAGGGCGAGATGGCCCATGGTCTGGCGCCTGACGTCGAAGGCGTCGGGATGTTCCCACTGGTCGGGATCCCGGTTGGCGGCACCCAGCATGATCAGGATCTTGCTGTCATGCGGCACCGTCACGCCGTCGATGTCGACCTCCCGCATGGTCTGCCGGCAGACATTCTGGATCGGCGTCTCCAGCCGCATGGCTTCGTCGAGGGCCGGGCGGATGCGGGCGGGATCCTCGCGCAGCAGCGCCCATTGGGCCGGATCCATCGCCAGGTACCAGAGCGCCGCCGAGATCATGCTCGACGTGGTGTCGAGCCCGCCGCGCAGGAAGGAGCGCACCAGAAGCGGTGCCGTCGCTTGATCGATCTCGCCGCGATCGGCGGCCGCGAAGATCGCCTCGCCGAAGCCGCCGGGCACCATGGCCTCGCGCTTCATGCTGTCCAGAAACCAGTCCCAGATGGCGTCGGCCTTGCGCTGGGTCGCCTCGTAGCGTGCGTTTTTCGGTCCCTGGCCGTCGAAATTGAGGGCGCCGAGAAGAAAGAGGTTGTCGCGCCGCTGAGGCGAGTCGCGCAAGCCGAGCGCCTCCGGAAAGGTCTCGGAGACATAGGTCTCGGCCAGGTCATGGACGCCGCAGAAAGCGCGCCGCTCCACGAGTTCGGCCATCAGGCGCTCGGCTGCCGCCTCGAAATCCGCGCGCCAGCGGCGGATGACGGCCGGCGAGAGAATCCGCTGGAGCACCGTCCGGACATGGGTGTGCTGCGGCGGATCCACCTCGACAATGGGGCTCGCCGGCCGCCAGGCCCCGGGCTTGCGGATGTCGCCGAGCCCCGAGCCGCCAGTGGAGGAGAACGTCTCCCAGTCCTTCAGCAACGGCAGGATATCGCGATGCCGGCCCATGGCATGAACGCCGTAGCGCTGCAGGAACACCACGGGACCGGCATCCCGCACGGCGGCATGCATGGCCCGCGGGTCTTCCAGCACGGAGTCGGCATAGGGGTCGAGGTCGAGAACGGGCGCTGACCGGCCATGCTGCGGATCGGGGGCGATATCGGGCATGGCAAGTCTCCGTCGGCTGGCCGGACCGGGCCAGATCCCGGTGCGTATTGCCAGAAAATACGGCAGTATCGTCGAAGTCTGTCGAGCCGAAGGGGCGCCTGTCAATCACGCCGGCCCTCCGGGCATGCATGGCTCTGTCCCGGCGATGGTCGCGCGATCCACGCGCGCAAGGCTGGCGCGACCGGTGCACAGCGGCGACAATGGGTCAGGATTCCCGTCGGATCGCCCGCCGCCCATGCGCTATTCCCTGCTCTCGCTCGTCAGCCACGCCCTGGGCGGCAACAGGGACTGGAAGCCCGCCTGGCGGGACGCTGCGCCGCAGCCGCGCTACGACGTCATCGTCATCGGCGGCGGCGGCCACGGGCTGGCGACGGCCTATTACCTGGCGCGCGACTACGGCATCGCCAATGTCGCGGTGCTGGAGCGCGGCTGGATCGGCGGCGGCAATGTCGGCCGCAACACGACGATCGTCCGCTCGAACTACCTTCTGCCGGGCAATATCCCGCTCTACGAGCTCTCCATGCAGCTCTGGGAGGGTCTCGAGCAGGACATCAACTACAACGCCATGGTCAGCCAGCGCGGCGTTTTGAACCTCTACCATTCCGACGGCCAGCGCGATGCCTATGCGCGCCGCGGCAATGCCATGCGCCTGCACGGGATCGACGCGGAACTGCTCGACAAGGAGGGCGTGCGCCGGCTCTACCCCTTCCTCAATTTCGAACAGGCGCGCTTTCCCATCCAGGGCGGCCTCCTGCAGCGTCGCGGCGGCACGGTGCGCCACGACGCCGTCGCCTGGGGCTATGCCCGCGCTGCCAGCGACCGCGGTGTCGACATCGTCCAGAACTGCGCCGTGACCGGCTTCCTGCGCGAGGGCGATCGCATCACCGGCGTGGAGACGACGCGTGGCACCATCCGGGCGAAGAAGGTGGCGATGGCGGTGGCCGGTCATTCGTCCGAGGTGGCCGCCATGGCGGGCCTGCGTCTGCCGATCGAAAGCCATGTCCTGCAGGCCTTCGTGTCGGAAGGGCTGAAGCCGATCATTCCCGGCGTCATCACGTTCGGCGCCGGCCATTTCTACATCAGCCAGTCCGACAAGGGCGGCCTGGTCTTCGGCGGCGATATCGACGGCTACAATTCCTATGCGCAGCGCGGCAATCTCCCGGTCGTCGAGGATGTCTGCGAAGGCGGGATGGCGCTGATGCCGGCCATCGGCCGGGCCCGCCTGCTGCGCAGCTGGGGCGGCGTCATGGACATGTCGATGGACGGTTCGCCGATCATCGACCGCACGCCGCTCGATGGCCTCTATCTCAATGCCGGCTGGTGCTACGGCGGCTTCAAGGCGACACCGGGCTCCGGCGCCGTCTTCGCCCATCTCATCGCCCGCGATGAACCTCATCCCGCGGCGACGGCCCTGACCCTGGACCGTTTCGCCCAGGGCCGTGTCATCGACGAAAAGGGCCAGGGCGCCCAACCGAACCTGCACTGAGGACCGATGCGCATTCCCTGTCCCTATTGCGGCCCGCGCGACAGTTCGGAATTCGCCTATCTCGGCGATGCCGTGCCGCGCCGGCCGGCCGACGGCGATGCCGCCGCCATGGCGACCTATGTCTATCTCAGGGACAACCCCGCCGGCCCCATGGAGGAACTCTGGTACCACGCCTATGGCTGCCGCACCTGGCTGGTCGTGTGCCGCGACACCCGCGACCACGCCGTCACGGGCGCGCGGCTCGCCGCCGGTAGCGAGGCCTCGGCATGAGCAGCCATCGTCTCGGCACCGGAGGCCTCGTCGACCGGCAGACCCCCATCGGCTTCAGCTTCGACGGCCGCCCCCTGAGGGGATTTGCCGGCGACACGCTGGCCTCGGCGCTCGTCGCCAACGGCGTCCGGCTTGTCGGCCGCTCGTTCAAGTATCACCGCCCCCGCGGCATCGTCTCCGCCGGCCCGGAGGAGCCCAACGCCCTGGTGGAGAAGGGCCGCGGCGCCTATCGCGAGCCCAATACGCGCGCGACCACGATCGAGCTCTATCCCGGCCTCGACGTCGCCAGCCAGAACCGCTGGCCCTCGCTCAGGTTCGACGTCCAGGCGATCGGCCAACTGGCCTCGCCGCTGCTCGGTGCCGGCTTCTACTACAAGACCTTCATGTGGCCGGCCGCGCTCTGGGAGCGCCTCTACGAGCCGGCCATCCGCCGCGCCGCCGGTCTTGGCAGCCTGTCGGGCGCGCCTGACCCGGACATTTACGAGAAAGCCTATGCCTTCTGCGACCTCCTGGTGATCGGTGCAGGTCCCGCTGGCCTCGCTGCCGCCCTGACGGCGGGCCGGGCCGGGGCGCGGGTCATCCTGCTGGAGCAGGACTTTGCCCTCGGCGGCCGGCTGCTCGCGGAGAGGTCTGAGATCGACGGCATGCCGGGAGCGGTGTGGGCCCGCGAGGTGGAGGCCGAACTGGCGACGCTCGCCAATGTGCGCATTCTCAGCCGCACCGCCGCCTTCGGCCTCTATGACGGCGAGGTCGGCGCGGTCGAGCGCCTCACCGACCATCTCGCGGTGACGCCGGCGGGCATCCCGCGCCAGCGTCTGTGGACGCTGGTCGCGGCGCAGACGGTGCTCGCCGCCGGGGCCGTCGAAAGGCCGATCGTCTTCGGCGGCAATGATCGGCCCGGGATCATGCTGGCCTCGGCCATGCGCAGCTATATCCAGCGCTTTGCTGCCCTGCCGGGCCGGAGCGTCGCGGTCTTCACCGCCACCGATGATGGCTGGCGGACGGCCGAAGCCTTCGCCAGGGCCGGCGCGCCGGTTGCTGCGGTGATCGACTCGCGGCGCGATATCGCCGCATCGGTCAGGGCGCTCGCCGGCGACGTGCCGGTCTTCCTCGGCGCCCGGGTGCTCGATGCCATCGGCGGTCAATCCCTGTCGGCGATCGAGGTGATCGGCGATCACGGCCGCCGCCGCATCGCCGTCGACGGCCTCGCCGTCTCCGGCGGCTTCAACCCCGATCTGGCGATGACGACCCATCTCGGCCACAAGCCGCGCTGGTCAGAGACCAGCCTCGCCTTTCTGCCCGATGCGCTGCCGGCCAATCTCGCTGTGGCGGGCGCGGCGGCCGGCCGCTTCACCCTGGCCGAGGCCCTGGCCGACGGTGCCCGCCTCGGCGTCGCGGCGGCCGGCATGGCCGGCAAGCCCGCGGCCGCGCCGCCGGCCTGGCGGGCCAGCGACGAGAGCTTCGCCGTCGGGCCGCTGTTCCATGTCGAGGGCGGACGCGGCAAGGCCTTCGTCGACCTGCAGAACGACGTCACCGACAAGGACGTCGCCCAGTCGGTGCGTGAGGGTTTCGTCTCGGTCGAACATCTCAAGCGCTACACAACGCTCGGCATGGCCACGGACCAGGGGCGGACGTCGAACGTCAACGGCCTCGCCATCCTCGCGAGCCTCACCGGCCGGACCATTCCCGAAACCGGCTCGACGCGGGCGCGGCCGCCGCATGGCCCGGTCGCCATCGGCGCCTTTGCCGGCCTTCACACGGGGCCGCATTTCAAACCGATCCGGCTGACCGCCGGGCATGGCTGGGCGAAGGAGCAGGGCGCCGTCTTCGTCGAGACGGGACAATGGCTCCGGGCCCAGTGGTTCCCGCGCCCGGGCGAGACGGACTGGCTGGAAAGCGTCACCCGCGAGGTTCAGGCCGTACGCTCCGGCGTCGGCATCTGCGATGTGTCGACCCTCGGCAAGATCGCCCTGGCGGGACCGGATGTCGGCGTCTTCCTCGACCGGGTCTATTGCAACACCTTCTCGACCCTGCCCGTCGGCAAGGCACGCTACGGCCTGATGCTGCGCGAGGACGGCTTCGTCATGGACGACGGCACGACGGCGCGGTTTGGCGTCGAGGACTATCTCCTCTCCACGACCACGGTGAATGCCGGCAAGGTCATGCAGCATCTCGCCTTCTGCCATCAGGTTCTGTGGCCCGAGCTCGACGTGCAGATGGTGTCGGTCACCGAGCAATGGGCGCAATTCGCCGTGGCAGGCCCGCAGTCCCGCGCGCTGCTGCAGCAGGTCTTCGGTTCCGCTGCCGACCTCTCCGACGCCGCCTTCCCCTATCTCGCCTGCGGAGCCTTCCCGCTCGGGCCGACCATGGCGCGGCTCTTCCGCATCTCCTTCTCGGGTGAGCGCGCCTATGAGATCGCCGTTCCCGCCGGCTATGGCGATGCCCTCGTCCGTGCCCTGATGGCGGCGGGGAGGGACCTCGGCGTCACCCCCTACGGCACCGAGGTCCTCGCCGTCATGCGCATCGAGAAGGGGCATGTCGCCGGTGCCGAACTGAACGGCCAGACCGTGGCGCGTGACCTGGGGCTCGGACGGATGATGTCGACAAAGAAGGACTATGTCGGCCGCCTGATGGCTGAGCGCGCGGCGCTGAACGACCCCGACCGGCCGACGCTGGTCGGCCTGAAGCCGACCGTGCCGGGCGTGCGCCTGCGCGCCGGCGCGCATTTCCTGCCCATGGGGGCAGCGGCCAGCGCCGAGAATGACCAGGGCTACATGACCTCGACGGCCTTCAGCCCCTCCCTTGGCCACTGGATCGGCCTCGGGCTGCTGGCGCGCGGGCCGGAGCGTATCGGCGAGCAGATCCGCGCCTATGACCCGATCCGCGGCGGCGACGCTGTCGTCGACGTGGTGAACCCCGTCTTCATCGATCCGGAAGGAACCCGCGTCCATGGCTGATCTGGTCCATCGCGGCGGCTATGCCGGCCTTGGCCGGCGGGTCGGGTCAGGGGACGGCGTTGTCGCCGTCGAGCGGGCGGGGCTTGCCGCCGCCACCGTCATTGCCCGCCGCGGCAAGGCGGACGCGGCGGCGGCCCGGCTCGGCGTCCATCTCGGTCTCGCCGTGGCGGATGCGGCCAAGCGCGCGGCTTCCCCGGCCGCGACCGTGCTCGGTACCGGGCCCGGCACCTGGCTCGTCTTCGGTGGAGAGGATCCGGGATTCGTCGCTGGGCTCGCCGCCGCGCTGGCGGGCGTTGCCGCGGTCATCGACCAGTCCGATGGCCAGTCCGTGCTCCACCTGAGCGGGCCGCGGCTGCCGGAGGTCCTGGAAAAGGGCGTCAGGATCGACCTTGATCCCGCGCGCTTCACGCCCGAGGACGTCGCCGTCACCTCTATCGCCCATATCGGCGTCACGCTGTGGAAGATCGACGCGGCGCCGACCTTTGCGGTCGCCCTTCCGCGCAGCTACGCGGGCAGCTTCCAGCATTGGCTCGAGGCCTCGGCGGGACCAGCCGGCCTCGCGGTGGTGTCGGACTGAAGCGCCTGGGTGCTGCCGCGGCAAGGCGGGCCACCTTGTCGAGCAACACTATGCACCGCTGGTGGATCCTAGTTCGCGGCGCGACGACGGGACCCGCCGCTTCGTGATCAGGCGCTATGGCGATCCACGATCGCGCCCAAATGTCGCGGAGGGCGCTTGTTCCAGGTCAATTCCCCCTTTTTCCGATCTGACAGATTGCAGGGACAGACCAACGACAAGGGATCGCCGCCATGAAGACGACCGCCTACCTGCCCCTGCTGACCTATCCCGACACGGTGTCCGTCAAGGCCGCCACGGCCGCGGCGAGGATGGCCGCCGCGATCGGCGCCGACCTTGATGTCATGATCTATTCCGTCGACCTCCCGCGCTCCAGCGCCTCCTTCGGTGGCATGATCATCAACCTGTCGGACATGATCCGGAAGGTCGAGAATGACAGCCGCGAGCACAGTGCGGGGCTGGCGAGTACCGTTCAGGACGTGGCGCGGAGCCATGGCCTGGCCCTGCAGCTCGATCAGCGCCATGCAGTGCCGGCCGAGGCCATCCACGGGGCCGTTGCAGAGGCCCGCTATCGCGATTTCGCCATCGTGCCCTGGTCGGAGGACAACCTGACGTCCCGCGAACTGGCCGAGGCGCTGATCTTCGGCGCGGGCCGGCCTGTTCTGCTTGTCCCCGAGACCCACGAGGCGGTGGCGATCAGCCATGTCGCTGTGGCCTGGGACGGCAGCCGTGTGGCGGCGCGGGCCCTGGCCGATGCGCGGGCCTTCCTCGCCGCAGGTGCGAAGGTCACGGTGCTGATGGCGGGCGATGAGAAAAAGCTCGAGGCCGGGATCGGCGACCTTCTGGTGGACAGCCTGTCGCGCCGTGGCGTGACGGCGGCTGTCCGGACCGTATCGGCGAAGGACCGGCCGGTCGCCCAGGCCCTGCAGGCTGCCTGCGGCGAGGTCGGGGCTGGCCTGCTGGTGATGGGGGGCTACGGCCATTCGCGGCTGCGGGACTTCGTCGTTGGCGGAGCGACGCAGGGGGTGCTCGCTGCAACCACCATGCCGGTGCTCATCTCCCACTGAGTCCCTGCGACACCGTGGGGTGGTGGCGTCACCTCCGGGCGCGGAGCCGCGCTGCAGACGAGCCATGCGCCCTGCGGCATCTTGCTTTTTGCCCATTGCATCGAAAGGCTTCCGTTACGCGATGACGTTCCACGGTCCGCTCGATCGGACCCATCCAAAGGAATGCGCCGCGCGCCGCTCCACGGGCGGTCGGGATGCGGCTTCCGCATCCGATGGGAGGACGGATGGAACGGACGAGCCGCATCAGCGCGGCGCTGATCTTCATTGCGCCGCTGGCGGTGCTGGTCGCGCTGTGGGCCGTGGTCGTCCCCGCATTCGGGGTCCGGCCGCAGATCTTTCCGAGCGTCGCGGCGGTCGGCCGGGCCGGAATCGACAGCATCCTTGACGGATCACTGCTGCGTCATGTCGCCGCGAGCGTGTCCCGCGTTGCCATCGGAACGGTTCTGGCGGTGCTCGTGGCCGTGCCGCTCGGCATCCTCATGGGGGTGAGCCGCGGCGTCTCCGCCTTCCTCACGCCGCTGATGCGCTTCTTCTCGGTGCTGGCTGGCATCGCCTGGATCCCGATCGCCACCCTCTGGTTCGGCTATGGCTTCGGCGCCATCGTCTTCGTCATCTTCAACGCCGTTTTCTTCGTCGTCGCCTACAACACGCTGCTCGGCGTCTCGACCATCCCGATGACGCTGCGCCACGCCGCCGCCTCCCTTGGTGCCGGCCGCCGGGCGATGCTCACCGACGTTCTGCTGCCAGGGGCGCTGCCCAACATCGTCACCGGCATCCGCACCGGCCTCGGCTTTGCCTGGCGTGGCCTGATCGCCGCCGAGATGATCGCCACCGATGTCGGCCTCGGCTACATGCTCTTCGTCGCCCGCGACTTCTACCAGACCGAGGTCATCGTCCTCGGCATGATCGTCATCGGCACGCTCTGGCTGCTGATCGACCGGCTGATCCTCGTCCCTCTCGAACGGGCGACGATCGAGCGCTGGGGGCTGGTCAGCGCATGAACGCCCTCCTGCCGCTCTGGAGCTTCGTCTTCAGGACCTCGGTGAAATGGCCGATCCTGCAGACGCTGGCGCCCTTCGTTCCCGTCGTCGCGCTCTGGTGGGCTGTGGCTGCCTGGGGTCCCTTCCCTCCGGCCTTCTTCCCTTCTCCCCCCGACGTGGTCGCCAAGTTTATCTCGCTGATGGAGAAGGGAATCCTCCCCGAATATCTCGGCGACAGCGTCGCGCGGCTGGCCATCGGCGCCGCCGTCGGGATCGGGCTCGGCGTGCCGCTGGGACTGTGGATCGGCCTCAGCAAGGGCGCACACCGGGCGCTCTGGCCGGTCCTGCTGTTCTTCCAGGCCATCGGCGACATCGCCTGGCTGCCGATCCTGATCATCTGGTTCGGCTTCGGCCTGACGACCATGACCTTCGTCATCGTCTATACCGTGCTTTTCCCGGTGATCCTCAACACGGTGCTCGGCGTGCGCTCCGTCCGGATCGAACTGCACCGGGCGGCCCAAAGCCTTGGCGCCTCCCCCGCCCGCATCGTCGGCGAGGTCGTCGTTCCCGGCGCGCTGCCGAACATCATGACGGGCCTGCGCAACGGCCTCGGCTATGGCTGGCGGGCGCTTATCGCCGCCGAGATGATCGTCGGCACCAGCGGCATCGGCTTCCTCATGTTCGACGCGCGCCGCGCCGGCTCGGTCACCGAAATCGTGCTGGGCATGATCGTGCTCGGCATCCTCTGGTACATCGTCGACGCGTGGATCCTCGCTCCCATCGAGCAGGCCACCGGCCGGCGCTGGGGATTGGTCACGCAGTGAAGTCGCTCAGCCTGAAGAACCTCGCGAAGACCTATTTCGACGCCTACAAGGGCGAACATGTCACCGCCATCCGCGACGTGTCGCTGGAGGTGCCCGCCGGCGAGTTCGTCTCCATCGTCGGGCCGTCGGGCTGCGGCAAGTCGACCATCCTCAACATGGTCGCCGGCTTCATCCCGCATTCCGGCGGCGAGATCCTGGTCGGTGGCGCCCCGGTCAAGGGGCCGGGGCCCGATCGCGGCGTCGTCTTCCAGTCCTTCGCGCTGTTTCCCTGGAAGACCGTGCTCGACAATGTCGGTTTCGGCCCGAAGATGCGCGGCGTGCCCAAGGCTGAGCGCGATGCGATCGCGCGCGAATATCTGGCGCTCGCCGGGCTTTCCCATGCCGCGGACCGCTATCCGAACGAGCTGTCGGGCGGCATGCAGCAGCGCGTCGGCGTGGTCCGCGCCCTCGCCAACGAACCCGACGTCCTCCTGATGGACGAGCCCTTCGCCAGCGTCGACGCGCAGACTCGCATGACGCTGCAGGACGAGCTCTCCCGCATCTGGGAGGAACGGCGGCCGACCGTGGTCTTCATCACCCACGACGTGCCGGAGGCCGTGTTCCTCGCCAACCGGGTGGTCGTCCTCTCCAAGGGCAAGGTTCTGGCGGAGGTCGAGGTGCCGATCAGCCGCCCGCGCGTCTGGGACCGGCTGGTGGCGGACGATGAATTCAAGGACCTGTCCAACCAGGTCCTCGCCCTGGTGAGGTCGGCATGAGGCTTCTTCGGCAGGCCCTCGGCTCCAGGCGTGGCCTGATCCTGCTCGGGCTCGCCGCGGCGTGGCTTCTCTGGCAGGCCTGGCTCTTCGCCGTGGCGCCGGCCAAGATCGCCGCCGGCT
>CALRLZ020000036.1:0-38171 GCA_943368975.1 Archangium gephyra
CAATGCTGCCCTGTCGCCGCCGGTGCGCCGCCCGGCGCCGCGCGCCGCCCGCGGTGTCGACGCCGATTCCCGCGACATCGCCCAGCAGGTCAACGCCTATTTCAACAGCATCCGCTACATGCAGGGCGATTTCGTCCAGGTCGGTCCCGACGGTCGCCGCACCACCGGCCGGCTCTACCTCGACAAGCCCGGCAAGATCCGTTTCCAGTACAATCCGCCGAGCCCGGTCGAGGTCATCGCCGACGGCCAGTCGGTGGCGGTGCGCGACCGCCGGCTCAACACACAGGACATCTACCCACTGTCGCAGACGCCTTTGCGCTTCCTGCTTTCGGACCGGGTCGACATCCTGCGCGATGCCAATGTCACCTCGGTCACGCGCGATCCGGAATATGTCATCGTCATGCTGGAGGAACGCCAGGCACTCGGCGGCACCAACCGGCTGATGGTCCTGTTCAACGCTGCCGACATGACGCTGCGCCAGTGGACCGTCTATGATGCCCAGGGCTATGAGACCTCGGTGGCGCTGCACAATCTCGATCCGCGCACCCGGCCGGACCAGCGGCTTTTCCGCATCAATTACCAGCGCCTGCTGGAGTGATGACGTCTCTGGATCGCTGTTTTGAAGGCGGTTGCCGAGCTGTTCGGGTCGCGCAAGGCTCCCGGCAAGCCTAGTCGATCGCCCCGAGGGTCCTCACCACCGTCCAGCGGCAGGTAAGAGCGGCGACCGCGGTGACCAGGACCACGAGCCCGGCAATGGCGGCATAGCCGGTCGCCCCGAGGGCGAAGGATCCGAACAGGGCCTCGATCTGGTCGCCACCGGCGGTCGCCCGCCAGCGCGCGGCGATGAAGCCCGAGAGCATGATGGCACCCAGCGCGGCAAACCCGCCGGCCAGGCTCCCCTTCAGTGCCAGCCAGAGAAAATGGCGCTGGAACTCACCGGCGATGAAGGCGTCGCGCGCGCCGACGAAATGCAGCACCTCGACCACCGGGCGGTTGGTCTCCACCGCCGCGCGGGTGGCGAAGACGACGGACAGGCCCGTCGCGGCGATCATCAGTGCGACGATGACAAGGCCGACGACGATCACCGCCCGCGCCATGGCCCTGAGCCGGTCGAACCACTGGCGGTGGTCGTCGAGGCTGGCGGAGGGAACCTCGGCCGTCAGCACCCGCCGGAAGGTGTCCATGTCGGTGCGCCGGTCGTCGGCGAGCTTGACGACGATCAGCCGCGGGATCGGCAGATCCTCGGCGCCGAGGCCGGTGCCGAGCCAGGGCTCCAGCATGCGGCGCGTCTCGGCGGCGGTATAGGGCGAGACATCGGCGACGCCGGGAAAGCGCACCGCGATCTCGGTGGCGCGCGTGACGTCGGCGTTAAGGTCCCGCCCGGCGACCGGCCGCACCTGGATCGTCGCCTCGCGGACGATGGAGGATGTCCAGTCCGCCGCGGCGGTGCGGACGAGGTCGACGCTGCCGACGGTGAGCGAGCCAAGGAACGTCATGATGGCGATGATGACGGCGAGGGCCCGGCCGGCGATGGAGGAGGGCGGCACCAGCGAGGCGCCGCGCGGGCGCGCCGCGACGGTCCCCGCGGGCCCATCGTCCCGGTCCCGGCTGGCCAGCCAGTGGCGCAGGGACGCACTGCGGCGGGTCCCGGTCACCACCCGCCCGCCTCCAGGTGATGCGGGTCGCTGATCGTCAGGCCGCCCTCGCGGATGACGAGCTGGCGCGCCTCCACCTGGTCCAGCAGCGACAGGTCGTGGGTGGCGATCAGCACGGCGGTGCCGGTGCGGTTCAGTTCGACGAAGAGGCGCAGCAGCCGCTTCGCCAGGGGTGGGTCGACATTGCCCGTCGGCTCGTCCGCCAGCAGCATCTCCGGACGGACGATGACGGCACGGGCGATCGCCGCCCGCTGCTTCTCGCCGCCGGACAGGATGGGCGGATAGGCGTCGATACGCTCGCCGAGGCCGACCCATTCGAGGAGATCGACGACCTCGGAACGGTAGCTCGACTCGTCCTTGCCGAGGACCCGCAGCGGCAGCGCGACGTTCTCGTAGGTGGTCAGGTGGTCCAGCAGCCGGAAGTCCTGGAAGACGATGCCGATGCGGCGGCGCAGGACCGACAGTTCGTCCTTGGACAGGCGCGAGGTGTCATGGCCGAAGACGGTGACGATGCCGCGCGTCGCGCGCAGCGACAGGAAGAGCAGCTTCAGGAGGCTCGTCTTGCCGGCGCCGGACGGGCCGGTGAGGAACTGGAACGAATGCGGCTCGATGCCGAAGGAGAGGTCCTTCAGCACTTCGGGACCCAGCCCGTAGCGCAAACCGACATTCTCGAAGCGGACCAAGGCGTCGTCTTTCCTCTTTCGGCCGGCGATTCGGCCAGCATGATCATGCCACGGCCGGGGACTTAACCGCCAATTAACCACGCTGCGCAAAGGTGGAGGGGAGGGACAACCGTCCCGAGGCTCCGAACCCATGCTGATCGTCTGCCCTTCCTGCGCGACGGCCTTCAAGGTCACGAAATCCGTCCTGGGCGATGCCGGCCGGCAGGTTCGCTGCGCCCAGTGCCGGACCGTGTGGCTGGCGACGCCCGAGAGCGCGATCGAAGAACCGGCCCTGGCGCCTGCCGGGGCGGCCGCGGCCGAGGCCGGCGGCGCGCCCCGGGACCAGGTCGACGACGATGCCGACTGGGGCGCTGCCTTCGCCGAAGAGGCCGGGAGCAAGGGCGACGGTCAAGGCGGCGAGAAAAGTGACGACAAGGGCGGAACCGGCGATGCCGGCAAGGCCGACGCCGACCCCTTCGCCGAGACGGCGATGCCGCAGGCCGCATCGCCCTCGCTGCAGCCCGACGCCGAGGTTCCGGCCCTGCCTGCCCGTGTGATGGAGCCCGACGACCCGCCGCCGGCGTCCCGCGGTGGCCGCGGCACACCGGCGCCGGAGCCGGCCCGCCGCCGTCTGCGCCCCTCTCTCCCCCGTCCGCGGGGGCAGTCGATCCGGGTGTCGCCGCCGATGTTCATCCTGCTCGTGGGCTCTGCGATCATCGCCAGCCTGCTGTTCGGGCGCGAACATGTGGTGCGCACCGTTCCCGATTCCGCCGGCCTCTACGAGAGCATCGGCCTGCCGGTGAACCTGCGCGGCGTCGAGTTCCGCGACGTGAAGGGCGCCAACGAGATCGTCGACGGCGTGGTCGTCCTCGTCGTCGAGGGCCAGTTGGTCAATATTTCCGGGCAGTCTGTCGAACTGCCGCGGCTGCGCCTCGCCGTCCGCGATGCCCGCGGCAAGGAGATCTATACCTGGACCGCGACGCCGCCGACGGCCCGCCTCGGCCCCGGTGGCAGCGCTCCCTTCCGCTCGCGCCTCGCCTCGCCGCCGCCCGATGGCGCCAGCGTCGAGGTGCGGTTCTTCACCCGCCTGGACGCCGCCGGCCGCTAGGGCCCGGCGGCGACCGGCCGAAATCTGATACGTGGTGACGCCGGCGGCTCGGCAGGGTACACCTCGTCAAACGGGTCTCGCATGGCGGGAGCCGTCGGAGCCCGATCGATGAACCGAGACAATATCCGCGTTCTGTTCTCCGCCGAGGCCATTGCCGAGCGCAACAAGGCCCTGGTCCAGGAGATCGCCGCCACCCAGCCCGAACGGCTCCTGGTGGTCGCTGTGCTCAAGGGCAGCTTCGTCTTCGCCGCCGACCTGATCCGTTCGATGGATGCCGCCGGCATGGCACCCGAGGTGGAGTTCATGTCGCTGTCGTCCTATCTCGACGGCACGGTCTCCACCGGCCAGGTCAAGGTACTGCATGACGTCGAGAGCCCGGTCGATGGACGCGACATCCTGCTGGTCGACGACATCCTCGAAAGCGGCCGCACGCTGACCTATGCCAAGGACCTGCTGATGGCGCGCGGCGCGCGCTCGGTGCGCATCTGCGTGCTGCTGGAGAAGCCGGGCAAGCGGGCGGTGCATCTGGTCGCCGACCATGTCGGATTCACCTGTCCCGACGTGTTCGTCGTCGGCTACGGCATGGACGTCGCCCATGCCTGGCGGCAATTGCCCTTTGTCGGCGTGATCGGGGACTGACCGGAGTGGCCCGGATTCTCGTCGCCGAGGATGACGCGCCGGTGCGCGCCTTCGTCTGCCGTGCCCTGATGATCGACGGCCACAGCGTGACCGAGGCGGAGGACGGTGCGGAGGCGCTCGCCATCCTGGAGCGCGAGAAGGGTGGCTTCGACCTGCTGCTGACCGACATCCGCATGCCGCTCATGGACGGGATCGCCTTGGCGCTGGCGGCGGCGCCGCAATTCCCCGCGCTCGTCATCCTGCTGATGACCGGCTATGCCGACCAGCGCGAGCGGGCCCATGGGCTGGAGGCGCTCGTCCACGACGTGGTGACCAAGCCCTTCAGCCTTGCCGATATCCGCGCCAAGGTGGCGGAAGCCCTGGCGGCCGGCCCGACGCGGCCGCCCGGGCGCTGACCGGCGAGGCCGTTCCGGGTGGCTGTTCAGCTGCCCTTGGTCTTCTTGGCGCGCTCGATCGCCTCGACGATCAGGCGGCGGGCCTCGCTGGCATCGCCCCAGCCGACCACCTTCACCCACTTGGAGGATTCCAGGTCCTTGTAGTGGGAAAAGAAGTGCTCGATCTGCTTCAGCGTGATCTCGGGCAGGTCCTTGATGTCGTGGACGTTCTCGTAGCGGCGGGTGAGCCGGGGGACGGGAACCGCGACGATCTTCTCGTCACCGCCGGCCTCGTCCTCCATCTTCAGCACGCCGACGGGACGGCAGGCGACGACTGCGCCCGGCACGATGCCGCGCTGGTTGGCGATGAGGACGTCGCAGGGGTCGCCGTCCTCGGACAGGGTGTGCGGGATGAAGCCGTAATTCCCCGGATAGCGCATCGAGGTGTAGAGGAAGCGGTCGACCACCAGCGTGCCGGCGTCCTTGTCCATCTCATACTTGATAGGCTCGCCGCCTACCGGAACCTCGACGATGACATTGACCTCGTCGGGCGGGTTCTTGCCAATGGAAATGGCATCGATACGCATCGGTTCTGTCTCCGGACGGATATCGAGCCTCGTTAGCCGCAACAGGGCCCCGGCCGCAAGTGCCGCACTGCAATATCGCGGATGCGAAAGATGGGGTCAGGCGGCCCAGCCGAAGGCGGTCTTGTCCAGGGCGCGGTCGCCGAAGGTCTCGGAAGACCTGGCGATCGGCTTGCCACCGAGGCTGCGATAGAACCGCATGGCGGCATCGTTGTCGCTGAGAGCCCAGATGACGAGACTGTCGAGGCCGTGCGCCTCGAGGTCCTTGCGCGCCGATTCGAACAGGCGGCGGCCGAGGCCGATGCCGATGAATTTGGGCCTGAGGTAGAGCTCGTAGATCTCACCCTCGTAGCTGAGGGCCTTGGCGCGGTTGCGGCCGTAATTGGCATAGCCGGCCACTTCGTCGCCGAAGCCGAGCAGCGCGATGCGGTTGCCCTTTCGGATCGCCGCATCCCACCAGCCGGGGCCCCGTTTGGCGATGAGCTTCTCCAGCTCGGCACCGGGGATCAGGCCGCGATAGGCGGCGCGCCAGGCCTCGTCATGGACTTCTGCCACGATCGGGGCGTCGGATTTCCGCGCTAGGCGGATTTCGGTTGTGACAGTCTTCATCGCCCTCGGATGGAAACACGAGAGCGGTTGCACCGCAACGGTTTCGTTAAGACTTCATCAACAGGTATGGACAAAAGGTTAATATCAACAGGCTGCGGCGATCGCCGTCCGCCCATGCAAAAGCCCCGGCGCGCGGGCCGGGGCTTGCAGGTGTCGAAAAGAGCTGCGCGGGGTCAGGCCTGCTGGATCGCCGAGAGCTGCCAGACACCGCCGTGGGGGCGGCGGAAGGTCCACAGTTCCACGGCCTCGTCGCCCTGCGGATTGCCGCTGATGACCCTGCCGGAGGCGCGCTCGATCGTCAGGTCGGTGCGGGCGAACCGCATGGCGACCGTCGCATAATCGCCGTCCTGCTCGCGCCAGGCTTCCGCCAGGTCGCCCTGCAGCAGCCGGACGTCAGAGATGCGGTTCACAAGACCCTTGGAGGCCGCCTCCTTCATGTCATCGGCGAAGTAGCCGACCATTTCCGGGGTGGCCATGGCCCGCAGGCCGTTCATGTCCTCGCGCGAGTAAGCCTCGTTGACGTTGGTCAGCAGGCGCTCGAAGGCGTCGTAGTCCTGCGCGGTCACGCCGATCGTGTCCGACGGTCCGGCGGCAGCTGCCACCGAGCCGCCGGCCATGCCGGGGATGGCATGGTTCTGCGGCACGCCCATCGGTTCCGCGCCGGGAGCGGCGCCGGGGCCCGAGCGGGCCATGGCCGGCTGCGGCGCACCATTGGTCTGGCGACGGCCGCGCACCAGCCGGACGACGAGGTAGATCACGCCGGCGATGAGCGCGAACTGGAAGAGGAAGCCGAGCATGCCCATCAGCGAGCCGAGACCGCCCATGAAGCCCTGACCGGAAAGCAGGCCGAACAGGCCGGCGCCGAGGAAGCCGGCGGCAAGACCCATGCCGAGGCCGCCGAAGCGCGAGCCCTGGGCTGCTGCAGGAGCGGGCGCGCCGGGACGTGCCGCCATGCCAGGCTGCTGCATGCCGGGCGCCGGGGTCGGCGCGGTCGTGCGCTGCAGGGGGGCCGCGGTGGTCGGCGCGGTGTTGGTGGTCGGCGGCGGCGCAGCAGTGCGCGCGCCGCGGCTGCCGCCGCTGCGGGGGGCCGCTTCGGCCACGACACCGCCGAGCATGATGGCGACGCCGGCGACGGCGAAGGCGCGAATGAGCTTCTTGGACCTGAAAAGGGTCTTGGTCGACATGGTTTCCCCACGAATGGCGCGGCGTTGACGCCGCCGCTGCGCAGACACTAGCAGCATATGGGAACCGTGTCGCCGCGAGACAATGCCGCAGCGGCAAAGCGAAAACCGGCGACGGTATCCCCTCGCCGGTTCACACAAGTCTCGGTCCGAACCGCGATCAGGCGGCTTCGGCGCGCTTCTTGGCAATGGCCGACTTCAGCTGCCGCGCCTTCGGCGACAGGTCCTCGGCATTGGCCTTCTGCAGGAAGGCATCGAGCCCGCCATTGTGGTCGACCGAGCGCAGGGCGTGGGTCGACACGCGCAGCGACACCGTCTGACCGAGCAGGTCGGAGGCGAAGGAGATATTCTGAAGGTTCGGCAAGAAGCGGTGCTTCGTCTTGATGTTCGAATGGCTGACCCGGTGGCCAACCTGAACACCCTTGCCGGTGAGTTCACAACGACGCGACATCTGTCGGATCCCAAAGGTAAAGTGCGACGGCGTCGGCCGGCCGCTGGACAAAATGGTCCTGTTCGGAGACGCGACGGCATAGTGACAGGACCCGGGCCTGTCAAGCAAAACCGCCACTGCCGAAGTCCCGAGCCTCGACAAGGATCCTGCCGCATGCCCATCGCCCGTGTCCACCGCATCATCGCGCAAGCACCCGACGACGTGTCGGGCCTCGAGGCGGCAATCAGCGCCGGCCGGCTCGACCCCGCCGGCATTCTCGCGATCTTCGGCAAGACCGAGGGCAATGGCTGCGTCAACGACTTCACCCGCGGCTTCGCCACCCAGTCGCTGACCCTGGCCCTCGCCCGCCATGTCGGGGCCGAGCGGGCCGCCTCCGTCTGCTATGTGATGTCGGGCGGCACGGAAGGCGCCATGGCGCCGCACTGGACGGTCTTCGAGCGGGTGGAGGGCGATGGTGCCCCCGGCCCGGCCCTGGCCATCGGCCGGGTCCACACGCCGTCGCTGCCGGCCGAGCATCTTGGCAGGATGGGCCAGGTCGAGCAGGTGGCGGCCGGGGTGCGCGCGGCCATGCGGCAGGCCGGTCTCGACGATCCCCGCGATGTCCATTTCGTCCAGGTGAAATGCCCGCTGCTCACGGCCCAGCGCATCGGCGAGGCGGAGGCGCGGGGCGCCACCGTCGCCGTCCGCGACACGCTGAAGTCGATGGGCCTGTCGCGCGGCGCTTCCTCGCTCGGGGTGGCGGTGGCGCTGGGGGAAATCCCCGCCGCGGCGCTTGCCGATGCGGCGATCGGGCGGGACCTCGCCCTTCATTCCGGGCGCGCCAGCGCCTCGGCGGGGGTGGAGCTTCTCGGCCACGAGATCGTCGTGCTTGGCATGTCAGCTGCCTGGTCCGGGCCGCTGGCCATCGACCATGCGGTGATGGCCGATGCCATCGATGTCGAGCCGGTAAGGGCGGCGCTCGGCCGGCTCGGCCTCGGCGCGGCCGGCCAGCTCGGACCTGTGGCCCGCGACCGGCTCGTGGCGCTGCTCGCCAAGGCGGAGGCCGCGCCCGACGGGGCCGTCCGCGGGGTGCGTCACACCATGCTGGACGATTCAGACATTTCCTCCACCCGTCACGCGCGGGCCTTCGTGGCCGGGGCGCTCGCCGGCCTGGTCGGGCGGACGGACCTCTATGTTTCCGGCGGTGCGGAGCACCAGGGTCCCCCCGGGGGCGGGCCGGTGGCCGTCATCGCCGCGCGGGGCTGATCAGGCGGCGGCGACCATGGCGGCGACGAAATCCTTCGTCGACTGGCCGATGGCGCCGCCGCGCCGTTCGGCAATGCCGTTGACGGCGCTGACATAGCCGTCGTTCCACACCGAGAGGCCGTCGCCGATCCGGGCGGAGAAGACGGAGACCATGGCGCCGGCGATGCCGCGGGCCTCCAGCGCGGGCAGGCGTGAGATGCCGGCATCGTCGAGGCCGCGGTCGGCGTCGACATAGACGGCCGCCCTGACGGCGGACTTGACCGCCGTCTCCGGCCTGCCGGCGAGCAGGCCGCCATGGGAGGCGGTGACGACAATGTGGCCGGCGTCCTCGCTGCCCACGAGGCCGTTGGAATCGAGCACGAAGACGCGGATGCCCTTGCCTCCGGCCTCGGTGATCTCGTGGCGGGCCTCGTCGAGCGCGGCGGGGGCGGGCGATGGTGCGAGCGCGGCGCGTGCCAGACGCTCGAGCGCCTCGGCGCAGGCCATGCCGCGTCTGAGGCCGAGGCTCGCCGCGGCAGCGTTGACGAAGGACAGGACGCCGCGTTCGGGCATGTCGGCGCCCCAGCCGATCCGCGCCGAGCTGTGGGCGACCGTCGCGCCGGGCACGCCGAGGCCATCGAGCCAGGCAAGGCCGGAAATGCCCGCCTGTTCCCGGCCGATGCCGGCATCGTTGAGGATGAGGGCGGATACCCCCTTCTTCGCCCCGTACCAGGCGGCATAGACCGCGCCATGCGAGGCGCAGACGGCGATGCGCCCGCGCGCCTCGGCGGGGAGATGGGTGACGCTGTCGAGAACGAGGGGCGGCGGCATGGACGTCATCCGGTTCGGCTGTCGCGAGAACGGCGACTGTTCCAGTCCCGGTGGCGGGCGGCAATCGGCCGAGCCAAGCCGTTCGTCGGAGGCCAGTCATGCCGGC
Organism: Archangium gephyra; assembly: GCA_943368975.1. GTDB lineage: Bacteria > Pseudomonadota > Alphaproteobacteria > Rhizobiales > Phreatobacteraceae > Phreatobacter. Next base: position 9,425 of record CALRLZ020000036.1, read on the forward strand.
CCTCGCCTTGACAGGTCCGGCCTCGTCCCCACACTCGCGGGCAACGACCCGCCAGACGGGCGAAAGGCCGGCACAGACCGGCGACCGGGAGGATGACGACATGACGGCTCCGGCCGGGCGCGCGCAGCGCCGTCCGCACCGCTGACCGGCGGATGGACTTTTCCCTGACCGCGGACCAGCAGGCCCTGCGAGCGGCGGTGGAGCGCCTGTGCGCGCGCTTTCCCGACGCCTACTGGCTGGACCGCGACACTGCGGGCGGTTTTCCCCACGACTTCCATGCCGCCTTCGCCGAGGCCGGCTTCCTCGGCATCGCCATGCCCGCGGCCTTCGGCGGCGCCGGTCTCGGCATCACCGAAGCCGCCCTCATGATGGAGGCGATCGCCGCCTCCGGTGCCGGCATGTCCGGCGCCTCCGCCATCCATCTCAACATCTTCGGGCTCAATCCCGTCGTGGTGAAGGGGACGCAGGCCCAGAAGGCGCGGATGCTCACCCCGCTGATCGCCGGCCGGGAGAAGGCCTGTTTCGGGGTCACCGAGCCCGATGCCGGCCTCGACACGCTGAAGATCGCAACGCGGGCCGAGCGCCAGGGCGACGTCTACATGGTCACTGGCCAGAAGATCTGGACATCGGCGGCGCAGGTCGCCGACAAGATCCTGCTGCTCGCCCGCACCACGCCGCTCGCCGAGGTGAAGAGGCGTACCGACGGGCTGTCACTGTTCTACACCAGGCTGGACCGCGCCCATGTCGAGGTGCGCGAGATCGCCAAGATGGGCCGCAAGGCCGTCGATTCCAACCAGGTCTTCTTCGACCGACTGCCGGTGCCGGCCGACGATCTGATCGGCGAGGAGGGCAAGGGTTTCGAGATCATCCTGCACGGGCTCAATCCCGAGCGCATTCTCATCGCGGCAGAAGCCGTCGGGCTGGGGCGCGCGGCGCTGCGGCGCGCCTGCGCCTATGCCGGCGAGCGCATCGTCTTCGACCGTCCGATCGGCCGGAACCAGGCGATCCAGCATCCGCTGGCCGAGCGCTGGATGGAACTGGAGGCGGCCGAACTGATGATGCTGAAGGCCGCCTGCCTCTATGACCGCGGCGAGCCCTGCGGGCCCTACGCCAATACCGCCAAGTACCTGGCGGCTGAGGCCGGCTACCGGGCCTGCGAGACCGCAGTGATGACGCTCGGCGGCATGGGCTATGCCCGCGAATTCCATGTCGAGCGCTATCTGCGCGAGGCCTGGATCCCGCGCCTGGCGCCTGTCTCGGCGCAGCTCATCCTCTCCTACATCGCCGAGAAGGTCCTCGGCCTGCCGAAATCCTACTGAACCAAGACCAGACCGACAGCGGGGAACGACATCCAGATGGAACCCACCCACAATATCCGGCGGCTGATGGACCTCTACCGGACCATGAGCCGCATCCGCGCCTTCGAGACCGCCGCCCTGAACGCCCACAAGGAGGGTGTGGTGCCGGGGCCGCTGCATGTGTCGATCGGGCAGGAGGGCGTCGCGGCCGGCGTCTGCCTCAACCTGACCACCGAGGATCGCATCACCTCGAACCATCGTGGCCACGGCCACGCCCTCGCCAAGGGCGCCGGCGTGCAGGGCATGATGCGCGAACTCTTCGGCCGCGAGGGCGGCCATTGCCGCGGCAAGGGCGGCTCCATGCATATTGCCGACTTCTCCGTCGGCATGCTCGGGGCGAACGGTGTCGTCTCCGGCGGCATTCCCATCGCTGTCGGCGCGGCCCAAGGCCTGAAGATGATGCGCTCCAGCGCCATCGCGGTCTGCTTCTTCGGCGACGGCGCCATCAATCGCGGTCCCTTCCTCGAGGGCCTCAACTGGGCGGCGCTCTACAACCTTCCGGTGCTCTTCATCTGCGAGGACAACGGCGTCTCCGCCTTCACCGCCACCGACACCGTGACCGCCGGCCCCGGTGTCATCGCCCGGGCCGAGTCGCTCGGCGTGCCGGGCGTGACCGTCGATGGCAACGATGCCCTGGCGGTGGACGAGGCGGCCGGCCGGCTTGTGGCCGAGGTGCGCGGCGGCAAGGGGCCGCGGCTGCTCCATGCCAAGACCTTCCGCATCACCGGCCACACCTCGACCGATGCCGCGGCCTGGCGGGATCCGGCCGATGTCGCGGCGGCGAAGGCCCGCGATCCGATCGACCGGCTCGGCGTCCTCCTCGCCGACCGGGGCGTTGCCACCGCCGATCTCGATGCGCTGCGCCTTGCCGCCTTCGAGGAGATGGAGGCCGCCGTCAACGATGCCAAGGCCGCCCCCTGGCCCGACGAGGCCATCGCCTACGAGGACGTGCAGGATGTCGGCGCGGTCCGTTTTTCGGGAGTTTCGGCATGAGCATGCATCAGGTCACCCTGGTCGAGGCGGTGCGCCTCGCCGCCCTGCAGGAGATGCGCCGCGACCCCACCGTCTGGGTCATGGGCGAGGATGTCGCCCGTGGCGGCCTTTACGGGCAGTACAAGGACTTCCTGCCCGAATTCGGGGCCGAGCGTGTCGTCTCCACGCCGATCTCGGAATCGACGATCATGGGCGCCGGCCTCGGCGCGGCGCTGGTCGGCACGCGGCCGATCATCGAGATGCGCATCTTCGACTTCGTGATGTGCGCCATGGACGAACTGGTGAACCAGATCGCCAAGATCCGCTACATGTTCGGCGGTCAGGCGCGGCCCTCCGTGGTGGTGCGCATGCCCCACGGCATCTGGCGCAACTCGGCCGCCCAGCACAGCCAGATGCTGGAAGCCTGGTTCGTCCATCTGCCTGGCGTCATCGTCGTGACGCCGTCGACGCCGGCGGATGCGGCGGGACTGCTGGTCAATGCCATCCGCTCCGACGACCCGGTGCTGTTCTTCGACCCGAAGAACCTCTTTCCGGCGACGGGTGACGTGGCCTCGGTGATCGAACCGATCCCCTTCGGCAAGGCGCGCCTCGCCCGCGAGGGCCGCGACCTCACCATCGTCTCGTGGTCGGCCATCATGCCGGCAGTGGAACAGGCGGCGGCGACGCTGGCGGCGGAGGGCATCGCCGCCGATGTCATCGACCTCAGGACGCTCTGGCCATGGGATCAGGAGGCCGTCTGCGCCTCGGTCGCCAGGACCGGCCGGCTAGTGGTGGTGCAGGAGGCCGTCTCGGTGGCCGGTTTCGGCGCCGAAGTGGTCGCGACCGTGGTCGAGGCGCTGGGGCCGACCCGGGTCAAGGCGGCCCGCCGGCTCGGCGCGCCGCGCATTCCCATCCCCTTCTCGCCACCCCTCGAGGATGCGGTGAAGGTGACGCCGGCGAAGATCGTCGCTGCGGCGAAGGCGGCGATGGCCTAGGGCGCGGCGCTGGAAGGCCCCACCCGCACCCTCCCCGCTGCGCGCAGAGAGGGTGAGGGAGGGGACGGCGAAGCGCTCCGCCCGGCCTGGTCAGCCGGGCGCCGTCTACCTTCCGCTCAGGGGAATTACGTATCAGCCCTTATTGTTCCTGTCGCAGGCGGGTGGGACAGTCCGGCTCCGCGGGCGATGGGGCGTCGGGCCGCAACAAGGATATCCGCCATGCGCATCCGGGGTCTTTTCGCGGCCGCGGGGCCGTTTGTGGTCGCATCCCTGCTCGGGCTCGCCAGCCCGCAGGAGGGGAGGGCCCAGACCGCCGAGCCCGACCGCCTCGATATCGCGCAGGTGCCGCCGCGTCCCCAGCCGCGCCCCGAAACCACCCAGCCGCAGCCGCAGCGGGCCCCGGCGCAGGTCCTGCCGCCGCTGCGCGCCTTCCAGCGCGACGACCTCGCCGAGCAGGCGCGCCGCTTCGAGGCCTCGATCGCCACGCGCCAGACGAGCGACATGCGCCCGATCGCCGATATCCGCCGGGACGCCGATGCCGCCGCCACGCGCGGCGACTATCGCGCGGCCGCGCGCGCCTGGGAGACCATCGCACTGCGGTCCGGGACCGATTCGGCGCCCTGGGTCCGCTATTCGCAGGCGCTCTCCGGTGTCCGCAGCAACGAGTGGCGCGAGCGCGAGCAGTTGCAGACCGACGTCCTCGCCTCGGCCTACATGGCCTATCAGCGTGCCGCCAACCGCAACGAGGAGGCCTTCGCCCTCGCCCATATCCGGCAGATCATGGTGGCGCGCCAGCAATGGCGCCCGGCCATCGACATCGCCCGCGCCGTGGTCGAGACCCGCGACACGCCGGAGGCGCGCGAGGCCTATAACCGGCTGCGCGACCAGCACGGCTTCCGCTTCCGCGAGACCAAGGTCGATTCAGACGCGACGCGGCCGCGCGCCTGTTTCGTCTTCAGCGAGAACCTGCGCGCCGGCCGTACCGATTTCGCCCCCTATATCCGCCAGACCGGCGTCAACGCCCCGCCGATCACGGTCGAGGACCGGCAGATCTGCGTCGACGGCCTGCGGCATGGCGAGCGCTACACGTTCCAGCTGCGCGAGGGCCTGCCGTCAGTGATCCCGAGCGAGAGCCTGACGCGCAATGTCGACGTCACCGTCTATGTGCGCGACCGCACGCCCGCGGTGCGCTTCACCGGCCGGTCCTACGTGCTGCCGCGCACCGGCCAGCGCGGCCTGCCGGTCGTCACCGTCAACCTCCAGTCGGTGGATGTCGAGATCATCCGCATGGGCGACCGCTCCATCGCCCAGACGATCCAGGAGGAATTCCCCAAGCCGCTGGAGAGCTACGAGATGCAGCAGCTCATCACCGAGCGCGGCATTTCCGTCTGGAAGGGACAGCTTGAGACCGAAAACCGGCTCAATGCCGACGTCACCACCGCCCTGCCGGTGGACGAGGCTGTGCGGACGCTTGAGCCGGGCGTCTATGTGGTCACCGCCAAGCCGACCAATGCCCAGCGCCGAGGTGAAGACGACGACGGCAGCAATGGCCGCGTCGCCCAGTGGTTCATCGTCTCCGATCTCGGCCTGACGGCGCTGTCCGGCATCGACGGCGTCCATGGCTATGTGCATTCACTGAACTCGGCCAGGCCGCTGGCCGATGTCGAGGTGCGGCTCATCGCCCGCAACAACGAGGTGCTGGGCACGGCGCGCACCGATGGCTCCGGCCATGTCCGCTTCGCGCCGGGCCTCACCCGTGGCGAGGGCGCACAGGCCCCCTCGCTGCTCGTCGCCGCCACGGCCCAGGGCGACTATTCCTTCCTCAACCTGCGCCAGCCGGCCTTCGACCTTTCCGATCGCGGTGTGGCCGGCCGCGAGGTGACCGGCCCGCTCGACGCCTTCCTGGTTCCCGAACGCGGCATCTACCGGCCCGGCGAGACGGTCTATCTCACCGCGCTGCTGCGCGACGCCAAGGGCGATGCGGTGCCTAACCTGCCGCTGACGCTCATCGTCGAGCGCCCGGACGGCGTCGAATATCGCCGCATCGTGACGCAGGACCAGGGGGCCGGCGCCCGCGCCGTGCCGATTCCGATCGTGTCCTCGGCTCCGACCGGGACCTGGCGGGTCAGGGCGGTCACCGATCCGCGCAGCCCCACGGCCGGCGAGGCGCGCTTCATGGTCGAGGACTTCGTGCCCGACCGGATCGCTTTCGAGCTGGCGCCCACCGCCCAGCGACTGACGCGCAGCGATCCCTTCGCCGCCACCATCGATGCCCGCTATCTCTTCGGCATGCCCGGCGCCGGCCTCGCCGTCGAGGGCGAGGTCGTCATGGAGACGACGCCGAGCCTGCCCGATTTCCCCGGCTTCCGCTTCGGCCTCGGAGACGAGGAGGTGAAGCGCGACCGCGAGCCCCTGCCCGACGGCATCACCACCGACGATGCCGGCAAGGCGACGATTGCCGCCCGCCTGCCGCGCATGGAGGACACGACCCGGCCGCTCTCGGCCCGCCTGCAGGTCCGCGTCGCCGAGCCCGGCGGCCGCGCCGTCGAGCGCACCGCGACGGTGCCGGTTCTGCCGGGAACGCCGCTCATCGGCGTCAAGCCGCTGTTCGAGGGCGACCGCGTCTCGGAGAACGACACCGCGTCCTTCGAGCTCATCGCCGTGGCGCCGGACGGGCGCACGCGCCGCACCGGGACGCTGACCTGGCAGTTGCTGCGTCTCGAGACGCGCTGGATCTGGACGCGGGGCACCTCCGGCTGGGCGAGCCAGGCCATCGTCGCGACACGGCGCATCGCCGACGGCGAGGTGCAGGCCACCGCCTCGGGCGCTGCGCCGCGCATCGGCGCTCCGGTGCCCTGGGGCAGGTATCGTCTCGAGGTGACGGCCGGTGGCGACGTCGCCGGGCCGATGACCACGGTCATCTTCGAATCCGGCTACGGCGCCGGCGGGACCGCCGATACGCCGGATGTCCTGGAGATGAGTCTCGACAAACCGTCCTATCGGTCGGGCGAGACGCTGACGGTCGCGATCAATGCGCGCTTCGCCGGCTCGGCGACAGTGGCGGTGATGGGCGACCGTCTTCTGGCCGAGCGCACGGTGGACGTGCCGCAGGGCCGCTCGACCGTTCAGATCCCGGTCGGCAGAGACTGGGGCGCCGGTGCCTATGCGACCGTGTTCATGCGCCGGCCTCTTGATGCCGCGGCCTCTCGCATGCCCGGCCGCGCCATCGGCCTCGCCTGGTTCGGCATCGACACGGCCGAGCGCCGCCTCACCGTGACGCTCACCGCGCCGGAAAAGATGGCGCCGCGCACGGCGCTGCGGGTTCCGGTCAAGGTCGATGGCCTCTCGCCCGGCGAGCAAGCCCATGTGACCGTGGCTGCGGTCGATCTCGGCATCCTCACCATCACCAACTACCAGCCGCCGAAGCCGGACGAGCACTATCTCGGCCAGCGCCGCCTGTCGGCCGAAGTGCGCGATCTCTACGGTCTGCTGATCGACGGCATGTCGGCGGTGCGTGGCTCCATCCGCTCCGGCGGCGACGGGCCGACGAACCGCTTCTCCGGCGCGCCGCCGGCACAGCAGCCGTTGTCGCTGTTCTCCGGCATCCTGACGGTCGGCGCCGACGGCACGGCGGAAGCCGTCTTCGACATCCCCGACTTCAACGGCACCGTGCGGCTGATGGCCATGGCCTGGACGACGAAGAAGCACGGCTCGGCCTCGCGCGACGTCATCGCCCGCGATCCCGTCGTGGTGACCGCGACCCTGCCGCGGGTGCTCGGCCATGCCGACAGCGCCACGGCGCGGCTCGACTTCGTCAATGCCGAGGGCCCCGCCGGCGCCTATCGCGTCACCGTCAGGCCGGAAGGTCCGCTGCGGCTGACGCAGACGCAAGCGACGGTGCAGCTCGGTGCCGCCGGCGGCCGCGGCTCGGTATCGCTGCCGCTTTCGGCGTCCGGCCTCGGGGTCGGGCACCTGTCCGTGCAGCTCACCGGTCCCAACGGCCTCGACGTCACCTCGCGCTACGCGCTCGGCGTCAGGCCGGCCCTGCCGGACATCGCCCGTCGCACCGTCCTGTCCATGGAGCCGGGCCAGTCGGTCACCGTGTCCAGCGACCTCCTCGGCGATTTCCTGGCGGGATCGGCGCGGGTCGCCGTCTCGGTCGGCCCGTCGACCGCCATCGACGTGCCCGGCCTGATCCTGGCACTCGACCGCTATCCCTTCGGCTGCACCGAGCAGATCACCTCGCGGGCCCTGCCGCTGCTCTATCTCGACGTGCTCGCCGCGGCGGAAGGGGGGCTCGGCCTCGAGACGCCGGTGGCCGACCGTGTCCGCGATTCGATCGAGCGCATCCTGTCGCGGTCCTCCGGCTCCGGTTCGTTCGGGCTGTGGAATGCCGGATCGAACGAGGACGCCTGGCTCGACGCCTATGTGACGGACTTCCTGTCGCGGGCAAAGGAGAAGGGCTACGGTATCCCGACGACGGCCTTCAACCTCGCCATCGAGCGGCTTCGCACCCTTGTCGTCTCCACCAACGGTGTCGGCGACAACAAGGGCATGGACCTCGCCTATGCCCATTATGTGCTGGCGCGCAACGGCCGCGGCTCGCTCTCGGAACTGCGTTGGCTCGCCGACACCCAGCTGAACGAGATCGCGACGCCGGTGGCGCGCGGCCAGCTCGGAGCGGCGCTCGCCCTGATGGGCGATATGGGCCGGGCCGAGCGGGTCATGGCCTCTGCGGTGACGATGCTCACCGCCCGTGGCCAGACCGACATGGGCCGCTTCGACTATGGCTCGCGGCTGCGTGACGCTGCCGCGCTGATGGCGCTCGGGGTCGAGGCGCGCGTCACCCGCCGCATCGTCGCCGACGCCCAGCGCGTCGTCGAGGACCTGCGCGGGCGCACCCGATACCTGTCGACCCAGGAGAAGGTCTGGCTCGTGCTCGCCGCCCAGGCGCTGATCGAGGATGCCAAGCGCATCCGCCTCGACGTCGGCGGCGCTGCCCATGAGGGGGCGCTGGCGCGGACCATCCGGTCCGACGAGCTCGGGTCGGGGCTCGCCCTGCGCAATACCGGGCCGGAGACGGTGCGCGCGGTCGTGTCGGTCACCGGCACTCCGGCTGCACCGGAACCGGCAGCGGCCAACGGCTTCACGCTGCAGCGGCGCTACATGACGCTGGACGGGAGGCCGGCCGACATCGCCCGCGTCGCCCAGGGCACCCGCCTCGTCGTGGTGCTGCAGGTGACCGAGGCACAGCCCCAGCTCGGTCAGATCATGCTGGTCGACCGTCTGCCCGCCGGGTTCGAGATCGACAATCCGAGCCTCATCGCCTCGGCCGAGACATCGGCGCTGCGCTGGCTGCCGGCGGAAGCCGTCCAGCCCGACTACAAGGCCTTCCGCGACGATCGCTTCATGGCGGCCTACAGCCGCGCCAGCGGGGCAGCCGGCACCTGGCAGGCGGCCTATATGATCCGTGCGGTGACTCCGGGACGCTATCTCGTGCCCCCCGCCACCATCGAGGACATGTACCGGCCCGAGCGGGCGGCGCGCACCGCGGTCGGCCAGACCGAGGTGACGGCCGGCGCCCGGTAGGAGCGGGCCCATGCGCAAGGCGCGGATCGCGGCGGTGGCTGCCGGTGGGCTGGTGCTCGCCGGAATCGGCTCCGCCGTGGCGCTGCACCGCGCCGGCGCGGGGCCCGACGGCAGCGAGACGCCGTTCTCCCGCGAGGTGGTGGACCGGAACGGGCGGCTTCTCAGGCCGTTCCAGACCGATGACGACATGTGGCGCTTTCCCGGCGCCGCCGCCGATGTCGACCCGCTGTTCCTGCGCATACTGACCGCCTACGAGGACCGGCGCTTCGCCGGCCATCCCGGCGTCGACCCGCTGGCCCTGCTGCGGGCGGCGGGCCAGTGGGCGATGAGCGGGCGCATCGTCTCCGGTGGTTCGACGCTGTCCATGCAGGTGGCCCGCCTCATCGACAAGCGCGAGGAGGGCCGCTCCATCGCCGTCAAGCTGCGCGAGATGGCCCGGGCCGTCAGGCTGGAGCGCGATCTCGGCAAGCCGCGGGTCATCGACCTCTATCTGTCGCTGGCGCCCTATGGCGGCAATGTCGAGGGCATCCGCGCCGCCTCGCTTGCCTATTTCGGCAAGGAGCCGCGCCGCCTGTCGCCGGGCGAGGCGGCCCTGCTCGTCGCCATTCCGCAGGCGCCGGAAGCCCGGCGCCCTGACCGCCATCCGGAAGCGGCCCGCCGGGCGCGCGACCGGGTGCTCGACCGCATGCTCGCGGCGGGCGTGCTGAAGCCCGAACAGGTGGCCTCCGGCAAGGCCGAACGGGTCCCCGTCGCCCGCCGCCAGATGCCGACCTTCGCCTGGCATGCGAGTGGCGAGGCGATCGCCGCCAGGCCGGCGACCCGTGTCCATCGCATGGCCTATGACCGCACGGCGCAGGAGGCGCTGGAGGTCCTGCTGCGCGAGCGGGTCCGGGCGCTCGGCACACGCCTGTCCGGTGCGCTCATCGCCATCGACCATCGCTCCGGCGCGGTGATCGCCCGCATCGGTGCCGCCGATCCGCTCGACCACGAGCGCCAGGGGGCGGTCGACATGGCCCGCGCCGTCCGCTCGCCGGGATCGACGCTGAAGCCCTTCATCTATGCCATGGCCTATGAGGCCGGGCTCGCCCATCCCGAGACGCTGATCGAGGACCGCCCGTCGCGCTTCGGCACCTATGCACCGGCGAATTTCGACCGCGGCTATCAGGGTACCGTACCGACCCGCGTGGCGCTGCAGATGTCGCTGAACGTGCCGGCTGTGGCGCTGCTCGAGGCTGTCGGACCGCAGCGCTTCTTCTCCCGCCTCCAGCAGGCGGGCATCCGCCCCGTCCTGCCGCGCGGCGAGGTGCCGGGGCTGGCGGTCGGGCTCGGCGGCGTCGGCCTGCGCCTCGCCGATCTCGCGGCCCTCTATGCCGGTCTCGCCCGCGGCGGCGAGATGGCGGACCTCGTCGAGCGGCTGGGCGCGCCGCAGACGGCGGGACGGCCGCTCACCGACGAGGCAGCGGCCTGGCATGTCGGTGACATCCTGACCGAGGCGCCGGCCCCCGATGCCGCCCTGACCGGCCGCCTCGCCTACAAGACCGGCACGTCCTACGGCTATCGCGACGCCTGGGCCATCGGTTTCGACGGTCGCCGCACGGTCGCCGTCTGGGTCGGCCGGCCCGACGGATCCTCGGTGCCGGGCATCACCGGCCGCACGGCCGCGGCGCCGATCCTGTTTGACGCCTTCGCCCGCCTCGGGTCTCCGGCAGCGATGCCGGCCCGGCCGGCGGCTGCGGCAGCGCTCACCCATCCGCAATTGCCGGCGCCGCTGCGCCGGTTCGGGCCGGCGCGCGAGGAGGCTGGCGACACGCGCGACCTGAAGATCGCCTTCCCGCCGGACGGCGTGCGCGTCGATCTCGGCGCGGCGCGGGGCGAGATGGAGCAGCTGGTGGTGCGCACGACCGGCGGGCGGCCGCCCTTCACCGTGCTGGTGGACGGGCGGCCCGCGGCCCGGTTCGGGGCGCAGCGGCAGGCCAATGTCCTGCCCGACGGGCCGGGCTTCACCACCCTTTCGGTGGTGGATGGCGAGGGCCGCAGTGCCTCGGTGACGGTCAGGGTCGAATAGTCAGCGCGGCGCCACCGCGCCCGGGAGCCCGAGAACCCAGCTGCGTGTCATCACCACCAGCGCCTGGGCGATGACCTCGTCCGGGGCCGGGCCGAGCTTCTCCTCAAGCCCCAGCGAAACGATGCCGTGGGTGGCCGAGAACAGGGTTCGGGCGAGGCCGCCGCGCACCTCCGGCGTGGCATCGGGGAGCAGCGCGGCCAGCGGGCCCTCGATATGGCGGAAGAGCTTGCCGACGACGCCGAGATACCAGTCCGGCGGCGAGGACCCGTCCGGAATCTGATGGGCGAAGACGGCCGTCCAGCGCCGTCGTTCGGCACGCGAGAAGCCGTGATAGGCGAGGGCGAGGCGGCGCATGGCGGTCTCGGGATCGGTGTCGGGCCTGATGGTGGCGGCCAGGACCGCGTCCAGCTTCTCCAGCGTGCGGGCATTGACCGCGAAGATCAGCGCATCGAGGTCCGGGAAGACGTTGTAGATGGCCCCGACGGCGCAGCCCGCCGTCTCCGCGAGGGTGCGCGCCTTCAGGGCAGAGAGCCCGCCCGCGGCGATGGCTGCCTCGGCCGCCAGGACGAGGTCATCGCGCAGTCTGGCGCGCTTGGCCTGCAGGTCCGTCGTCATGCAGATACCGCCCTCCGAGAAAATTTGAACGTCGTTCAAAAAAGCGCTTGAACAGCGTTCACGGCCTTGCTAGAGATCGTTCATGAACAACGTTCATAGCGAAGGGGTCGCCCATGTTCAAGTCGATGTTCAGGGTCATGCATGGCCAGTTCCGCGTCGGTGCCGGCTGTCTCGACGATCGCAACGCGCTGGCACTGATCGACCACCAGGCGCGGGTCGCCACCCGTGATCTCGCCCTGGCGCGCCGGGAACTGGCGGCCGCAATGGCCTCCGAGCGGTCGGAGGCGCACCGGCTGCGCAACCTCGCGAGCCGCATGGCCACGCTCGACGGCCGCGCCGTGGCGGCGGTCAGGGCCGGTTTTGCCGACATGGCGGAAGAGGCGGCGGCGGATATCGCGGTGATCTCGACGGATTGCATCGTCGGCACCCAGTGCCTGAAGGTGCTGGCGGCGGAGATCGAGCGGCAGAAGCAGAAGATCGCCGATGCCGAACTCAGGCTGGCGCGCTGCGAGCGCGGCCGGTGGATCGTCATAGCGGAACAGGCGGTGCGGGCCCTGCGCGAGAGGACGACCGGCCGATCCGGAGACGAGGGGTTGCTGCTCGCCGAGGCCGAGGCGACGCTCGCCTGTCTCAGGCGCAGCCAGATGCAAGGTCTCTCCGCCCGTCCGGCGACGGCGCGGTCCGCCGCAGCGCCCTTGCCCGGCGTCTTCGCCGGAGCCCCCGGCCAGCGCCGCAGCCCGAGCGCCGCCGAGGTCCTCGTCAGCATCCGCAACCGGGCGATGATGCCAAGCCGCGTGGCGTGAGTCCGGCGCCGTTCAGGCGCCGGGGTGATATTGGTAGAGCCAGCTCTCGGAGGCGACCTGGTCGCCGACCCTGAGATAGCAGCGCATTTCCACGGGTTCATTGCCCTCGACCCTGAGGTCGAACTGGGTGCGCCAGTGGCCCGGCACGTCGTTGGGCACCGCTTCCGTATATTGATAGTCCCCGAAGGTCCCGCGCGAGGCCCAGAGAACCGGCTTGGGAATGGTGCCCTTGGGCAGGTTGACCAGCGGACCGCCCTTGAACTCGACGAGGAACTTGCGAACGCCCTGCGGCCGGGGCTGGCCCGGCTGGCCGCCGCGGCCGAGGCGCGTGGCCACGACCCGGGCGAGCGGGGTCGGATAGGGTTCGTCGGCGAGCCAGTGCAGCCGGTAGCGGAATTCGAGCGGCCGGCCCGGTTCGGCGGGAGCCTCCGGCACCCACATGGCGACGATGTTGTCGTGGATCTCGTCGTCGGTGTTGAGCTCCACGAGCTGCACCGCGCCACGGCCCCAGTCGCCCTGCGGCTCGACCCAGGCCGAGGGGCGCTTCTCGTATTTCACGCCGTCGAGATAGTGCAGGAACTCGCGGTCGCGCTGCAGCAGGCCGAAGCCGCGCGGCGTCCGGTCGACGAAGCTCGAGGTCATGGTGCGCGGCGGGTTGTTGAGCGGCCGCCAGATGCGCTCGCCCTGGCCGGTCCAGATGGCGAGGCCGTCGGAATCGTGGACCTCCGGGCGCCAGTCGATGGTGCGCGAGCTGGCGGTCTCGGAATACCAGTACATGGAGGTCAGCGGCGCGACGCCGACATGGGTGACGGTGCGGCGGAAATGCAGCGTCGCCTCGATGTCCATGACGACCCCGCTGGTGCGCCGGCAGAGGAAGCGATAGGCGCCGGTCAGCGAGGGCGAATCCATCAGCGCATAGAGCGTGACGGGATCGCTCTCGCGTACGGCGGGCGCGATCCAGAAACCGACGAAATCGGGAAATTCCTCCGGGCCGGGCGCCTGGCCAGGGGAGAGGGCGAGGCCGCGCGCCGACAGGCCGACCTGGCCGAGTTCGCCGACGCCGCGGAAATAGGAGGCGCCGAGCCAGGTGGCCCAGGGCTCCTGCGTCTTCCACGGGCCGGACTTCGCCTCCTGCAGCCACAGGCCGGCGAAGGCCGAGGGCTCCGGCGGCAGGGCGGCGGCGGGGTGGTCGGGCAGAATGGTGAAATAGCGCGGATCGTAAACGATCTCGCGTGCCGTCTGGCCTTCGACCACGTGCATGTGGACCGTCTTCGGGAAGAACTGACCGACATGCTGGAAGGTGACGGGATAGGCGCCCGGCCCCTCGGCGAACAATGCCACGTCCTTGTCAAAGCGCAGCTTGCCGTGATTGTCATAGTCGATGCGGCTGACGACCTGCGGGTTCGGGCGGGACGGCGGAACATAGGGCCTGCCGGCAGCGGCCAGAGCCATCTGTTTCAGGCCATCGTAGGAAAAAGGCTTCGCTTGCCCGTAGCGCAGGGCGGTGGCGGCCGTCGCCCCACCGGGCAGGGCAGGGGCGAGGCCCGCTGCCGCAGCGATGGTCAGGAGGTTCCGGCGGGACAGGGTGTGGATCATCGGGCTCTCGGGCAGGCGGTGGGGCGTCCCTCATGGCACGGCATTCCCGGCGAATCTTGGGCGCCGTCGTGCCATTGCCAGCCTGTCCGCCATAGCGCGATTGACATTTCGCCGCACCTGGTGTTTTTCGCTGCCCTCACGGCACTTTCGCCGAGGACACCTCTCCGCGCCATGGCTTTCGGTCGCACCAAAACGACGACGAAAACCAAGCCGGCCGCCACAGGCGGCACGGCAGGCTGACGCTTCGTCCTCGCAACCGGGTGCTCCCCCGACGGGGAGATGGGCGCCACGGGACCCGGTGACGGGCCCCGATCCCGGGGGAGAGTTGCAAGCCAAAGAGGCCAGAATCATGGGTTACAAGGTCGCGATCGCCGGCGCCACGGGCAATGTGGGCCGCGAAATGCTCGCCATCCTCGAGGAGCGCGGGTTCCCCGTCTCGGAGGTCGTGCCGCTGGCCTCGCGCCGCTCCCTCGGCCAGGAGGTCTCCTTCGGCAACAAGACGCTGAAGGTGAAGGCGCTGGAGAACTACGACTTTTCCGACACCGACATCTGCCTGATGTCGGCGGGCGGCACGGTGTCGAAGGAGTGGTCACCCAGGATCGCTGCCGCCGGCTGCGTCGTCATCGACAATTCCTCGGCCTGGCGCTACGAGTCGGACGTGCCGCTGATCGTGCCGGAGGTGAATGCCGACGCCATCACCGGCTTCACCAAGCGCAACATCATCGCCAATCCGAACTGCTCGACTGCCCAGCTCGTGGTGGCGCTGAAGCCGCTGCACGACCGCTTCGGCATCAAGCGCGTGGTCGTCTCGACCTACCAGTCGGTCTCGGGCGCCGGCAAGGACGGCATGGACGAACTCGATCGCCAGACCAAGGCGCTCTACTCGATGAAGGATCCGGAGACCAAGAAGTTCCCGGCCCGCATCGCCTTCAACGTCATCCCCCATATCGACGTGTTCATGGAGGACGGCTTCACGAAGGAAGAGTGGAAGATGACGGTCGAGACCAAGAAGATCCTCGACCCGAAGATCCGGCTCACTGCGACCTGCGTGCGCGTGCCGGTGTTCATCGGCCACTCGGAGGCCGTCAACATCGAGTGCGAGCAGCCGATCACGGCGGAGGAGGCCCGCGAGATCCTGCGGGCGGCGCCGGGCATCCTCGTCATCGACAAGCAGGAGAACGGCGGCTATGCGACGCCGCTCGATGCCGCCGGCGAGGACGCGACCTATATCTCGCGCATTCGCGAGGACGCCACCGTGGAGAACGGCCTCGCCTTCTGGTGTGTCTCCGACAACCTGCGCAAGGGCGCGGCGCTGAACGCCGTGCAGATCGCCGAGGTGCTGGTCAACCGCAAGCTGATCCAGCCGCGGGCGAAAGCGGCGGCCTGACCGCCGCCCTTTCCTTCGCTTGAACCCATTGATAGCGACGGCGGGCCCTGACGGCCCGCCGTTCGTCTTTTGGGGAGCCGTCATGGCCCGCTGGATCGCTCTGTTCGACGACAATCCCGATGCCGCCTGGGTCCGGAAGGACCATGGCCAGGCACATTTCGACTACCTTGCCGCCCATGCCGACCGCATCCTGATCGGCGGCGGCCTGCGATCCGAGCCGGACGCCTGGTGGGATGGCGGGCTCTGGGTCCTGGAGGTGGAGAGCCGCGAGGAGGCCGTGGGCCTCGTCGAGGCCGACCCCTATTTCACCCTCGGCCTGCGCAAGGGCTACCGGCTCGCGGTGTGGGGCAAGGCACCCTGTTATGGCGCGGTGAGGCTGTAGCTCACCCAACCGCGCTGCAGGCGAAGATCCGGCCGGGACGGTCCATTACCGGGTGGAAGGTGCCGGTGGCCTCGTCAAGCCAGCTCAGAACGCCGGTGGCGACGCCGAAGAAGGCGCCGTGCAGCTTCAGCTTGCCGCGCTGCTCGAGGATTCGCACGCAGGGAAAGGTGCGCAGGTTGTTCAGGGTGGTGGCGACAGAAGCGAATTCGAGCTGGCGCAGATAATCCTCCATCGTCCGCGCGCCGCGCGGCCCGACCTTGTCGATGGCCGGGGCGACGAGGCCCATCCAGCGGCCGATGAAATCGCCGGGCGAGAGCGGCTCGGCATCCTCGGCGACGGAGGCGCGGATGCCGCCGCACTGGGCGTGGCCGAGCACGACGATATCGGTGACGCGCAGGGCCTGGACGGCGAATTCGAGGGCCGCCGAGGTGCCGTGATAATTCTCGTCAGGGGCATAGGGCGGGACGAGATTGGCGACGTTGCGGACGATGAAGAGCTCGCCCGGGCCGACGTCGAAGATCACTTCCGGCGAGACGCGGCTGTCGCAGCAGGAGACGACCATGGTCTTCGGGCTCTGGCCGCTTTCGGCGAGGACGCGATAGCGCTCCGAGACTTCGGGAAACCGTCCATCCAGAAAGGCGGCGTAGCCGTCGACCAGGCGTTGCGGCAGCATGGTGGGGCTCCTGCACGGGGTGAAGCCCGCGCATCAAGACCCTCTGGACCCTGAGGTCAATCCCGCTTTTGGCAGTGCAGCACCTACAGCCAGTCGGGAAGCCGGTCCATGGCGATGATGGCCTCGACGTCGAATCTCGGTCGCACCACCGCATAGTCGGCGCCGCGTACCAGCACTTCCGGCGACAAGGGCCGCGTGTTGTAAGTGCCGGCCTGGACCGCGCCATAGGCGCCGGCGGTCATCACCGCGAGCAGGTCGCCGGGTCCGACTTGCGGCAGCTTGCGGCCGAGGGCGAGATAGTCGCCGCTCTCGCAGATGGGCCCGACCACGTCCACTTTCGGCTTCGGGGCTCCGGGAACGGGTTCGCGCACCGGCCGGATCTCGTGATGGGCCTCATACAGCGTCGGGCGGATGAGATCGTTCATGGCGCCGTCGACGATGACGAAGGTGTGGCCCTCCGTCTCCTTCACATAGATGACGCGGGTGACAAGGATGCCAGCATTGCCGACCATCATGCGGCCGGGTTCCATGATGACCCGGGCGCCGAGGCTCGCCGTGTGGCGCTTGACCACCTCGGCATAGCGGATGGGATCGGGCGGCGGCGCATTGTCGTCGCGATAGGGAATGCCGAGTCCGCCGCCGACATCGACATGGTCGATGGCGTGGCCGTCGGCCCTGAGCGTCCCGACGAATTCCGCCAGCAGGGCATAGGCGTCGTCGAAGGGCTGCAGGTCGGTGATCTGCGAGCCGATATGCATGTCGACGCCGGCGATGTGGATGCCGGGAAGCTTGGCGGCGCGGGCATAGGCCTCGCGGGCGGTGGAGATCGGAATGCCGAACTTGTCGCCCTTCTTGCCCGTGGAGATCTTGGCGTGTGTTCGGGCGTCGACGTCGGGATTGACGCGGAAGGAGACATGCGCCGTGCGCCCGAGGGAAGTGGCGACGCGGGAGAGCTGGGCGACTTCCGGCTCGCTCTCGACATTGATGCAGAAGACGCCGGCCTCAAGGGCTGCGGCATGTTCGGACTCGGTCTTGCCGACGCCGGAGAACATGATCCGTTCCCCGGGCACCCCGGCGGCCAGCGCCCGCTTCAGCTCGCCGCCGGAGACCACGTCCATGCCGGCGCCGAGCCGCGCCAGGGTCTTGATGACGGCCTGGTTGGAATTGGCCTTCATCGCGTAACAGACGAGGAAGTCGAGCCCGGCGAAGGCCTCCGAGAAGACGCGATAGTGCCGCTCCAGCGTCGCCGTGGAATAGCAGTAGAAGGGCGTACCGACCTCGGCCGCGATGGTGTCCAGCGGCACGTCCTCGGCGTGAAGGCGGCCGTCGCGATAGGCGAAATGATGCATGGCGGGGGTGTTCGGCTTCGGTGTCGCGGCCTTGCGGCGGGCAGGTCTAGAGCAGGGGGTCGAGGATGAACTGCCCGGAGGGGACCAGCTGGCCGCCACCGACGGGTCGGTTGCGGTCATAGTCGCGGCGCGCCGACGGCTCCGCCTGGCGCTGGGTGGGGTTGGCGGGATCAGCCGGGACTTCGGCCCGCGGCGGGAGGTTCGGCGGCGTCGGTCCACCGATGGGCGAGGGGGTTTCGCCAGGGAGTTCCAGGCCACCCCTGCGACCGCAACCGCCGAGCGCCGCCGCGCCCGCAAGGACAGCAAGGAGGGCAGTGCGGCGGGACAGCGATGGGGTCAATGCAGGGTCCTCGGCGAATGAGCGGGCGAACCATAACGGAAGCGGTGGAGGACTGCGAGAGGGGGCCGCTTTGCATTCTTGCGGGATGTCGGGCGTGCTGCAGCCTCAGGCTGGCATCGGGGGGCTCTCGCCTGCCGGCCCCCCGCCAAGCTGCGCGCCAGCCCTGGCAAAGGCCAGCACCGCGGGCGAGGTTTCGCCCCGCCGGGTGCCGATGCAGACCTCCACCGGTTCCGGACCGTCGCTGACCGTCAGGAACTGCACGCCCTTGACGCCGAGGCGGGCCGCGACCTCCGGTACCAGCGCGACGCCGAGGCCGGCCGAGACGAGGCCCACGACCGTGTGGATCTGCGTCGCCTCCTGGACGATGGCCGGCGTCACCCCGGCACGGTCGAGAGCACCGGTAATGCGGGCATGGAAAAGTGGGCTTGTCAGCTGTGGAAAGCCGATCATCGGCGTGGTGGCGAGGTCGCGGAGCGACACCGCGCCCCCGGTGCGGAAGGCCATGTCGGCCGGTACGGCCAGCAGGAAATGTTCGCGCCGGATCGTCTCGAAGCAGAGCCCCTCGACGCCTGCGACGGGCCTGAGGATGCCGACATCGATGTCGCCCGCCGCGAGCGCGGCCGCCTGCTCCGCCATGGTCATCTCGGCGAGGTCGAGCCCCACCTGCGGGTGATCGCGGCTGAACAGGCGCAGCAGTTCCGGCAGGGTGCCGTAGGTCGCGGAATGGATGAAGCCGATGCGCAGCCGGCCGGACTTGCCCTCGGCGATGGCCCGCGTCTCGTCGCCGGCGCGCCGGAGATCCTCGAGAATCCGGCGCGCGCGCGAGAAGGGCGGTCCCGGCGCGGGTCAGTGCAACGCGGCGCTGGGTCCGCTCGAACAGGACGGCGCCGAGGTCCTTTTCGAGATCGCGGATGCGGCGGCTCAGATGTGGCTGGGCAATGCCGAGCCGCCCGGCGGCGCGGCCGAAATGCAGGTCCTCGGCGAGGACGACGAAACTGCGCAACCCGACAATATCCACATCGATACGGATAGCGCATCAATTAGCGTCTATCAATTTATTGGACGTCTTTTGAGTGATCTCCATACTCCCGACGAAAAGATGGTCCGGGAGGACAGATGAGCATCGGATTTCGGGTGCAGCCACGGGTGGCGGCCAGTAAAAACCTCGTCGACGGCCTTGCGGGGGTTCCGACCTCCATCGCCTCCGACAACATGGCGCGGCTCTTCGCCGGCGGCTGCGGCCTCAGGCCCTTCCACAGCGGCGGGGCGCTGATCGGCACGGCCTTCACCGTCCGCACCCGCCCGGGCGACAATCTCATGGTCCACAAGGCGATCGACATGGCCGAGCCGGACGACGTGGTGGTCGTCGACGCTGGTGGCGACCTGACCAACGCCATCATCGGCGAGATCATGCTGTCGATCGCCGCCCGCCGCGGCCTCGCCGGCTTCGTCATCGACGGGGCCGTGCGCGACACCGACCATATCGCCGCCTCGCCGCTGCCGGTCTACGCGCGCGGCGTCACCCATCGCGGGCCCTACAAGGACGGGCCGGGCGAGCTGAACGGCCCGGTCAGCATCGGTGGCATGCCGGTCATGCCGGGCGACATCATCATCGGCGACGCCGACGGCGTCCTGGCGATTCCGCAGGCGGAAGCGGCCGAGGTGGCCCGGCTCAGCCGCGCCCAGATGGCGCGCGAACAGGCCATCCTCGCCTCCATCGCCGACGGCAGCATCGACAGGTCCTGGGTCGACGCGACCCTGAAGGCGCGGGGTTGCGCGCTGTGACCCAGTTCGCTCCGGAGGCCCTCACCGATTTCTGCACCGCGGCGCTCGTCGCCGGCGGCGTGCGGGAGCAGGTGGCCGGCCCGGTCGCCTCCTCGCTCGTCTATGCCGATGTGCGTGGCGTCGAATCTCATGGTGTGCTGCGCCTGCCCATCTATCTCCGCCGTGTCAGGGAAGGCATGGTGGATGTCGTCCGCGAGCCCGCCGTCGTGCAGGACCGCGGCGCGACGGCGCTGGTCGACGGCGGCAACAACTTCGGCGCCTATGTCGGCCAGAAGGCGCTGGACCTTGCCATCGAGAGGGCGCGCCACTTCGGCGTGGCGACGGTCGGCGTGCGTCGTTCCAACCATTTCGGCACGGCCGCCTATTTCGCCGAACAGGCGGCCGCGGCGGGCCTCATCGCCGTCATCGTTTCGAACGCTTCACAGACCATGCCGCCCACTGGCGGGGTCCGGCCGTTCCTTGGCACCAATCCGCTGGCGATCGCTGCCCCCACCGGCGGACCGACGCCTTTCCTCCTCGACATGGCGACCAGCCAGGTGGCCCGCGGCAAGCTCATCGCGGCGGCGCGGCGCGGCGAGGCGATCCCCGAGGGCTGGGCCATCGATGCGGCCGGACAGCCGACGCGCGATGCGGAAGCCGGGCTGGCGGGGGCCGTGCTGCCGCTCGGCGGCGCCAAGGGCTATGGCCTGTCCATGGCGATCGACATCCTCGCCGGCGTTCTGACCGGTGCAGGCTACGGCCCGCATGTGCGCAACATGTATGAGGACTGGGAGAACCCGCAGGATGTCGGCCACAGCTTCATCCTCATCGACATCACGGCCTTCATGCCGCTGTCCACCTTCCTTGCCCGCATGCAGGACTACGTGGCGCTGCTGAAGGCCGAGCCGCGGGGCCCCGGCATAGCGGAGATCCTGTTCGCCGGAGAGTATGAACATCGTCTGGCACAGGGGCGCCGCGAGACCGGCATCTTCCTCGTCCCCGCGGTCGTGCGGGAACTGTCGGAGCTCGCGGCGGATCTCGCCGTCCCGATGCCGCATCCCATCGACCTCGTCGATCTCCGGAACGGGCGGGCCGCCGCCGGCGCCTGACCGCTCCATCATCAAGTCGCCGCAGCGCGACGTCGCCAAGGGAGGATTCACATGTTGCACCGCCGTCACCTTCTGAGCCTTGCCGGTTCCGCCCTCGCCCTGCCGGTCCTGTCGGCGCGGGCCCAGTCCGGCTGGACGCCGAGCCGCCCGATCACGCTTCTCGTCGGCTTTCAGCCCGGCGGTGGCACCGACGTCACCGCCCGGGCCGTCGCCCAGGCTGCCGAAGGCGTCTCGCCGGTGCCGATCCTGGTGGTGAACCGGCCCGGGGCAGCCGGCGCCATCGCCGCCGAGTTCGTCGCCCGCGGCGAGCCCGACGGCTATACCATGCTCGTCGGCGGCGGCAGCGAGAGCACGACCCTGCCGCATTACAACCGCCTGAACTACAAGCTCGAGGACTTCCGCGGCATCGCGCGGGTCAACCGCGAGCATATGGTGCTGGTGACCTTTCGGCAGGGCGGTATCAACTCCATTGCCGAACTGGTGAGGCGCGCCAAGGCCGAGCCCGGCAAGCTGACCTATGGGTCCTCCGGCCAGGGCGGCATCCTGCATGCCGCTTTCCAGGCGCTGGAGAAGACGGCCGGCATCCAGATGACGCATGTCGCCTATCGCGGTGGTGCCCATGCGCTGCAGGACCTGCTCGGCGGCCGGCTCGACATGACGCTGTTGACGCCGGCCGAGGCCAAGAACCAGGCCGATGCCGGCCATGTCTTCATCCTCGCCACCACCTCCAACCGGAGCAGCATCCTGCCCGATACGCCCTCGCTCACCGAAGCGGGCGTGCCGGTCAATATCGAGAACATGAAGGGACTGATGGTGTCGGCGCGCACGCCGGCGCCGGTCATCGCCTATCACGACGCCCTGTTCGCGCGGATCCTGCAGAGCGACCGCATGAGGGAGATCGCCCAGCGGACCAATCTCGACCTCGCCTATCTCGACGGTGCCGGTTTCATGAAGGCGATGGAGGACACGTCACGGGCCGTGCTGGCCGCCAAGGGCGATTCCTGAGTCATGACGGGATCGGCAGGACGGGTCGCCTTCATCGGCCTCGGCGTCATGGGGGCGGGCATGGCCGCTAACCTGGCGCGCAAGGGGTTCGACACGACGGTGTTCAACCGCAGCGCCGCCAAGGCGGCCCCCGTCGCCGCTTGCGGTGCCCGGGTGGCAGCCTCGGCGCGGGAGGCGGTCGGCGGTGCTGAGGTCGTGTTCCTTTGCCTGCCGGCGACCGGCGACGTGGAGGCTGTGCTGTTCGGTGCCGCGGGCATCGCCGAGAGCCTCGCTGCCGGGACGGTGGTGGTCGATACCAGCACCATCGACCCGGTTGCGACCCGCGACTTTGCCGGGCGCCTCGCCGCACGGGGCGTCGCCCTGCTCGACGCGCCGGTCTCGGGCGGCCAGAAGGGCGCCGCCGACGGCACCCTGACCTGCATGGTCGGCGGCCCGGCTGAGGCCCTCGCAACAGCGCGGCCCTTCCTTGCGGCGATGGCGACGACGATCGTCCATGTCGGCGGGAGCGGTGCCGGCCAGGTCGCCAAGGCGTGCAACCAGATCTGCGTTTCCGCCAATCTGGTCGGCGCCAGCGAGGCTATGGCGCTGGCGATGAAGATGGGCGTCGACCCCGTCCGTGTGCGCGAGGCGCTGCTCGGTGGTGCCGCCCGCAGCGTCGTGCTGGAGCGCCATGTCCAGAAGCTGCTCGACCGCGACTTCCGGCCCGGATTCCGCACGGCGCTGATCACCAAGGACCTCACCATCGCGGCAAAGGCCCTCAACGACGCCCAGGTCTTCGCGCCGGTCGCTGCCGCCGTCCTGCAGGTCCTCAAAGGCCTCGGCGCCTCCGGCCACCAGGACGACGACTGGTGCGCCGTCGGCGATCTGATCCAGCAATTGTCGGCCGTCGCGCGGCCGGAGGGCACCCCTCCCGCGGCCTGAGGGACGCTGCCCGTCATCCCGTCATCGGCTCCTCTCCACTCCCTGCGCCGCCAGGCGATTGGACAGGGCTCGGCACCCCTGCGGCGGCGGCTGCGGCACCGGGCCGGCAGAAGCGGGGGGCGCAGCATCTTGATATCCGCCGGGCTTTCGTTATTTTCAGGAATATCTGAAAATAGCGAAAGCCCGGATCCCCCGATGCCCTGGCCCGTTCCTCGTCCTGCCACCGCGGCCACCTGGCCGCTCGTCGTCCTGTACCGGCGCGGGGCTGCAGCGCGCCGCCGTCGCAAGGGCGTCACCGCTCGCGCGCGACGCCCGGCGCCGGCCAAATCCGGCTTGGCCGTTGCAGCGGGTTCCGACAGACTGCCGGCACGGCCGTTTCAGGCCCGGGAGGTCTGACCCATGGATCCGACCCTTCTCGCGCGCATCCAGTTCGGCGCCAATATCTCGTTCCACATCCTCTTCCCGACCATCACGATCGCGCTGGGCTGGGCCCTGGTCTTCTTCAAGCTGCGCTACCGGGCGACGCAAGACCTCAAGTGGATGGACGTCTACCATTTCTGGGTGAAGATCTTCGCGCTGAGCTTCGCCCTCGGTGTCGTCTCCGGCATCACCATGAGCTTCCAGTTCGGCACGAACTGGCCCGGCTTCATGGAGCGGGTCGGCAATGTCGCCGGCCCGCTCCTCGCCTATGAGGTGCTGACGGCCTTCTTCCTGGAGGCGGTGTTCCTCGGCATCATGCTGTTCGGCTTCCGCAAGGTGCCGGGTTGGGTCCATACGCTCGCCACCGTGCTGGTCGCGGGGGCCACGACCCTGTCCGCCTTCTGGATCATCGTGCTCAATTCGTGGATGCACACGCCGACCGGCTTCGAGATCCGCAACGGGGTGGTGCATGCCACCAACTGGATGGAGATCATCTTCAATCCGTCCATGCCCTACCGGCTGACGCATATGCTCCTGGCCTCGGGTCTGACGACCGCCTTCCTGATCGCCGGCCTGTCGGCCTATCGCTGGCTTCGCAACGACCGCACGCCCGCCGTGCTCGCGGCGCTGCGCTTCGGCGTTGCCGTCGCCGCGATCCTCATCCCATTGCAGATCCTCGCCGGCGACATGCATGGGCTCAATACGCTGGAGCACCAGCCGCAGAAGGTCGCCGCCATGGAGGGCAATTGGGAGACCGGTCCGGCCAAGCCGCTGATCCTCTTCGCCTGGCCGGACGAGGCGACCCGCTCGAACCGGTTCGAGATCGGCATTCCCTATGGGGCGAGCCTGATCCTCAAGCACGATCCGCAGGGTGTCGTTCCCGGCCTCAACGATTTTGCGGGACGGCATCCGCCGGTGGCGCCGGTCTTCTTCGCCTTCCGCATCATGATCGGCGTCGGCCTGCTCATGCTGGCCGTGTCCTGGGTCGCCGCCTGGTGGCTCTGGCGCCGCGGCGATCCCCATCCCTGGCTCGCGCGGGTGCTGGTCGGCATGACCTTCTCGGGATGGGTTGCGACCCTCGCCGGCTGGTATGTCACGGAGATCGGCCGCCAGCCCTGGCTGGTGTCCGGCGTGCTGCGGACGTCGGAGGCCGTTTCGGCGGTTCCCGCGGCAATGATCGCCGCCACGCTCGCCGCCTATCTCGCGGTCTATGCCTTGCTGCTGGCGGCCTATGTGGCGACGCTGTTCCTGCTGGCGCGCAAGGGGGCGAAGCCCCAGACGATCGAGACCGGCCCGACGCCCCATCCCACCGCCTTCGTTGCGGCGGAGTGACCGGCCATGTTCGATGATCCCGCCGTCTGGCTGCCCGTCGCCTTCGCCGCCCTCATGGGTCTGTCGATCCTGATCTACGTGATCCTCGATGGCTATGACCTCGGCGTCGGCATCCTCTTCCCCATCGCCGGGCCCGAGGAACATGATCGGATGATCGCCTCGATCGGGCCGTTCTGGGATGCCAACGAGACCTGGCTGGTGCTCGCCGTCGGCCTTCTCCTCGTCGCATTCCCGGTGGCGCACGGGGCGATCCTCTCGGCGCTCTACCTGCCGGTGACGGTGATGCTCATCGCCCTCATCATGCGCGGCGTGGCCTTCGAGTTCCGCGCCAAGGCCGAGGCCGGCTGGAAGCCTACCTGGGACCGCGTCTTCTTCGCCGGTTCGCTGCTGACGGCGCTGGCGCAGGGCTACATGCTCGGGCTCTATGTGATGGGTCTGGACCGCAGCCTGGCGACTGTCGGTTTCGGGCTGGTCACCGCGGTCTGCGTGGCGGCCGGCTACACGCTGATGGGTGCGACCTGGCTGATCATCAAGACCGACGGCGACCTGCAGCGGCGAGCGGTGCGGCGGGCCCGCGTCGCGCTGGTCGTCACGATGATCGGCTTCGCGGTGATCTCGGTGGTGACCCCGCTCGTCTCGGCGCGGATTTTCGACCGGTGGTTCTCGCTGCCGGAGTTCCTGTTCCTGTCGCCCCTGCCGCTGATGGCCCTGGTGCTGGCCACGGTGGTATGGGTGGTGCTGGCCAACCAGCCGCATGCACGGGACCGTTTCGCCTGGGTGCCCTTTGCCGGGTCGGCGGGAATCTTCACCCTGGCTTTCTTCGGCCTCGCCTATTCGTTTTATCCCTTCATCGTGCCCGACCGGCTGACCATCTATGCCGCGGCGTCGGCGCCCGAGAGCCTGATGATCATCCTGGTCGGGGCCCTGGTCGTGGTGCCGGTGATCGTCGCCTATTCAGCCTTCAGCTACTGGGTGTTCCGCGGCAAGGCGACCGACCTGCGCTACGACTGACGCATGGTCGCGGGCCGGGCCTTGCCGGCCCGGCCCGCTGCGCCGGCAGTCTCATGCGCCGGGATAGTCGGCATCGCGCAGGAAGGGATAGGGGCCCGGCGCCTTCTCGACATAGGCGGTGTGGCTGACGAGGCCGGCGGCCTCGGTCCACAGGTGCAGGTGGAAGGCGGCCGGCTCGAAGTTGAACTGCCCCGACGGCCGGTCGTGCAGGTCCAGCACCACCTGATGGGCGACGCTCGGTGCCACCATGGCGAGGGTGCCGGCGAAGAGCGCCTGGATCGGCCTGTGATGGTGACCGGAGAGGATGCGCACGACCTGGGGGTGACGGCGGATGATCGCCTCGAACTCGGCCTTGCCCTCGATCAGGTTGATGCGGTCCATGTGGTGAATGCCGCAGACGAAGGCCGGGTGGTGCAGGGCGACGATGGTCGGCTTGGCGCTGTCCTCCGACAGGCGGGCGTCCAGCCAGGAGAGGCGCTCGGCGCAGAGGCGCCCCGCGCCGGATCCGGGAACGACGGTGTCGAGGCCGATCATGCGGACGGGACCGAGATCGGTCGCCCAATGGGCGAAATGGGGATCGTCGGAGAGGCCGGGATAGGAGCCGAAGATGCTCTTCAGGTTTTCCCGGCGGTCATGGTTGCCGGGGATCAGCCACACCGGCATGGGCAGCCTGGAGAGCATCCGCTTGAGGTTCTCGTATTCCGCCGGCAGGCCGTTGTCGGTGAGGTCGCCGGTGATCAGCACGCAATCCGGGCGCGGGTCGAGCGCCAGGACCGCATCGATGGCGCGCTCGGTCAGCATGTTGGTCTCGGCCGTGCGATAGGCGGCAAGACCATGCGGACGGACATGGAGATCGGTCAGATGGGCGATGAGCATGAGGGCCTTCCCTAGGGTGCGGTTCGCCGGCTGACTAGGCGTCGACCATGACAGCGCGACGACAGGCGCAGCCGCTGCGGTGCTGTCATCGGGCTGTCGCCCAGGCGTCGGTGAAACGTCATCCATGCGTTGCCGTGCTGTCGTGAAAGCCGCGTAACCCGGCCCCATCAAGGGAGTTGGGTGTTCATGGCCGGAATCGTCCTCGACCGGATCGAGAAGTCGTTTGGCGAGACGCGCGTCCTGAAGGGTGTGTCGCTCGCCTTCGATGCCGGATCCTTCATCTCGCTGGTCGGCCCGTCCGGCTGCGGCAAGACCACCCTGCTGCGCATCATCGCCGGCCTCGAACAGGCGGACCGCGGCCAGGTGTCGATCGGCGGGCGCGACGTCACCGGCATCCGCGCCGCCGACCGCGATGTCGCGATGGTGTTCCAGAACTATGCGCTCTATCCGCATATGACGGTTGAGCAGAACATGGCGCTGCCGCTGGTCATGCGCCGGCTCACGACCCTGGAGCGCGCGCCGGTCCTCGGGCGTCTCGTGGCGGGCACGGGCACTCGCCGCGCGGCGATCCGCGAAGAGGTCGCGCAGGCGGCAAGGCTCCTGTCCATCGGCCACCTGATGGAACGCCGACCCGGGCAGCTCTCCGGCGGCCAGCGCCAGCGCGTCGCCCTCGGCCGCGCCATTGTGCGCCATCCCAAGGCCTTCCTGATGGACGAGCCGCTGTCGAACCTCGACGCCGCCCTGCGCCACGACATGCGCCGCGAGCTCGTCGACCTTCACAAGCGCATCGGCGTCACCACCGTCTACGTGACCCATGACCAGGCCGAGGCGATGACCATGTCGGACAGGGTCGCCGTCATGCTCGGCGGCCATGTCCTGCAATTCGGCTCGCCGCGTGAGGTCTACGAGCAACCCGCGACGATCGACGTCGCCAAGTTCATCGGCTCGCCGCGCATCAACATCCTAGCAGGCGAGGCCGACGGCGAGGGCCGGGTCTCGGTCGCTGGCGTCGCCACCGGCCTCGTCGCGCCGCGCCTGACCGGAAAGCTCTCCATCGGTGTGCGTCCGGAACATCTGACGCT
Organism: Archangium gephyra; assembly: GCA_943368975.1. GTDB lineage: Bacteria > Pseudomonadota > Alphaproteobacteria > Rhizobiales > Phreatobacteraceae > Phreatobacter. Next base: position 37,069 of record CALRLZ020000036.1, read on the forward strand.
GGCCGCCCAGGGCATCGCGGTGACGGTCGGTCATGTCGAGTTCCTCGGGTCGGAGGTGCTGGTCTATGCCCGCGAGACGCGCGAGGGATCCGACCTCATCCTCCGCCTCGCCCCCGAGGCCTGGGAGGCCGCGCCGTCGCGCCAGACCTTGACTGTCGCCCCGCTCGCCGGGCGCCTCCTCGCCTTCGATCCCGTCGGCAATCGCGTCGGTCTCATCGGCAGCGAGACGGCTGCACGCATCGGCGCCGGCAGCTCGCAGCCGCAGCGCCCGGAGGCGGCGCATGTCTGACGTCGCGCTTCCCCGTGGCTATGCCACTGCTGCACCGGCCGGCGAGCGGACCCATCGCGGCGAGGCGCTGGCCGCCTGGCTGCTGACCGCCCCGGCCATCCTCGCCTTCGTGCTGATGCTGCTGATCCCGACGGCGGCGGTCGTTGCCATCGCCTTCACCGACTATGAACTGGGCGCGCCGGCGCTGCGCTTCGTCGGGCTCGCCAATTTCGCCGAACTCCTGGAGGACCGTGGTTTCGTCACCTCGTTCCGCAACACCGCCTTCTTCGTCGCCGTGACGACGCCGGTCTCGATCATCGGCGGGCTGATGCTGGCGCTGCTCATCGAGAGCGGCACGCGCGGCCGCGCCTTCTTCCGCGCCGTGTTCTTCCTGCCGGTCGTCTCGCTGATGGTCGCGATGGCGACCGCCTTCCAGTACATGTTCCACCCGACGATCGGCCCGGTGAACGCGGCGCTCCGCGGCCTCGGCATCGTCGGCCCGAACTGGCTCGGCTCCTCCGACAGCGTCATGTGGACGCTGGCCATCATCGGCGTCTGGGAGCAGATCGGCTTCAACATGGTGCTGTTCCTGGCGGGCCTGACCGCCATCCCGCGCGACCTCTATGCGGCAGCGGAAGTGGACGGGGTGCGCTCGGCCTGGTCGCGCTTCTGGACGGTGACCTGGCCGCTGCTCGGCCCTACCAGCCTCTTTGTCCTGACCATCACGATGATCCGCTCGCTCCGCGTCTTCGACATCGTCGCGACACTGACCCAGGGCGGTCCGAACAAGGCCTCCGAGGTGCTGCTCTACACCATGTACACGGAGGGCTTCACC
>CALRLZ020000037.1:0-38130 GCA_943368975.1 Archangium gephyra
CGGATTGGTGACGATCTGCACCGGACGCCCGGGCGGCGGCGGCGTGATGGTGGTCGGAACCGGGGTTGCCGGCGGCGCGGCGACCGGGGCCGGAGCGGCGACGACGGGTGCCGGGGCGGGCTCGACGGCGACTGGGGCGGGGGCCGTCGGCGGCGGGGCGGCCTGGCGGCGCGGCGCCTGCTGCTGCTCGCCTCCACCGAACAGGCCGGCGAAGAGGCCCATCGAATTGCTACGCTGACGGATCACGCCGCCGCGATCGCTGTCGTCCTCGAACGTGGCGCTTTCGTCGGCGCGGGAATTGTAGAAGCGCGAGGCGGTGCCGCCGCGCGAGCGGACCATGGCCAGCGCGGTGTCGAACCCGGACATCGGACGGCCGTCGGCAGGAATATGCACGGTACGCCCGTCGGGGAAGAGGCGGGCCAGATAGTCGCGCGACACTTTCGGCCAGTGCCGGACGGAGCCGGTGTCCATGTGGACGAACTGGTTGGCAGAGCCCGGATAGAAGCCGACGCCGCCGCGCTGCAGCAGCAGGCCGGCCTCGCGGACGCGGGTCATGGAGGCGCCGGGGATGTAGAAGTCGAGCGCCTGGCCGGTCATGTGACGCGACTGCTGGGCGACGCCGCGCGACCGGCGACGGAGCATGGCGTTGGTGCCGGGAGAGCGATAGGCCGAGACCACGTGGATCTGCGACTGGGCGCCGACCGAGCGGTAGACCTCCCAGACGATGTCGAACAGATGCGGGTCCATCCGGATCGGCTCGTCGCGGCGCCAGTCGCGCAGGAACCAGTTGAGCTTGTTCAGCGCTTCCTGGTCATAGCGACCGTTGCGCTTGAAGGTGATGAGGACCTGTTCGCCGGTGTGCTTGTGCAGCATCGACAGCGTGCGCGTGTCGCCGTTGGCGACGACGGTCTGGGTCGAATTGCTGATGGCGATCAGAAGTCCGAAGCCGAGGGCGGCGGTGGCCGCGACGCGCAGCGCGATGCGCGGGACCCGGCCAGGCACTGATCGTTGGGCTGAGGACACTATGACAGGGCTCTATCGTTGACCGAAGGACGGTTCGTGAGCCCGTCGACGAGGCTCATGGTGAACGTATCATCGTCAGGATCGGTTAAAGAACCCTGAGTACCGTCAACGGATCGACAACCACGATGCCGCTCACGGAGCCGTGACCGGTAGGCAGGAACTGTGGCGAAATCATGCCAGACCACCCCGCCTGCCGTCCCTGTTGGTCAATGGAAACCTAACCGCGCCCGCCCGCGAGTGCGGTCCGAACCCGGGCATTGTGGCCGTAGATGTCGGGCAGCTCAACCAGGTCGCCGCTGGAATCCACCGTCATCGTGAAATAGACGAGATGGATCGGAATGGTCTGGCGGAAGCGCACCGAGCGCTCGCCGGTGCCGTAGAGGCTGCGCAGACGCCCGAGGGTCCAGCTCTCTCCCGGCTGCGCGATACCAAGCAGCAGCGTCGCCAGTTCCTCGGGATTCTGCACCCGGACACAGCCATTGGACAGCGTCCGGTTCGCACGGCTGAAATCTCCGCGCGAGGGCGTGTCGTGCAGGTAGATGGCGTGGCGGTTGGGGAACATGAACTTCATGCGGCCCAGCGCATTCGCCGTTCCCGGCGGCTGGCGGAACGAATAGCGACCGACATTGGCCGAGGCCCAGTCGATGGTCGAGGCATCGACGACGCGGCCGCCCTGCGTCACCTGGATGCCGCGGCGGGCGAAATAGCCGCCGCCATTGCGGGTCGCCGGACCGAGCATCGACCGGCGGACGATCGAGATCGGCACGTGCCAGGACGGGTTGACGACGATGAAGCTCATCGCGTCGGAGAAGACCGGCGTCTGCGTCTCGGCCCGGCCGACGACGGCGCGGGTGCGGTGGATGACCTCGGTCCCCTGCACGACGTTGACCTGGGCCTCGGTCGAATTGACCCAGATATGGGTGTCGCCGAGCCGGCGCGGCAGCCAGCGCCAGCGCTCCAGATTGGCGATCAGGTCACGCTCCCGGAGGGCGTGGCGGCGCGTTGCCTCGGTCGTGGTCATCTCGCGGCGCTCGCCGCGCATCTCGATGAGTTTGGCGCGCAGCTGGCGGAACCCGATATGGGGAGGATTGAAGCCTTCCAGCGCCGCGGACACGCTCTCGGCGCGCGCGACGGCATCAAGCGCAGCGGCCGTATCGATCCGCGGCGGCGCGACGTCGAAATAGCCGGACAGGCGCTTGGGGTCGGTGCGCCCGCCCGAGGCGTGGGAGGCGTAGAGCGCGACGGCGCGAGCCAGCGCGAGTTCGAGGCGGGCGACGCTTTCGGCAGTGCGTGGACCCGTGGGCAATTGGATCCGGTAGGCGGCGGGGTCGAGGCCGTCCTCGCCGGCCTGCCCGAGCCGGGTCAGGGCGGCCTGTCCGCGGGACGAGACGACCCCGTCACGAACGAAGAGCGGGGCATAGCCGCGACCGGCGTAGAAGCCGTTGAACTGCTGCTGCAGCGCCCGTTCGCCGCCCGGCCGCGCCAGCAGAATCCGCAACTGCTGGGCGACGCGCTCCGTGGTGATCGCCGGGTCGGGCTGTCCGTCCTCGACCAGGCTCGGCGGATCATCGGGAAGCGCCGCGAAATCGGCTTCCGTCGGCTGCGGCACGGCCGGTGCCTGAACCGTCTCCGGTGCCTCGTCGTCGGCATTGGGCGCCTCGGCAAGGATCGGAGGGGCCGGGAAGGCATCGAGCCCGAAATCACGCGGGGCGAGCGGCGCGACGAGATCGACCGGCGGGCGCGGGATGGCCTGCTCGACCTCCCACCCCGCGAGGGTGAAACGCTCCGCCGGATCGGCCTGAGCCACTGCCAGCGATCCTGAGCCGATCAGGGTGCAGGCAAGGAAGGCCGATCGCAGACGCATCGTGGTTTCCTCGGGTGTCGGACGAATCCGGAGCGGACCGGCCCTTGTCAAAGCTGTCGTTTTTCGATCATGCGGCACGGCGCCGATCAACCCACGATCGCTTCATCGCGGCTGAAATCGGCGCCTGCGAGGATTTGCAGTCACACCTCCTCTGGCGCGTCAGCAGGCTCCTCCAGCCCCAGATCCTTGAGTTTGCGGTAGAGGGTCGAGCGACCGATCCCGAGGCGCCGTGCGACCTGCGACATCTGCCCGCGATAATGATCGAGGGCGAACTTGAGCGCCTCGGTCTCGATCTCCTCCATCGGGCGGACATGTCCGGCTGCATCGACCAGGGCGATGGAGGCCCCCGGAACGATCATCGCGGGCTGGGCCGCAAGGGCGGGCTGGAGCGCCGGCGAGGCGATCAGCACCTGCGGCGCCAGCGGCACCACCACGTCGTAGCCGTCGACCTGGGCGGCGATCTGCGGGAAGTCGGCGATGGAGAGCTCGTCGCCGTCGCAGAGGACGACGGCGCGGAACACGGCGTTCTCCAGCTGGCGCACGTTGCCGGGCCAGGGATAGGCGCCAAGCAGACCGAAGACGGCCGGCTGGATGCCACGGATGCGCTTGCCCTCTTCGGCCGCGATGCGGGCGAGGAAATGGCGCGTCAGGTCGGGAATGTCCTCGGCGCGCTCGCGCAGCGGCGGCAGCGTCATCGGGAAGACGCAGAGCCGGTAATAGAGGTCCTCGCGGAACCGCCCGTCCTTCACCGCCTGGATGAGGTCGCGGTTGGTGGCCGAGACGATGCGGATGTCGACCTTGACCGGGCGCTTGGCGCCGACCGGATCAACCTCGCCCTCCTGGATCGCACGCAGGAGCTTCACCTGCGTCTCCAGCGGCAGTTCGCCCACCTCGTCGAGGAAAAGCGTGCCGCCATGGGCCTCGACGAACTTGCCGGTATGCTTGTCGGTGGCACCGGTGAAGGCGCCCTTCTCATGCCCGAACAGGATGCTTTCCACGAGATTCTGCGGGATGGCGCCGCAATTGACGGCGACGAAGGGCTTGGCCCGCCGTTCGCCCGATCCGGCGATCGCCCGCGCCAGCAGCTCCTTGCCGACGCCGCTCTCGCCCTCGATCATCACCGGGATCATCGAGGCGGCGGCCTTGTCGGCCATCTTCAGCAGCGGCTGCATCCGCGGCGAGCGGGTGATGATGTCCTTGAAGGTCAGCGTACCCTCGGCCTTGCGCTTCAGGCGCTGCACCTCGGCGACGAGGGCCTCGGTCTTCAGGGCGTTCTTGATCGAGACGGCGAGGCGCTCGGCACCGACCGGCTTGACGACGAAGTCGGTCGCGCCCGCCCGCATGGCGTTGACGACGGTATCGATGCCGCCCTGGCTGGTCTGGACGATGACCGGTTTGACGATTCCCTCCTCGCGCATGGCCGCGAGCACGCCCATGCCGTCGCGCTCCGGCATGACCAGGTCGAGCAGGACCAGATCGATCGAATCACCCTCGGACAAGAGGATTTGCAGGCCCTGCTCACCGTTTTCGCACAGGCGCGGCTCATAGCCGAACTTGCGGACCATGGCCTCCACCAGACGGCGCTGAACCGGATCGTCGTCGCAGATGAGGATGGTCGTCACGGCATGCACTCCCGGGGATGCGGATGTCTCGATTCGGGAGAGGGTGGTGGGTGTCGCTTAAGGGCCGGTTAACGCGGCTCTAACGGCCTGATCCCGAACGGATCAGGCCCGGTGAAGCGCCCTCAGGCGGCCCGCGCCGCGAGGGAAAACGGCGCCAGCGCGGCGGCGAACTGGCGCGCGGCAGCCTCCCAGGTACGGCTTTCAGCCAGCGCCCGGCAGGCGCGGCGGTCCAGCAGGAGCGCGGCGCGGATGGCCGCGGCGAGGTCCTCGTCAAGCACGCCGACGGCCGGATCCGTGATGACATCGAGCGGCCCCGGAACCGGAAAGCCCGCCACTGGCACGCCGGAGGCGAGCGCCTCCTGCATGACATTGCCATAGGTGTCGGTGCGGCTGGTGAAGACGAAGACGTCGGCAGCGGCATAGATCCGGGCCAGCGCCTCGCCGGTCTGCACCCCGAGAAAGACCGCCGCGGGAAAGCGGCGCGCAAGGTCGGCCCGCTGCGGACCGTCACCCACCACCACCTTCGTCCCCGGCAGGTCGAGCGCCAGGAAAGCCTCCAGATTCTTTTCCACCGCGAGCCGTCCGACGCTGAGCATGACCGGGCCTGGCAGCCCGACCCCCCCGCCAGCCCGCGGCCGGAACAGCGCGGTGTCGACGCCGCGCGACCAGACAGACAGGTTGGCGAAGCCCCAGCCGGCCAGTTCCCGCCGCATGGTCTCGGTCGGCACCATGGTGCGGACGGCGGCACCGTGGAAATGCCGCAGCCAGGCATAGGTCAGCGCCTCGGGGATCGGCGCCCGGGCCCGCACATATTCGGGATAGCGGGTATGATAGCTCGTGGTGAAGGCGAGCCCCCTCGCCAGCGCCCAGCGGCGCGCCGCATGGCCGACCGGCCCTTCGGTGGCGATATGCAGCGCCGCGGGCGCAAGCGCATCGAGCCGGGCGGCGATGGCGCTGCCGGCGCCGAAGGCAAGGCGGATGTCGGGATAGGTCGGCATCGGCCAGGTCGGCAGCCCCTCGGGGGTGACGAAGCAGGCATCGATGCCAAGCCCGGTCAGCGCCGCCGCGGTCTCCTTCAGCGAGCGCACCACACCGTTGACCTGCGGTGTCCAGGCATCGGTGGCGATCGCCAGGCGCATCGCGGCCTCCCGCTCAGGCATTCACCCGCGAGCGGCCCGGCAGCGCGATCGGCAGGTCGACCTCGTGGCTGTCGGCATCGGCAAGCCCCGGCGCCGCGACCAGTTCGGTCCAGCGCATGATCTCGAAGCGCCCGTCATAGCCCTCGACCAGGGCCGTGCAGCTTTCCACCCAGTCGCCGCAGTTCATGTAGCGGATGCCGACCTGGTCCTTGATGGCGGCGTGGTGGATATGGCCGCAGATGACGCCGTCGACCTTCTGCCGCCGCGCCTCGGTCGCCAGCGCCTCCTCGAAGGCGCCGATGAAATTGACCGCCTTCTTCACCTTGAACTTGGCCCAGGCCGACAGCGACCAGTAGGTCAGCCCCAGCCGGCGCCGCACGAAATTGAGCCAGCGGTTGCAGTAGAGCGCCGCGTCATAGGCCCAGTCGCCGAGATGGGCCAGCCAGCGTGCATGCATGACCACCACGTCGAAGGCATCGCCATGGATGACCAGGAAGCGCTTGCCGTCGGCGGCCTGGTGAACGATCTGGTCCATGACCTCGATGCCGCCGAAATGCGTGCCGAAATAGTCGCGCATGAATTCGTCGTGGTTGCCCGGCAGGTAATAGATCTGGCTGCCCTTGCGCACGGCCCTGAGGAGCTTCTGCACCACGTCGTTATGCGCCTGCGGCCAGTACCAGCCGCGCCGCAATTGCCAGCCGTCGACGATGTCGCCGACCAGATAGATGACGTCCGCGTCGTTGTGCCGGAGAAAGTCGATCAGGAGGGCCGCCTGTGCACCGCGGGCGCCGAGATGGACGTCCGAGATGAATATCGCCCTGTGCCGCTTCTGCACCATCGTCCGGCTCCCGGCCGCTTCTGCCCTGTCACGGGGAGCAAGACCAGATTCGCCTTGCGCTTTTGTGACAGGCGCGGCGAAGCGACGCTCCGTCCTGTCGTCCAACTGTCGCCGAGCCTTGCTAGCGCTGGCCGGATGAGGGGGCCTGTCCCGACTCGGGGGGCCCACCCGCACGGATTGACGGGGGCGCCGGATGGCTGGAGATCTCGACCGCGACACGATGCAGCGGGCCTATGCGCGCTGGGCGCCGATCTATGACGCCGTCTGCGGCCCCGTCTTCGAGAAGGGCCGCCGCGCCGCCACCGCGGCGGTGAAACAGACCGGCAGCCGCATCCTCGAGGTCGGCGTCGGCACCGGCCTGTCGTTCCAGGACTACGACGCTAGCCACGCGGTCTATGGCATCGACCTCTCGGAGCCGATGATCGCCAGGGCGCGCGAGCGCATGGCCACCGGCGCCTTTCCCCATGTCAGGGAGGTCCGCGTCATGGACGCCCACGACCTCGCCTATCCCGACGCGATGTTCGACGGCGTCGTCGCCCAGTTCGTCATCACCCTGGTCGAGCGGCCCGAACGCGTGCTCGACGAATGCGCCCGTGTGCTGAAGCCGGGCGGCGAGATCATCCTGGTCAACCACCTCTATTCGGAGCGCGGCCTCGCCGCCGCCGTCGAGCGCTGGTTCTCCAAACACGCCCACACATTCGGACTGAGGCCCGAATTCCCCTTCCAGCGCCTGCAGGCCTGGGCCGAGGCCCATGGCGGCGTCGCGGTGGCCGAGCGCCGCCGGGTCGCCCCTCTCGGCGTCTATACCCTCGTCCGCTTCCGCAAGCTGGCTGAGGGTGAGCGCGCGGCCTCCCGCCTCGCCGCCGCGGGCTGAATCGGCGCCACCCCACCGGCGGCGCCAGGCATACGGCCCACCGGTATCCGGGCACGGCGTTGCTCAAGGGCAACGGCCTCCGCCCCGAACGCCCTATCGACGAAGCGCCACGTTGATCCGGCCGGTGGCATTGCCCATACCAGCCCCCTGGGATCGACCGTCAGGAGGCTTCCATGCGCCGTTCAGTCAACGACGCCGGCTCGAAGAACGCGGCGGCGCGCGAAAAGCGCGTCGAGGCCCTCGGCGCCCTCCCCGAATGGGACCTGACGGCCCTTTATGCGGGCATGGATGCCTCGGCCGTCGCCGACGACCTCTACCGTGCCGAAACCGAGGCCCTCGCCTTCGAAGCGGATTACAAGGGCCGGCTGGAGGAGATCGCCCGCGGCGCCGGCGCCGCCGCTGTGCTGGCCGCCGCGGTGACGCGATTCGAGGCGCTGGAAGACCTCCTCGGCCGCCTCGCCTCCTATGCCGGCCTCGTCTATGCCGGCGACACGACCGATCCCGCGCGGGCGAAGTTCTACGGCGACATCCAGGAGAAGATCACCGCCACCTCCTCGCATCTCCTGTTCTTCACCCTGGAGCTGAACCGCATCGAGGACGGGCTGATCGACCAGGCGGTGGCGCTGCCGCCGCTTGCCCGCTACCGGCCCTGGCTCGAGGACATCCGCAAGGACAAGCCCTTCCAGCTCGACGACCGCATCGAGAAACTGTTCCACGAGAAGAACATGACCGGGCGCGCCGCCTGGAACCGCCTCTTCGACGAGACCATGGCGAGCCTGCGCTTCGACATCGACGGCGAGAAACTGCCGCTGGAGCCGGCGCTGAACCTGCTGCAGGACACGGCCGAGGACAACCGCCGCAAGGCCTCCGAGGCGCTGGCGGCGACCTTCGCCGAGAACCTGCGGACCTTCGCGCTGATCACCAACACGCTGGCCAAGGACAAGGAAATCTCTGACCGCTGGCGCGGCTTCGAGGACGTGGCGGATTCCCGCCACCTCGCCAATCGTGTCGAGCGCGAGGTGGTCGACGCGCTGGTCGCCGCCGTCCGTGACGCCTATCCCTCGCTCTCCCACCGCTACTACAAGCTGAAGGCCCGCTGGTTCGGCAAGGAGACCCTGCCGCACTGGGACCGCAACGCCCCGCTGCCGAAGGTCGAGCAGCGCACCATCGCCTGGACCGACGCGCGCGACACGGTGCTCTCCGCCTATGCCGGCTTCTCGCCGGAACTGTCGACCATCGCTCGCCGTTTCTTCGACGAGGGCTGGATCGATGCGCCGGTCCGGCCGGGCAAGGCGCCCGGCGCCTTCGCCCACCCGACCGTGCCCTCGGCCCATCCCTTCGTGCTGCTCAATTACCAGGGCAAGCCGCGCGACGTGATGATCCTCGCCCATGAGCTCGGCCACGGCGTCCACCAGGTGCTGGCTGCCCCCAACGGCGCGTTGATGGCGCCGACGCCGCTCACCCTCGCCGAGACCGCCTCGGTCTTCGGCGAGATGCTGACCTTCAAGGCGATCCTGAAAGCGACCACTGACCCCGTCCAGAAGAAGGCGCTCATCGCCTCCAAGGTCGAGGACATGATCAACACGGTGATCCGCCAGATCGCCTTCTATTCCTTCGAGCGGAAGATCCACTCCGCACGCCGCGACGGCGAACTGACTGCGGACGCCATCTCCGCCGCCTGGATGAGCGTTCAGGCCGAGAGCCTTGGTCCCGCCATCGAGCTGAAGCCGGGCTACGAGACCTTCTGGGCCTATATCCCGCATTTCATCCATTCGCCTTTCTATGTCTATGCCTATGCCTTCGGCGACTGCCTGGTGAACTCGCTCTATGCGGTCTACGAGAAGGCCGATGCGGGCTTCGCCGAGCGCTACCTCGCCATGCTCGCCGCCGGCGGCACCAAGCACCATGCCGAACTCCTGGCGCCCTTCGGGCTCGACGCCCGCGACCCCGCCTTCTGGCAGGGCGGCCTCGGCGTCATCGCCCGGCTGATCGATGAACTGGAGGCGATGGAAGGGTGATGTCCCACCAGATCGCCGTCGGCACTCGCTTCGACAAGGAGAGCTGGGCGAGGAAGGCCTGACGCGCTGGATCTGCGACAACTGGCCGACACGACCTCCCGCCCCTCGAAACCCGACCCCTCCCGCACTATGTCCTGCTCTCGACCCTGATCCCCGGGAGCCTGCATGCCGCCGCGCGACGACGAAGCCAATCGCCTGACCGGACGCCTGTCGCGCTATGCCCGCGTCGGCACCAATGTCGCGGGCGCGGCCGCCTCCATCGCCGCCGCCCGTCTCTTCGGCACCGGCCTCGACCGCGAGAAGAACGCCGCCGACCTCACCCGCGCTCTCGGTGGCCTGAAGGGGCCGATCATGAAGGTCGCCCAGCTCCTCGCCACCATCCCCGAGGTCCTGCCGCCCGAATATGCCGAGGAACTGCAGAAGCTGCAGTCGGACGCGCCGCCCATGGGCCCGGCCTTCGTCAAGCGCCGCATGATGGCCGAGCTCGGGGCCGACTGGGAGAAGCGCTTCGCCAGCTTCGACAAGATCCCTGCCGCCGCCGCCTCCCTCGGCCAGGTCCACCGCGCAACCGCCCATGACGGCATGCCCCTCGCCTGCAAGCTCCAGTACCCGGACATGCAGTCCGCGGTGGAGGCCGATCTCTCCCAGCTCGAGGTGCTCTTCGCCATCCAGCGACGCATGGACAGCGCCATCGACACCCGCGAGATCATCAAGGAGATCGGCGAGCGGGTCCGCGAGGAACTCGACTATCGCCGCGAGGCCAAGCATGCCGCGCTCTACCAGGAGGTCCTCGCCAACGAGCCGCTGGTCCACGTGCCGACCATCCGGCATGAACTCTCCACAGGCCGCCTCCTGACCCTGTCCTGGCTCGACGGGACGAAGATGCTGTCCCATGTCGACCAGCCGCTCGCCATCCGCAACCGGCTCGCCACCGCCATGTTCCGCGCCTGGTGGCACCCCTTCGCAGCCATCGGCGTTATCCACGGCGACCCGCATCTCGGCAATTACACCGTCTTCGAGGAGAACGGCGAGCCCGGCGGCATCAACCTCCTGGATTACGGCTGCGTGCGCATCTTCCCGCCGCGCTTCATCGGCGCCGTCATCGACCTCTATAAGGGCCTCGAGGAGAACGACGAGGCACGGGTCGTCCATGCCTACGAGACCTGGGGCTTCAAGAATCTCAATCAGGATCTCGTCGATATCCTGAATCTGTGGGCCCGCTTCATCTACGGGCCGCTGCTCGACGACCGCGTGCGCTCCATCGCCGACGGGGTCTCGCCCGGCCAGTATGGCCGGCGGGAGGCCTTCACCGTCCACAAGGCGCTGAAGGAGAAGGGCCCCGTCACGATCCCGCAGGAATTCGTGCTGATGGACCGTGCCGCCATTGGTCTCGGCGGCGTCTTCCTGCACCTCAAGGCGGAGCTGAACTTCTACCGCATGTTCAACGAGGAGATCGACCGGTTCAGCCTGGAGGCGGTCACTGCCCGCCAGCGGGCCGCGCTCGGCTCCGCCGGCCTTCTCGCTGCCTGAGGCCCACCGTGGCGGTCTATGTGGACGATGCGATCTGGCACTGGCAGGGGCTGAAATGGTGCCATCTCCTCGCCGACACCGAGGAGGAACTGCACCGTTTCGCCCGCGCCATGGGCGTCCACCGCCTGATCTACCAGGGCCCGCCCAAGACCAGCGCCCCGCATTACGACCTCACCGGCTTCGAGCGCCGCCGCGCCATCGCTCTTGGAGCGATCCCCTGCACCCGGCACGAGATCGTCGTCGTCTTCCGCCGCGTGCGGCTGCCGCGTGCCCAGGCCGCGCGCGCCGCCTGAACGCCTCGCCTTGACAGGCGCGCCGCGACCCCCGAAACCGGGACATCCCGATCCGGAGAGCTGCTTGTCGAAGCCCCCCCTCACCATCCTCCTCTGTTCGCCCCGCGGCTTCTGCGCCGGCGTGGTGCGCGCCATCGATGCCGTCGAACAGGCGCTGAAGCTCTACGGCCCGCCGGTCTATGTCCGCCACGAGATCGTCCACAACCGCTTCGTGGTCGACGGGCTCAAGGCCAAGGGCGCCATCTTCGTCGAGGAACTGGACGAGATCCCGGAGACCGCAGCTCCCGTCATCTTCTCCGCCCATGGCGTGCCGAAATCGGTGCCGGCCGCCGCCCAGGAGCGCAACTTCCTCGCCATCGACGCCACCTGCCCGCTGGTCACCAAGGTGCATCGCGAGGCGGAGATCCACCACCGCCGTGGCCGCGAGGTGGTGCTCGTCGGCCATGCCCGCCATCCCGAAGTCGTCGGCACCATGGGACAGTTGCCGCCCGGTGCCGTCACGCTGATCGAGACGCTCGAGGACGCCCGCGCCTTCACGCCGCGTGACGACCAGGCGCTTGCCTTCGTCACCCAGACCACCCTCTCGGTGGACGACACCCGCGAGATCGTCGACTGCCTGCGCCATCGCTTCCCGGCCATCGTCGGCCCGCACAAGGAAGACATCTGCTATGCGACGACCAACCGCCAGGAGGCGGTGAAGCGGGTCGCTCCGCTGGTCGAGGCGATGATCGTCGTCGGTGCGCCGAACTCGTCGAACTCCCAGCGCCTGCGCGAGGTGGCCGAACGCGAGGGCTGCACTGTCTCCGACCTCGTGCAGCGCGCCGCCGATATCGACTGGACCCGCTTCGGCGCCATTTCCTCCCTCGGCATCACCGCCGGCGCCTCGGCGCCGGAAGTGCTGGTGGAGGAGATCATCGAGGCCTTCGCCGAGCGCTACACCGTGTCGGTCGACACCGTCTCCACCGCCGACGAGAGCGTCTTCTTCCCCCTGCCCCGCCAGCTGCGTCCCGACGCGGCGGCCTGAGTCATGGGACGCGGGTTCCAACTCGTCCGCGCGCTCCGGATCGCGATCGCCGCCTGAATTGTGGACGCTCCCAATGAAGAACAACCTGGATCTCATCGGCCTGTTCAATCGCTGGGAGCAAGTCTGGCATGAAGGACGCTTCGACCTCGTGCCCGATTGTGTCGCGCCCACTTACCTTCGCCACGATGAGGCGGGGGACCGGATCGTAACCCGCGAAGCCTATGCGGCCGAACTCGCTGCGCTGCGCTCGGCCAGGCCAGATATTCGCATTCTCGTCTACGATCACGCCTTCCAGGCTGATCGGGCATGGTACCGCTTCACGATGCGCTGGACCGATTCGGCGACCGGGGTCGTTGCGACCCGCGCGGGGTTTCAGTCCTATCGTATCGATGGCGGGAAACTCGCCGAGACATGGGTCACGCTTCAGCCGATCGGCTCGGCCTGGCGTGATCTCGTCGCCCAGCCCGACTGGACGACACCGCTGAGGAACGACTGAGACCTGCCATGGCCGTCTATACCGATGTCACCGCCGAGGAGCTCTCGGCCCATCTCGCGTGCTACGACATCGGGGAGCTCCTGTCCTTCAAGGGCATCGCCGAGGGTGTCGAGAACACCAACTTCCTGCTCCATACCACTGCTGGCCACTTCATCCTCACGCTCTACGAAAAGCGCGTCGATCCCGCCGACCTGCCCTTCTTCATCGGCCTCATGGAGCATCTCGCGGCGCGCGGCCTCACCTGCCCGCAGCCGGTGCGGATGAAGGACGGCGCCACCCTCGGCGAGCTCGCCGGCCGGCCCGCCGCCATCGTCACCTTTCTCGAGGGCATGTGGATCCGCCGCCCGCAGGTCCACCACTGCGCCGCCGTCGGCCGGGCCCTCGCCCAGTTGCACCTCGCCGGACAGGGCTTCACGCTCACCCGCGTCAACGCTCTCTCCGTGCCGGGCTGGCGGCCGCTATACGACAAGGCCCGGACGCGCGCCGACACTGTGGCACCGGATCTTGCCGCCACCATCGCTGCCGAACTCGACCATTGCGAGCGGACCTGGCCGACGGCCCTGCCGACCGGCGTCATCCACGCTGACCTGTTCAACGACAACGTCTTCTTCCTCAACAACGCGCTGTCGGGGCTGATCGACTTCTACTTCGCCTGCAACGACATCCTCGCCTACGATCTCGCCATCTGCCTGAATGCGTGGTGCTTCTCGGCCGATTTCGAATTCGACTTCGCCAAGGGCTCCGCCATGATCGCCGCCTATCAGGCCGTGAGGCCGCTCGGGGCTGCGGAGAAGGCGGCGCTGCCGCTGCTCGCCCGCGGCTCGGCGCTGCGCTTCCTGCTGACGCGGCTTGTCGACTGGCTCAACGTCCCGCCGGGCGCCGTGGTCACGCCGAAGGACCCGATCGAATATCTGAAGAAGCTGCGCTTCCATCAGAAGGTCGCCTCCCCCACCGAATATGGCCTCGCATGACCGCCCCCTCATCGCGCCCCGCCACCGCCCGCAGTGTCGAGATCTTCACCGACGGCGCCTGTTCGGGAAATCCCGGCCCCGGCGGCTGGGGCGCCATCCTGCGCTATGGCGAGACGCTGAAGGAACTGAAGGGCGGCGAAGCCGTCACCACCAACAACCGCATGGAGCTGATGGCGGCCATCAGCGCCCTGGAGGCGTTGAAGCGCCCCTCCGAGGTCGATCTCCATACCGACAGCCAGTACGTGAAGAACGGCATCATGACCTGGATCCACGGCTGGAAGCGCAACGGCTGGAAGACCGCCGACAAGAAGCCGGTGAAGAACGCCGAGCTCTGGCAGCGGCTCGACGACGTCGCCGACCTTCACCGGATCACCTGGCACTGGGTGAAGGGCCATGCCGGCCACCCCGAGAACGAGCGCGCCGACGAACTCGCCCGCGAGGGCATGGCCCC
This sequence comes from Archangium gephyra, assembly GCA_943368975.1. Taxonomy (GTDB): domain Bacteria; phylum Pseudomonadota; class Alphaproteobacteria; order Rhizobiales; family Phreatobacteraceae; genus Phreatobacter. Next base: position 14,144 of record CALRLZ020000037.1, read on the forward strand.
GTTCAAGCCGGGCAAGGGCTGATCACGCCGGCGTGAGAATCGGCAAGCCTCTTGCGAGGTCCCTGTTCGACCGGGCGAAGCGTCCCGGATTGACACAGGAGACGACCATGTCCAGGCCGCCCTTCTCCGCCGCGAGCCTTGCCGATTTCGACCTCGACCCCGCCCCGATCCGCCCCGAATGGGTGCTCGAGGGCAGTCCCGTCGCGCGTTGCCGCCACTGGTCGGAATCCTCCGACGGCACGACCTCCGCCATGGTCTGGGACTGCACCGCCGGCCGCTTCCGCTGGTATTTCGGCGGCGACGAGATCGTCCACATCATCGAGGGTGAGGTCGTGGTCGCCGGCGACGGCGTCGCCGAACGCACCCTGCGGCCGGGTGATGCCGCCCTGTTCCGCGCCGGGACCTGGGCGACCTGGCATGTGCCGCATTACGTGCGCAAACATGCCATCTGCCGCGACAGTCTGCCCGCCGCTGTTACCTTGCCGCTGCGCGCCGCCCGCAAGGCCGGCCGCCTCGTCGAGCGCCTGCGCCAGCGCCTGCCGGGCGGCGCGCCGACCTATGCCATGCGCGCCGGCGTTCCCCTCGTCGGCATCGGCCTCCTCGGCGCCATCGGCGTCTTCGGCTTCTGAGACGACGACGACGCCCCGGGCCTTCCGGCGCGGGGCGGCGTTGGATCACACAGGCAGGCCGGTCAGACCGGCTGCACCGCTCAGAGCTGCTTGATCAGTGCCTCGGCACCCGACAGGTCGGCCTTGCCCGGGCCGTCCTCGATGTTCAGCGCAGTCACGACGCCGTCCTTGACGATCATCGAATAGCGCTTGGTGCGGATGCCCATGCCGAAAGCGCCCATGTCCGCGTCGAGGCCGACGGCCTTGGCGAATTCGGCGCTGCCGTCGGCGAGGATGCCGACCTTGTCCACGGCCCCGGTCGCCTTCTGCCAGGCGTCGAGCACGAAGACGTCGTTGGTCGAGGTGACGAAGATGCCGTCCACGCCCTTGGCCTTGATCGCGTCGGCATGGGCGACGAAGCCCGGCAGATGGTTCTTGTGGCAGGTGGGCGTGAAAGCGCCCGGCACGGCGAAGAGGACGATGGTCTTGCCGGCGAAGATCTCCGCCGTCGTGCGGGCGGCAGGCCCGTCCGCGGCCATGGTGCGGAAGGTCGCTTCCGGCAGCTTGTCGCCGACCTGGATCGTCATGGGGAAACTCCTGGAGGATAGCGCGTGTGAAACCCGCGGCACGATGCCGCGCGGGGGAAGGCCCCCATCATCTAGTGCCTCGCAAGGCAGGCGTCGAGGGGTCCGCTTCAAGCCTTAGCGCGGCGTCAGCCGCGCTTCCAGGGCGCGCGTGCCGGAGACCAGCGTGAAGGTGAGTTCATGGCCCAGCGGGTCGGTGCCCCGCGGCGCGCCGTCCATCACCAGACGGAAGCGCCGCTCAGTGCCAGCGGATGCGGTCGGCTCGGGCAGAGGCAGGACCCAGCGGCTGTCGGGCCCCTCGACGAAGAGGTCCACCGCCACCTCCGCATCGACCGCGGCGCGCAGCAGCAGCACGGGATGGTCGCCACCGCGCTCGACGCCGTCGAGGGCGAGCGCCAGTCCTTCGGCCTGAAGCTTCGGCACCCGCGCCACGAAGCCGGCGAGCGCTGCGGCCACGGCGGGGTCGGCGGATCCCTGCACCAGCGCCAGCGTCGCGGCGGCCTTGGCCGGGATGCAGATCTGGTCGCAGACGGCATAGTCGAGCTTCAGGGCGAGCCTCACCGGACGGGACGGATCGCGCGGCCGCACGCGCAGCGGAAAGATGACGGAGGTCTTGTAGCCGATGGAAAAGCCGTTTCCGTCGGGAAAGCGCATGGGCGCCGGCCAGTCCACCGCGACATCGGCGACATTTTCGGAGCCAGACCAGTCGAAGGCCGGCGGCACGCCGGAATCGCCGGGCGTCCGCCAATAGGTCTTGGTGCCGGCATCGAGCGTGATCTCGACGCCGGCGCGGTGAACCCCGCCGTCGAGGCCGCCGCGCACGAGACGCACCGCGGACTTTGTGTCGCGCGACCAGGGGGACGCCGAGGGGCTCGTCGACGCCGCACGGTTCGCCGAGGCCGGCGCAGCGGCGCCGACGAAGGCCAGCGCGGAGAGGAGGGCACGGCGGTCCAGCATTCCTCGCCTGTAGCGGGCGGAACCGGCTTTGGCCATTGACGTTCCGTTGAAGATGCCCGAGCGGCAGGGCTAAGGGCGCCCCGACGGGTGGCAATTTTCACCGTTCCGGGTTAGCGTGGCGCATGGCAGCAAATCCCCGACGCGGAGGGCGCGACAGCGTCCGCGGCTATCTCGACGGTCAGATGCTCATCGCGATGCCCACCATGCGCGACGAGCGGTTTTCGCGCACCGTCATCTACATGTGTGCCCATTCCTCCGACGGGGCCATGGGCATCGTCGTCAACCAGAGCGCCACCAATCTCGCCTTCTCCGACCTGCTGGTGCAGCTCGACATCATCCCCGAGGCGCGGAAGATCATGCTGCCCGAACGGGTCGATGCGATTCGCGTTCTGCGCGGCGGGCCGGTGGAAACCGGCCGCGGCTTCGTCCTCCACTCCTCCGATTTCTACATCGAGAACTCGACGCTGCCGATCGACGAGGGCATCTGCCTGACCGCGACGCTCGACATCCTGAAGGCGCTCGCCACCGGCGACGGCCCGTCCAGCGCCATTCTGGCGCTCGGCTATGCCGGCTGGGGCGCCGGCCAGCTGGAGAACGAGATCCAGTCGAACGGCTGGCTCCACTGCCCCGCCGATCCCGATCTCATCTTCGGGGCCGACGTCGAGACCAAATATGACCGCGCCATGCGCAAGATCGGCATCGACCCGGCCATGCTGTCGAGTGACGCCGGCCACGCCTGACGCAGTCCAAGTTCAGCCCCCCGCCGGTCGTCACGCCACGGTCGCAGCATCGCGCCATCCCGATGCCACGCCCTCTCGCGCCGGCGGCGCGAAACGGTCTAGGATCGCCCCCCTAGGGAGACAACACGACAGATGCGACGCCAGCGCCGGACCAAGATTCTCGCGACCCTCGGACCTTCATCCTCGACCCGGGATCAGATCGCCGCCCTCTTCACGGCGGGAGCCGATGTCTTCCGCATCAACATGAGCCATACGCCGCACGACAAGCTCCGGGAGTTCGTCGAGACGATTCGCTCCATCGAGCACGAGCAGCAGCGCCCGATCGGCATCCTCGCCGACCTCCAGGGACCCAAGCTGCGCGTCGGCACCTTCAAGGACGGGCCGGTCACGCTGGCGAACGACGCCTCCTTCGTGTTGGATTCCGACAAGAAGCCGGGTGACGCGACGCGCGTCTATCTGCCCCATCCGGAGATCCTCGGCGCACTCGAGCCCGGCCATCGCCTCATCCTCGACGACGGCAAGGTGACGCTCACCGCGGTGAAATGCTCGCCAACCCGCGCCGAATGCCGCGTCATCGTCGGCGGCAAGCTTTCCGACCGCAAGGGTGTCAGCCTTCCCGACACCGACCTTCCTGTCTCCGCCCTCACCGAGAAGGACCGCTCCGACCTCGATGCCGCGCTGAACGCCGGTGTCGACTGGATCGCCGTGTCCTTCGTGCAGCGGCCCGAGGACGTCGCCGAGGTGAAGAAGGTGGCGCGCGGCCGTGCCGCCGTCATGGCCAAGATCGAGAAGCCCCAGGCCGTCGCCCGCCTCGCCGAGATCATGGACATCGCCGACGCGCTGATGGTCGCCCGCGGCGATCTCGGCGTCGAGATGCCCATGGCCAAGGTGCCGGGCATCCAGAAGCAGATCACCCGCCAGGCCCGCCGGACCGGCAAGCCCGTCGTCGTCGCGACCCAGATGCTGGAAAGCATGATCACCGCCCCGGTGCCGACCCGCGCCGAGGTCTCCGACGTCGCCACCGCCGTCTTCGAGGGCGCCGACGCCATCATGCTCTCCGCCGAAAGCGCCGCCGGCCAATATCCGGTGGAGGCGGTGGCGATGATGAACCGCATCGCCGAGGAGGTGGAGGCCGACCCCACTTACCGCGCCGTCATCCAGGGCCAGCGCGCCGAGCCCGAGGCCACCGGCGCCGACGCCATCGCGCTGGCCGCCCGCGACATCGCCGAGACGCTCGACCTCTCCGCCATCGTCTGCTGGACCATGTCGGGCTCGACGGCCCTGCGCGTCGCCCGCGAGCGGCCGAAGCCCATCACCATCGCCCTGACGCCGAAGATCGGTACCGCACGCCGGCTGGCCCTGCTGTGGGGCGTCCACTGTGTCGTCACTCAGGATGCCCGCGACCTCGACGACATGGTCAGCCGCGCCTGCCGCTTCGCCTTCCAGGACGGTTTTGCCAAGCCCGGCCAGCGCATCATCGTCGTCGCCGGCGTGCCGCTGGGGACGCCCGGCGCCACCAACATGCTGCGCATCGCCTTCGTCGGCTCGGAAGTGGTGGAGATCTAGCGGGCCGGCGACGAACGGCAGATCAGGCGACGGGCGCCCGCCCGTGCAGGACCGGACGGGTCTCGCCCCGTCCCTGCTGCAGGGCCTGAATCTCCGCCGTCACCAGCGCGGGATCGGCGTGGTGCGGTCCGTGGCCGACATCGGGCAGCACAATCAGTTTCGTCTGCGGCACGTCGCGCGCGATGCCCAGCGAATGGAGATGCGTCCAGACGACGCCGTCCTTGTCGCCCGAGATCACCGTCACCGGGCAGGCGATCGCACCGTAGCGCTGCGCCTGGTCGCGCACCTGGACGAGCAGCCCGGCGACATCCTGGGCATTGGCCATGAACTGCGCCGGCCGCAGCACCAGCGGAATGCCGGCGCTCTCGGCATAGCCGGTGTCGATGGATTGCGGGCTGAACACGCCGGCGATGCTGCGCCCCATCCAGGCCTCTCCGACCGGCAGGGCGAGCGTCCACGAGAAGAGTGGCCCGAGCAGGCGGCTCGCCGCCACCCGGTAATACCAATGCACGCCGCCGGGCCAGGGATGGGTAGCCGGAGCGATGAGCACCAGACCGGCGACCCGGTCGGCATGGTCGAGGGCGAGCCGGCAGGCGAGCGCCCCGGCCCAGGAATGGGCGACGACGACCGCCTGGGTGATGCCGAGGGCGTCGAGCGCATCGATCACCGCCCCGGCCTGGTGGTCGAGACGGGCGGCGGCGCGGCCGGCCTGCCGCTCCGAAAAGCCATGGCCTGGCCTGTCGACCAGCACCGTGCGACCGAGGGTGGCAAGTCCCGAGCCGAGCGCCGGGCGCCAGGCCAGCGCCGATCCGGAGGCGCCGTGCAGGAAGACGGCCGGGACCGCGCCGTCGCCTTGGTCGATCAGGTGCAGCCGTCCCGCCCGCGTCGGCACGAAACGGCCTTCCGGCGCGAAGGCGCGGGAGATCGCGCGGGCGCGCCAGGCCGTCCAGCCCGCCAGGGCGGCGGGAACGGACGCTGCAGCGATAAGGGGTTCGACCAGACCGACCATGACGGGATTACGTCGGCGAGGGCCCGGCGGATCGTCAGAGCTCGACGCCGTCGACCGTCGGCTGCAGGCGCTTGATGATCTGCGGCACCCGCTCGATATGCGGATTGATCTCCATGGCGCGCTTGAAGACGGTCAGCGCCGCCTTGTCCTCGCCGAGCTGCTGCAACATCATGCCGAGGCCGACCATGGCGCCGAAATGCCGCGGTTCGAGGCGCAGCACATGTTCGATGTCGGTGATGGCGCGTCCGAGTTCGCGGCGCGCGAAATACAGTGTCGCCCGCCGGCTCCAGGCTTCCACCGTCTCCGGATAGAGGTCGATGACCGAATCGAGCAGCGAGAGGGCGAGGTCGGCCTGCCGCTGCTGCATGGCCTGCTGGGCGCGGGCCATGAGGAGGTCGGCGGTATCGGACCCGGTTTGCGCGATGACCATGCCAATCTGCGCCTCGATGGCGCGGGCCTGTCGCGCGCCCTCGGCCTCGCGCAGGCGGCTGTAGAGTTCATCCAGCCGTCGCGCCCGCTCCGAGGCGAAAGAGGGCGGCACGACATTGGCCGCCGGGGCGGTATCCGGAGCAGGGGTCGCAGCCGGCGGCGTCGGCCCGGTGACCTGCGCCAGCGCGGGAGCGGCCGAGGCCAGGACCAGACAAAGAAAAACCGCCGCGCGAGTCATGCCACGAGGGTGGTCCATGAAACGGCGACGGTCAATGTCGCGATGATGACAGGCGCGTGAGCGCCCGCCGTCCCGCGGCGTCGGGAATCCCCTCAGGGACCGCCGATCAGCCCTGACGCGCCTTGAAGCGCTTCTGGGTCTTGTTGATGACGTAGACGCGGCCCTTGCGGCGCACGATCTGGTTGTCGCGATGGCGACCGCGCAGCGACTTCAGCGAATTGCGGACCTTCATGGCGGCGATCCTTGGATGGGACGAGCACCGGGGATCGGAGGACCCGACGGGCGGTGCGTCGAAGAAGATGAGGCGCGGGCTATACGGCCCCGGCACCGGAGTGTCAAGGTTGCAGCGCCGCTGTCGAGACGCCATCTGGCCGGGACGGCGCGGCGGAGCCGGGGTCCGCGCCCGCCGACCATCCCACCACCCGCATGCGAGAAGAGGCTTGCCGCCATGAGCGTCGCCTTCACCAAGGAAAACGACCGCGACGGCACGGAGGCCAATCTCCAGGACCGGCCGATCTCGCCCCATCCGAACCTCGTGACGGCCGAGGGCCTTGCCATGATCGCGGCTGCGCTGGAAGCGGCGCGCGCCGCGGTGCAGGAGGCCCGCGCCGCGGGAGAGGACGGCACTGGCCTCGCCCTCGCCCGCGCGGCCCGCGACTTTCGCTATTACGCCGCCCGACAGGCCGATGCCGAGATCGTTCCGCCGCCGCCCGCCGACGGGCGCGTGCATTTCGGCAGCCGCGTCACCTTCGACCGCGACGATGGCCGCCGCCAGACCTTCCGCATCGTCGGCGAGGACGAGGCCGAGCCGGCCAAGGGGACGATCTCCTATGTGTCGCCGGTGGCCCGCGCCCTGATGGGCAAGCAGGTGGGTGACGTGGCAGTGGTCGGCGGCGGCGAGGTGGAGATCGTCGCAATCGGCTGAGCGCCGATCAGTCCGGGTTGATCGATGCCAGTGCCGCGCGCCCACCGGGGGCCGACGACACCGTGACCGCCTGTGCGCCCTCCACCTGAACCGCCGCGCCCTGCTGCACCACCACTGTCTCGCCGTCGGCGGTCACGCTCCAGGCCCCCTCCAGGGCCAGGAGGACATGAACCGCGGCCGCCGCGACCGGCTCCCCGGCACCGCGGCCATGACAGATCACGACATCGCCGCGCGCCAGCCCGTCCCCCGTCAGCAGGTTGAAGGCGGTGGCGGGGGTGTCGTCGCGCAGCCGGCAGAAGGGTGCCGGCGCACCGGCGAAGCGCGTCGGCTGGTCGCGCGGCAGCGTCCGGGTGCACGCCCCGGCGAAATCGAGATGGACACCCGGCCCCTCCACGATGGTGAAGGTGCGCGTCACACCGTCATAGTCGGAGAAGGGTCCATCCTTCCCGATGGCCGCCGTGCCGACCCGCCAGGCGACGGTGCCGTCTGCGGCGAGGCTGACGGCGATGTCGGTGGCGGTGCCGCCGCCGTTCTTCCACGGCACTGCCTGGAAGGCGGCGGGATCGAGGAGGCGGATCATCAGGTCACTGCGCCGTGTAGGTGATGCCGCTGATGGGCGAGACGATCTGGTTGTAGATTTCGCCGCAGCGGGCGCCGCAGCGCCTGACGAAGGCCGGCAGCACCACCTTGGTCAGCGCCTCGCGCAGCTGCACCACATCGGCCGGCGTGGCGCGGGTGATGGTCATGGGACGGTTGGTGACGACATGGCCGATCTTGCAGCCCGCAGCATTGCCGGCATTGCACTGGATACCGTCCTCGGTCAGCTCGGCGCCGAGCGTCCACTGCGCCTCCTCGACCTCGTTCATGGTCGTCTGCAGGAAGTCGCGCACCGCGGGGTCGAGCCGGTTCCACCAGGCGAGGTTCACCGCATAGGCGGCGACGCCCCACTGGATCGGCAGGGTGTAGAGATGGCGCGTCACCTCGTACCAGCGGGCGCCGTTGCCGGTGGCCGTGCCGGTGACGGCGCAATCGACGACGCCGCGCTCCAGCGCGCCATAGACCTCCGGGAAACCGATGGCGACCGGCTGGCCGCCCACCGACTGGATGAAGTCGTTCTGCGAGCCGCCGGGCGTGCGCACACGCCGGCCCTTCAGGTCGGCGAGGCTGGTGATCGGGTCGCGGCAGAACAGCACCTGGCCCGGGAAGGGATAGAAGGCGACGATCTTGATGCCGACGCGCTCCAGCTCCTTGTTGAGGGTCGGCAGCATGGCATGGGCGATGCGGCGGCCCTGCTCGTGCGAGGGGTTCTGTCCCGACATGTCGATGATGTCGAGCAGCGGCACGTCGCCGGCGACCGTCGGCAGGGCGAGGCCGGCAAGGTCGATCTGGCCCGAGCGCAGCACGCGGATGAGATCGGGGCCGGTGAGGCCGCGCTCCGGCCAGCTCGCCAGCGTCACGCGGATGCGCCCGCCGGAACGTGCGGGAAGCGCCTCGCGCAGCATGGGGATGTCGACGCGGGTATATTGCGGGATCGAGGGCGAGAGCTGCGTCACCATCTGGATGGCGACGGGCGGGCCCGGCGGCAGGGCTGGCGCCTGGGCGAAGGCGGGGCCGGCGAGGAGCCCGAGGGCGGCCGTCACGGCCATGGCGAGAGACGGGAACGACGAGACCATGGGGCCCTCCGGATGCGGGGACATGCCCGCCTCGGTCGACTGTAGGCGGCGGTGACGCCGCGTCGAGATGGCACGATGCAGGGCTGGCCGCATTGACCCGGCCCGGCGTGCATGGCTAAACCCGCGCCATGACCGCTTCCTCAGGCCCCAACGGCTCCGGCAGCCCGGCCTCGCGCCGGCGCACCTTCGCCATCATCTCCCACCCCGACGCCGGCAAGACCACGCTGACGGAGAAGCTGCTGCTGTTCGGCGGCGCCATCCAGCTCGCCGGCGAAGTGAGGGCCAAGCAGGGCCGCCGGCAAACCTCATCCGACTGGATGGCCATCGAGCGCCAGCGCGGCATCTCCGTCGTCACCTCGGTGATGACCTTCGAATATGGCGGCTGCGTCTTCAACCTGCTGGACACGCCCGGCCACGAGGACTTCTCCGAGGACACCTACCGCACACTCACCGCAGTCGATTCCGCCATCATGGTCATCGACGGCGCCAAGGGCGTCGAGGACCGCACGCGCAAGCTGGTCGAGGTCTGCCGCCTGCGCGACATCCCCATCATCACCTTCGTCAACAAGATGGACCGCGAGAGCCGCGACCCCTTCGAACTCATGGACGACGTGGAGAAGGCCCTCGCCCTCGACACCGTGCCGATGACCTGGCCGATCGGGGTCGGCCGCGACTTCGCCGGCACCTACGACCTCGTCCACAACCACGTCCGCCGCATCGACCGCGACGAGGAGCCGATCAAGGTCAACGGACCCGAGGCCGCCATCTTCGACGAGATGCTGCCGGTCGGCACTGAAGCCTGGCGCGAGAGCGCTCTGCTGGCCAAGGAGGGCGCCAAGCCTTTCGACCTCGACGCCTATCGCGAGGGCCACATGACGCCGGTCTATTTCGGTTCGGCCCTGCGCACCTTCGGCGTCCAGGACCTGATCGACGCTCTGATAGCCTATGCGCCGCCGCCGCGCGCCCAGGTCGCCGAGACCCGCACCGTGCTCGCCGACGAGCCGAAGATGAGCGGCTTCGTCTTCAAGATCCAGGCGAACATGGACCCCAACCACCGCGACCGCATCGCCTTCCTGCGGGTCTGCTCGGGCAAGCTCGCCCGCGGCATGAAGGCCAAGCTCGTGCGCACCGGCAAGCCCATGCCGCTCAACGCGCCGCAGTTCTTCTTCGCCAAGGACCGCCAGTTGGCGGAGGAGGCCTATGCCGGCGACATCGTCGGCATTCCCAACCACGGCACCCTGCGCATCGGCGACACGCTCACCGACGGCGAGGACATCGTCTTCAAGGGCGTTCCGAGCTTCGCGCCGGAGCAGCTGCGCCGCGTCAAGCTGAAGGACGCGATGAAGGCCAAGAAGCTGCGCGAGGCGCTGCAGCAGATGGGCGAGGAGGGCGTCGTGCAGCTCTTCGTGCCCCATGACGGCTCTCCGGCCATCGTCGGGGTTGTCGGCGCCCTCCAGCTCGACGTGCTGAAGGACCGGCTGTCGGCCGAATATACCCTGCCGGTGGATTTCGACCCCTGCCAGTTCGCAGTCTGCCGCTGGATCACCGCAGAGGACCCGGCGAAGCTCAATGCCTTCGTCGAGAGCCACGGATCATCGATGGCGCGGGATCTCGACGGCGCTCCTGTCTACATGGCATCGAGCGCCTTCTCGCTGCGCTATGAGGAGGAACGGGCGCCCGGCATCACCTTCTCGGCGATCAAGGACTATCAGCGCGCCGCATCCTGACGGGAGCCGCTGCGGCGGGCACCGCCCACCGCCTGGCCGATCCAACTGATCACCTCGGCATGCAGGCCCGGATCCTTGTCGATGTTGAAATGGGTGATGTTGCCGCGGCCGCGCAGGTCGATGTTCTGCAGCCGGCCGCGGTAGCCCGGCGTGGCGCCCACGACCGTCCCCCAGCCGTTGTTGGACTGGTAAAGGTTGATGTAGCGCCGCGTGCCGCCGGCCAACTGCTGCGGCACGGTCGGATCAAAGGCCACGGCCAGCGCGAGGCTGGCGCCCTGCTGCGCCAGCGCATTGGCGAGATCCGTCACGGCATTGGCCCCGAGCGAATGGCCGATGACCACCGCCTGATGGCGGCCGCCGGAGGCGCGCTGGTTGGCGAGGATTTCGGCCGCGATGCTGGGCCAGGCGCCATATTCATGCACCGTGGCGTTGTAGCCGCGGGCGCGCAGCTTCGCGCCGAGATCGTCCATGCCCTGCGAGAAGACATTGGCGAGGCCGCGCATGAGATAGATCCGCGGAGCGATCTGTTGCACGCGCCGACCCGTTGCGGCCGACGACAGGAGATCGCCGCGCGCCATGGCGTCGCGCGCCATCTGCAGCGTCTGGCCACCCTCCCCGCCTGTCTGCGCCGTGGTCTGGCAGCCCGCCAGGAGGAGGCCCGACAGGGCGAGTGCTGCAACCGCGGCACGCTTCGACATCACCATCGTCAACCCCAGCCCCAAGACCGCCCTTCAACGTCCCGGACCCTGTCCCGGTTCCGACAGACCGCGGCGCTAACCTGCCCGACCACGGTTAACTGCCGCTGAACACGGCGCCGGTCATGGTCAGGGCGCGACGGCCCGCGCTGCGACAATCCAGCATCGGCCGATGGTCGGCGATTGTCACGCCGCCTCCAGCCCTGTTTCGGCGTCAGTAGAGATAGGGAACGATCCGCTTGGTCCGCGCCGCATAGGCGGCATATTCGGCACCGAAGGCCTCATGCATCATGGTCTCCTCGCGCCCGACGCGGAAGGCATAGAGCAGCCCGAAGCCGATGAAGCCGGCGGGGCCGACGATCCAGTTCTGCAGGAGCAGCAGCTGCGCCAGGCCCCAGAGGAAGAAGGCCGTGTACATGGGATGGCGCACCAGCCGATAGACGCCGTGGGTTACCAGCGTGTGGCCCTCGCGCAGTTCGAGGGTCTGCGACCAGTTGCGGCCGAGCTGGCGGTGGGTGGCCAGGAACAGGGCGAGGGCCGCGGCGAAGACCGCAGCGCCCGCCCAGGCCTGGACGGCCGAGAACCCGTAATCGGCGAAGCGCAGCATGCCGAACCGCGCCAGCAGGCAATAGGCGATCGGCACGATGCCGAGGCCGGTCAGCGAGATCAAAAGGAGCAACCGTTCCTGCCGGTCGACGGCACTGACCTGGATGCGGTTCTTGCGCTTGTTCTTCACCTCGTGCGGGATGCGGATGGCACCCCAGCCGAAGATGCCGACGAGAAAGATGATCTCGGCCATGAGACGGGTCATCGGTGCGGCATGTCCTCGGCAGGCTGGGGGAAGGGTGTGGTCGCGCCGGACAGGGCGCCGTCGGGGCCGAGCGCGCCGGGCAGGTTCGCGCCGTGGCGGACGATGTCGGCGAAGCGGAATGGCCCGCAGGCGATCATGTGGAAATCATAGGCGTAGCGCCGTTCGTTGCCCATCACATATTGCCGGTGGATGCGCAGCAGATTGCCGCGGAAGCGCTTCCAGGTGTGCGGCGACAGCATGCGCGAGAGGCGGATCGACTGGCGGATCGGGCGGCTCGCCGCCGTCAGGCCGAGCGCCTCGACCGTGTTTTTCTTGTAGAAGCAGATGAAGTCGACATGGCTGTCATATTCCGCCCAGGTGATGGCAGGACGGTCGGCGACCCGCTGGACCCGGTCGCGCAGCCAGCCCGCCGCGGGGTGGAGGGCGATCTTCAGGGTGGAGGACCCGACCCCGGCGAGCCCGAGCGGCGGTGTTCCAGGCGAGCCGGCCGCCTCGACCCGCGCCACGGCGTCGAGCATCCACACCGCCCCGAGGCTATGGGCGACGATGACCACCTCATCGACGTCGCCCGCCGCCAGGCCGGCGGCGATCTCTCGGGCGAAGGCCTCGGCACGCTGCTCGATCGCCGGCCGCCGGCGGCGGATCATGTCGCGCGCGAAGATCCAGTCGCTCAGCATATAGGTGAGGTGCAGGCGCGGTCCCGCAGCCGTCACCAGTCCGGCGAAGAGCGCGATCCCGGCCACCAGATGCAGCCCCCCTGGCAGCGGCAGGCCGAACAGGCCGGGAAGCGCGGGGACGTTCCATGCGAGGGCGGCGAAGACCGCCAGCAGCACCAGCGGATAGGCGGCAAAGAACGCGTAGCGCCAATAGGCGAGGGCATAGCGGAAGAAGGTCCCCGACAGCAGGATGTCGCAGGCCACGACGAGATAGCGCGGCAACCGCTTCCACACCGGCAGGTCCATGTCTTCGGCCAGGATGTCGTCCCAGCGCAGCAGGCGGATATCGGTCTCGACGGTGAAGTCCGGGCCGGACACGACGACCGGCCAGGCCGTCACAGGCGCATCCGGCAGGTCGACAGGCTGGCCGACTTGAGCGGCGAGCGACCAGGTCTTCTCGAAACGGCCGATCTCGCGCGCGAAGCGGCGATGGTGGGCGCTCGCCGGCAGGGGCTCAAAGCCGGTGAGGAGATAGGTGCGTCGCTTGCGAACGGAACGGATCTCGGCCTCCAGGGCACTGGACAGGGCGATCAATGCCATGCCGGCACGTTATTCGCCAGATCGCGGGATCGCCGCGGGCGCGGCGATCCCCAGAAGGCGGGCCGCGGCCTGATGGCGGGCGCCATCTGCAACGCCTGGCAGCCCGCCAGCAGGAGGTCCGAGAGGGCCAGCGGCGCAATCGCAGATGCTGCGCCAGCGTGCAGACGAAAAGCGACTTGGACATGAGATGGCGCAACAGCCGATGGACGCCGATCAGGGCGATGATGCCGGCCATGAGACCGGTCCTTGGGGCGACATGTGCTCGGCAGGATGAGGGAAGTGCGTGGTCGCGCCGTACAGAGCACCGTCGGGGGCGAGGGCGCCGGGAAGGTTCGCGTGGTGGCGGACGATGTCGGCGAAGCGGAACGGGCCGCAGGCGATCATATGGAAATCATAGGCGTAGCGCTGTTCGTTGCCCATTACATATTGCCGGTGGATGCGCAGCAGATTGCCGCGGAATCGCTTCCAGGTGTGTGGCGATAGCATCCGCGAGAGGCGGACCGACTGGCAGGTCGGGCGGCTCGCCGCCGTCAGGCCGAGCGCCTCGACCGTGTTGTTCTTGTAGAAGCAGATGAAGTCGACATGGCTGTCATATTCGGCCCAGGTGATGGCGGGGCGGTCGGCGACCCGCTGGATCTGGTCGCGCAGCCAGCCTGCCCCGGGGTGGAGGGCGATCGTAAGGGTGGAGGACCCGACCCCGGCGAGCCCGAGCGGCGGTGTTCCCGGCTGGCCGGCGGCCTCGACCCGCGCCACGGCATCGAGCATCCACACCGCCCCGAGGCTGTGGGCGACGATGACCACCTCATCGACGTCGCCCGCCGCGAGGCCGGCGGCGATCTCTCGGGCGAAGGCCTCGGCACGCCGCTCGATTGCCGGCCGCCGCCGGAGGATCATGTTGCGCGCGAAGATCCAGTGGCTCAGCATGTAGGTCAGGTGCAGGCGCCGTCCCGCCGCCACAACGAGCCCCGAGAAGAGCGCGAGCCCGGCCAACAGGCGCAGCCCCCACGGCAGCGGCAGGCCGAACAGGCCGGGAAGGGCCGGGACCAACCAGGCGAGGGCGACGAAGACCGCCAGCAGCACCTTGGGATAGGCGGCAAAGAGCGCATAGCGCCAATAGGCCAGCGCATAGCGGTAGAAGGTTCCCGACAGCAGGATGTCACTGGCAGCGACGAGGTAGCGCGGCAGCCGCTTCCACACCGGCAGGTCCATGTCTTCGGCCACGATATCGTCCCAGCGCAGCAGGCGGATATCGGTCTCGACGGTGAAGTCCGGACCGGAGAGGACGACCGTCCATGCCGTCACCGGCGCATCCGGCAGGTCGATGGGCTGGCCGACTTGAGCGGCGAGCGACCAGGTCTTCTCGAAACGGCCGATCTCGCGCGCGAAGCGCTGATGGTGGGCGCTCGCCGGCAAGGGCTCATAGCCCGTCAGGAGATAGGTGCGTCGCTTGCGAACGGAACGGATCTGGGCCTCCGGGGCACTGGCCAGCGCGATCAATGCCATGCCGGAACGTCATTCGCCAGATCGCGGGATCGCCGCGGGCGCGGCAATCCCCAGAATGGCCTCCCGTCCCTCCCGGGCACCCTCCCCGTCCGCCACCGGAGAGGACCCGCCAAGCCCCATTGGCGGCCGGTCAAGGGTACGCAGGCGAGACCAACCGCGCCGGTCGACGGCGCCGCGGCGGCTCCCCGCCCAAGCGGTTCGACACCATGCTCTCCCCTCGCGGACGGCCTTTTGCCAAAAGGGCCACCGGAAGCTGGATTCCCTTCGATACCGACGCCGTTCGACGGCGCTACCGAAAGCGGCTATCCTGTGCACCTGTGGCATGCGGAACCCCTGGCGGTCTCCCGCCTGGCCCTTCGCGGCGAGGACGAAAGCCGATGGATGGTGATCACAGGCGACCCGACCCGCGACCGGCGCTGTTGCGGCGACCACCGACCTGGAGCCTCGAGCACCAGCGGCAGGAGCCGGAAAAGCCCGGCTTCAACGCCTGGGACGACCGCGTCCGCACCCGCCAGAACATCGCCGCCGCCGCCGTCGTTCTGCTCCTGGGCCTGGCGACCTATCACGTCATGGTCGAACTGCGGTCGAGCTCCCGCATTCTCGCCTGTATCGAGGCCGGCCACCGCAACTGCTCACAGCCCGTCATCCCCGGAAACGGCCACCGCTAGACCCGCTCCCCCCTCGTGCCTCCGCGGCCCTGCCACCAGCCCCGCGTCCCGTCATGGTGCACCAGCGCGAACGCCGAAGGGCCTCGGACGGGCCAATCCACCGTCACTTCACCACCTCGAGATGGCCATAGGCCTTGAGAAAGTTGCGGCCGCCGGCCCTGTCCTCGGCCAACGCCGCCACATCGTCGAGCAGCGCGCGGATCGCTCGCCTGACGTCGCCGTCGAACTCGGCCAGCACCGCCTCGACCTCATCGTCACCGCCATCGGGCCTTTCGGAGCCGGCCATGCTGTGTGCTGCGCTCATCTCGCACCTCCATCGATGTTCCTATTATGTTCTCATCTCGGACGAAAGGCAAGCCCCATTCGCGCGCTGCCAGGAAGGCGTCATCACGGAACGGCCGAACCAGAAAGACGTGGGCTTGAAAAGACTTGGACGGGAAACCGGCGCCGGCGGTGCGGGCTGAACCATCGCCGCCGTCACTTTTGGCGCTCCCTAGGGGAATCGAACCCCTGTTTTCGCCGTGAGAGGGCGACGTCCTAGACCGCTAGACGAAGGGAGCGGACCGCCGCTTGCGCGACGGAGGGCGCTTCATAATCGCAAAGCCGCGGCCGGGTCAAGCCAGCCGCCCCGTGCAGGCGCCACATTCCCCCGGGATCTGCCGGAGAGGCCGGCGTCAGGGCCGCGGCACCTGCGGCCCGCCGACGGTGACGCGGTGGGTTTCCTTCAGCGTCCTGAGGTCGTAGATGACGATCAGGGCGCCGTCGTCGCGCTGATAGGTGATGGTCAGGCCCTTGTCGGCGGCAACCGCCGACACGACACGGCCGGCCTCGGCCGGTACATTGCCGGAGATCAGCGGTCCCGCCGCCGGGACCGTCATCAGCCGGAAGACGATCACCGCCAGCACGCTGCCGACGCCGAGGATCATGACCAGGAACGAGACCACCGAGATGCGGCGGATGCGGGCGACGACGGCTTCGTTGGCGGCCGCGTTCGGGTCGGTCTCGGGGGGCGTGCTGGTCATCGGGTGCTGGGATTCACGGAACGGGACAACGGGATGGCGGGCATGACGGGGGAGCCCGACGCGGTGGTGGAGGCGGATGTCGCACGGGAGCGGCTCGACCGTCTGCTCGCACGCCGCCTCGCCGACCTGTCGCGCTCGCGCCTGAAGGCGCTCATCGAGGCCGGGCACGTCCGGATCGGCGGGCGGACCATGACGGATGCGAGCCACAGGGTCAATCTGGGCGATCAGGTGAGCGTCGCCGTGCCCGCGCCCGAGGATCCGACCCCCGCGGGCGAGGACATCCCTCTCGCCGTCGTCTTCGAGGACGACCATCTCATCGTCATCGACAAGCCGGCGGGACTGGTTGTGCACCCGGCAGCCGGCCACTGGACCGGCACGCTGGTCAACGCCCTCATCGCCCATTGCGGCGACAGCCTCTCCGGCATCGGCGGCGTGCGCCGGCCCGGCATCGTCCACCGCCTCGACAAGGATACGAGCGGGCTGTTGGTCGTCGCCAAGACCGACCGCGCCCATGCGCTGCTCAGCGCCCAGTTCGCCGACCACGGGCGCACGGGCCCGCTCGTGCGCGCCTATGTCGCCCTCGCCTGGGGCGCGCCCGCGCGCGAGGCCTTCACCATCGACGCCCCGCTCGACCGCGATCCTCACGCGCGCGACAAGATCGCCGTCCGCGCCTCCGGCCGTCACGCCGTCACCCATTTGGCGGTGGAGGAAGCCTTCGCCGGCGGCCTGGTGTCGCAGGTCCGCTGCCGGCTTGAGACCGGGCGCACCCACCAGATCCGCGTCCACATGGCCCATGCTGGCCATCCTTTGCTCGGCGACGAGACCTATGCCCGCGGCTTCCGCACCAAGGCCGCCAGGCTGGGGGACGAGGCCAGCGATGCCCTCGTCGCCCTCGGCCGCCAGGCGCTGCATGCCGCCGTGCTCGGTTTCGCCCACCCGGAGACGGGCGCGGCGATGCGCTTCGAGAGCCCGCCGCCCGCCGATCTGGCGCGGCTGATCGACGCGCTGCGCCGCGGCTGATCCGGCCGGGGCCATTGGAACAGCGGCCCCAGCGGCGTGTTGTCCCGGATCGGCCCCAGACGCCGCGGGCCGGCGGGTACGACGGGATTTCACACCATCGTGTAACGACACGACGTCCGGTTTCGTATCATCTTCGTAGATCGGTGAGATCATGTCTTCTTGCGCATTTGCAAAGATGCAAGGGGATTCCCTCGATCCAGGCGGGCATTTGTCAACGTTCCGCCATGATTGTTGCGCAGCATGATCACCGGATCACGGGGCGATGAGCGCCACCGGATCAACGGATCGCCCGGGCTTCCGGGTGGGCGATTCGGGGCTTGCCGGATGGTCCGGGAGCCAAAGAGAAGGAGGGCCACATGGCTCACGCTGCATCTCTGCCGATCCTCTCCGCCGAGGCGGGGCTGTCGCGGTATCTCGACGAGATCCGCAAGTTCCCCATGCTTCAGCCGCAGGAAGAGTACATGCTCGCCAAGCGCTGGCGCGAACACGGCGACAGCAAGGCGGCCCACAGGCTCGTCACCTCCCATCTCCGGCTGGTCGCCAAGATCGCCATGGGCTATCGCGGCTACGGCCTGCCGATCGGCGAAGTGGTGTCCGAGGGCAATGTCGGCCTCATGCAGGCGGTCAAGCGCTTCGAGCCCGACAAGGGCTTCCGCCTCGCCACCTATGCCATGTGGTGGATCAAGGCCTCGATCCAGGAATACATCCTGCGGTCCTGGTCGCTGGTGAAGATGGGCACCACGGCGAACCAGAAGAAGCTGTTCTTCAACCTGCGTAAGGCCAAGAGCTCGATCTCGGCGCTCGAGGACGGTGACCTGCGCCCGGATCAGGTGGCGATCATCGCCACCAAGCTCGGCGTCGAGAAACAGGACGTCATCGACATGAACCGCCGCCTCGGCGGTGACGCCTCCCTCAACGCCCCCGTCCGCGAGGACGGCGACGGCGAGTGGCAGGACTGGCTGGCCGACGATTCCGACAGCCAGGAGGCCGTGCTGGCGCGCGAGGAGGAGACGGACAACCGTCGCCTCGCCCTCACCCGTGCCCTCGGGGTTCTGAACGAGCGCGAGCGCATCATCTTCGAGGAACGCCGCCTCAAGGACGACCCGATCACCCTGGAGGAACTGGCCGAGCGCTTCGGCGTCTCGCGCGAGCGTGTCCGCCAGATCGAGGTCCGCGCCTTCGAAAAGGTTCAGGACGCGGTGGTGAAGTCGATCCGCGAGATCGAGCGCCCCGCCGCCCAGGCCCAGCAGATCGCCGCCGGCTGATCGCGGAACGGACCGAGGAACGATGAAGGGAGGCCGAGAGGCCTCCCTTTTTTAGCTTCATGCAAGAATCTCATCGCGTCCACCCGTTTTTGGCGCGGCGACGGCCCCAGGAGGCAGACCTGCGCCTGGCCGGCAGCCCCTGCGCGGATTCCCGGGAGCCTCGTCATCTCGGCGTCATGCAGGGCGCACTAAACAGCGCCTGACAGAAGGCGCCCCGGGACATGATCACCGTCGAACAGCTGGAGGTGGTCTATCCATCTGGTACACGGGCGCTCGAGCCCGTCAGCCTCACTTTCAGGCCAGGCGACTTCACCGTGCTCCTAGGAGCATCGGGAGCTGGAAAATCCACGCTCCTTCGCTCCCTGAACGGCCTCGTCGTGCCCAGCGCAGGGCGCGTCGTGATGGATGGTGCATCGCTCGGGTCCGGGGCGGCGCTGCGCCGCCATCGCCGCCGGATCGGCATGATTTTCCAGCAGCACCAGTTGATCGGCCGCCAGAGCGTGCTGGACAATGTCCTCACCGGCCGGCTCGGTTATCGCTCAAGCCTCGCATCACTGTTGCCCTTTTCGACAGCGGAGAAGGCCAGGGCGCTGAAGGCGATCGAGCGCGTCGGGCTCATCGATCATGCCCTGCGCCGCGCCGACCAGCTCTCCGGCGGGCAGCAGCAACGTGTGGGGATCGCCCGCGCGCTGATCCAGAGCCCCGAGATCATCCTCGCCGACGAACCCGTCGCCAGCCTCGATCCCGCCACTGCCGAGCGCGTCCTGTCACTGATCCACGCCATCGCCAAACAGGATGGGCTCACCGCCATCGTCAGCCTGCACCAGCTCGAATTCGCCCGTCGTTTCGCCGATCGCATCATCGCGCTCGCAGGCGGCCGCGTCGTCTTCGACGGTGCGCCGACCGCGCTCGACGCCGCCGCGGTATCCGCGATCTACGGCGCCGCCTCCCCCTCGCTGTCCGAGGATGATGACCCCACAGCATCCAGGGACGATGAAACCCCAGCCTGCGCCAAGGTGAAGGAACTCGCCGAATGACCCAGATCACCCGCCGTGTCGCCCTGATTGGCGCATCCCTGCTGTCGACGAGCCCTGTATTCGCACAGGGCCGTGACCCATCCCGGCTGCGCGTGGCTCTGCTTCCCGATGAGAATGCCGCGACCATCATCCAGAATGCGCAGCCTCTGAAGGAATATCTTGAAAAGACGCTGTCGAAACAGATCGAGCTGATGGTCACCACGGACTATTCCTCGATGATCGAGGCGATGCGCTTCGGACGCATCGAGGTCGCGTATTTCGGCCCGCTCTCCTATGTGCTGGCCAAGTCGCGCGCCCCGGACATCGGACCCTTCGCGGTCGGCATCGAGCGCGGTTCACCCACCTATAACGGCGTGCTCATCGCCACTGCCGGCGGCCCGGTCAGGACGGTCGAGGACATCAAGGGCAAGAGCTTTGGCTTCGGCGACCAGGCGTCCACATCGAGCCATCTCATCCCGCGCGCCTTTCTCGCCAAGCGTGGTCTTGTGGCAGGCCGGGACTATCAGGCCGTCCATGTCGGCACCCATGACGCTGTCGCACGCGCCGTCCAGAACGGGCAGTTGCCCGCCGGCGGTCTCTCCAAGGCCATCCTCGACAACCTCACCCAGCGCGGCACCGTCGACAAGACGAAGATCGTCGAGATCGGCCTGTCCGATCCCATCCCCAACTATCCGATGGTGATGCAGGGCAATCTTGCGCCGGCGCTGAAAGACGCGATCCGCAAGGCCTTCATCGACATGAAGGACGAGGCCATCCTGAAAGCCTTCCGCGTCCAGGGTTTCGCTCCCACCGACGACAAGGCCTACGACGTTCTGCGTGAAACCGCCAAGGTTCTGGAGCTCGACCTCTCCAAGGTTCGCGGATGACCGACATTCAGGCGGACAGGCACGCTGCGATCCTCGCGCAGGACGCGGCGCGCGGGCGGCGGCATGCCGGCCTTTTTGCGGTGATCGGCGCGGTGTCGGTCACCGCGCTCGCCATCACCGGCTTCTTCGACCTGGAGCGGTTCGTCGAAGGCATGCCGGCGCTCGCCCAGCTTTTCAGCGAGATGGTCCCCCCGGATTTCTCCCGCTGGCGCAGCTGGATGCGCCCGCTGCTGGACACCCTGGCGATGTCGATCGCCGGAACAGTGCTGGCGGTCGTCTTCTCACTGCCGCTGGCGCTCCTCGCGGCGCCCAACACGTCGCCCAACCACCTGGTGCTGCAGGCGACGCGCACGCTGCTCGCCTTCTTCCGATCCGTGCCGGAGATCATCCTCGGCATCATCTTCGTGGCGGCAGTTGGCTTCGGCGCCTTGCCCGGCGTCCTGGCCCTGGCCCTGCACTCGATCGGCATGGTGGCGAAATTCTATGCAGAGGCCATCGAGCACGTTGATCCGCGCCCGCTCGAAGCAGCACGGGCGGCGGGGGCTACCGGCGCGCAGGTCGTCACCCACGCCGTCCTGCCGCAGGTGCTGCCGCAACTCGCCGACATCACGATCTACCGGTGGGAATACCATTTCCGCGCCTCCGCCGTCCTCGGCATCGTCGGTGCCGGCGGCATCGGGTTCGAGCTGATCGCGGCGTTGCGTCTGATCAAATATGATCAGGTCTCGGCGATCCTGCTCACGATCCTGGCCTGCGTCGTGATCGTGGACTGGCTGGGCGCACGGCTTCGCAAGGCGCTGAAATGACTCGGCCACGCGTGCTCGTCACCAACTGGGTGCATGAACCGGTGCTGGCGCGCCTGTCAGAACAATGCGAGGTGGAAGCCAATCCGCATCGGACGCCGTGGACCGTGGACGAGGTCCGCCAGCGCGCGGCGGGCTGCGACGCGATGCTGGCCTTCATGCCAGACCGCGTCGATCGCGCCTTCCTGGCGGCCTGTCCGAGCCTCAAGATGATCGCCTGCGCGCTCAAGGGCTTCGACAATTTCGATCTTGAGGCCTGTGCCGAGGCAGGCGTCCGCCTGAGCATCGTCCCCGATCTGTTGACCGAGCCGACGGCGGAACTGGCTGTCGGCCTCGCCATCGGTCTCGCCCGCAAGATCCGCCATGGCGACGCGCTGGTGCGCGCGGGACAGTTCGACGGCTGGCGGCCGGTACTCTACGGCGCAGGGCTCGACGGCGCGACGGTCGGCATTGTCGGCATGGGGGCCGTCGGCCAGGCCATCGCCCGGCGGCTTGCCGGCTTCGGCTGTCGCCTGCTCGGCGTCGATCCCTTCGCCGCCATGCCCGATGGCGTCACCGCCGCAACGTTGGATGATGCCCTGGCAGCGGCCCGATATGTCATCGTCGCCGCGCCGCTGACGGCCACCTCGCGCGGCATGATCGGCCAGGCCGCGCTGGCCCGAATGCGACCGGATGCGCTGCTGGTCAATATTGGCCGGGGCTCTGTCGTCGACGAGGCCGCGGTGGCCGAGGCGCTGATCGCCGGTCGGCTTGCCGGCTATGCGGCTGATGTGTTCGGTTTCGAGGACTGGGCCTTGGCAGACCGTCCCGGGACCATCCCGGCGGCCCTGCTCGCCCACCCTGACACGCTGTTCACGCCCCATTTGGGCTCGGCCGTCGAAGAGGTGCGCCTCGCCATCGCCATGCAGGCGTCCGAGAATATTCTCGCCTGGGTCAACGGACGGTCTCCGCCGGACGAGATCAGACCCCAGGGGCACCCGGAAGGCGGCGTGGCCCGTTCCAGCGCGAACTGACGGCGGCAGATCCGACTGCGCATCAGGGCTCCCTAAACCGGCAGTGTGCTCGGGATCCCGACCGCAGGGGAACGGAATGGCGTGGCGGACGGCACGGTTGACAGCCCTCCACCACGCCCGGTGCGCGATCGGCCCTGGCCTGCGGCCTCAATGGCAGACCAGCCGCGAACCGACGGTGATGACCTGCCCGGTGTAGTGATCAACCCGGCGGATCGGCCGGCGGTAGCACGTGTCCTCATGCGCGTCGTAGGCACCGGCCGTCCGGTAGCCATGGCCATAGGAGTGGAAACGGGGCTGATAGTGGCGCTCGACCTGGTAGTGGGGCCGGGAATTGGCGATGGCCGAGCCGATGATGAGGCCGCCGACGCCCGCTGCGACGCCGATGCCGAGATTGTGGTTGAAACGGCGAGCGTTCTGATCGCGGACGGTTGAACCGTTCATCGTCCACGCGGGGGCGCCGCCGTTGCAGCCGACGGCGCGGGGAGGGCATCGGGGGCTGGTGCTCTGGGCCTCGGCGGCGGTGACGAACAGCGGGCCGGCAGCGAGAGCAACGGCGGCGACGGCGGCAAGAACGACATTGCGGGTCATGATGGTCTCCCTGGGGGTTGCCGGCGAACCGTTGCGCCGATGTGTTGACCCTAGAGCCGCTTCCGCATGGCCGCTGTTCCCGCCGGAACAGGGCAAAGTTTTTTCAGAACAATTCCCCCTGTGCATCCAGAGCGAGATTGCGGGAGACAGGCAGACGTCCTCGATCACGTCGAGGGAGCCGCGTCCGGTCTGTGGTGCAGGGACAGGCCTTCGGCCATGATCCCCCGCAAGGCCAGCCGGTGGGGGATGGGACCGGGCAGAGCCTTCTCGTCCGGCATCGCCGCATGTCCGGGCGCAAGCCGAAGCGATCGGTGGGACAGCGCGGGCCGGGTGCGATCCTGGCCCCCCGAGGCCCTACTGGCCCCAGGCCTGCATCGCCTCTTCGAAGGCGCGGTCGCCGGCCGCGCCCTTCTCGATGGTGAGGATGGCGCGTCGGCCGGAATCGTAGCGCATGGGGATGTCGAAGAACGGGCGCGTCTTCAGGGCCTGGATATTGGTGTTGCGGTCCATGTCGAAACCCGACAGGCCAATGAAGAAGAAGCCGTTGGTCACCCGCACCGCCTGGCCGACGAGCGGCACGCCGCGCGCCTGTTCGGACACCTTCATCAGCACGCCCGGCACCTCGGCGACGCCGCCGAACTGGAAGTCGCGCGGCAGGGCGTAGAGCACCTCGATCGTGTGGCTCGCCGGCAGCGTCTGGTCGAGATTGCGGCGGATGGTGATGGTCACTGTCATCCGCCGCTCGGGAATCGACACCTCCCCCAGCAGGGCGAGATCCGGCGGCTGGCCGGGTCCGACACTGACGGTCTGGGTCCGCCAGACGACCGAGCCCTGCATCAGCGTTCCCGCGGCATTGCCAGGCGTCTCCTCGAACAGGGCGGCCCGGTGGGCCTGGCCGGGCTGGACCGGCGCCGCCGGGGCGGTTGCGACCGGCGGAGCCTGCGCGACGGGTGCCGCGGCCGGTGCCACGGGCGGGGCGACGGG
>CALRLZ020000038.1:0-36916 GCA_943368975.1 Archangium gephyra
CATTCGACACGGGCGGAAGGAAATGGTGCAGGCGCAGCGTGACCTGCGGGGCCTGGCCCCAGGCGGTCCGCATCACCGCAGGGGTGGCAACGGCAGCGCCGGCAAGAGCCAGCGCATGGCGGCGGGTGAGCGTCATGGCAGATGTCCTCGTCAACGTTCCTCGGGAGGCCGTGAGGCCGGCGCCGTTTGTGGCGTCTTGGTCGATTGCGCGCGACGATAACGACTGGCAGGCGCCAGCCGCAAGGCATTTGCATACGGGCGGCCGGCCCGATGCCTCACATGGTCGCGCCGATCTGCCAGGGCACAAACTCGTTGTCGCCATAGCCGAGCAGTTCCGACTTGGTCTTCTCGCCCGATGCCGTCCGCAGGATGAGGTCGAAGATCTCGCGTCCCTTGTCCTCGAGCGACACCCCGTCGAGCACGTCGCCGCAGTTGATATCCATGTCGTCGATCATGCGGGCATAGATCTCGGAATTGGTGGCGAGCTTGATGGAAGGCGTCGGCTTGCAGCCATAGGCCGAGCCGCGGCCGGTGGTGAAGCACAGGATGTTGGAGCCCCCCGCCACCTGCCCTGTCGCCGCGACCGGGTCATAGCCGGGCGTGTCCATATAGACGAAACCGTTGCGGTCGATCTTCTCGGCATAGTGATAGACGCCGCGCAGCGTCGTCGACCCGCCCTTGGCCGCGGCGCCGAGCGACTTCTCGAGGATGGTGGTGAGACCACCCGCCTTGTTGCCGGGCGAGGGATTATTGTCCATCGACCCCTCGTGTTTGGCCGTATAGCCCTCCCACCAGCGGATGATGTCGACGAGCTTCTCGCCGACGGCCAGGCTCTCGGCCCGGCGCGTCAGGAGGTGCTCGGCGCCGTAGATCTCCGGCGTTTCCGACAGGCAGGCGGTGCCACCGTTCCGCACCAGGAGGTCCACCGCCTTGCCCAGCGCCGGATTGGCGGTGATGCCGGAATAGCCGTCGGAGCCGCCGCATTGCAGCGCCAGGCACAGTTCGGAGGCCGGCAGCGTCTCGCGTTTCGCCTGGTTGACGATCGGCAGCATCTGCCGGATCCGCGCCAGGCCCGCCTCGATCGACTTCTTTGTGCCGCCGCTTTCCTGGATGGTCATCGACTGGAAATGCGCTCCCGGATGGATGCCGTAGCGCTTCATCAGCCCCGGAATCTGGAACACCTCGCAGCCGAGGCCGACGATCAGCACGGCCGAGACATTGGGATTGGTGGCATAGCCCCAGATCGTGCGCTCAAGGATGTCGAATCCGAGCCCCTCGCTGGCGAGGCCGCACCCCGTTCCGTGAACGAGCGGGATCACGCCGTCGACATTGGGATAGTCATCCAGCATCCCCGACCGGTTGACCGCTTCAGCCATGAAACGGGCGACCGAGGCCGAGCAGTTCACCGAGGTGAGGATGGCGATGTAGTTGCGCGTGCCGGCGCGACCGCTCGGCCGCCGGAACCCTTCGAAAGTGGCGCGCTGCTCGACCGGCAGCACGTCCTCGGGCTGGGCGTCGCGCGCAAAGGCATAGTCACGCTCGAAGGCGGCGAAGGCGCAATTGTGGGTATGAACCCAGTCGCCGGGCGCGATGGGCTGCGAGGCGAAGCCGATGATCTGGCCGTATTTGACGATGGGCTGGCCCTCGGCCAGCGGCCTCGTCGCCATCTTGTGGCCCTTCATGACCCGCGCCGCGGCCGTCACGCCGTCCACGCGCTTGCCGGTATCGATCGTGTCGACGGCGACGACGACATTATCCTCGGCGGCGAGGCGGATGAAACGGGGCTGGATGGTCATGGGGCTCTCCCGGCGCAGCGGCCACTCGGCCGTCATTGCCTGGGATCATGGCCTTTGAACCGTTTTAAGGAAAGAGGCCCACCGCAGGGCCGGCCCGCCTCAGCCAGCGGCGAGGCCCCCCTTCTCGCGCACGAAGCGGGCAACCTCCGCCACGCCGTCCCCGGTCTTGATATTGGTGAAAACGAAGGGCCTCTGTCCGCGCATGCGCTTCGAATCGCGGTCCATATTGCCGAGATCGGCGCCGACCAGGGGTGCGAGGTCGGTCTTGTTGATGACGAGAAGGTCCGAGCGGGTGATGCCCGGACCGCCCTTGGACGGGATCTTCTCGCCCGCCGCGACGTCGATCACATAGATGGTGATGTCGGCCAGTTCCGGCGAGAAGGTTGCGGCGAGATTGTCGCCGCCCGACTCGATGAGGATCAGATCAAGCTCGGGAAACTTGGCCCGCATCTCGGCGACGGCCGCGAGATTGATCGAGGCGTCCTCGCGGATCGCCGTATGCGGGCAGCCGCCCGTCTCGACGCCCATGATCCGCTCGGTCGGCAGCGCCCCCGACCGCATGAGATATTCGGCATCCCACTTGGTGTAGATGTCGTTGGTGATCGCGGCGATCTCGAACTCGCCCTTCAGCGTCTTGCAGAGGGCATCCATGAGCGCCGTCTTGCCCGAGCCGACGGGGCCGCCGATTCCGACGCGCAGGGGGCCGTGAGGTGAAGCCATGGTCCAATCCTTTGTGCGGGCACGTTCTGGTCCGGAAAGCGTAACCGCCTTGTCGGACTCGTGCCTCAACTCCTGAAGAGGCGGGTGTACTGTGTTTCGTGCCGCATCGAGGCGATATCCGACCGCAGCGCATGGCCGCCGATATCGTCGAGCGCCAGGCGCAACGCCGCCGTGGTGGTCGCGGCGACAACCGGCTCCAGGGCGGCCAGCGCCCTTTGACCATCGGTCTGCCCGAGGGGGACGAGGCGCACCGCCGCGGAGATGAGGTTCGCCGCCACAGCGTGCAGCAAGGCATGGACGGCCGTCGCTTCGCCGATCCCGTGCGCCGCCGTCGCAGCCCCCACCGCCACCGGATAGGCAATAGCCTCCGGCCAGCAGGCACGGACGAGAGCGAGCGGTGCCGCCGGCCAGGCCGCTTCGGTGGCGGCCATGAAGGCATTGCCCTGGGCGGAGGTCTCGAGCCGCCGCTCGCGGGTCGGCTGAAAGGCGAGCGCCAGTTCGGCCACTGCCGCGAGGGCTGTGCCGTCGCCTGCGGTCACGGCGCGATGGGCATGGGCGCAGAACGTCGCGTCCGCCAGACCGGAGCCCTCCGCAAGGACGATGCCGAGCCAGTCCACCAGGCTCTTCAGATCGGTGATATCGCCGGTTTCGACCGCCCATTCGATGCCATGCGAATAGCTGAAGGCACCGACCGGATAGGCCGGCGACATCCACGCGAGCAGGCGATAGAGGGCCGCAGGGGCGGCGGAAGGCTCACCCATGTTTGTGGTCGTGGCCATGGGCATGCCCATGGTGGTCATGGGCGTGGTCGTGCCCGCAGCCGCAGGACTCGTCGTGCACATGGCCGGCGGTCTTCACGGCGAGCACATCCCGCGGCTTCGGGTCATGCGCATGGGCATGCGCATGCGAGTGCCCGTGGTGATGGCCGTGTCCGTGATCGTGGGAATGGCCGTGATCGTGCTTATGCGAATGACCGTGTGAGTGCCCGTGGTCATGTCCTGTCACCGTGCCATGGCCATAGGCGCCGCCCTCGGGGTCGAAGGGCGCCTCGATGGATACCACCTTCGCGCCGAGCCCGCGCACCATGTCCTCGATGACATGGTCGCGGCGGATCCTCAGCCGCGTGCCCATGATCTGGGTTGGCAGATGGCGGTTGCCGAGGTGCCAGGCGACGCGGACCATGTGGTTCGGATCGCTCGTGCGGATCTCGACCAGTGGCTCGGCAGCGGCCACGACGAGGACGACACGGCCGTCCTCGAGCTGCAATCCGCAATCGGAGACGAGCGGCACCGCCTCGGCAAGGTCGAGCAGGAAAGCCGTACCCTCCACGCCCTCCAGCACGAGTCGCCGCCGGTGGCGGTCGTCATAGTCGAGCACGACGCGGTCGATGACGGCGGCCTCTGCGAAGGAACGGGGCGTGAGGACCTGGGTAGCGCGGATCATGGTGTGTCTCTTGTCCTGGACGCCATGCAGAAACGGAATGCGTCCTGCGAGGCGACAGCCGAGCATCGAAGGAGGCAATAACCCAAATAAGACCCGCTGGCGAACGTCAGAACAGGAAATAGCGCTGCGCCATCGGCAGTTCCTTCGCCGGTTCACACGTCAGCAGCTCCCCGTCCGCGCGCACCTCGTAGGTCTCGGGATGAACCTCGATATGCGGCGTCGCGCCGTTGTGGATGAGGCTCTTCTTGGAAATGCCGCCGCGCACATTCTCCACCGGCAGCACGATCCGCTCGAGGCCGAGCTTCTCGTGCACGCCGCGCTCATAGGCCGCCTTGGAGACGAAGGTGACGGACGAGGCCGTCATCGCCTTGCCGAAGGCGCCGAACATCGGCCGGTAGTGCATCGGCTGCGGCGTCGGGATGGAGGCGTTGGGGTCGCCCATCGGCGCCGCGGCAATGGTGCCGCACTTGATCACCAGGGCCGGCTTCACGCCGAAGAACTTCGGCTCCCACAGGACGAGATCGGCGAGCTTGCCAACCTCCACCGAGCCGATGTGCTTAGACAACCCGTGGGCAATGGCCGGATTGATCGTCACCTTGGCGATGTAGCGCTTCACCCGGAAGTTATCGGCGCCAGTGCCGACATCCTCGGCGAGCGAGCCGCGCTGGACCTTCATCTTGTGGGCGGTCTGGAAGGTGCGGATGATCACCTCGCCGATGCGCCCCATGGCCTGGCTGTCGGAGGCCATGATGGAAAGCGCGCCCATGTCATGGAGGATGTCCTCCGCGGCGATCGTCTCCTTGCGGATGCGGCTCTCGGCGAAGGCGACGTCCTCGGGGATCGAGGGCGACAGGTGGTGGCAGACCATGAGCATGTCGAGATGTTCCTCGATCGTGTTCACGGTGTAGGGCATGGTCGGGTTGGTCGACGACGGCAGCACGTTCTCCACCATGGCGACCTTGATGATATCAGGCGCATGACCGCCGCCGGCGCCTTCCGTATGGAAGGCGTGGATGGTGCGGCCCTTCAGCGCCGCGATCGTGTCGTCGACGAAGCCGCTCTCGTTCAGCGTGTCCGTGTGGATCATCACCTGGATGTCGTGGTCGTCGGCAACCGACAGGCAATTGTCGATAGCGGCGGGCGTCGTACCCCAGTCCTCGTGCAGCTTCAGCGCGCAGGCCCCCGCCTCGATCTGCTCGATGAGGGCGTCGGGAAGCGCCGCATTGCCCTTGCCCGCGAAGGCGAGGTTCATGGGGAAGGCCTCCGCCGCCTGCAGCATGCGGGTGATGTGCCAGGGGCCCGGCGTGCAGGTCGTCGCAGTCGTGCCAGAGGCCGGCCCCGTGCCGCCGCCGAGCATGGTGGTGAGCCCGCTCATCAGCGCGTCGTCGATTTGCTGCGGGCAGATGAAGTGGATATGGCTGTCGATGCCGCCGGCGGTGAGGATCTTGCCCTCGCCGCCGATCGCCTCGGTTCCAGGGCCGATGATGATGTTCACGTCAGGCTGCACGTCGGGATTGCCCGCCTTGCCGATGGCGGCGATGCGGCCCTCCTTCAGTCCGACATCGGCCTTCACGATGCCCCAGTGATCGATGATCAGGACATTGGTGACGACCGTGTCGACCGCCCCTGCCCGGTTGGTCACCTGGCTCTGGCCCATGCCGTCGCGGATCACCTTGCCGCCGCCGAACTTCACCTCCTCGCCATAGGTGGTGAAATCCTTCTCGACCTCGACGAAGAGCTCGGTGTCGGCAAGGCGCACCTTGTCGCCCACGGTCGGCCCGAACATGTCGGCATAGGCGCCGCGCGTCATCCTGTAGGGCATGCCATTCTCCTCGGATTGCGCTCAGAGCTTGCCCATGACCGTCTGGCGGAAGCCGTAGACGGTGCGTGATCCGCGATAGGGTACAAGCGTCACCTCCCGCGTCTGGCCGGGCTCGAAGCGAACCGCCGTGCCGGGCGGGATGTCGAGGCGCATGCCCCGCGCCTGTTCGCGGTCGAAGGCGAGGCCCGGATTGGTCTCGTAGAAATGGTAATGCGAGCCGACCTGGACAGGGCGGTCGCCCGTGTTGGACACGGTCAGCACGACGCTGTTCAGCCCCTGATTGAGCTCGACCGTGCCCTCGGCCGGTATGATTTCGCCGGGTTTCATCGTGCAACTCCCTGACAGCCCTCGGCCTTGAGGACCCGCCTTGTCGAGGCTGGAAAGCGCGCCAGCTTGGCCGCCGGCCGGATCGGGCGACGGACGAGGTCGCCGCCGCAATTCGGGCAGACACCCTTGAGGAGATCCCCGGCACAACCCGCGCAGAATGTACACTCGAAGGTGCAGATCAACGCGTTCGGTGCATCGGGAGCGAGGTTCCGGTCGCAGCATTCGCAGTTCGGGCGCAGTTCCAGCATGCGACGCTCCCGGTGACGTTGGATCAGAAGAACCGGACGGCGAGAACCACGCCCGCCACCGCCGTCAGGCCGCCAGCTGCGCGCGCTGCCAGCGGCATGGTGAACCGGGCAGCGAGAACTGTGATGGCGATGCCGCCGGCATGGAGCAGCGCCGTCGCCATGGCGAAGCCGCTCGCATAGGCGAGACCGGACGCATCCGCGGGGATTTCGGTGCCATGGGCATGGCCGTGAAACAGGCCCGCGAGCGCCGCAAGCGCACAGCCCACCGCGAGACTGGGGCTCAGAGCGAGCGCCGCCGCAAGGCCGATGACCACCACCGATGCGACGATCCCCTGCTCGACCAGGGGCATGGGGATGCCGGCCATGCCGAGGACGCCGCCGACGACCATGGCGGCGACGAAGCTTGCCGGCCAGAGCCACAGGGCCCGCCCCCCCGCGAGGCCCGCCCACAGCCCGACCGCCACCATGGCGAGGAGATGATCCATGCCGCCGAGCGGATGGGCGAAGCCCGAGGTGAAGGCATGGCCATGCCCGCCCCCCGTGTGAGCTTCGGCAGCGGAGGCCATGGCAACAAGCGCAGCAGCGGGAAGGACGAGGCGGAGGGAGCGCATGGGATCGGGCCTGTGCTGGGTCAGCGGATGGGATCGTGGACGGTGACGAGCTTGGTCCCGTCAGGAAAGGTCGCCTCGACCTGGATGTCATGGATCATCTCGGCGATGCCATCCATGACCTGATCGCGCGAGATGACATGGGCTCCCGCTTCCATCAGGTCGGCGACGGCACGCCCGTCGCGTGCCCCTTCGACGACATAGTCGGTGATCAGGGCGATGGCTTCCGGATAGTTCAGCTTCACGCCACGCTCGAGACGCCGTCGCGCCACCATGGCGGCCATGGAAACCAGGAGCTTGTCCTTTTCACGCGGCGAGAGATTCATCGGCCTTCCTCAGCAGGACCACACGCGCGGGACCGGCCCGCGTAGCAGTACCAGAATGTTCACCAGTGCGGTGCGGAGCGCAAATGGATCCGCCGCCAGCAGGCGAAGCGACAGGAGCCCGTCGAAGGCGCTGACACCAGCCTCGACACCCTGCGCATGAACCTGCTCCAGCAGAAGCCGCACCGCCTCGACGCGTTGCTCGGCATCCGGCGCGACGAGGACGAGGCTCGCCGCGGCCACGGCCCCTGCCCCGCAGGCCTGGCCCTTCAGGGCCTGCGCGACGCCGCCTTCGAACCTGAGGCCCTCGGCATAGACGAGCCGGCCGCCGCGCCTGATGCGCCAGCGATCGAACAGATAGGCGTTTTCAACGCGTTCACCGCGGGCCAGTCGCCCGAAAACGACGCTCTCGACCGCCAGTAAGGTCGCGCCCGAATCCATATCGACGGTCAGGCGGCGCTCCAGGGCCGAACCATCAAACAGGATGGCCTCCTGCGGCAGCCAGGCGAGGTCGGCACCCGCGGCGACCGAGATCGTGGTGTCGAAACGACCGATGCCGCCCGAGGAGCGGTAGACCTTCTCGGCGGCCTGCGTCGTTACCACGGTCCGTGTCGCAGCGCCGGCGGTGATATCGAGCACGAAACGATCGCCACCTGTGATTCCACCCGCGGTATTGATCACCACGGCTTCAAGCGCCTCGCCAGGCTCGACCCGCGGCATCCGGACCCGAAGGCCGGCCTCCTGGTAGCATTCGCGGATCACCGTGCGCCCGTCCCTCAGGCCAAGTGCGAGACGGCCGGCACCATAGGTCCGCTGCATCCGCGCCCCGGCGGAGCGCCAGGCGAATTGTCCTGCAGTCGACGTATCGGCGACATTCGCCAGCATCTGCCCATGGCCCTCGCGAGGCGCGATTTTGGTCACCGCCCCACGGCGTCGCAAGCACAGAAATTGTGCAGAACCGAACTAGCTCCGACCAAAAGGAAGGCCTGCCAGAATCAAAAGGCACCCGCATGATCGCGCCGGGAACCTGCCGCCGGTTACCGCGTGTTAACCTTCGCCGGGAAGAATGAAGAAGAACCGTGCATCGAATCCCGTGTGGACTGGTTTCCTGTCGAAAAGCCTCGCGGCCTTTCGGGCAGGAGCGACCTGGAGACGACCTTGATGCAGACACTTCCGCCCCTCGCCGCAGAATCCGGCCGCCGAGCAGACGGCGTCGATCCGATGATCGCCAGTCTCGGGCGCCGCGGAGACCTGTCGGATGCGGAGGCCTTCGCGATCCTGCGCAGGCGTTTTCCCGAAACCGCCCTCTGCGAGCGGGTCGCCGCGATCGCCAACTGGCGTCGCGGCTGACGAGCGCTCTCAAGCGGCAGGCGGGTCGCTGTCCACGGGGGGCGTGGGAACTGCGCGGGCTTCCTCCAGCGCCATCTTGCGGGCCTGCAGGGCGACGATCGGCAGCGAGACGAGATAGGCGAGCGAGCCGACCGCCAGCACTTCCCATGGATAGCTGAAGAGCAGCGCGACAAAGGCGATGGCGGCGACGAAGATCGGCAGTACGCTTTCCCGCGGCACGCGCGCTCCGAACTTCTTGCCAGAGAATACCGGCACTTTCGACACCATCAGCAGCGCGACGACGATCGTATAGGCGGTCGTCACGAGAGGCGGACTGAGCAGGTTCGGTAGACCGCTACGCTCGAGATAGATCGGGAGCAGCAGCAGGACAGCGCCGGCCGGGATGGGAACGCCGGTGAAGAAATTCGCCATCCAGGCAGGCTTGTTCGGATCATCGATCTGCACGTTGAAACGCGCCAGCCGCAAGGCCCCGCAGATCGAGAAGACCAGCACGGCGATCCAGCCGATCGGTCCCGCATTGTTCATGCCCCAGAGGTAGAGGATCAGTGCGGGCCCGGCGCCGAAGCTCACGAAGTCGGCGAGGCTGTCCAGCTCGGCGCCGAATTTCGACGTCCCCTTCAGAAGCCTGGCGATGCGCCCGTCCATCGAATCCAGGATCGCCGCCAGCAGGACAAGATAGACGGCGATGTCGAACTTCGCCTCCAGGGCCATGCGCATCGCGCTGAGTCCGGCGCAGAGCGCCAGAAGCGTGATGAGGTTCGGGATGAGCAGGCGCATCGGCACCGGCCGGAACCGCCGGCGGGGCGGTTCGTTGCGATCCGGCGTGAAGGGCTGAAAAAGCGAGGACATGGCGCGGACCCTAGCCTGAATCGGAGGGCGCGTCAGCCGATCCGAACGACGCGCTGCGGCTCGTCCGAGGCCATGTCGGCCAGCACGGTTTCTCCGGCGACGGCGCGCTGGCCCTCCGCGACGAGCGGCTGGGCGCCCTCCGGGAAATAGACGTCGACGCGCGAACCGAAGCGAATCATGCCGAAACGCTCCCCGGCGGCGAGCGGCTGACCCTCGCCGACCCACCAGACGATGCGGCGAGCGATCAGCCCGGCAATCTGGACCACGCCGAAGGCGCCGTAGCTGTTGCGGATGACGAGACCATTGCGCTCGTTGTCCTCGGAGGCCTTGTCGAGATCGGCATTGACGAACTTGCCCGGTCGATAGGCCATTTTCTCGATGGTACCGCCGATCGGCACGCGATTCACATGGCAGTCGAAGACCGACATGAAGATCGACACGCGGAGCATCGGGCTGGTGCCGAGGCCGAGCTCGACCGGCGGCGTCACCCGGGAGATGAGCGAGATGCGCCCGTCGGCCGGCGATATGACGAGCCCGTCGCGGGCGGGCGTCACCCGGACGGGATCACGGAAGAAGAAGATCACCCAGATCGTCAGAACCAGCATCGGCCAGGTCAGCCAGGCGCCCCACCACAGCAGCAGCAGGGTGCCGACACCCGCGATGGCGATGAAGGGATAGCCCTCACGATGAACCGGAACGAATACGGTGGTCCGGATGCTGTCGACGATCGACATAGATTCTCCCCGCAAGGTTCCCGCATCGCGTCACGCCGACAGGCAGAAGGTCGGCCCCCGGATATCCCGTTCCGTCAGGAAGCGGGAGCCGTGGTCTCGCCGTCGCCGTCCCCGTCGGTTTCCCGCTTTTCAGCCGCCCGCTTCTTTTCCATGCGGGCGACGATGAGGATGCCGATCTCGTAGAGCCCGATGAGCGGAATGGCCAGCGACAATTGGCTGATGACGTCGGGCGGCGTGAGGACGGCCGCGACGACGAAGGCGATGACGATGAAATAGCGCCGCTTGCCACGCAGGAACTCGCTGTCGACAACGCCGATCTGGCCAAGCAGCGCAATGATGACCGGCAGCTGGAAGGAAATGCCGAAGGCGAAGATCAGTGTCATGATCAGGCTGAGGTAATCCTCGACCCGTCCCAGATACTGGATCGCCGTCGCCGTATCGCTCGGAGCCTGCTGCATGCCGAGCGAGAACAGCATCAGTGCCCGCATCACGAAGACGAGGACGAAGATGCCGCCGGTGAAGAAGCAGACCGGAGTCCAGATCAGATAGGGTCGGAACGCGTCCTTCTCGTGGGTGTAGAGCCCCGGCGCGACGAACTTGTAGAGCTGGATCGCAATGATCGGAAAGGCCAGGAAGGCACCGCCGAACATGCCGATCTTCAGCTGCGTGAAGAAATACTCGAGCGGCGCCGTGTAGATCAGCTTCACATCTGCGCGCGGAATACTCAGATAGTCGGCAGCCCACTCGTAGGGCAGCACGAGAATCTGGAAGATCTGCTTGGAAAAGGCGAACGAAAAGATGAAGCAGACGAGGAAACCGGCCATCGCCTTGATAAGCCGCGACCGCAGCTCGATCAGATGCTCCATCAGCGGCGCCTTCGACGCCTCGATGGCATCCTCGTCCGCCTTCAGCTTGTCCTCGTGGGCAGGAGCGGACGTCATGCCTTGGTCTCTCCGGGGCGCTTGGCCGTCTCGGTGACGTTGTCGGTCGGCGAAGCGGCGACGCCCTGCCCGACGGATGACGCAGGAGCAGGCGATACCGGCTCGGCGGCGGGAGGCGGCGTTGCGGCCATGAAGCCCGGTGGCGGATCAACCGGAGCAGCGCCAAGGACCGGCGCAGACGCAGGCGATGCGAAAGCGGTCGGTGGCTCGATGGGCGCAGGCTTGAAGGCGTTCTGGATGGCAGCAGGATCCGCGGTGTAGGTCGGCGGGGCGGGAACGGCCTGGGCCAGCGGATCAGGCGCCGGCGGCCCGACGGTCCCGGGAGCCGGCTGGCCCTTGATGTCGTCCACCGCGGACTTGATCTGGTCGCGGGCGTAGTCGATCGGGTTGAATGTCGCCGCCGGCGTGGCATTCACCGCTTCGGTCACGCTGTTGATCGAGGACTTGACCTTGTCGACCTCGGCCTCCTGCAGGGCCTGGTTGAACTGGTACTGGAAGTCCGAAGCCATGCGCCGCAGCTTGGCAAGAGCGTGCCCCATGCCCCTCAGGACACCGGGCAGCTCTTTCGGGCCGATGACGATCAGCGCGACAAT
Source organism: Archangium gephyra (assembly GCA_943368975.1). Taxonomy (GTDB): domain Bacteria; phylum Pseudomonadota; class Alphaproteobacteria; order Rhizobiales; family Phreatobacteraceae; genus Phreatobacter. The sequence continues at coordinate 11,755 of CALRLZ020000038.1, forward strand.
GCCGATCAGTGCGATTTCGCCCCAGCTCAGATCGAACATGGCAATTCACCGTCCACACGCATGCGCGGGCCTAGGAGGAAAGCGGGCCCGGCGCCGCGAAGACCTGGCGCCTCAGCCGACCTTGGGAGCGGTGGCGGGTGCCTGCTCGGAGGTGGTGGCAGCGGGCGCGACAGGCGGAGCGGCAGCGGGGGCCGGCGCCGGCTGGTGATCGATGGTCGATGCGGGTGCGGCGGGCGCTGCCGGCGGCGTTTCCGGCTTGTCATCCTCGGCCAGGCCCTTCTTGAAGGCCTTGATGCCCTTGGCGGCATCGCCCATGAACTCCGAGATCTTGCCGCGACCGAACAGCAGCAGCACCACGATGGCGACGAGAATCCAGTGCCAGGCGCTAAACGTACCCATGACCTACTCCTTGACCGTTTGACACCGGCGTCCCTTGGCGGGTCTGCCGGAGCGATTGTTTCGTGCGGCCCTGGAACGACCGTTGGATTGGGAAACTATGCGGCGGGTGCGGCAAAAACAAGAACCTCGGACGCGGTAACGTCAACACCGACATCGCGGCCCGGGATCAACCCCTCGGCGGAACGCACCCGCGCCTTCAGCGGAGCGTCCATTCCCTGCACAACAATCTCCAAAAGCTCGACTTCTCCGAGGAATCGGCGCGAAACCAACCGTCCGGGCACGCACATGCCCGCCGGTTTCGGCAAGATCGACTGCGGACGGATGGCCGCCACCGCCGGAGCCCCGTCGGCGAGACCGGGCGCGGCAAAATATCCCACCGGCGTGATCAGCCGTCCGCCCTGCACGATGCCGGGCACCTCGTTGACGTCGGAGAAGAACCGCGCCGTGTCGAGATCGGCGGGCGCCTGGTAGAGATCGCGGGGCGCACCGATCTGGGCAATCCGACCCTCTCGCATGAGCACGATGCGGTCCGCCATCCGCATGGCCTCCTCGGGATCATGGGTGACGACGATGCAGGTGGCACGCGTCTCGCGCATCACCGCGAGGGTCTCGTCGCGGATCGCATCGCGCAGGCGGCTGTCGAGCCCGGAGAAGGGCTCGTCCATTAGCAGGATGCTCGGCCGCGGCGCGATCGCTCGCGCCAGGGCCACGCGCTGCTGTTCGCCGCCCGACAGCGTATGGGGATAGTCGTTTGCGTGGTCGGCGAGACCGACGCGGCTGAGCGCCAGGCGTGCCGCCCGCTCCGCATCGGCCTTCGGCAGCGCCTTGAGGCCGAACATCACGTTGGCAAGGTTGCTCAGGTGCGGGAACAAGGCGAAATCCTGGAAAACGAGCCCGATTCCACGCCGCTCCGGCGGTACGAATGTCGACGGGCCCGCGACCTCCCGGTGATCGATCAGCACCTGCCCGGAGGACGGCCGCTCGATGCCCGATGCGATCCGCAGCAGTGTCGTCTTGCCGCAGCCGGAGGGACCGAGCAGGCAGAGTACCTCGCCCGGAGCAACGACCAGCGATATGCCGGCGAGCGCCCGTACCGCACCGTAGCTGTGGACGATGTCCTCGAATGCGAGCGACGAGGCGATCGACGTCCCGGCGGTGCCGCGCCGTCCCCAGCCCGACACCGTGTCCATCAGAGTCCGGTTCACGGCGCGCCCCTGTCAGCCAGCGGCATCAGCCCGAGATCGAGTTCGCCGCCGTCGTCCGGCTCCTCGTCCTCGCGCAGCGCAAGGTCGTCATTGGGGATGGGAATGCGGAAACCGGGCGGCAGGCGTCCGTCCAGCATGCCGGCAGCCTTCAGGTCGTCGAGGCCTGGGAGATCGCCGATGGCCTCGAGGCCGAAATGGTCTAGAAAGGCCGGCGTCGTGCCAAAGGTGACCGGGCGACCGGGTACCTTGCGGCGGCCGCGGATGCGCAGCCAGCCAGTCTCCATCAGCAGGTCGATCGTGCCTTTGGCAACGGTGACGCCACGGATCTCCTCGATCTCCGCCCGTGTCACGGGCTGGTGATAGGCAACGATCGCCAGAGTCTCCAGGGCGGCGCGGGACAGCTTGCGCTCATCCGTCGTCTCGCGGTGGAGAAGGAAGCTGAGATCCTCCGCCGTACGGAAGGCCCATTTTCCCGCCACCCTCACGAGATTGACGCCCCGCGGTGCATAGAAGGCCTGGAGAGTCATGAGGAGGGACCGCAGATCGGCGCCACGCGGCAGGCGCTCGGCAAGGGCGGCCTCGTCGAGCGGGTGGGCCGCGGCGAAGAGCAGCGCCTCGACGATCCGCAATTGCTCGACCGGGCCGTCGGCCATGCCGACAGGCGCGCCGAGCCGCAGTTGTGCCGGATCGTCCATGTTGCGCTCATCGACCATGCGCGGCTTCTATCATGTCTCCGGCGGGTTGGAAGCCGGCTCTCCCCTGCGCTTTCGCATGAAGAGTGGGCCGAGCGGACGGTCCTGGTGCAGTTCGAGCACGCCCTCTCGCACCAGTTCCAGGGTGGAGGCAAAGCTGGAGGCCAGGACGGTCGCGCGCTTGGCGTCGCTGACGAGGTAGTCGAGCAGGAACGTGTCGAGCGCGGTCCAGTCGGTCGCGGCGCCGACCAGCCGCTCGAGAATCTCGCGCGCCTCGGCGAGCGACCAGACGGTGCGATGTTCCATGGTCACGTGGGAGAGCGCCGACTTCTCGCGCTGCTGCGCATAGGCGGTCAGGAGATCATAGAGACTGGCCTCCCAGCGGCGCTCGGCCAGGGCGACGATCGGTTCGGGATCGCCACGTCCGAAGACGTCACGGCCGAGCCGGTGCCGCGTCATCAACCGTGCCGCGGCATCGCGCATGGCCTGAAGGCGCTGGAGCCGGAAGGCCAGCACCTCCGCCAGTTCAGGCCCGGAGGGTTCGTCACCCTTGGCGGGCTCGGGGATCAAAAGGCGGGACTTCAGATAGGCGAGCCAGGCGGCCATGACGAGGTAGTCGGCGGCGAGTTCCAGCCGCAGTTTCCGCGCCTCCTCGATGAAACCGAGATACTGGTCGGCCAGCGCGAGGATGGAGATCTTCGACAGATCCACCTTCTGGGTGCGGGCAAGCGCCAGCAGCATGTCCAGCGGCCCCTCGAATCCGTCGAGATCGACCACGAAGGCCGGCTCGGCCGTGCCGCGATCGGCCGGCGTCTCGAAGGGCAGCACATTGCCGCCGAAGGGGATGGTCGTGCGGGCCATGGAAATTCCGATACGCAGGACCAGGCCGGTCCCCGTGGCCCGATCATACGCTCAGCGCGTGGTCCGCGGCAAAGCCTGACGATGATGGCGCCGTCGGTCGGCGCGCCAACATGTCCTGGAACAATGCGAGGGCCTCGACCGGGTCAAACGGCTCGGGCAGGTGCCGGATTCTGCCGAGGGCGGCATCGGCCCGCCGACGGGCACGACCGGTGAGCCTCCGCGCCTCGCTGGCCACCGCCATCATCTCGTCGAGCTTGCCGTTGCAGTGGAGCACGACGTCGCAGCCTGCCGCATAGGAGCGCAGCGCGCGCGAGCCGAGCGACCCTTCGAGTGCGTTCATCGACAGGTCGTCGGTCATGACCAGCCCGTCATAGCCGATGGCGCCACGGATGACGGATTGCATCACCCGCCGGGACGTCGTCGCCGGATGCCGCGGATCGATCGCCGTGTAGACGACATGGGCCGTCATCGCGAGCGGCATGTCGGTCAGGGTCCGGAACGGCAGGAAGTCATGGTCAAGCGCCTCACGCGGCGCATCGACGACGGGGAGCGCGGCGTGGCTGTCGGCCCCTGCCCTGCCGTGACCGGGAATATGCTTGACCACCGGCAGGACACCGCCGGCGAGCAGTCCTTCCGCAACAGCGCGCCCCAGCGCTGCAACCTCCGCCGGAATCAGCGAAAAAGCCCTGTCTCCGATTACGTCATGGGCACCCGCCACTGGCACGTCGAGCACGGGGGCGCAGTCGACGGTGATGCCGAGGCTCAGCAGGTCATGGGCCATGAGCCGCCCGGCAAGCCGCGCCATAGCCCGGCCGTGCAGCGGATCATTGGCAGCAAGACCGGAAAAGACCCGCGCAGGCGGATATTTGGGCCAGAAGGGCGGGGAGAGCCGTTGGACCCGCCCACCCTCCTGATCGATCAGGACGGGCGCGTCGGCCCGCCCCACGGCGGTGCGAAAATCGCCGACAAGGCGCCGGATCTGATCAGGATCGGCGCAATTCCGCCGGAACAGGATCAGGCCCCATGGGTCGATGTCCCGAAAGAAGGCCGCCTCATCCACCGAAAGGGAGGTGCCGGCACAGCCGAGGATCAGAGCCTTCTCGGCCATGGCCTTGCGGCGGCGGTCAGTTGAGGACGCAGGAGCCGCCAGCCGCCTTCAGCCGCTGGCAGAGCCCCTGGGCCTCGTCGCGGGAGAACGGGCCGACCCGCAGCCGATGCCAGGTGCCGCGACCCGGGATCTCCGCCGTGCGGACATTCGGCGTCTGCCCCTGCAGCATCGGGAAACGACGGACTGCCGACGTGAAGGCCGAACGGGCCTCCTGTTCGGACTGGTGCGACGAGATCTGGACGAAGGTTCCACCGCCGGAGGTGGAGCCGGTGGACGTGGAACTGGTGGAGACAGAGGCCGTCCGCTGCGGACCGAGATCGAGGGGCTGTACCTGGTTCGCCGGGCGGGCCGGCGCACGACTGGGCTCGACCGAGGTCGTGGCGGCCGGCTCAGCCCGCGCAACCCGCACCGTCTGCACCGGACGCGGCGCCGGAACAGGCGAGGAACGGGAGTCAGCGGCGGCAAGCGCGGGAGCCGCAGCAGGAACCACTGACAGGGCCTGCTGCGGCGCGACGGGCGCCACAGGACGCGTCGGCGCCGTCGCACTCGGCGCCATGATGGTACCATCAGGTCCGACCTGAACCGTCCGCACCCGGCGCGGCTCTTCGGGAACGCGGGCCTGGATCGCGGCGGACGCCGACGGCGCGGCGGCTGGCGTAGCAACCGGGACCGCATTGACAGTGCGCACGACCGGCTGCCCCGGATCGGTGACGACGCCGGAAGAGGCCGCAGGGGCGGGGAAGAGCGGAATGACGCGCGCCGGGGTCGGCGGCTCCTGAACCTGGGCAGCCTGTTCACGCACGCTGACAGGGCGTTCCTCGCGCGCCACAACGCGCTCGGCACCGGCAACGCGATCCACAGCGGGCCTCGTCTCCTGCGCCTGAGGTGCGGCGATGCGTACAGGGGTGGAATCGGCTCGCACGACGCGGGCCTCACCAACCGATGAGCCAGAACCGGCCATCCCACGATAGGCATAGACGCCGCCGCCGCCGATCACCGCGAGGGCAAGGACAGCCGCAACGGCCGTGACGCCGGCACGGCGCCGGCGCGGCGGGGCATCGTCGGGATAGGCATAGACATCGTCGGCAACGGACGCGCCTGCCTGCGACGACGGCGCATAGACGTCGGGATCGCGGCCCTGATGGCCCCGCATGGCATAAGCAGCACCGGCCGCACCCGCGACCCCGACAGCGCCGGCAGCCACATAGGCCCCCATATTGCCGTCGCGCAGCCGCTCGCCTTCACCGAAGGAGCGTTCGAATTCCGCGGCGAGCCGCCGCTCGAGATCGTCCGCTGCCGCAGCCTCGCCCGGCCAGGCCTCGTGCGAGCCGCGCAAGGCGTCGATAGCAGCGCCATCGTCATATCCGGTGACCTCGGCTGCCTCACGATGCTTGGCCAGCTCCGCCTCGAGGTCTTCCCAGTCGATGCCCTGCTCGTCGGAAGCGGGCGCACGCAGCGGCATGGCGGGGATGGCAATCTCGTCCTCAGCGCCGTCAGACACGCCCAAGGCCGGATCAGAAACCGTATCCCGCGTGCGGGCGACGGTCTTCAGAAGATCGGCATAGCCGTCATCCTGCCCGATGATCCGCGCCAGATCCGCCAGCGGATCGCCTCCCGGCCGCCCGTCTCCGACCGGCCCGGGTTCGCGGGCATCGCGGTCGTAAGAATCGTAATCGCGATAGCTACGCACACTGTTCTCGTTGGCCATGGGCCCCGCCGTCGGTGGGCGCCGCAAACGACTACGCGCGGCGCGATCAACGCATTTCTTCGACGGCCTCGACGCCGAGGATCGCGAGTCCCGATCTGAGAACGGTCACGATACCCTGGACCAGCGCAAGGCGCGCCGTCGTTATTTGTCGATCATTTTCCATAATGAAGCGTAAATGCGGCGAATCTTTCCCGCGATTCCACTGGGAATGGAGGTCGGAGGCAAGCTCGTAAAGATAGAATGCGACGCGGTGTGGCTCATGAGCCTGGGCTGCGGCCTCGATCAGCCGTGGATATTGCGCGAGGCGCTGGACGATGGCGAGTTCGCCAGGGTCGTCCAGCCGGTCGAGCGGCGCCGCGGCCAGCGCCTGGGCCGAAAGATCAAGATCGGCGATGGCGGCCTTGGCGTTGCGCAGGATCGAGCGGCCGCGCGCATGGGCGTACTGGACGTAGAAGACCGGGTTATCCTTGGATTGCTCCTTCACCTTGGCCAGGTCGAAGTCCAGCGTGGCGTCGTTTTTGCGGTAGAGCATCATGAAACGGACGGCATCCCGTCCGACCTCGTCGACGACCTCCCGCAGCGTGACGAAATCGCCCGAACGCTTCGACATGCGCACCGGCTCGCCGTCGCGAAACAGCCGCACGAGCTGAACCAGCTTCACGTCCAAGGCGGCCCGCCCGCCGCTGATCGCCTTCAGCGCCGCCTGCATCCGCTTGACATAGCCGCCATGGTCGGCGCCCCAGACGTCGATCTGCTCGAGGAAGCCGCGATCGGCCTTGTCCTTGTGATAGGCGATATCTGAGGCGAAATAGGTATAGGATCCGTCCGATTTCATCAGCGGCCGGTCGACGTCGTCACCGAAGGCGGTCGAGCGGAACAGCGTCTGCTCGCGCTCCTCCCATTCCTCGTCATCCGCGCCCTTGGGCCGCTCCAGCACACCCTCGTAGATCTGGCCGTCAGCCCGCAGGCTCTCGATGGCGCCGCGCACCTTGTCCACCGGAGCTTGCAGCGACCGCTCGGAGAAGAAGACGGCATGGCGGACATTGAGGGCAGCAAGGTCGCCTCGGATCTCGTCCATCATGGCCGCGATCGCCGCGTCCCGGCAGATCGGCAGCCACTCGGCCTCAGGAACATACAGGAGGCGGTCGCCGTGTTGCGCCTTCAGCGCCTCGCCGACCGGCTTCAGATAGTCGCCGGGATAGAGGCCTTCGGGAATAGTGATGGTCTCGCCGAGGGCCTCGCGATAGCGCAGATGGGCCGAGCGACCAAGGATCTGCACCTGAGCGCCGGCATCGTTGATGTAATATTCGCGGGTGACGTCGAAACCGGCGGCGTCGAGCAGATTGGCCAGTGCGTCGCCGAACACGGCGCCGCGGCAATGGCCGACATGCATCGGGCCGGTCGGGTTGGCCGAGACATATTCGACATTGACCTTGGTGCCCTTGCCGAGGGTCGCGCGTCCGAAAGCCTCGCCCGTCTCGACGGCCGACTTCAGTACGCGCGGCCAGACCGACGCCTTGACCGCCAGGTTGATGAAGCCCGGGCCGGCAATATCGACGCGGGCGACGTCGGCGACCGCGGCGAGTCGCGCGGCGATCTTCTCCGCGAGGTCGCGCGGCTTCAGGCCCGCCTCCTTCGACAGAACCATGGCGGCATTGGTGGCGAGATCGCCATGGGTCGGGTCACGCGGCGCCTCCACCACGATCCGGTCGAGGGCGGCCTCCGACAGGACGATGCCCTCGGAGGCGAGGCCGGCGACGGCCATGCGCACGTGCTGGGTGAAAAGAGCGAAGATGTTCATACCGATACCTGACCAGAAGCGGTCGCCTCTAGCGCAGATCGGGGGTCTGGGCAAACAGGCGACGGTGTTCGTCCAGCGCGTAGCGGTCGGTCATCCCGGCGATATAGTCGGCGGCACGGCGCGCGCGGCGCGCCTCGTCGAGCAGCGCCACGCCGGCCGACCATTGCGGGGGCATGGCACTCGGATGCTCGAAATAGGCGGCGAACAGGTCGCGCACCACGCCGGCAGCGTCGCGGCGGATGGGCACGACCCGCGGGTGCCGATAGACATTGGCGAAGAGGAAAGCCTTGATCCCTTCGTCATAGGTGCGGATCGGCGCGGAAAACTGCACAAGCGTGCGGCCGCAGCGACGGATGTCGTCGGCGCTCGCCGGGGCCACCTCGCCGATGGCGCGCGTCGCCTCGGCGATGACGTCCTCCACCAGACGCGTGATCACCCGCCGCGTCAGCTCGTTGATCTCTCGCGGCTTCTCCAGCGCCGGGTGGCGCGCGCGGATCTCGTCCAGGAACTGCCGCGCCAGCGGCACGGCGTCGCCGAGATCGTCGAGGGTGAAGAGCCCTGCCCGCAGCCCGTCGTCGATGTCGGCGGCGTCATAGGCGATGTCGTCGGCGATGGCCGCGGCCTGGGCCTCGGCACTGGCGTGGGTGGCGAGGTCGAGGGGCTGCAGCGCATCATATTCGAGGATCGCGACAGGGATCCCTCGGGCGCGGTAGCGCGCGGTCGGGGTGCCGTCTGCGGCGAGCAGCGGGCCGTTGTGCTTGACCAGCCCCTCGAGCGTCTCCCAGCTCAGATTCAGGCCGTCGAAGCCGGCATAGCGGCGCTCCAGACGGGTCACGATGCGGAGCGACTGGGCATTGTGGTCGAAGCCGCCATAGGGCCGCATAACCTCGTCCAGCGCATCCTCGCCCGTATGACCGAAAGGCGTGTGGCCGAGGTCATGGGCGAGCGCCAGGGTCTCGGCCAGGTCCTCGTCCAGCCCGAGCGCGCGCGCCAGCGAGCGGGCGATCTGCGCCACCTCGATCGTATGGGTCAGCCGCGTGCGGTAGTGATCGCCTTCGGGCGAGACGAAGACCTGGGTCTTGTGCTTCAGCCGCCGGAACGCGGTGGCATGGACAATGCGGTCGCGGTCGCGATGGAACTCGGTCCGGGTCGGTGACGAGGGCTCGGCGACCAGCCGCCCCCTGGAGGTGCGGGAATCGCAGGCATAGGGCGCGAGAGGCGGATAGAAGTAGCTCGCGACAGCCATGCAGATCCCCGGACGTTCCGCCGCTCCGGACTGAAGGCCGGCCAACAGTTTCCGCACAAAGGCTCCGGGGCGATTGACCGGGGCCATGGGCGCACATACCTATGAGATGGCCCTGCTGCAAGGCGGAAGGCTGCCCTTTCCTGTGTTTCCGGCCTTGAACCGGGGAGACAAGCTGATGACCACCGATGTCGACACCCTAGCGCCCGCGGTGACGGTCACCGACCGGGCCGCAGCCCGTATCGCCAAGATCATGGTGGGCGAACCGCCGGGCTCGATGCTGCGCATCTCGGTCGAGGGCGGCGGCTGCTCGGGCTTCCAGTACAAGTTCGACTTCACCACCACCCGCAACTCCGACGATTTCGCCATCGTCAAGGACGGCGCCACGGTGCTGGTGGACGAGATCTCCCTGCCCTACATGGCCGGCACACAGCTCGACTGGGTCGACGACCTCATCGGCTCCGCGTTCAAGCTGCAGAATCCCAACGCCACAGCCAGCTGCGGCTGCGGCACCAGTTTCACGGTCTGATCAGTAGAGCGTCGCGGCGAGCCGCATCGGCAGCGCCTTGTCGTAGGCCTCGACGTCGAAGCCCGCCCCCGCACCCTTGAGCATCTGGCCAGGGGTCGGCAGTTCCGACCGGTCGCGCTGCGCCGCCGGATCCCACAGCCGCGAGCGGACCAACGCCTTGGCGCACTGGAAATAGACGCTCGCCACAGTGATGACGAGACCCGTCACCGGTACTTTGCCGTCCATCGCAGACGGCTGCAGCAGTGCGGGGTCGGTAGTGATGCGGCCATGCCCATTGATGCGCAGGGTCTCGGCGACGCCCGGCACGAGGATGAGCAGCGCGACGCGCGGGTCCCGCACGATGTTCAGGAGGCTGTCGATGCGGTTGTTGCCGCGCCGGTCCGGGATCAGCAGCGTCTTGTCGTCGAGGACGCGGATGAAGCCCGGCGGATCGCCGCGCGGCGTCGCATCGAGCCCCTCGGGTCCGGCGGTGGCGAGGACGCAGAAGGGCGACGCTTCGACCAGGGTGCGATATTGCGGCGTCAGTGCGGGAACCTCCTTGGTGAGCGAGGCCTCGCTGGCCGGCCCGTAGAGAGCTCTCAGCCCCTCTTCACTGTCGATCCACATGAACCCGTCTCCTGTCGGCTGCTGTCGTGGCAGGGGCGACCGCATCCCAAGCTGGCGCTACACTGCCCCTGGCAAGAATCGCAGGACCCGTCATGATCGTCGCCACGTGGAACGTCAATTCCGTCAAGATCAGGGTCGAGAACACCCTCGCCTGGCTGAAGGAGCGCGATCCCGACATCGTCTGCCTGCAGGAGCTGAAATGTGTCGACGAGGCCTTCCCGCGGGAGGCCTTCGAAAGCGCCGGCTACAATGTCGCGACCCACGGCCAGAAAACCTACAACGGCGTCGCCATCCTCTCGAAACTGCCGCTCGAGGACGTCACCTCTCGCCTGCCCGGCGACGAAGCCGACGAGCAGGCGCGCTATCTCGAAGCTGTGGTGTCGACGCCGGCGGGCGCCGTCCGCGTCGCCAGCCTGTACCTGCCCAACGGCAATCCGGTCGGCACGGAGAAGTTTACCTACAAGCTTGCCTGGATGGACCGGCTGATCCGGCATGCCCGCGACCGGCTCGCGCTGGAGGAGCCCTTACTGCTGTGCGGCGACTATAACGTTATTCCGATGCCGGACGACGCGAAGAACCCGAAGGACTGGGTCGGCGATGCGCTGTTCCAGCCGGAAAGCCGGAGCAGGTTCCGCCAACTGGCGGCGCTTGGCTTCACCGACGCGCTCAGGGCCTGCGACGATTCCGCCGGCCTCTACTCCTTCTGGGATTACCAGGCCGGAGCCTGGCCGCGGAACAACGGCATCCGCATCGACCACCTGATGCTGTCGCCGCAGGCCACCGACAGGCTGGTGACGGCCGGCATCGACAAGCATGTGCGCGGCTGGGAGAAGCCGAGCGATCACGTGCCGGTCTGGTGCGAGATCGGCATCTGACGCAGTTCCACCCGCATGGGCATGCCGCCCGCGGGGCGCAGCGTCAGCCGCGTCGTCGGCATGGGGCGGTGGTCAGGCAATGGCACGAAGCGCAGCCGGCGGATGAGGGTCGCGAGGATCGCCACCGCCTCGATCTGCGCGAAGGCCGCGCCGATGCAGATACGCGGACCGGCACCGAACGGCAGATAGGCACCACGGTGGAGCTGGCGGGCCTTGTCGGGGGCAAAGCGGTCTGGATCGAACGCCGCCGGGTTGTCCCAGATCAGCTTGTGGCGGTGAACCGCATAGACCGGAATGTAGACCGGCGTGCCCTTCGTGAGGTGCATGTCGCCGAGCATCACGTCTTCCGCCGCGATGCGCGGGATGATCGGCGCCGGCGGATAGAGTCGCATGGCCTCCTGGATCACCTGCTTGGCATAGACGAGGCCCTCGATATGGCCGGCCTCGACAGGCCCCTCCCCGACAACGGTGGCGACCTCCTCGACCAGACGCGCCTCGACGGCGGGAGCATTGCCGATGAGCCACAGCGCCCAGGTGAGCGCCAGGGCGGTCGTCTCGTGGCCTGCCACGACGAAGGTCAGGAGGTTGTCGGCGAGTTCGGCGTCCGTCATGGCGCGGCCCGTCTCCGGATCGGTCGCGGCGATGAGCGCGTCGAGCAGATCCGGCTCGGCGAGGGGTTCAGCCCGACGCTCAGCAATGACACGTGCCATCTCCTGGCGGAGAAAGCGGTTGCCGGCCATCGCCCGGCGGCGGCCCGGATAAGGCAGCCATTCCGGCAGCTTCAGTGTGGTGTAGGCGGCGATCCAGCCCACCGTATCGAAATAGCGCGAGATCTCCTCGCCGAACCGCCGGGTATCGAAGCGCGTCCGGCCGGACAGCATGGTCTCGACGATCACGTCGAAGGTCGTCTCCATCATGGCCTCGGCCATGTCCACGGTGGCCCCCGGAGCGGCGGTGAGCCGCTCGACCGTCGCATCGGCCGTGGCGCCGAAGGTCGGCACGAAGGAGAGCAGCGTGCCGTGCCGGAACGGCGGCGACGCGGCGCGGCGTTGCCAGCGCCAGGCGGCCCCCTCGGCGGTAAAGATCGAGTCGTTGCCGACGGCCGGGCCTATGGTGCGGCGGATGATTGGCGCCTTGGGGAACGAGGTGGCCTTGGCTACGAGCACCTCGTCGACCAGCGGCGGGTCCATGACGAAGAGCAGGTCGCGCTTGCCGAAGGGGACGCGGTGGACCTTCTCCTCGAAGACCGCCTGCGGCCATGTGGCAAGTGGGTTGTCGATCAGGCGGCTCAGGAAGGCAATGAAGCCCAGCGGATCCTGCGGATGCACGAGGACGTCGGGCGTGAACAGCGCGCCGGCCGCCGCCGTCATGCTGCCCAGCCCCTCATCGCCGGACGGTCTTGATCCAGGTCTCGACCATCCGCAGCGCAACGCCGCGCTCGTCGTCGGAGGCCTGGCGCATGGCCTCCTCGTACATTTCGCTGATCCAGGGCTCGTTCTCGCTCGCGGATTCCTTGGCGAGCGTCAGGAACATCAGTCCGCGCGGCGCGGCCCGCGGCACATCGCGGCCGGTGAACAGCATGTGGCCGAGAACGGCCTGTGCCTGATGATGGCTTTTCTGGGCGGCAAGTTGTAGCCAGCGGGCTGCCTGGCGCGGATCGCGCGGTGCCCCTTTGCCCTCGAGGAGCATGCGCCCGAGGCGGAACTGGCCATCGGCATCGCCGAAAGTAGACGCCGCATAGAAATAGAGTTCGACTGCCTTGCCCGGATCGGGCCGCACATAGGTGTTGGGAATGCCCTCGACGAGGTAATTGCCCATGGCGACGAAGGCGGAGGATATGAACCGCGCGTCGGGCGAGTTCGGCCCCTCTTCGCGCCGCGTCATGGTGATCTGGCGGAAGGTCTCGAAGGCCTTCAGGTCGGACCGGGCGACACCCTCGCCTTCCATGTACATGCGGCCCAGGCGCCAGGCGGAAGCCGCATGGCCGCCGCTCGCGGCATATTGCAGCGCCGTTACGGCCTCGGCGGTCCGGCCGTCGCGCAGGGCACGGCCATAGGCGCGGAAGGCGTCGAGAGCCGAGCGGGCATCGCCGGCAGGCTGGCCGTCGAACGCCCACGCGCCGCCCGTCGGCAGGGCCGCCGCCATGACCGTCGCCACCAGGACGACATGCACGCTGAGACGATCAGATATCCGCATAGACGTGCTTTTCCCCGGCGCCGCCCGGATGGGTCACCGCACCGTCAACCGCAGGTCCGACCTGCTGGGCAAATTTCCAGATGGCGCCCGAGCCGTATTCCGTCGGTTTCGGGCCTGTCCAATCCTTCTTACGCGCCCGCAATTCGGCAGCCGTAAGGCGAACTTTGAGCGTTCCCTTGACGGCGTCGATTTCGATCATGTCGCCGTCGCGCAGCAGCGCGATGGGCCCGCCGACCTGCGCCTCCGGACCGACATGGCCGATGCAGAAGCCGCGTGTCGCGCCCGAGAAACGGCCATCGGTGATCAGGGCGACCTTGTCGCCCATGCCCTGGCCGTAAAGCGCGGCGGTGGTGGCGAGCATCTCGCGCATGCCCGGCCCACCCTTCGGTCCCTCATAGCGGATGACGATGACCTCGCCCTCGCGGATGGTGCGGTCGGTCACCGCCTTGAAGCACTCTTCCTCGCGGTCGAAGCAGCGCGCCGGCCCCTTGAACTTCAGCTTCTTCATGCCGGCGACCTTCACGATCGCCCCGTCCGGCGCCAGGTTGCCCCTGAGGCCGACGACGCCGCCGGTCTTGGTGATGGGCTTCGTCGTCGGATAGACGACGTCCTGATCCGCGTTCCACTTCACCGAAGCAAGGTTCTCGGCCATGGTCCGGCCGGTCACCGTCATGCAGTCACCGTGCAGATAGCCGCCGTCGAGCAGCGCCTTCATCAGCAGCGGAATACCGCCAGCCTCGAACAGATCCTTGGCGACATATTTCCCGCCCGGCTTCAGATCGGCGATATAGGGCGTCTTCTTGAAGATCTCGGCGACATCGAAAAGATCGAACTTGATGCCGCATTCATGCGCCATGGCCGGCAGGTGAAGGGCCGCATTGGTCGAGCCGCCCGACGCGGCGACAACGGTTGCGGCATTTTCCAGCGCCTTGCGGGTGACGATGTCGCGCGGCCGGATCCGCCGGGCGATCAGTTCCATGACCTTTTCGCCCGCCGCATAGCAGAAGGCGTCGCGAATGTCGTAAGGCGCTGGCGCGCCGGCCGAATAGGGCAAGGCCAGACCGATGGCTTCCGACACGGTCGCCATGGTGTTGGCCGTGAACTGGGCGCCGCAGGCACCAGCCGAAGGGGCACCCACCCGCTCCAGTTCATCGAGATCGGCGTCCGACATGGCACCGACCGAATGCTGACCGACTGCCTCGAACAGGTCCTGGACCGTCACCTGCCGGCCGCGGAACGTGCCCGGCAGGATCGAGCCGCCATAGATGAAGATGGACGGCACGTTGAGGCGCACCATGGCCATCATCATGCCAGGCAACGACTTGTCGCAGCCGGCAAGGCCGACCAGGGCATCATAGGCATGGCCACGCATCGACAGTTCGACCGAGTCGGCGATGATCTCGCGAGACGGCAGCGATGACTTCATGCCGGCATGGCCCATGGCGATGCCGTCGGTGACCGTGATGGTGCAGAATTCCCGCGGCGTACCCTGGGCGGACTCAACGCCCTTCTTGACCGCCTGCGCCTGGCGCATCAGGGCGATGTTGCAGGGGGCGGCTTCGTTCCAGCAGGTGGCGACGCCGACGAAAGGCTGGTGGATCTGCTTGGTCGTCAGCCCCATCGCATAGAGGTAGGACCGGTGCGGCGCCCGCGATGGACCCTCCGTCACGTGCCGGCTGGGCAGCTTGGACTTGTCGAAAGTGGGGCCGCTCATCGCACAACTCCCGCATGAAACTTGATGGACGGGACGCTGGGCGAACACTGAAGACGAAATGCAGGGGTCATTGACGCGGCGGCCATGGGAAGGTTCCACGCCAAAGCGGGAACGGGACATTTACCGCTGATTTTTTGCGCTTCGGCCTGTGGCGGGATTGCGGCAAAACATGGTGAACGGATCGCGCCGATGCGAGCCGTTCCAGTCTGTTGCAAAAAGGACACGAAAAAGGCCGGCGGGCTGTGCACGCCGACCTGTCCGATGCGACACCAGGCGAAAGAGCCGCCCTGTCGCGACCTCAGCCGAGCGCCGCAAGTCTCTGCAGCGCGGCCTCGACGCTCTTGCGCCGCTCGGCCGCCTCGGCGCGCTTCTCATGCTGTTCGGCCACCACGTCTTCGGCGGCCCGCGCCATGAAATTGGCATTGGTGAGCTTGGCATCGCAGCGCGCAATGTCGCCCTCCGCCTCCTTCAGCGCCTTGGCAAGCCGGGCGCGCTCGGCAGCGACGTCGATCAGTCCGGCCATGGGCAGGGCGAGGGTCTCGCCACGCACGACGATCTGGACCGAGCCCTGCGGCGCCTCGGCGGCGGACGAAATACCGGACAACCTCGCAAGACGGTTGAGAAGATCACCATAACGCGCTGAGAGAGATTGTGTCTTCTCCAAAGGCGACAGCAGGACCAGTGGCACCTGTGTGCCCGGCGCGATGTTCATCTCGGCGCGCACGGAGCGGATGGCGGTGATCGCATCAACAAGCCAACCGATCTCCGCCTCCGCCCCCTCGTTGGCGAGCCCGTCGAGCTGCGGCCAGGGGCTAAGTGCCAGGACGCCTGCGCGCGCGGGGCCCGCCTCGCCCGTCACCGCCCACAATTCCTCGGTGATGAAGGGCATGAACGGGTGCAGCAGCTTCAGGATCTGGTCGAGGGTCCAGGCCGTGGCGGCCCGCACCTCGGCCTTGGCGGCCTCGTCGCTGCCGGTAAAGATCGGCTTGGCGAATTCGAGGAACCAGTCGCAGAAGATGTTCCAGACGAAACGGTAGGTGGCGCCAGCGGCCTCATTGTACCGATAGCCCTGGATCGCCGCCTCGGTCTCGGCAACCGCCTTCGCGGTTTCCCCGACGATCCATTTGGCCAGCGTCGTCTTCACAGCGGCAGGGTCGAAGCCTGCCACGCGCTGGCATTCGTTCATCTCGGCGAAACGCGCGGCGTTCCACAGCTTGGTTGCGAAGTTGCGATAGCCCTCGACGCGCGAACGCGCGAACTTGACGTCGGATCCCTGGCTCGCCTGAGCCACCAGCGCGAAACGCAGCGCATCGGCGCCGAACTCGTCGATGAGGCCGAGAGGATCGACCACATTGCCGAGCGTTTTCGACATCTTGCGACCCTTGTCATCGCGCACGAGGCCGTGGATGACCACGTCGGAGAAGGGCTTGTCCCCCATGAAATGGAGACCCAGCATCATCATCCGGGCCACCCAGAAGAAGATGATGTCGAAGCCGGTGACGAGGGTCGAGGTCGGATAGAAACGCTTCAGCTCCGGCGTCTCGTCTGGCCAGCCCAGTGTCGAGAAGGGCCACAGTCCCGACGAGAACCAGGTATCGAGCACGTCAGGGTCGCGGGTCAGCGCCACCCCTGCCCGGCCGAAATGCGCGTCCGCCTGAGCCTGAGCCTCCGCTTCGGTGGAGGCCACGAACACCGCGCCGTCCTCGGCATACCAGGCGGGAATCTGGTGGCCCCACCAGAGCTGCCGCGAGATGCACCAGGGCTGGATGTTCTCGAGCCAGCGGAAGTAATCGCCGGCGAAACGCTCCGGCACGAAGCGCGTTTCGCCCCGGCGCACCGCCTCGAGAGCCGGCTTCGCAAGCGTTGCGGCGTCGACGTACCACTGTTCGGTCAGCCAGGGCTCGACCACGGCGCCACCGCGCTGGGCATGCGGAACCATGTGGGTATGCGGCTCGATCTTCTCCACCAGCCCGAGCGCCTCCAGGTCCGCCACCACCTTCTTGCGCGCCTCGAAACGTGGCAGGCCGCGATAGGCCTCGGGAGCGTTCTCGTTCACCACCGCCGAGGCATCGAAGATGTTGATGAGCGCCAGGTCATGCCGCTTGCCGACCTCGAAGTCGTTGAAATCGTGGGCCGGTGTGATCTTCACCGCACCTGATCCCTTCTCAGGATCGGAATAGGTATCACCAACGATCGGGATTTCCCGGCCGACCAGCGGCAGGACCACGGTCTTGCCGATGAGATGCCGATAACGCTCGTCATCCGGATGAACGGCGACCGCCGTGTCGCCGAGCATGGTCTCGGGCCGCGTCGTCGCCACCGTGATGAACTGCGTCGGGTCGTCCTTGAGCGGATATTGGAAATGCCAGAGGTGGCCCTTCACCTCGAGGGAATCGACCTCAAGGTCAGAGATGGCCGAACGGAACTCCGGGTCCCAGTTCACCAGACGATTGTCGCGATAGATCAGCCCCGCCTTGTGAAGGTCGACGAAGACCTTGGTGACGGCGCGGACCATCTGGTCGGAGGCCTCTCCATGCGCACCCATGGTGAAACGCTCGCGCGACCAGTCGCAGGAGGCACCGAGACGCTTCAGCTGGTTGAAGATGGTGCCGCCGCTCTCGGCCTTCCATTCCCAGACTTTCTCGATGAACTTCTCGCGGCCGAGATCGCGCATGTGGATCTGCTTCTCGGCGAGTTGGCGCGACACCACGAGCTGGGTCGCGATGCCGGCATGGTCCGTCCCCGGCTGCCACAGCACGTCCTTGCCGCGCATGCGCTCATAGCGGCACAGCACGTCCTGCAGCGTGTTGTTGAGGGCGTGGCCCATATGCAGCGAGCCCGTGACGTTCGGCGGCGGGATCATGATCGCATAGGTTTCGGCGCCCGCGCGGTCGGGCCTCCCGGCCCTGAAGGCCTCGGCCTTGTCCCATGCGGCCGCGATGCGGGCCTCGATATCCTTGGGTGAATAGGTCTTCTCGAGCATGACGGTCCGGCGGCGTTCCAGCGATGGGAGCGCACCAAAGCCGCGCCCGGACCGAGAAGTCAACATTTCTGCCATGCGAAGCCGTCACTTGCCGCATTGCGGAAACAGGGCACATAGGCTGTCGATGACTCAGCACGCCGCCGATGTGCCGCCTCCCGATGCCGTGCCGTGGCGGGCCCTGTTCCTCCTGGGGTCGGCCTCGTTCGCCTCTTCCGCGGGTCTGCGCTTCTGCGATCCGCTGCTGCCCAAGCTGGCCGACGCCTTCCAGACCACGCCCGGCGCGGCGGCGATCGTCGTCACCGCCTACGGCCTCGCCTATGGCGGCTTCCAGCTGGTCACCGGCCCTCTCGGCGACCGCTACGGCAAGGTTCGCATGATCGCCCTCGGGGCGACGCTCTGCGGCCTGTTCACCCTCGCCTGCGCCTTCGCAACCTCGCTGGAGCAGATTGCCCTGTTTCGCTTCCTGGCGGGCCTGACAGGCGCTGCCATCATTCCCAACTGCCTGGCCTTCATCGGCGACACGATCCCGCTCGCCCAGAGACAGGCGGTGCTGGCCCGCTACATGATCTTCATGAGCTCGGGCGCCATCAGCGGCCAGGCCGTGGGCGGCCTGCTTGCCGATGCCTTCGGCTGGCCGGCGGCCTTCGTCATGGTGGGCGGCTTCATGATCGCCGCCGGTCTGACGCTCACCATCCAACTGCGCAGCAATCCGGTCCTGTCACGCCGCACCGCGGTACCCAGCGGCGGCCTCGCCGGCTCCTTCCGCCAGATCCTCGCCAGCGGCCGCAGCCCACTCGGTCGACTCGTGCTGGCGACGGTGACGGTGGAAGCGGTGCTCTATGTCGGCGCCTTCACGTTTGTCGGCGCCCACCTTCACGACAAGTTCGAGGTGAGCTTCACGGTCATCGGTATCATGACGGCGCTGTCGGCCGTCGGCGCCGTGGCCTATTCGTCCTTCGCGCCAATGCTGCTGGCGCGGTTCTCCCAGGCGAGCCTCCTCGTCCTGGCGGGCGTGGCGTTCAGCCTCAGCTTCGTGGTCATCGCGCTTTCGCCATGGCTCTGGCTCGTGGGGCTGGCGATCGTGCTCTGCGGAGCCGCCTTCGCACTGTTCCACAACGCGCTGCAGATCATGGCGACACAGATCAATCCGGACGCCCGCGGCGCCTCCATCGCGACCTTCGCCTTCTGCTTCTTCGCTGGTCAGACGCTCGGCGTCCTTTGCACCAGCGTGATGTTCGACCGTTTCGGCCCCGAGCCGATCTTCCTGATCGCGGCGGCGCTAACGCCCGTCATGGCGCTGGTGTTCCGCGCCCGGCTGAAATCCCTGCAGAAGGCCTGAGCCGGGTCAGCGACCGGGGCCGCGCGAAACGCGCTCGATCTCGGCCCGCACCAGCCTTTCGACGAGTTGTGGCAGGTTGTCGTCGAGCCAGGTCTTCAGCATCGGGCGCAGCATGTCCCGAAGCAGATCCTCGATCGTCCGGTTGCCACCGACCATCATGGAACTCGCGAGGGAACCGAAAGCGGCGCCGACGGCGGCATTGGCCTCGGCCGAGAGCAGCGCCGACGCCGCCATGGGCGGCGGGGGCGCCGCATAGCGCTCCGGGGCCGGTGGGGCATCGATGAAGTCGAGGTCGGCACGCTGGGAGATCGGCTTGATCATGCCCATGCGCTCGGGCACCGCGTCGGCCTTGCTCAGCTCGAAAATGTCGGGTTCCGGCGGCGCCGCCTTCGGAGGAGCCGGAGGTGGTGGCGGCGGCGGCGGGGGTTCCGGCTCCTCGTCCATCGCATCGAAGCCGGCGAGCAGCGCGTCGATATCGTCCTGGGACTTCGGCGCTTCCTCGGCAGCCGGTTCGGGCGCCGGCGGCGGGGGTGGCGGCGCGGCCTTGGCAGCCGGCGCCTTGGCCGGTTCGTCGTCAGCGATGATCCGGCGGATCGACGCCAGGATTTCCTCCATCGACGGTTCGTTCGCCTTGGCCGCCTGTGACATCCCCGCCCACCTCAAACGTCGCACGCATCAGAAGCGAAGGGCAAAAATTTGGCCCAAAGGCCGAATCGCTTCCGAATCAACACCGTCGACTATGCACCGCCGCAGCATCTGTCGCCAACGCGCGGTGCTCCGATCCACAGCCAAAGTCGGGCGGGCGGGAGGCTGGATCAGCGACCGTCCGGCGTGCGAACGCCGATCCACTGGTCGCGGACCTGATTGTAGTGGGTGGTGGGATCAAAGATCTCGGTGCGCAGCGCCAGCCGGCTGCCATTGAGTCGGCCCATGGCGGCCAGGACAGAATAGGACAGAACGACGCGGTCGCGCTGCGCCCGCACCAGCGCAACGCGAGCTTCTGTCAGGGTCTGGGTGGCGTTCAGAACGTCGATGATGGTGCGCTGGCCAACCTTGTATTCCTCGCGGATGCCGTTCACGGCGATGTCCTGCGACCGTACCTGCACTTCGGCAGCCTGGATCTGCGCGCGCGACGCTTCGAGCGCAGCCCATGACTGGGTAACGGCCTGTCGGACACTGGCCGCCGCCGTCTCGATCTGGATGCGACGCTGCCCGTAGGCCTCCTTGGCCGCCCGGATGGTCGCGTAGTCGCGGCCACCATTCGCAAAGATCGGAATGGTCAGCGTCATGCCGACGGCCGCCGACAGCGACTGGCCGCTCGACGCGGCCTGCTCTGCGGCGCGGGTAAGGCTCGCCGACAGGCCGAGTGTTGGGTAGAGCGCCGATTCGGCGATCCGGACCTGCAGCAGCTGCGAATCCGCGCCATGACGGGCACCGCGAATGGCCGGGTGCTCGCTCTGACCGGCGATGACGGCAGCATCGAGATTGCGCGGCAGCAGCCGCTCGATCGTGCGGGCCGGCGTGAGCCGCGCCGGCTGGACACCCACCTGCTGCATGTAGACGGAACGGGCATTGGCGAGATCGGCTTCGGCGCCGGTGGCAACCGCGATGGCCGCCTGCAGGGCGGATTCGGCGAGCGCCACGTCGGTGCGCGTCACTTCGCCGACATTGAAGCGGTCGCGGGTGGCGCGCAGCTGCTCGCGCAAGACCTCGACGTTGCGGCGCCGGAGGTCGAGGACAGCCTGCTCGCGCAGGACGTTCATATGAGCCGTGGCCGAGGCGAGCAGGACGGTCTGTTCGGTATTGCGGAGGGTTTCGCGCGCGACCAGGACGTTCTGGTCCGCCTGCCGAACCGAATTGGTGGTGCGGTTTCCGTCAAACAGAGGCTGGGTGACCGACAGCGTCGCCGCACGGGGCAGCGACCGGACAGTGCGCGCCGACCCCGGACCCGTCCCGAGATAGGCCGAGGAACCAACGCTCGACTCGGTATACTGCCCAGCCGCGGTGATCGTCGCGTTGACGGACGGGCGATAACCCGAAAGCGCCGCCGGAACGCCTTCGTTCGCCACCCTCACTCCTGCACGGGCAGCATTCAGGTCGGGATTGTTGCGATAGGCTTGGACGAGCGTTTGCTCGATGGACTGGGCCCGGGCGGGCGGAGCGGAAAAGAAAATGGAAGCGAACGCAACGGACACAACCGTCGCGGAGCGCGCGCGAGACCTCGTGGCTCCGGGCATGGACAACCCCTGCTATTTGGCGCCACCCCGGAGCGATCCGCCACGACCCCAAGGCACTGCGACAACGATTAATGAAAACCGCGCCGTAAGGAAACCCCTGCACTACCTGTGGTCGATGCTTCGCTGTCCCGGTGGGACAAGTCGGCAACACCTGTCGCTGCGTCAGAAGACAAAGCCGCGCGGCGCCGCGAAGCCCGGCAACGGCGGAATCGCGGCGTCGAATGCCGGCCTGATGCTGAACTCCTGCCCAATCCTGACATGAACCATGCATTTGGCGGCCCGCCCAGTGCCGACAACCGCCACGAGGCGACCGCCCTCGGCCAGTTGCGCCAGAAGGCGCGGCGGGACCAGCTCGGCGGCACCCTGGAGGAGAATCACGTCGAACGGGCCGCGATCCGCCGCCCCCGCACCGAGCGCTGCCTCGACGACCACCACCTGCGATTCGCCGCCGAGCGCCCGGCGCGCCTGCGCCGCCAGGTCGCCATCCTCCTCCAGGGCGACGACCGAACCGGCGATCCGCCCGAGGACCGCGCTGGAATAGCCCGTGGCTGCGCCCACATCGAGGACCCTGTCAGCCGGACTGATTCCAGCCGCCTGGATCATCCGCGCCAGAACCATGGGCTCGATGAGATAGCGCGCCGCCCGGCCACCAGTCTCGCCCTTCACCGCGAGGTCGTCGTCCAGATAGGCGAGCGGGCGCAGCGCGTCGGGGACGAAGTTCTCACGCGGCACAGACATCAGCGCATCGACGATGCGGCTGTCTGTCACATCGTTGACCCGGATCTGGGTGTCGACCATGGTGCGGCGCGCCCGGGCAAAATCCATCATGGGCTCAATCCCTCGATCGCCGCATCGTCACGATGCCGGCAAGCCGTCTCGTCGGGTCGTGTTTACCGGTGGTACAGCTAAGAACGCAAGGCGCCTGACATCGGCCCTGGGTTGTTGCGAGCCCCCCTCCCCCATGCTAGAGCGAACGCACTCCGCACCGGCTAGCCCGGTGATGACGGGATGGCCTCGTGGCGGAGTGGTTACGCAGAGGACTGCAAATCCTTGCACCCCGGTTCGATTCCGGGCGAGGCCTCCACCTTCTTCCCTTCTCATCCATTCAGCTCTTGGCCGGCCGCATCGCCGCGTTCACCCGCGGCCAGCGGCGGCCGATGGTGATCGTCAGCCGCCGCCGCGAGCGGCGCATGCGAGCGCTGTCGACCGAGAGAATCACGAAGCCGACAGGAAACATCCAGGCGCCGAGGATGGGAAGGAAGCTGAACATCCCGCCAGCGATGAAGGACCAGCCGAGTGCCTGCCGTCGCAAGCGCGTGCGGGGCAGCCGGAACCGCCGACCGAAGACCACCGCCGAGGCTGGCGGGCGGGCATTTTCGGGGCGGGTGGCTTCGCGATCGGGCGTCGTGACAGTGTCCATGCCAGCAGTGATGGCCCCGGCAACCCGGCGGATCAATGGCAAGGCCGATCAAAATGATACCCGGCGACGATTGGCCCTTGGCAATGGCGAAGCACCTGTGTTATTCGCGCCGCTCTCACGATGAGCACGTGATCCTCGGTAGCTCAGTGGTAGAGCAACCGGCTGTTAACCGGTTGGTCGCTGGTTCGAATCCGGCCCGGGGAGCCATTTAGAAGAACCCTCGGAGCGCCCATGCGCTCCGAGGGTTTTTTTGTGCCCAGCCCGCCCCTGGACAGCGCGTGGTGAGACTTACAGCCGCAGCCGCAGTCTTGCGCGAGACGATCGGGGATGGTCGCCTGCCACAGCCCGTGCGCGATAGGAATCACCATGGCCACATCCATCATCCGCAGTCGTAGCCTGATCACAGGGGTGGCCGACCGCTTCGCCTGCCATGGGCTCGACGACGGCGCCGTGCTCCAGGAGGACGGCGTCATTGTCGCCGTTGACCGGTTCGACGCGCTTCAGGCCCGTCATCCCACCGTCGCGGTGGTCGGTACCGGGGCGGAGGTCATGCTGCCAGGCTTCGTCAACGCCCATCACCATGTCGGGCTCACACCGGTCCAGCTCGGCTCGCCCGATATGCCGCTGGAACTGTGGTTCATCACGCGGATGGTAATCCGCAATCTCGATCTCTATCTCGACACGCTCTATTCCGCCTTCGAGATGATCGGCTCCGGTGTCACCACCGTCCAGCACATCCAGAGCCTCTTGCCGGGCACACTCCCCGAGGTCGACGCCAAGTGCTCCCAGGTCATCCGGGCCTATGAGGACATCGGCATGCGCCTGTCCTACTGCTATTCGGTGCGTGACCAGAACCGGCTCGTGTACCGCGCCGACGACGAGCTCGTCGCCTCCCTGCCGGCGCCGCTGCGCGATCCGATGAAGCGCTATTTCGACCGGTTCCGCACCAGCCTCGACGAGGTCATGGGGCTGTTCGAGACCCTGCTCGCCCGCCATGCCGGCAAGCGCCGCGTCCGCATCCAGCTTGCCCCCGCCAATCTTCACTGGTGCTCGGACAGGGCCCTCGCGGCGCTGGCCGACATGGGGGCGAAATACGCGGCCCCGCTGCACATGCATCTGGTCGAGACAGCCTATCAGAAGGAATATGCGCGGCGCCGCAGCGGCGGTACCGCACTCGAACACATCGACCGGTTCGGTCTCGTCAACGAGCGCCTCACCATCGGTCACGGTGTCTGGCTCAGCGAGAGCGATCTCGATCGCGTCGCTGCGGCCGGCGCCTGCATTTGCCATAACTGCTCCTCGAATTTCCGCCTGCGCTCAGGCGTCGCAGCACTCAACGCCTTCGAGGCACGCGGCATCCGCACCGCCATCGGCATCGACGAGGCGGGCATCAACGACGACCGCGACATGCTGCAGGAACTGCGCATGGTTCTGCGGACCCATCGCGTGCCCGGCATGGACGAGACCGACGTGCCGACCGTCCCGCAGGTCCTGCGCATGGCAACGGCAGGCGGTGCCGCCACGACCCCCTATGGCGCGACCATCGGCGCGCTCGAGGTCGGCAAGGCCGCCGATCTCGTGCTCTACGACTGGAACGCCGTCGCCTACCCCTATCTCGATGCGGAAACGCCGGTAGTCGACGCGCTGGTCCAGCGCGCCAAGCCCGCGGCGGTACGGACGGTCATGTGCGACGGCGAGATCATCTATGCCGATGGACGCTTCACCCGCGTTGACCGCGATGCGGCCTTGAAGGCTCTGCACGACGATCTCGCCAAGGCGCTGGCCGACGACGAGGTGGAGCGCCGGGCCCTCTCCAAGGCGCTGCTGCCCCATGTGCGGCGCTTCTATGCCGACTACATCGACCCCGCTCGCCACGAGCCGTTCTACCGGACGAGCTCACGGGTCTGAGGCCCTGACGAATTCGCCGCCCCGCCAGTGAACCGGCCGCGCCGGGCACCCGTAAGGCGTTCATGTCGCAAGCTCCTGCCATCGTCTGGTTCAGGGATGACCTCCGCGTGGCGGACCATCCGGCGCTCGCGCGCGCGGCGGCGACGGGCGCACCCGTGATCTGCCTCTACATCCGCGAGGAGCCCACCCACGGCCAGCGCCCCCTCGGGGCCGCCGCCCGATGGTGGCTCTCCGGAAGCCTGCGCGCCCTCGACGAGGCCTTGCGGAGCATCGGCCAGCGCCTGGTTCTGCGGTCAGGAGCCGCTTCGGAGGTCATGGCCGCAGTGATCGCAGCCAGC
>CALRLZ020000039.1:0-36272 GCA_943368975.1 Archangium gephyra
CATTCGACACGGGCGGAAGGAAATGGTGCAGGCGCAGCGTGACCTGCGGGGCCTGGCCCCAGGCGGTCCGCATCACCGCAGGGGTGGCAACGGCAGCGCCGGCAAGAGCCAGCGCATGGCGGCGGGTGAGCGTCATGGCAGATGTCCTCCTTGTCCTGATCACAGCGATCCCTTCGCCGGACCACAGCAGTCGGCGGGGCGCTTGCTCTTTTCTGGAGACCGCAGGCTAGCGGTCCATATGCCGGGCCTTATTGCGTGGCCCGATTGGCGTGGTGAGAGGCCGAACGGCGACGTGGCTACGCGGCCGGACGACTCCGCCCAACACCTGGTTCACGCGTCGAAAACGTGGGTCAACTCCTCGAAAACCTGCCCCGGGACTCTCCCCTTGATGGAAGGGGAAAGGTCGGCGATGACCAAGTTCATCAGTCGAAGCTACCCTATTGCGATGCCGGCCAGTATAGGGAACCATGAGAAAAACTTGGATGAATCTGGCGACACGAATGAAAAACAGCGGCGGCTCGGTCTACAGCATTCCGGTCTTCGGGCTTTACGGCCTTGCCGCAGCCAGCGGCGCTGCCGGATATGCCCATATCGAGCCGATCAGTTCGCGGGCGCCGGCCAATGACTGGCATATCTCGACGCACCGGCACTCGGAACTCGCCCAGTGCATTCTGGTCACGGCCGGCGGCGGCGACCTCAATATCGAAGGACGCACCATCGCCATGGAGCCACCCTGGATCGTGTGGCTGCCAGTGGGCGTCGTGCATGGCTTCCGGTTCATACCCGGGACCGAAGGGCTCGTCCTGACCGTCTCCCACGATGTCGTCGACGCGGCCACGCGGGCCGGGCCGGACAGTGGTCGCCTTGCCTATGTCGCGTCAGAACCCCGGTTTGCCGCCTTGTCCGCGGCCGGCGAGATCGGCATCGATGTCGCCGGACTCATGACGGCACTCGAGCGCGAGCAGATGCTGCCCCGCTCCGGAAGTGACACGGTCATTGTCTCAACCATCAGTCTACTGCTGGTGGCCATGCTGCGCCTGAAGACGCTCGATACGCTCGACAGCCATCTGGGGTCGGTGCAAGCCTCGGAATTCCGCCGCTTCCGGCAAGTCGTCGAGACGCGATTTCGCCAGCAGCCGACGGTCAGCGAGATGGCGCGGGAGCTGGGCATCACCCCCGACCGCCTGCACTCCATCACGACCAAGGCCGTCGGAAAGGGGCCCCTCGCCATTCAGCACGAGCGCATCGTTCTCGAATGCAAAAGGGAGCTCATCTACACGCTCAAGCCGATCTCCCAGATCGCATTCGACTGCGGGTTCGAGGACATTGCCTATTTCAGCCGGTTCTTCAGCCGGCATACCGGGACGGCTCCGCGCCAGTTCCGCGACCTCCATTCCACGTACAAGATCAGCCATGAAGACCGAACGGCTTGAAACACAGCCCATTGCCGATGAACCGGCCCATCATATCAATGTCCCCATGGTGACATTGCACCATCGGCAAACACCTGAGTGACGCCGTGGATTAAGGCGGCGGAGCCCCCCGCTCGCCATCCGGCTGGACAGCCGCCTGGAGAGCCCGGCGCCACCGCTACAGAGTGCGACGGTCGACCTGCGGAGATGGGCGGGGTCGCGCCGCCGACCGGCCGGCGCGGCGAGAATCGCGGACCGCTAGAGGGATCGCGCCGACCGTCCGTCGGTGACGGCGGACGGTGGATAGACAATGACCCGCTCGCCTTCGCCGACGCCGGATGCCACGGCCGCCACGCGGCCCGAGCGATGTTGCACGACGACGCGGCGGAGCCTCGCGCGACCGTCAGCGAGGACGAAGACGAACCAGTCGTCGCCGCGGCGGAACAGGGCTCCGGCGGGGATCAGCGTTGCGGCCTCGACCTCCTCGAGGGTGATGGTGACGTCGACGCGGAAGCCATCGCCAAGGCCGGGCCAGTTGTCCGGCGGTGCGATGATCTCGATCACCACCCATACCCGCTGCTCCTCGACGCCAAGCGCGGACAGCTTGGTGAAACCCGAGGGTTCGACGCGGCGAACCCGTCCGGCCAGCGGGGGAGAGCCACCCCAGCTGCTGATCGCAACCGGCGCCCCCTCGCGGACACGCACGGCCATGGTCGTCAGCAGGTCGACGATGACCTCCATGTCGCGCAGGTTGCCGATTTCGAGCAAGGGCGCGCCGGCCGCCACCACGGCCTCGCTTTCCTGGATCATCCGGAGAACCCGCCCGGACGCCGGAGCGGTGATCGTGACGGTCTCGCCGGCTGCCGATGTCGCCGGTTGCATCAGCACCCGAATCTGCTGAACCGCGTGCTCTGCCGCATGGCGCCGCCGGTCGGCTGCGACGAGATCCCGCTCGGCCGCCGCGACGTTCGCGGTGTCGCGATCGAGCTGGGCCGGCGTGGCCGCACCTGTGCTGCGCAGCCGCCGGGTCCGGTCGAGGTCGGTCTCAGCCTTGGCCAGCAGGATCCGCGCCCGCTCCTGCGCCGCCGCGGCCTCCTCGAGAGCGGCTTCTGCCATGCCGAGCCGCTGCTCCAGATCCTCGCGCGTGCGCGCGTCGAGCAGGGGAGAGGCGCTCGCCCGCAGGACTGCGACGGACTGCCCGATCTCCACCGGATCTCCCGCACGCAGTGTCGGCCGCGCCAGGCGCGCCACCAGGGGCGAGGACAAGGTGTAGCGCTCCCGCACCCGGGTGCGCCCGCTTTCCTCGACCGTGGCGATGAACCGGCCGGCTGACACTGGCGCCGTCTCCACCGGCACCGGCCGCGGCAGGAAGGCCCAGAGCGCAAGGCCGGCAACGGCGCCACCCAAGAGCCCCCCGATGACCAGCCGCTTGACGTTCATCGCATCAGTCCCTCGTCTTGAGCACAGCGACCAGATCCATTCGGTCGATCCTGCGCCGGATGCCCAGGGCGCTGGCGACCACGGCTGCGACGACCACGATCGTCGCGAGCCCCAGTGTGGCCGGTGTCACGACCGCCGGCAGGTCGAAGCTCTCGTTGGCGCGGAGCGCGAAGATCAGTCTGATCATCCATGGCGCAGCCAGGAGGCCGAGGGGGATGGCCAGCAGGCTCGTCAGCGCCAGTTCGGCGTAGAGCACCTGCGCGACCTCGCGGCGGGTGAAGCCGAGGATCCTGAGGCTTGCCAGTTCCCAGGCATGTTCGTGGAAGGCCACGCGCGCCGCGTTATAGACCACGCCGATCGCGATCAGCACGCCGAAGCCGGTGAGGACCACGGCACTGACGGTCATCAGCGCGGCGACCTTGTCGTTGAAGGCGGCGAGCACCGCCGCCCGCGACGTGACTGCCTCCAGGCGGGGAAGCTTCTGCAGTCGGCCCATGACCCCGGCCTGGTCCCGGGCGGCGACGGAGAGGACGGCGGCATTGACGAGATCCGGCTCGCGCATCAGGCGATTGAGCGCACCGATCTCGATATAGGCATTGAAGCCGAGGATATCGTCTGCAAGGCCGGCGATCACGCTGCGACGGACCGGGCGGCTGCCCTCGAGGATCTCGACAAGGATGTCGTCCCCGGGCCCCACGCCGAGGCGCTCGGCCAGACGACGCGACAGGACCAGCCCCTCGGGGCGGAGCGGAATGGGCTGCAGTCCACTGTCGAGCGGCCGCTTCAGCACGCCGTCCGCTGGCAGTCCCTGAAGGGCCAGCCGGTAGCTGCGATGGCCGTGACGCAGGCGGGCGGGAACGATGCGCTGACCCTCGACATGGTCGACACCGGGAACGGCTGCGAGTTCGCCCAAGGCGCGGCTGGCGACCGGCTGTGAGAACACGGCCTGCAGGTCACTGCGTTCGATCCGCTCGAAATTCATCTCGACCATGGCGTCGAGGGCGTCCCACCAGAACAGGCCCATGACCACCAAGGGCACGGCGAGCGCAAGGCCGAACACCGTCATCAGCGAGCGCAACGGGCGCCCGGCGAGGCTGCGGCCCACCATCCGCCAGCGCAAGCCGTGAAGGCGGTCGCCGAGCAGCCGCGACAGCTTTCCCAGGCGGGCGGCGACAGGCACCGGCGGCCGCATCGCCACCGCCGTAGGCAAAAGCACGATACGCCCCACGGTGCTCCACACCCCGCCAGCCGCAGCGATGAAGGCCAGCGCACCGGCCGAGAGGGGAACCCACCAGCGGAACTCGAAATGCCAGTCGGGAAAGCGGAAGAAGGGGCGGTAGATGTCGACCATCAGCGCCCCCAGCCAGGCCCCCAGCGCCGCGCCTGCCACGACACCAGGCAGGACCACGAGGGCCGCCAGCTTGAGATAGTGCCAAAGGATCGGCTCATTGGCGTAGCCGAGCGCCTTCAGGGCGGCGACCTGCTCGCGCTGAACTTCGACCAGGCGCCCCATGACGACCTGCAGGAGAAAACTGGCGATGCCGAGGAAGATCAGCGGCACGATGATCGACAGGATGCGCTGTTCCGCCAGTTCGTCCTCGACGAAACGGTGAGAGGGATGATCGCGCCGGCTTATTGCACCTGTGCCCCCGTAGGGCTCGAGCAACCTGTCGACATTGGCGATGACGGCGACCGAACGGGCGCCCGGCATCAGCCGGACGACGAGGTCGTTGAAGGATCCCGCCATGTCGAAGGCGGTCTCGACGGCGGGGCGCCCGACCCAGATGATGGCATAGGCGCGGTCGTCTGGCATCGGCAGTCCCGGCTGGGCGACAAAGACGAATTCCGGCGCCATGGCCGTGCCGACGACCCGAAACCGCTGCCGCCGCCCGTTCAGGATCAGGTCGATTGGATCGTCGAGGCCGATCCGCCAGGCCTCGGCGAATGCGACGTTGACGATGACCTCGTCGGGTCGCGCGCCGTCCACCCAACGTCCCGAGGCGAGACGCAGCCGGTTCAACTCGGGCTGCTGGCGGACCGGCAGGGAGACAATGCGCGCGGCGATTGCCAGGCCGGAATCCGGCCTGTCGATACGGGCGGGGTGAACCAGGCGCGCCTCGACCGCGGCGACACCGTCGAGTTCGGCGAGACGGGTGGCGAGCGGGAGCGGGGCACGCTTCAACTGGGCGAACAGGTCACCGAAGCGCTCCAGGTCGTAGTGACGATCCTGCATCGACAGAAGCGTCAGATAGTTCGAGAGCGACATGTTGAAGACGGCGACGCCCGAGGCCACGAGCAGCACGATGGCCACGACCTGCGAGCGCATGCGCCACAGATCCCGCCAGAGCTTGAGGTCCAGCATCGTCACCATGTCAGCTGGCTCGCGGGCATCCGGGTGGCGTTGCGCTCCTCGCTGACGACCCTCCCGTCGCGCATGCGGAGGATGCGGTCCGCCATCGCGGAGATTGCGGAATTATGGGTAATGACGACCGTGGTGGTGCCGAGGTCCGCATTGATCGCCTGGATGGCGGCGAGGACGACGCGGCCCGTGTCGAAGTCGAGCGCTCCGGTCGGTTCATCGCAGAGCAGGATATCGGGCCGCTTGACGATGGCCCTTGCGACCGCGACCCGCTGCTGCTCGCCGCCCGACAGCTGGGAGGGATATTGGTCCATCCGGTGAGACAGGCCGACCAGTGCGAGGGCCTCCTCCGCCGTCATCGGATTGGTGGCGATCTCCGCGACGAGCATGACGTTCTCCCGCACCGTCAGGCTCGGGATCAGATTGTAGAACTGAAAGACGAAGCCGACATGCTCCCGCCGATAGGCGGTCAGTTCGGCCTCGCTGGCACCGGTCAGCACGTGATCACGCCAGCGGGCCAGGCCGGAGGTCGGCGCGTCCAGACCGCCGAGAATGTTCACGAGCGTCGATTTTCCCGAGCCGGAGGGGCCGAGGAGGACGACGAATTCGCCAGCATGGATGTCGAGATCGACGTCGCGGAGAGCAAAGACCGCCGTGTCGCCGGAGCCATAGGATTTCGTGAGGGCGCGCGCGGTGAACACGGTATCTGCAAAGCCGGATCCGTCCTCGCTGACCATCGTCATGGCTGTTTCACCGCTGGTTCCGTTCCACCGCCCGATCGGACAGCGCCGACCGGGGCCCTGCCGCGACCGTGGCCCCCGTGGCCGCGATGTCCCGGCGACGATGGCCACACGGGGCTGGCTTGCGCCGAGCTGGTGAATTCGGCCGGCTCATGAGGCGCCTGGCTGCGGCCGGGCCACGTCATCGAGAACCTGCTCCACGGCCCGCAGAAGCCGTTGCCGCGCCGCATCGGAAGGCGCCTGTTCGATCTGCTCACCGAGGCGCGCGAGGAGATCGGCACGCACATTGTGCCAGTCGAGCATCGCGGCAGCTCCCGGCAACAGGCGCGAGGGAGCCAGATCGACCTTCCGTGCCTGGTGCGCGTCGAGGGTGAACGTCTGGTCGAGAGCAGGCGTGATCAGCTGGTCCGGCGGACATCCGTCGTTCGCAAGCCGACGGGCGAGCCCGGCCAGCGCATCCGGTTCGCCATGGGTGAGGAAAATGCTGCCACCGACAGGGCGGCGCGCCCGGACCCAGCCGACAAGTCCCGCGGCATCGGCGTGGGCCGAATAGGCATCGAGGGTGCGGATTCGTGCCCGAACCCGCAGGTCCTCGCCCTGGATCCGGACGAGTTGCTTGCCGTCGACCAAAAGCCGTCCCAGTGTTCCGACGGCCTGGAAGCCGGTGATGAGAACCGTCACTTCGCGGCGCCAGAGCAGCCGCTTCAGGTGTCCGCGGATCCGGCCGGCATCGCACATGCCGCTGCCTGCGAGGATGATGTGCCAGTCGCGCAGCCTTTCGAGCCGCTCGCTGTCCTGGGCCTTCATCAGGTAGTGGATCTGCGACGCTCCCCGCAGAGCCTCGAAGGGATTGGCCTGCGTGTCGCGGTTCCAGCCGCGCTGCAGGAAGACATCCGTGGCCTCGATGGCCAGAGGCGAGTCGAGGAAGATCTCCGCGCGCGGGGCATCGCCGGCATCCATGACCGCAAGGAGATCCAGGAGCAGTTCCTGGGCGCGGCCGACAGCGAAGGTCGGCATGAGCAGCGGACCGCCGGCGGCGTGGGCCTCGCGCAGCTCCGCGGCGAGCAATGCGCGTCGCCCGGCCGTATCGACCAGGGGGCGGTCGCGGTCACCGTAGGTCGACTCGACGACGAGGTGGCTGACACCCTGCGGCCCGGTCGGGTCGGGCAGGTAGTCGTGCCCGCCGGGGCCGAGGTCACCGGAGAAGAGAATGGTGGTCTGATCCTCACCGTCTCCCACCATGACCTCGACCGAGGCGGCACCGAGCATGTGTCCGGCTGTCCAGAACCGCGCCCTGACGCCGGGCGCGACCGCGACGCTCTCCTCGAACTTGACCCGCCGGAACAGGCTCATGGTCTGCCTGGCATCGCGCGCGGTGTAGACCGGTTCCACCGGCTGCCGGCCGCGCTGCTGGTTCCGCCGGTTGAGGAACGCCACCTCCGATTCCTGGATGTCGCCGGCATCGGCCAGCATCACCTCGCACAAGTCGCGTGTCGGGGCCGTGGCGAAGATCGGGCCCGTATAGCCCGCCTTCATCAGCTTGGGCAGCATCCCGGAATGGTCGATATGCCCGTGGGTCAGCAGCACCGCGTCGATGGAGCCGACATCGAACGGAAAGGACTCGTAGTTGAGCGCCTTCAGGGTCTTCGATCCCTGGAACATGCCGCAATCGACGAGGATGGCGAACCCGTCGCCGCTCAGCCGGGCGCAGAAACCTGTGACGCATTCGGCCGCGCCGTGGAAGGTCAGTGTAAGGGCCATGCCAGCTCCTGTGAAATGCAGCACGTCGCGGGACGCCCGCTCCGAGAGAGGCTCCGCGGGACGTCCAGCCGCCCGCGAAGCCGATCATGGTTCAGAACAGGACCCGTGGGTCCCCCCTGCCGGCGACAGCCTCCGCTTCCGTTCCAGTCAGCAGCATGTCGACGGGCCGCCCGAGCAGGCGCCCCGCCGAGACGACCAGGTGCCCCCAGGTGCAGTGGTTGGCAAAGAACATCCCCCTTGCGTCGAGGGTGCCGCCGCGATTGGCATAGCCGTGTGCCCTCAGACGCTGTGGACCGCCATCGATCCGGCGCAGGGCGCCGACCAGAGGCTCCGGGCGGGTATGGGTGACCAGAAGCCGCGGCAGGTGGGGCGGGAAATGGCTATCGAGTTCGTCATCCGACAGGACGAACCGCGCCTCGATCTCGTCGCGCGGCGCGCGCAACCGGCCCGGCTCGATGATGCAGGTGACGGTGACGCCGATCCCGCGCTCCCGCAGGCGGCCGGCGGCGCGCTGGGCTTCGGCGGCCTGATAGGCGCCGATGGCGATCACCTGGATCATGCTGTCCTTGTCAGCCGCCAGCGTCACGACACCGCGGTGGACGGCCTGCAGCGCGGCTCCGGCGTCAAGCCAGCATGGCGTCGGGCGTTTCGGCGCGACAATACAGGCCACCACGCCGCGGCTGGCATAGATCTCGCGCAGGCAGGCGACCGCGCTGGCGGCGTCGGGCGGAAACATCACTCGCGCCACATCGGCCATCTCGCCCAGCAGCGCCTCGCCGATGGTCGGGTCCTGGTGTGACTGCTGGTTCTTGCCGTTCTCCCAGACATGGGAGCTGGCGATGAGAGGCACACCGATCCATTGGGGCGGATGGCCCGCCTCCACCTGCTGGCGGGCGAAGATGATGTCCTGGCGCAATGCACCGAGCATCTTGACCGCGAAGGCCTCGTAGGAGACCGCCAGGCTGAGCCCGGCCTTGTTGCCCAGCGCCGCGCCGATCGCCACTTCCTCGTTGAGCGCGGTGATCACCGCGCCGTCGACCGCCTCGGCGCTGTGGGCCTCAGGCCGATTCACCCGATGTTTCAGGACATCGAGCGTTCCGCCCATCTGGTTGCTGCGCAGTTCATCGGGATTGCCGATCCGGAAGCGATGGCCGGGATTGGCGCCGGCAAACCGCACGAACCAGCGGTCGATGGCGGCCATGGCCGAGGCTGTCTCGCCAATCGCGGGCACGTCGAGATCGGGCAGGACCGGTGCCGCGGGATGGCGGTGGGCAAGGGGATTGTCGCCCTCGCGCGGCCGCGCCTGTTCTACATGGGTCGCCAGCAGGCGGCGTGCCGCATCGCATTCTGCCGCGGACACGTGCAGGAGCCGGGCAGCTGCGGTAAAGGCCTCGCGCCCCTCGCGATCATCGCGCAGCGACCCTGGCAGCGGCAGGTTGTGCGCCGCGTTTGTGCCGGCGCCGGGAAAGCCAAACCCCTTCACCGTCGTCGCGATCGCATAGGGCAGCCGCACCGGATAGGTGCGCTGGCCGGCGTTGATGGCCGCCGTCGCCGCGGTCAGCCGCCGCTCGCTCTCGACAATGGCCCAGACGAAGGCGGCCGGATCGCGCCCGTCGATGATGAAGGGATCGAAGCCGTTGACCTCGAGATGACGCGCCAGCCAGGTGGCGCCGCCATCCTGGGCGACCTCGGTCCTTTGCTCGATGCGTCGGCCGTTGAGGATCATGACCGGCGCCACGAGGCCGCAATCCCCGGCCCGCCACCAGCGTTCGGCCCAGTCGCTGCCGCGTTGCTCCTCGAAGGCCCCATCGCTGAGGATGGCAACCAGCGCTTCGCCCGGCAGCGGCATGTGCACATACTGGATTTCGGCAAAGCCCAGATAGCCGCCCTCCGACAGCCCCCCGGCCGTGTGGGGCCCGACATGGCTGCCGAGGGGCGCGGCGGGCCGTCCCATGGGGTCGATCGCGTAGCTGTAGAAGTCCTCGCACAACCGGCTGAGCCCGGCCTCGTCGGCGCCGTATCGGCCCTGCTGCGCCGGTGACAGGTTGCCGACGAGGCAGTTGGCCGCTTCCACCGCGGCCACGCAGTGTCCCTGGCCAAGGATCCAGGCGCGGGTTGTGCCGGTCAGCGCATTGGCCGCCAGATAGCCCATATAGGCTGGGGCGACATTCAGGGATCCACCCACGTGCCCTTCCGGGTTCGCCTTGAACGCCCCCGGCGGCAGCGGTGCGCCGGACAGGGCGACCCGTCGGGCATAGCTCATGTGGACGATCAGCCACATCGTGGCACTCGTCAGGCGATCGGCGGCGGCCAGACGCTGGAAAACCGCATCCACGGACGCCGCTCGCCCCGTCGCGACGAGGTAGCGGGCGAGTTCATCGATCCGGTCGCAGGTTTCAGGCGTGTGGGAGATCACGCCATAGCCACGCTTCCAGTGTTCAAACGCGGTCATGGTCATGCTCCACCCCTGTTTCCGGTGGTTGAGCGGCGAGCCCGCGTCATGGTGCCCCCGTCTCGGACAGGGCCTTGGCGATCAGCGCCGCAACCGGGATGGCATTGGTCGGATGGGCGATCGTGTCCGTCGACACGACGCGCCCTGCCACGGCCGAGACCGCGGCGAATGCGTCACCGCCGAAGAGCGCATGGACGACGACACAGACCGGCGGCGCGAAGCCCCTCTCCCGAAGGGCAGCGCTGGCGGCGACCAGCGTGCGTCCCGATGAGGCGATGTCGTCGACCAGCACTGGCTGTCGCCCCGCGAATGGCGCGAGGTCCGGCAATCGTATCCGCACGTCACGGTCGCCGATGCGCTGCTTGTCGAGCACCGCCAGCGGTGCCCCGGCGAAGGCCGCGACCTCGCAAGCCCATTGGCGGCTCTCGGCGTCGGGGCCGATGACCAGCGGATGGCGGATCTCACGGGCGATCCATTGGCCCAGGAGCGGAGCGGCATGCAGGGTGCGCGCGGGGATCGTGTAGAGGGCGTCGAGCGTGGCGAAACGGTGCAGGTGTGGATCGACCGTCACCAGATCGTCCACCAACCCGGCAAGGAGCCGGGCGAAGCTTCGCGACGTAACGGCCTCGCCGCTCAGGAAGCGGGCATCCTGGCGCATATAGCCGAGATAGGGCGCCACCAGTCCGATGCGGCGGGCGCCGAGGTCTCGGAGTGCATCGGCCACAAAAGCCAGGGTGAGAAACCGATCATCGGGGCCGGGCATCTCGCCAACGATGAGGATCGAACAACCGGCCGGGTCGAAGCCCAGTCGCACATAGTGCTCACCGTCGGGGAAACGCCGCGTCTCCACCGCGCCTCGGCCAAACCCTCCTGCCTGAGAAAGCCGGGCGGTGAAGGCTTCGGCACCCGGCAAAGGCAACAGGATGGGACCGGTCATGGCTCGATCACCAGGATGTCCGGATGGGCGCGGGCAAAGTCGAGCGCATAGGCGAGCTCGCCCGCAGCCTCGGCATGCACGGTCATGAGGGGCTCGCCGGCGAGCACCTCGCTGCCGAGCCGGACGTGGAGATCGATCCCGGCCGCCTTGTCGTCGGGGGCTCCCGCGAGCTTGGCGAGGCGCGCCAGGACGCGGTTGTTGATCGCGATCACACGACCGCTGCGATCCGCGGTGAGCGGGCGGCTCACCGTTGAGCGCGGCGGTTCGCGCAGGCCGCCCTGGGCTTCGCAGATGCGCTGGAACTTGGCATGGGCGCGGCCGTCGGCGAGGGTCGCCGTCGCGAGTGCGGTGCCGTTGCCGCTTGCGGCCCGTCCGGCCAGTTCGAGAGCAGCGCCGGCCAGCAGGCAGGCGCGGCGGCGGAGGTCGGCCGGGGCGTCCTCCTGTTGCCGCAGCACGGCGAGAACGTCGCGCGCCTCGAGGGCCGGCCCGATCCCGCGCCCGACCGGCTGCGTGCCGTCGGTCGCAACGCATCGGACGGTGACGCCGCAGGCTCGCCCGACCGCGGTCAGCATGGCCGCGATCGCCTCGGCATCCTCGTGCGAGCGAACCTTGGCGGTCGGGCCGACGGGAATGTCGATGACGACGTGGCTGCAGCCGGCGGCTAGTTTCTTCGACAGGACGGACGCCACCATCTGCCCGGGTGTGTCGACCTCAAGGACCCGCTCGACGCGGATGAGCAGATCGTCGGCGGGGCTGAGATCGACGGCTCCACCCCAGACGAGGCAGGCGCCCTCCCCCTCGACGACACGCCGCATGGCGGCGATGTCCATGTCGACCGTGGTCAGCGTCTCCATCATGTCGGCGGTCCCAGCAGGCGACGTGATGGCGCGGGACGACGTGTTGGGAACGACGAGGCCGTTGGCGGCGAGGATCGCGACAATGATCGGGGTCGTGCGATTGCCCGGCAGCCCGCCGACGGAATGTTTGTCGATCACCTGCGCGTTCGGCCATGCGAGCTGGCGGCCGGCGCCCACCATGGCGCGGGTCAGGTGAACGACCTCATCGAGGTCGAGCGGCAGCGTCGAACAGGCGGTGATGAAGGCGGCGAGATGGATCTCGCTGCAACGACCGGCGGCGATGTCACCGACGATGCCCTCCATCTCGGCCGCATCCAGGCGCCGCCCGAAGATCCGGCGGCGCAGGATCGAGGCGGAACCGAGAGCGGGTGGATGGCGGATGACGATCGGGTCTCCCTCGGCAACGCCGAGACGGTGCCAGGCCGCCTCGGACAGGCCCGCCTCGCCGTCCCGGAGCATGTCGCCACCGATCTGGTAGAGCGTGGCCAGAACCTCGTGTCCGTGGGCGACGAGCAGAACCTGGGAGCGGGGCGCATGGCCCTCGGAGCGGCACACGGCGCAATCGTGCCGCATCAGCACGAGCGCCTCATGCTGCGCGTGGAGGAGGAGGCGTCGCGCCGACACCGTGGGGGGGCCCGGGAGGCTCGAGGACTGCACGGACAACATGGTGTCCTTCAGGCAAGAGGGATTGCGAGGACCAACTTCGTCGGGCAGGCACGATCGCCATCATGACGATGGGTTAGGGGCCGAACCTGCCAACTCCGCGGTCATGCCGGGAAAGGATGCCGCATGAGGGACGTGTCCGGCTTTGTCCCCGATCAAAAGCCGGCGCCTGAACTCATCGCGATGGATTGGACGCGTTTCCATCGGCGGACAGGGTCAACCCAAGACGCTTCCCTGCGGATTCGGCAGTTCAGGGCGCAGGGCGACCGATTCGTCGCTCCCCTCACTCACGCGCCGCTGCGGTGAGCTGCTCCGACGGCATTTCTTTTGAGACCTGAACAAAGCTGGCTTTAGCCGGAAGCGGCAGGACCGCTGTCGGGGATGCTGGTGGTCGGAGCGGACGCCTCAGTCTCGCGGCTGTCGAGCCATGCCGTGCAAACCGCAGACCTTCAGCGCGTTTCGAAAGCGGACATGCCGGCATCGTCCATCGTTGGCCGAGTCCGGTCTCAGGGCGCGGCGGTACAAATCAGCGATACATCGTTGATCTTGCGATCCTGGTAGGCACTATCAACCGTCATGGAGAGCAGCGTCGCGCCAAGCCTGGTTTCCAGAAGAAGATGAAACTTGCCCTCCACTTCACCAAAGCTCACGGACAAGCTGGTGCCAGTTGCGGTGGAAGTCAGGTTGATCACCACCTCGTGCGTCGCATTGGGCCCGAACAGGTCCAGCGCAAGCGGAGAGCCGATGCGAACGGTGCCGACGGCCGTTGCGCCTGGAACTGGAGCGCCATCGAAACGGCCTGTCAGTTCGCATCTCGCACTTGAGGCTGCCGCCGCCTGGTCGGCCCCGAACAGGAAAGCGATGGCAAGGGCTGCGAAACCTGTCCGTCGCATCTTCAAGCCCCCGCGTCCCGCCGCTCGCCGAGATTGGACCGGGGCAGTCGCCGTCCGCAATGGGCGATTTGCAGCCCGCTGGGGTGCAGTTGCGGAAGTGTTGATTTTTTTCGAGCCGCTGTCGAAACCGGCGGGGCAGCCGCGTCCTTGGGACATCGGAACAGAAAAGAAAGGCTTCCCGATGCAGTCCCTCCCGGTCACCACGCTCTACATCCTGCCGCTCGGCATCATCTGGTTCGCCCTCTGGATGGGTGTCAGTTCGGCCCGCTCCGCCCTCGCGTGTTCCATCGGCGATGCGAACAACCCGGCCCTGCTCCAGAAGATCCGCCGCCACGGCAACTTCATCGAATGGGTGCCGTTCGTCCTGGTGTTGATGATCGTCAACGAGGCCCAGGGCACGTCGGCGCCATGGCTCCACGCCGCCGGCTCGTTCCTGTTGATCGGGCGTATCGCCCACCCGTTCGGCCTCGCCATCGACAATGCGGGTCATGCCCTGCGCTATGTCGGCAACGGCACGAACATGCTCGCCGTCGCCATCCTGCTCATCTCGCTCGCCCGCCGGCTGATCGGTCTGTGACGACCCCGACCAAACCCCACACCGAGGATCTTCCCATGAAGTACATGCTCCTGATCTACAGCAATCCCGACCTCCAGCCCGCCTATGGCACGCCGGAGTTCCAGGCCATGATGGGCGGCTACTTCGCTCTCAACGAGCGGCTGAAGGCCGACGGCGTCATCCGCGGCGGCGAAGGCCTGAAAGGCGTCGAGACGGCGACGTCCCTGCGCGTGCGTGCCGGCAAGGCCGAGACGATGGATGGACCGTTCGCCGAAACCAAGGAGCACCTCGGCGGCTATTATATCGTCGAAGTGCCTGATCTCGACGCCGCCCTGCGCTATGCAGCGATGATTCCCTCGGCGCATTTCGGCACCATCGAGGTGCGCCCGCTGATGGACTACAATCCCGCGGGTTGAACCATGACACCAGCCGCCTCTTCGGCCATTGCCGTCACCCAAGCACTCGAAGCGGTCATGCGCGAGGACAAGGGGCGGCTGGTGTCGGCCCTCATCGTCCGTCTGAAGAATTTCGAACTGGCCGAGGACGCGCTGCAGGACGCCATGGCGTCGGCGGTGGCACACTGGAGCCGCAGCGGACTTCCGGCTTCCCCACAGGGCTGGCTATTGCAGGTCGCCTGGCGCAAGGCGCTCGACCGCATCCGTCGCAGCCAGACAGAGGCGCGGACCGCCGAGGCGCTTCAACCCTTCATCGGCGCAGAGATCGGCGAGGCGCCGGACCTCATCAGCGACAACCGCCTGCGCCTGATCTTCACCTGCTGTCATCCGGCGCTGGAACAGAAGAGCCGCGTGGCCCTGACCCTTCGCACCATCTGCGGCCTCACCACCGGCGAGGTGGCCGCCGCCTTCCTGGACCAGGAAGCGACCATGGGCCAGCGCCTGTCACGGGCCAAGGCCAAGATCGCCGCGGCCCGCATCCCCTATGGCGTGCCGGAAGCCGATGCGCTTGCCGAGCGGCTTCAGGGGGTTCTGGCGGTCATCTACCTGATCTTCAATGCCGGCTACTCCGCGACACCCGACCGGACGCGCGACTTTCCCCGGGAAGCCATCTTCCTCGCCCGGCTGGTCGATGGGCTTTGCCCCGGACAGGCGGAGGTGGAGGGCTGCCTGGCGCTGCTGCTGCTCACCCATGCCCGCAGCGGGGCACGCCTGGGGCCGGACGGAACCGCGATCTCGCTCGGTGAACAGGACCGCAGCCTGTGGGATGCTTCGGTGACGCACGAGGGATTGTCGCTGCTCGACCGCGCCATGCACCGCCTGGCGCCCGGCCCCTATCAGATCAAGGCTGCGATCGCCGCATGCCACATGCGGGACGACGGTTCGGACTGGCCGCAGATCCTTGCGCTCTATGACAGTCTGCTGCGCTTCGAGCCGACCGCCGTCGTCATGCTCAACCGCGCCATCGCCCTGGCCGAGACCGGCGCCCTGGAAGCTGCGCTGCAGTCGCTGGCGGGTCTGGCGGACGTCCTCGCGGACTACCAGCCCTTCCACGCCGCCCGCGCCGATCTGCTGGCGCGCGCCGGCCGAACAGCCGAGGCGCTCGACGCCTATGGCATGGCGATCGCGCGCGCCGGGTCGCAGGCGGACGCACGGTTCCTGTCGCGCAAGCGCGACAGGGTGCGGTCGCCATAGCCCCTTTCGCCGCGTCGGCAATCCGGCATAGTTCATGCTGCCCGAGGGGACATGCGCCGACGGCGGCGCGGCAGTGAAGGAGATTCCATGACGTTCCGCCAGAGCATCGGCCAGCGCACCCATCTCTTCCGCGACCTGAAGGATCTGATGGCGAAGGCGACGCCGCTGCGCTCCGGCGACCAGCTCGCCGGCATCGCCGCCACCAGCGCCGAGGAGAACATCGCAGCGCGCATGGCGCTGGCCGACCAGCCGCTGACCCTGTTCCTCACCGAGGCCGTGGTGCCCTACGAGACCGACGACGTCACGCGGCTGATCATGGACAGCCACGATGCCGCGGCCTTCGCTCCGGTCCGGCACCAGACGGTGGGCGGCTTTCGCGACTTCCTCCTGTCGGACGCCGCGACGCACGAGGTTCTCTCGGCTCTGGCGCCGGGCATCACGCCGGAAATGGCGGCGGCGGTTGCCAAGATCATGCGCAACCAGGACCTGATCGCCGTGGCGCGCAAATGTTCAGTGGTGACGGGCTTCCGCAACACGATCGGCCTGCCGGGCACCATGGCGGTGCGGCTGCAGCCGAACCACCCGACCGATGATGCCCGCGGCATCGCCGCCGCCATCGCCGACGGGCTGCTGCATGGCGCCGGCGACGCCACGATCGGCATCAATCCCGCCTCCGACAACCTGTCGACGCTGGCGGACCTGCTGAAACTGCTCGACGAACTCATCACCCGTTTCGCCATCCCGACCCAGGGCTGCGTGCTGACCCATGTCACCTCGTCGATCGAGCTGATCGGACGGGGGGCGCCGGTCGACCTCGTCTTCCAGTCGGTGGCGGGCACGCAGGCGGCCAACCAGGGCTTCGGCATCAGCCTCTCCCTGCTGCAGGAGGGGCTGGAAGCCGGACGCTCGCTGAAACGCGGCACGGTGGGCGACAACGTCATGTATTTCGAGACCGGCCAGGGCTCGGCACTGTCGGCTGGCGCCCATCACGGCGTCGACCAGCAGACGCTGGAGGCCCGGGCCTATGCCGTCGCCCGCGCCTATGAGCCCCTGCTCGTCAATACGGTCGTCGGCTTCATCGGACCGGAATATCTCTATGACGGCAAGCAGATCATCCGCGCCGGCCTCGAGGACCATTTCTGCGGCAAGCTGATGGGCGTGCCGCTCGGGTGCGACATCTGCTACACCAACCATGCCGAGGCCGACCAGGACGACATGGACACGCTCTTGACCCTGCTCGGCGCTGCCGGCGTCAGCTACATCATGGGCGTGCCCGGAGCCGACGACGTCATGCTGAACTACCAGTCGACGTCCTTTCACGACCAGCTCTATATCCGTGACGTGCTTGGCCTCAAACGGGCGCCGGAATTCGCGACCTGGCTGCAGGCGCAAGGCATCACCGGTGCAGACGGCCGCCTGACGCCACGGGCGGCTAACGTGCCGCTGCTCGCCGCCCTGACGGGGCTCGCGGCATGAGCGCGGCGATCTGGCGTGACCTCGCGGCGCTGACACCGGCACGGATCGGGCTCGGCCGGGCGGGTTCGGCGCTGACGACGGCGGAGACGCTGCGCTTCGCCCTCGCGCATGCGCGCGCGCGTGATGCGGTGCATGCCCCGTTCGCCGCCGAAACGCTGGCGCGGGAGATCGCCGCCCTCGGTCTGCCGGTGGTGGAGGTCGCGAGCGCCGCGGCCTCGCGCCAGGCCTATCTGCTGCGCCCGGATCTCGGGCGCCGGCTGGATACGGCCAGCGAAGAGCGTCTCGCGAGCGGCAACAGGGAGCCGGTCGACGTGGCTCTGGTCATCGGCGACGGCCTGTCGTCGAGCGCCGTCCATGCCCATGGCGCGGCGATGGTGGCCGCTCTCCAGCCGCACATCGCCCGGGAGGGCTGGACGCTCGCCCCCATGGTCATCGCGCACCAGGCCCGCGTCGCGCTGGGAGACGCTATCGGCGGCCTCGTCAGGGCGCGGCTGGTGCTCATGCTGATCGGCGAGCGGCCCGGCCTGTCATCTCCCGACAGCCTCGGCCTTTATCTCACCTATGCCCCCTCCCCCGGGCGTAGCGACGGCGAACGCAACTGCATCTCGAACATCCATGCCGGCGGCCTGTCGCCGGGTGAGGCCGCCTTCAAGGCCGCCTGGCTGATGCGCGAAGCGCTGGCACGCCGGCTCACCGGAGTCGCGCTGAAGGAGGAGAGCGGCCACTGGCTCGCACCGGCGGGAGCTGTACCGGCAGAGCTGACCGGGGAGCGCCTCGGCTGACGGCTTGGAGCCTGTGCGCCTTCGTGGCCTTTCGGCCTCATCCGTCAACGGCTATCGGGGCGCCTGTTGGACGTCTGGACAGCAAAAAGCCCCGCCGGGATGAGCCGTGCGGGGCTTTGGGTTTGGTTGCGGGGGCCAGATTTGAACTGACGACCTTCAGGTTATGAGCCGATGGCCGCACTATCAGCGCCAACAACGGCCAAAATTTTTCGACATATTTTTCAATAGCTTATGGCGGTATCGACTCTTGACGTTTGTTGGAAATAGCCTAATTTTGTTGGCGGCAGTGTGCCAAAAGTGTGCCAAATCACGCTTTGTTCTGACCCCGTGGAGCTCCCATGGCGAACATCCAGAAGCGTGCCGGAAAGGACGGCACGACCTACCGCGTGCAGATCCGGATGCGGGGCTTCCCTCCGCAGACACGGACCTTTGACCGGCTGACGGATGCCAAGGCCTGGGCTCAGGAGACCGAGAGTTCGATCCGCCGGGGCGAGTTCAAGAACGTCATCCGCGAGGCCTCGACCAAGACCCTGGGCGATGTGGCGCAGCGGTACCGGGAGGAGCTGCTGCCACTCCGGGCGGCGAGCACTCAGCGGGCCGTCAGCTCCTGCCTCAAGTACTGGGAACGTGAGCTCGGGGAGTATGCCCTCGCCTATATCGATGCGGACCTGATCTCGAAGAAGATGCGCGCGCTCGAAACGGCGGGCGACACCCGTCGGCTGGCGCCGGCGAGCGAGACCGAGGTTCCCGGCAAGCGCAAGCGGCCCGGCCGCAAGGCGACCCGCCCTGCCCCGGCCAAGCCCGCGCTGAAGAGCCGCAAAACCCTGAAGCACTATCGCGACATGATCGCCCTGCTCTTCAAGTTCGCTCAGCAATGGGGCTGGACCGGGAGCAACCCGGTCGATGGCGTGAACCGGATCACGAAGATCCGGAACGAGCGCACGCGTTTCCTGAGCGACGAGGAGCGCCAGGCTCTGCTGGCCGCCTGCAAGGCGAGCGAGAACGAGCACCTCTACCCGGTCCTCGTCTTCGCCATTTCGACAGGGGCGCGCAAGAGCGAGATCCTCGGCCTCACCTTCAACGATATCGATCTGAAGCGGGGCATCGCCATACTGCGCGACACGAAGAATGGCGAGACGCGCTCAGTGCCAATCGTCAGGAGCCTCGGCGAGCTGCTCACGGCGCATCTCGCGAAGATCAAGGCGCGCTACAGGGAGATGGAGTCGCCACCGCCGAAACCCTGGGTTTTTCCGAGGGCGGATGGGCAGGCCCCGATCGACATCCGGACCAGCTGGGAAACCGCACGGATCGCGGCCAAGCTCTCGGACTTCCGTTTCCACGATTTACGGCATTCGACGGCGAGCTATCTCGCCATGAACGGCGCCAGCCTCGTCGAGATCGCCGAAGTGCTCGGCCACAAGACGCTCCAGATGGTGAAGCGCTACGCGCACCTGTCCGAAAGCCATGTGAAGGAGCTGGTCGAGCGGGTGAACGACAAGATCCTGCCGGCGCGGCTTTGAGGCCAACAAGCCTCTGCAGCCGAGGACTACTATTACCGAAATCGCGCGCAAAACCACGAATGGAGGTGCTTCATAGGAGCGCCTGCTTTCTCAAGCTTTGTCCGACACCTCACCACA
The DNA here is from genome assembly GCA_943368975.1 of Archangium gephyra. Lineage (GTDB taxonomy): Bacteria > Pseudomonadota > Alphaproteobacteria > Rhizobiales > Phreatobacteraceae > Phreatobacter. The sequence continues at coordinate 19,615 of CALRLZ020000039.1, forward strand.
GGTGACTTGCTGGATCATTTTCTGGCGGTAGATTGAAACAAAGGATGTTTTTGAGGTCAGAAGGCTCTGAACAAACGTGGTTGGAATACCCCGGCAACAGGATGTCTTGTTGGTATTCGGGCGGAGCACGCTGCCCCGGCGGTCGGCTGCGCTCCTGCTGTTTCTCTACGCGCAATCTGGGCGTCGAGGTTCGAGGGACCGGCTTGTGGAGCTGCTTTGGCCGGACCGGTTTCGCGAACAGGGACGTCAGAGCCTTCGTCAGGAACTTGTGAAGCTCCGGAAGGAACTGACGGGTTCGACAATTGAGCTTGTGGCCGAGCGCGATAGCGTAGCGGTGACGAACCAGTCCAGCTGGCTAGTCTATGATCGCCTCCTCGATCAGCCGGCACGATCGCAGTCAACCTTGGGCGACACGCTGACCGATTTCTGGAGGGGTGATTTCGGAGAGGGGCTCGACGGGATCTCGGCTGGATATGATGCATGGCTTTGTGAGACCCGATCCGCGATGCATATGGCGCGGAGCCGTCTGACGAGAGCGGCTGCCGAATTCGAGTTGGCGCAGGGTAACCGCCAGGGAGCACTCGCGGCCGCACGCCTCCTTCTCTCGGATTCCACTGAAAAAACCTGGGCGGCCGAGTTTGTGGACAGCATGAATGCGCGTCCAGCCCTTCAACGTCCGGCACGTTGGCCCTCCGCTAGGATCGCGATGGCGACAGGAGGCGTCTTGCTCGCGGCGGTGCTTGCAGTAGCCTGGACACAATGGCCGAAGCCCACGCCTGAGCCCGCCATCGTGCAGCAGCCTCTGTTGCGGCCGTTCAGCCTGCCCCACCGAATTGCGTTGGTGGCGTCCCACCGCGCGAACACGTCGGAAGACGATGTCCGGCGGACCGAGGATCTCCTGCGTGACTTGGAAGTCGATCTCGGCCTGATGCCTGGCGCAGGGCTCGCGAGCTCCCGCGAGCAGGCGGACTTCATATTCACGCTCTCGGGCCGCATGACGGAGAACGGGGAATTTCAGACGCATCTCCAATTGAACGAGCGCTCGACGGGGGTGTCGATCTGGAGTGCGGTGGCGCCCGTTCCGGACGTGGCACGCCCGAAAGACGGACCTGATCCTTGGTCGGCAGTTCAAGCGGCGCGCGCCTATGCAGCGTTGTTGGCCGAGGCCGATCGCCGTCGGCCTGCGCGCGCCACTCTCCCAGAGGACGCTGCCGATCAGCTCCGGCGAGGTTGGGCTGTGCTTCGGGGTGGTGCCAACCCAGAAAGGACCAACCAATCCTTCGAAATCTTCAAGGCAGCCGTCGCCATTCACCCCGATGCTCCGGACCTTCTTACCGGCCTCGCGCACGCCTACGCCCTTCGGCTCGTCAACCAGATGGCAGAGCGTCGGGATGAGGAGGCGGCCGAAGCTCTGCGGCTCGTCGACAGATCCATCGCTTTGGCCGGAAACCAGGCTTTCCCGCATTTCGTGCGCGGCCTCGTCCACAAGGCCGAGCGTCGCTATGACGCCGGCATCGCGGCCTTCCGCCTCTCCATCCAGCTCAGTCCGAACCAGCCGGCGGCCTATGCGCAGATGGCCCATCTCCAGTTGCTGACCGGAGCGCCGAGGCGAGCGGCCATGTCCGCGGAGACGGCCCTGCGCCTCGCGCCGGATGCCGGCTCCGTCGACCGGACTCTGTTGTACGCCGGCATGGCCAAAGTCCTTCTGAGCGAGTACGGCGAGGCCACTCGATTCCTCGAGCAGTCCCGCTCTCGCAACCCGGCTTTCGCGGACGTCCATGTCTGGCTTGCCATCGCCCTTTGGCGAGCGGGACAGGTCGAACCGGCGCTGAGCGTGAAACGGGATATCCGCCAGCGCGGCATGCGCGTTCGTCTCGATCATCACATTCTTCAGGCGCAGGAACCGTCGGTGATGGCAACCGCACTCCAGGCCCTGGACGCTCTCAACGCTGCCATGACCGAGTGAATTCGTCGGAATTCACGATCAATCACGCAAGAATCACGCGCTGCTGGCGACCAACCAGCTTAATTGCGTGGCTTCCATTTCACGGGAGCAGGCTATGGCGGATGGTGACTCGCGTTTCATCGGATTATGCGTCAGCCGACGCGGCGCGCTCCTCGCGGGTCTCGCCATGGTAGCGGGCGCTCCCGGGGTGGCGAGCGCGCAGGCGCGCAACATTCCGGCGACCGACAAGAAATGCGCGACCTGCGATTTCTGGGGCGGCCAGCGGCAGGCTGCTGCTGACAAGCGCAGCGTGATCGTGGCGGCCGATGCGACGGGGCTCTGCAGTAATCCCCGCAGCCCGCTTTACAACCGGATGAGCCGTGCGGATCAGGGCTTTGCCGATGGCCATCGGCGCTGGCGGAGTCTCTCATGACGGTCGCATTCTGCCGATGGGGCGCAAGGTTTGTTCTTTGCTTCTTCGCGACGCTTCCACTTCCGGCCCTCGCTCAATCGGAGAGCCCTCTGCGTGATTATGTCGGGCAATGGATGTTGTCGCGCCAAACCTGCGACGCCATGCGCGCGGGCCGCATTGACACGACCGGCGATGAACCGGTCGCTTCGATTGGGTGGGACGGTATCGTTTTCGCCTTTGGAAACAGCGCCAATGTCTGTCGGCTTCGATCCGCCCGATCGGTGCAAGGGCGGCTTGAGGGCCGGTTCGCCTGCGTCGATGAGCAGAACCAGGCGGAGAACATCACGCTGACCCTCGCGCTGCAAGGCCGCCGTCTTGCACTTCGCAAGATCGCGCCCGAGCGGGGGGGGGGCGGAGACGTGGTGGTTCTGCAGTCCCCTCGATCCTGGCTATTCGGTTGTTTCCGGCAACGTCACATCGGCGCCTTCGGCTCAGGCGCGCGCAGCCCCTGGCGCTGGCATCGAACAGCGCGCCCTGGAAGCACTGGCGGATGAGCTGCGCGAGGCCGAGCAATTTGGCGGGCAGCGACCGCGAACGCGCATCACCACGATCGATCTCAATGGTGACGGGCAGCCGGACGCGCTCGTCACGATCTTCAGCGGCTACTACGGCGCGCGCGGCTGTTCGACCGAGATCATCGATCTACGCGCGGAGGGCGCCCGCCGTCTTGGCAGCGCCATTTCCTGCGAGCTGCGCGCATCTGGGCGCGGCCCAACCGGCTGGCTCGACCTCACGGGCGGCGGCAGCAAGATCTGGCGCTACGACGGGACGACTTATCGATGATGCAGGTATCGTTGATGAAGCCGCGCGGATGGTGGGCCGTATCCTGGTTCGCGGCGCTTCTGGGGATCGGACTGCTCACAGCCTGCTCCGAGGCTGGCCCGAAGGTCGGCGACCGCGTCTGGATCGATTTCGAGGCGCAGGACGCTACGCGGGACGGCTATGCCGAGGCGATCGTCGTCAGCCGCCGGGAGGGACTGCTGGAAGTCCAGGCATCACGGGTCGAAGCGCCCGAACCGACCGATCTGGCGGCGCGCCTGCGATCCGGGCCCACGCAGGTACCTGTTGCGATGACCTCGACCCTTGAGGCTGGACAGGCGCGATGGCGGCAAAAGGAGGTGATCGTCCGGGCCCTGGATTCCATCCGTGACGTTCCCTTCACATCCGATCGCCGCGCCTTGAGTGGCGTGCTGGCGCTCGCGCGGGAACCGCAATGGCGAGGCCGCTTCGATGGGGCAGCGCAGCTTCTTGCCGTGCATTCAGCAATTCAGGTCTCGGGAGACGCGGCCGCTTTTCTGAACGACGCGTGGCGGGACAACTCATACATAGCAACCGGCTGGGCCTTTATCGAGCAGGTTCCAGCTTCGTTGAGCGCCATGGATGCAGCTCTGCGAGAGCTCGGCGGTCTCGCGCGCCTCGATCCAGGTGGCTCGATGGTTCGGGTTCTCGCCGGTCGTCAGGACGTGCCGCCAGCTGCGACACTACCCTTGTCACCCGCTTTGCAGCGTGTGGCTTACCTTTTTGCCCGGTCCCGCTTCGCAGTGAGCAATGCTATCGATAACGCCACGCCGGACGGTCTCGCCGGGAGGCTGAAGGATATCGACGCCGCCCTGCTGGCGCTGGCGCAGTTTCAGGTCGCGCATCTTCCAGGGCTGTCAGGTGGGGGTAGTGTCGACTCTATTCGAAATCAACTCGAGCAGGACGCTAACCGCCTCATGGTCGAGGCCGTGATGCGGGCGGTAAATCAGAATGCGCGTCTGGAAGCCATGGCGCGCGAGGCCCGGCAGGGAGCAGTCGAGGCGGCGAGCCAGTGGCTGGCAGCAGCCCAAGAATTCGTCGCGCCACTCGCCATACGTCTTGGCGCCGATCTGGATAAACGCGTTCAGGAGCAGAGCGCAGATTTGGAACGCGCCGCGCGACAGGCGGCGGCGGCACGCGCAGCGGCTGAGGAGGAGCGTCGGCAGGCGGCTCTGCGTGAACAGCAGCGGCTGGCCCGACTTGTCACGATCCGCAGATTCCTGATCGGCCCATGGCGGGGCAGCATGGTTTGTGGCGCGGAGCGCGTGCCGGTCGCGTTCGAAGTTCGATCGATCGACGATGGCGGGCGGATTCAGGCGCAGATGGGCTACACGGCCGATCCGAATGATGTCCGCGAGGCCGTGCTGTTGTTTCAGGGAACGATCGATCCAAGCCAGCCGCGAATGCGGGTTGCCGAGGCTGGCTGGGTGTATCGGCCGCTGACGGCGATCACCCATCGCTTCGACCCGATGACGCTGGAATGGGCTGAGACCGAGTCGACGCTGCGCCTTCCTTCGCTGGGCCCTGGCTGTTCGCCGACAGGTCTCAGGCGTGGCTAGTTGCGCCTATCGCGCGAAGGTCGCCGCACAGGTTTGAGCCCTTGTGACCGCGAGATCCCGAAAGCGTTCAAGCGCGGCTTGATCGAGCCTCTGGTCGGATAATGGGCCGGCGGCCTTATCCGCCTGCGCAATCACCTTCTCGCTGATTTCCGCGACCCGGCGTCGGATCAGCGGCAGGCCGAGCCCCGCATCGGCGGCGAAGGCTCCCCACCCTCGCGCATCCAGTTCCGCCAGCGTCGAGCGTTTGCCGATCTTCATGGCGAACTTCGGCGACAGTTCCGGATAGGCGACCGTCGCCAGCAGATCATAAAGCGGGGCGAGGCGTGGGCCTTCGTCGCTGTAGAGGATCGAAAAATTCTTGCCGTGCGCGTCGGCGTTACCCGCGATCGTATTGAAGATCACGGCATCGAGGAGCTTCAGGACGTCGACAGCGGGCCTCTCGGCGATACGCCGCAGGAGCGCAAAGCAATCCTTGAAGGTCGGCCCGCCCTCGCTGGCGTATTTGGTTTCCGGCGGGACGCCCAGAGCCTGGCAGAAGTCCTCCTGATGGATACGACGCACTTGTCCATCCGCGCCGACGGCGCGGTCGTAGCGCTCGACGAGGAGGTAGGGTCGATCCCGAACGACGCGAGGCTCGACGGGCGCGACATCGAGGCCGATCGCGGCAGCGAGACACATCACGAAAGCCTCGTTTTCGGTCGTGGCCGCAAAACGGGCGATCGGCGGCTTGAGGATGTGCGTCGTTGGCTGGCCCGGCGCAGGCAACGCCACCGTGCCATCCACGAGAATGACAGGCACTTTCGATTGCGCCCCGGCGAGAGAAAGGCGGAGCCCCTCCTCGCCCGCGAGCAGGGGGCGAGCGGGCAACGCATCCAGCACCCGGATCACGCCGTCATCGTCGAGCGGGACTGGCCGCTGACCAAGGGCGGGTGCGGTCGGCGCTTCACCGGGCGGCAGAAGCTGAAGCGCACCGGCAACATCGCCGCCGAGGCGATCGAGCAAGGCGAAATCATTGCCGCGTGAAACGCCAAGCGCCTGTGCTGCGGCGTCGCGCTGGCTTTCTTCCGGCAGGAGCCCGCTGAAGAACGGACGGCACTCGCGCCGGGTGAAAGGCTCCGCCCGCTTCGGCAGCGAGGCTGACAAACCCGGTGCGCTTGCGTTGTCGAGCCATGCCAACGCGTAGGCGAAGCCCAGTTCCCCGTGCTGGTTCTGCGTCAGCTGGCCAACGATCCGCCCCTCCCACCAGATATCGAGGGTGCGCATCATGCCTTCCCCGCTCCTTTGGGTTCCGGAGGCGACGTGATATCGACCGAGCATCCAAGCGCGGCCAGGACCTGAAGCGTCTTGCCGATCTGCGCGGTCGGTTTGCCTGCTTCGAGATCGACGATGAAGCGCAGGCCGACGCCGGCCGCACCCGCGAGTTCGTCTTGCCGCAGGCCAGCGGCCTTGCGGGCGGTTCGAACGATGTTGCCAATCTCGGCGGTGGTGATGTTTCGTCTTGCCATGATCTTTACCGTTCGGGAAAGATAACACAGCTTCCGACGAGTGTCGATAAAATATGTCCTGATCGGGAAAGTTTATCCCAAGGAGGGGCTTCGCTCTACGAAACTAACCCGATCGGGAAAATGATCTCCAGCTGCCCCCGAGGCCTGAATCAGCCACGCTCTCGCCGGCACCACATCGCCGAACGGTTCGAACCCGGCGTGACGCGAATTCTCCGGCGGCTGGGCATCGCGCTGCGTGCTCCAACCAACAAAGCCACGTCAGGCAACTGGTTGAGTGGCTGAACGACAAGATCCAGCCAGCAGCGCTTAAGGCAAGCATAGCGATCAAAAAGCGACCTCGGTTCACGTCGCTCTTGAACTCGCAGAGCCGGAATTATAAATCTCTCCCATTCCGCTTTTTCCAACGCCGCCCAAACTGACCCGTCACGGGCGGACCTGAGAGAATGCGTGCGGTATCTCTACGAACTGCCGAAAGTCGTCTTCAACCACAAGGCCTACTACCTCGATCGCCGGCTCGAAGAGCTGAGGAACGTCCGGGACCCCAACGACAAGATCGATCTGGAGGTCTACGAGGCGGAAATGGAGCGCCGCCGTCAGCGGGGACTCAAGCTGGAAGAAGAGAGCGCCCGCCTCCGCGAGAAGAAGCGGGAACCGAGCCACGACCTAACCAGGTGAGTGAAAGCCAGAGGGGAGCGGGTATCCCGCTTCCCTCTGATGTCGACGGCGGGGCGTTCAGGCTTTCCGCCAGAAAGTGACCGCGAGCGCGAGAAGCCAGACGAGCCCAAGCGGCGGCAGGATCGCACCGAGAACTCCGAGTTCGGGCGCGATCGTCCTGAAGGACGCCAAGGCGAACCCGACGCCCAGCAAAGCGCCCGTAACCCCATGCAGGCGAAACCCGATCTGCCGGAAAACCAGCCCGAGCAGGACCAGCCACAACCCGGAGAACAGCTGCACTCCGAGCAGCTCGCCGACGCTCCCGGCGTAGCCATTCAGCGCCACGTAGTTCACTTCGATCGCGGCGCGAATGGCTGCATCGGTCGTGGTTCCGTAGAGATTGGCCAGAGCGGGCATGCCGATGAGCCAGCGTACGATGCCGAGCGTCTTCAAGACAGCCGCCGCGACACCGAAAGCGGCCATGGTGTCGACCAACAGACCGCTGGCGCCATGCGCGGAGGCGTAGCGCCTCAGAGCGATCACGAACGGAACCATGGCCACCGCCGTCAGAAGATAGCCCCAGTAGCCGATCTGCACGAAGATCGCCTGCGCGCGGATCAGGGGCAAGGCTTCGGCCGCTGGCAACCGCAAGCTCGCCGGCCATCCGATCGCTTGGCCGAGCACGACCAATGGGATGAGGAAGAGGACGACCTGGCCGAGGGTCAGCAACACGAGGGCGTTGGATTCGGCACGTGTCATGGGAGAGGTCGGGGTTCCGGTGGTCATGGCAGGATCCTTTCGATTGGGAGTTCAGCGTGAAGCGCGCAGCGCCGTCGCGACCGCCGCGTCCAGCGGGGTGTGGGGCTCGTCGCCGATCAGGGTGCGAAGTTTGGCGTTGTCGAGCGTAAGGCTCTTCTCCCAGAGCCAGCGCATCTCGATGGTTTCGCGCAGGAAGGGGATGAAGGGCGCGCCAAGCCAGATGAGGAACCAAGGGAATGGCCGGATTGGGCGGCGCGGATCCCCGATCGCGCGCTGGACAGCTTCGGCCATGTCGCGCCCGCTTTCGTCCGTGTGGCCAGCAAAATGCGCGAGGGTGAAGGCTGGCAACCCGGCCCGTCGATCGACCAGCCGTGCGAAGGCTTCGGCGAGGTCAGGCACATAGGCCCAGGCATGGGCCGCACCGGTATGCGCCAGCGTGCGGATGACCCTGGCGGCACGGCCATCCTTCGCCACCGCCTGGGCGAACCAGGAATTGACGATGCCGGGACCGAAGAAATCGCCGGCGCGCAAGGCGATCACCCTGACGCCGTCCCGATCGGCGGCCTCCGCGAGCATGATCTCCATCTCGAGGCGCACCTGGCCCTTGCGCGTGGTGGGCGCGCGTATCGCCGCCTCGTTGACGGCGTCCGGCGAGGCTGGTGAGAAGACATAGACATTGGCCGGAAACAGGATCGTCGCTCCGGTCGCCTTGGCGGCCGCGATACTGTTGGCGAGCATGGGCAGGCCATCCTCGCGCCAGCGTCGATATCCGGGCGGATTGACGCAGTGGATGATCAGCTCGGCGCCTTCGCAGGCTGATCTCACGGACGCCGCGTCGAGTGCATCGCCCTGCCGCCAATCGACCGCGAAGGGGAAGGCTGGCCGCTCTCCAGCGGCCCGGCGGCTCAGCGCCCTGATGGCCCAACCGCGCCGGGCGAGCGCTTCGGCGATGGCCTTTCCGATGCCGCCTGTGACGCCAAGGACGAGCGCGATGGGAGGGCTGGTCGAAGTCATGGCTGATCTCCTGTTGTTGAAGACAGGATCGCCCCGACACGTCAAAACGAAAATTGCCAAACTTTCTTCAGTTGCTATACTTTTTTGTATGACTGAATTGAATGACTGGACCCTGCTGCGCTCCTTCCTGGCTGTCCTACGCCGCGGCAGCCTTTCAGCGGCGGCGCGGGAGGCGGGTCTGACGCAGCCGACGATCGGGCGGCACATTGACGAGCTTGAGAGCGGTCTTGGCATCGCTCTGTTCACGCGATCGCCGGGCGGCTTGCTGCCAACCCAGGCGGCGCTTTCGCTCCAGACTCATGCAGAGACGATGGAGACCGCGTTCGCGGCCCTGAAGCGGGCGGCGACACTTAGCGGCGACAGCGCCGCGCCACGCGGCACGGTCCGGATTTCGGCCAGCGAAATCATGGGGACCTTCGTCCTGCCCGCGATCCTGTCCGAATTGCGCGGACGCTATCCGGATATCGTTCTGGAGCTTTCCCTGAACAACCGGACCGACGATTTGCTGCGCCGTGATGCGGATATCGCGGTGCGGATGACGCGGCCCAAGCAGGACGGCCTCGTCGCCAGAAAGCTGGGCTCGGTGGGGCTCGGCCTATTTGCCCATCGCGATTATGCATCGCGCCACGGTCTGCCGCTCAGGCTCGACGAACTTGGAGGCCACCATATCGTGGGCTTCGACCGGGATGATCACTCCGCCCGCTCCGTGGCGAAGGGAGCCCTGCCGATCTCAAGGGAGATTTTCTCGTTCCGTGTCGATTCGGACGTGGCGCAGGTGATGGCGGTGCGCGCCGGGCTCGGCATCGGCATGATGCAGAAGGCGATGGCGCAGCGCGAACCCGATCTTGTCCCGGTTCTCGACGACCTCGTGTCACTCGATCTCGAATGCTGGCTTGCTGTTCACGAAGATCAGAAGGATGCAAGCTCCATCCGGGCGGTTTTCGACGGGCTTGCCACAGGCTTGCGGCGTTGGATCGACAATGGTGAATGACGAAGACGCGCAGGATATTCGTGCAACCGTCGACTGTCCTTGCATTCCCGCCGGCGCCCTTCTATCTTCTGCTCATTCCACTTTTCCCAACAACTGGACGGCCAGACTTGGTCGACTATCAGGCGCTGCGCACGGTGAAGCAGCTTGCCGCCGAGGCCCCCTGGGTCACGGAAGCCAAACTGAGGTGGTGGATTTTCCACGCGGAGAGCAACGGCCTCAGCGCCGCGCTCATCAAGATCGGTGGCCGGGTCTATATCGACCGCACCGAGTTCAACCGGTGGCTCGAAGCCCAGCGCCTCGCCCCGGTGAAGCCCCCGAAGGCGGCGTAAGGCCCCTTCGACCGACCGCCCCGGCAACTGGCCGGGGCTCTTCTCTTCCTGGTTCTTTTCTCTGCGCAAAGACCCAAGGACAGACCCATGACCGTGAAACCCATGAAGTGGACCAAGACCGAAGACGTCCGGATCGGCAAGATGTGGTACATCGTCGACCGGACGCTGACGACGACAAGCGAGATCGACAAGGACGACCTGGTCATCTCGCCCTTCCAGCTCAGGGCCCATCTCGAAAAGCTGCGGAAGCAGGCCAAGGAGATGGGTATGGACCCGGCGCTTGTCCCCTTCGAGTTCGGCACCGACAAGTACATGGACTACCAGTACAAGCGACGGCTCAGACAGGAACGCGAGGAGCGGGAGCGCACGAAGGAACGCGAACTGGAGCGCTGAGCCGAACGGTCTTCTTCCCTGGAAGCGTCCGGGCCTGTCCCGGACGCACATTCCTTCCCAAGGAGGGGGGAGGACGGGTCAAGGCCGGTGGCACACCGCGCCTTGACGCGACCGGGGGCAGAAGCCCCCTATCCGGGCAACCGGATGCGTTTCTCGCTCCATTCGCTCCATCGACCGCCACCGAGGCCGGAAACAATCATACGGCGCTTTCCGGGCCTCTCTCTTTCCGAAACCAGCTTTCGAATACTCAGCGCCGGGCCTCCCGGCGCGTTTTATTGGTTTTATCAGTTTTAAGAGTTTTAGGCCGCCCAGATACGGAATTTTCCCATTGGTTCAACGGCTTGCAAACCTGCCCGGTCCGCAATCTCCACCCGGCGGTCCGCAATCTCCACTTCCGGGTCCGCAATCTCCACCGAACGGTCCGCAATCTCCACCCCGTCCACAGGCGAAGCCCGTTCACCCCATTATGTGAAGCATCGGTGGAGATTGCGGACCGGGTGCCGGCCGCTCGTTCGATGAGGACAGAACGGGGATGGCTCAGGCGGCGGATGCCTCGGGCAAGGCCGGCGTGCGATGGGTCATGCGCAGGAGCCCGCCCTCGGCGCCATCGATCAACTCCAGCGCATAATCGGGTAGGTCATTGGCGCGCACGAGCGCGCGCAGATCGAAGCAGAACTTCTTGAAGGCGCGGGTCGAGCCGGTGCGGGCATAGATCGTCTGAAGGGAATAGATCGCCTCGCCCTGGCCGGCGGCCTTGCGGGCGAGCCGGTAGAGGAAGCGGGCAAGCCCCTTCTCGATCAGGAAATAGTCCGGATTGAGCGTCAGGACCTCCGGCATCTTGTGGGCGAGGACGCCGGCATAGATCCAGTCGGGGATGACGATATCCACCGAGGCGATGCGGCCGGTCTCGGTGCGGCTGACGATCTCGTAATCCGAGATGAGCGAGAAGGTCCCGGCGCGGCGCGAGCGCTGCCGGGTCGCGATGATCTTGATGCTGGTGCCTTTGAGCCGGTCGAGCGCCTGTTCGAGATAATGGTAGCTCGCCCCGCCATGCTCGACCCGGATGAACTTGAACACCTCGCTCGCATGCGGGCGGAAAACCTTGGCCGGCAGAGGGCCACGCCCCTGCCGATGGAACTTCGCTTCCTCGGCGAGATGGCTGATCATCATCAGGACGATGTCGTAATCGTAGATGGTTGCGAGGCCGTCCGGGCCGCTGCGCACTTCGATAATGGCGTCGCCGTATTGGTGGCGGAGGATCTCGCCGGCGCGCTTCTGGCTCTTCGAGAGCCGGAAGACGGCTACATCCATCAGGCCGATGCCGTCCTTGACGGGGACGTCGTAGACCGAGGGCACGAAGAAATCGGGCTGGTTGTCATTGGCCGGGGCGGATCGCCGGGTTGTCGCGTCCTCACTCCTGGCCTGCTCGCGCTCGGCTTCCCGCTCCTTGAGCATGGCGCCGATATTCTCCAGCGACGCGCGCAGGGCTGGGTTGGCGATCTTCGACGTATCCATAGGCCTCCATGACATGAGAGAAACAAGTCTACCACAGTCAAGCGAGTGCTGGCACGCATATATATCATATATTCGATGCGTATGCGCTAGCTAGCTCTGATCCCGCTTCAGCTTCTCGACGATGGCGAGCTCGATCCAGGTCTGGCGGGTCATCCGGACAGGGCTCTTCGCGATCTCCTCGGCGATCTGGTCGAGGATCGTCGGGTAGAGCTGCAGGAGAACGCCCTTGCGTTCGGTCTTGGCCGGACCGCGCCTGGCGGCTTCCGAGGGGACCGTCCCGCCGCGCTCGATGATGGCGTCGACATCGACGCCGGCTGGTGTCGCCACCTCAGCGGATTTCACGCGCACGGGCTTCTTGGTGATGGGCATCAAATGATCCTCAGAAGAGATGCGGCGGTTCGAGGCCGGTCACGGCCGCAAACAGCGCGTTGAATTCCTGGGTTGCCTTGGTGTCGACCGGCTTCAATTCCGCGACGGCGAGCCCCTGGGCGACGGCATTGGCGAAGGCCTTGCGGGTCCGGAGCTGGACGTCGAGCAAGGTGAGCTGACGGGCTTCACGGATCGCGGTCTCGGCGCCGATGTTGTCCTGGCCGGCATGATCGGCCCGGTTGATGAATGCGAAGCATTTGAGGTCGGGGTTCGCCGGCGTGATCTCGTCGATGAGGCGCGCGAGCTTTTCGAGCGTCCAGACATCGAGCGAGCGGGGCACGAAGGGAAAGAGGGCCACATTGGCAACCGAGAGCGCCGCGCGCTGGCTCGTCGTATCGCGCCCGCCGACATCGATGACGACATCGGAATACTTCTTTGCGAGAGATGCGACCTCGCGGCGGGCGTTGACGCCGGAGAGCTGCACGGCGGTGTAGCCGACATTGCCGAGGAGCGTCTCGCTACGCCAGGTCGTGAAGTCGGTGGCGCTTTCCTGATCGTCGGCATCGACGAGCAGCACGTCACGCCCGGCATGGTTCAGGAGCACGGCGAGATTGGTCGCGACGGTGGTCTTGCCACTGCCGCCTTTGATCCCGCCCACGGTGTAGATCATAGGACCTCCATAGCTTGTGGATACGCAAAATATATATCGCGCATATCGAAACGGCCAGAAAAATCACCAAATGCGCTCGAATTTGATATCATCATTGAATTCAGTCCAAATATGGACTATATTTGAAAGGAACCAGACAGGAGGTGCCCCATGGGTGTTCTCGCGTCAGCAAGCCCGAAGTTCGACCGCCGCGGCCTCTCGGGGCCGGCGCTCCGAACCTTCTTCCGTATCGCGGAGGAATGGAAGCTTTCGCCCGAGGAGCAGATGACGCTTCTTGGCGTCACGGCGCGCTCGACCTTTTTCGGCTGGAAGAAGAGCCAGGAGGTGGCGCTGCCGAAGGATACGCTGGAGCGCATCTCCTACATCCTCGGCATCTGGAAGGCCTTGCAGATCCTGCTGCCGAACGAGGCCTCGGCCGATGCCTGGGTGAAGAAGCCCAACGAGGCTCCACTCTTCAACGGGCGTTCGGCGCTTCAACGCATGCTGTCCGGCCAAGTCGCGGACCTCTTTGTGGTGCGCCAGTATCTCGATGCCCAGCGCGGCGGCCTCGCATGACGGGGACGCCGCCGCTCGCCCATATCGACTGGAAGCCGTGCTTCCGGATCATCCCGAGCCGGTTTCCACCGATCGGGCTCTTCGACCGTGTGGTGGCGCCGGAGGACCTTGAAGCGGTTATCGAACTTGAATCCATGACCAATCCACGCCTGCGTGACGAGATCGGCGAGATCCAGCTTGTTCCACCCGAGGAGCGCATCAGCGGCCCCGGCACGCAGATCATCATGGCGGCCTTCACGCATCTGAACCCGGAAGGCAGCCGCTTCACCGATGGGAGCTACGGCGTCTTCTATGCGGGAAACGATCTCGAGACGGCGATTGCCGAGACGGTCTATCATGCTGCGCGTTTCATGCGCCGCACCAAGGAAGCCGCCCAGGAGCTCGACCGGCGCGTCTACCTCGTAGATCTCGACGGCGAGCTTCACGATATCCGGGGCCGGCAAGCAACCTATCCGCTCGTCTACGACAACGAGAATTACCCTCCCGGTCAGCATCTGGCCCGGACGCTGCGGGCCGCCGGTTCGAACGGCATCACCTACACGAGCGTCCGCCGCCCGGCTGGCGAGTGCGTCGCTGTCTTCCGCCCGAAACTCCTCGCCAACTGCCGCCAGGAGCGACATCTCTGCTACGTCTGGGATGGACAGCAAGTTGGGGCGGTCTATGAGAAGCGTACGCTGCAAAACATCGGTAATGTACAATAGCAGTCGGCGAGGAGATCTCGTTTGAGGGGGAAGGTTTGTCGCGACTTACAGATCTGATAGCGCGCGTAAGAGCAAAGGACGGCATGCTCGGCGAAGAGTTGGAGCGCGAGTTCAAGGCGCTGGCTTCGCGCCGAGCCTTTGGCCTGAACTTCGAACGGCATCGGCCGGAAAGCGTGGAGCTGCCCGGGCGGCCTGTACGGCGGGGCGACAAGGTGCGCGTGCTGCCGCCGCGGGGCACCACGCAGCGCGGGGAGCAGCGGCTGTGGCGGGTCACCCGGCTTGGAGGGGACGGCGAGGCGCGGATGGCGCACATCACGCTGATCGACGCCGAGACGCCCGAGACGGCCGACGTGGCGGTTGCCGATCTGGTCGTGGTCGCCGAGTTCCGCGACTTTATCTATCCCGGTCTGGTCAGCACGGGACGCGTGTCGTACGGCGGCGACAAGCCGTTTCACACGGTGATCAATGGCGAGAACTTCCATGTGCTCGAGGCGCTGACCTACACCCATCGTGGCAAGATCGACGCCATCTACATCGACCCGCCGTACAATTCAGGTGCAAGCGACTGGAAGTACAATAACGACTACGTTGAGAAAGACGACCTGTACCGCCATTCAAAATGGCTTGCGATGATGGAGCGGCGGTTAAAGGTCGCAGGCGAACTCCTAAACCCACACAATAGCGTCCTTGTTGTTGCCATCGACGACAAGGATTTTTCGAGGCTTGCCTTACTTCTCGAACAGGTTTTTCCCGAGGCACGGCAAGAGATGATCACTTCAGTGATCAACCCTCGCGGGAAATATCGTCAGGGCGAATTCGCGCGATGCGAGGAATATCTCTTCTTCCTAACCTTTGGCTCGGCAAAGGTTCTTGGTGAGCCAGACGACGATTTTGGCGCCGGGGCAACGGTCAGTTGGAGAACACTGCGACGCAGTGATCTTTCTTCTGCAAGAGGGACAAAGAAGGGCGGAACCGGCCAGTTTTATCCAATCTACATCAACAGCTCGGGCAAGATCGAGCAGATCGGAGATCCGATAGAGCACGGGGTCGAACGATCAAGGGCACCAACTTTGCCGAACTGCGTTGCAGTTTTTCCGATTAGAGACGACGGCACCGAGATGAACTGGGGCCTTACAGCCCCATCTTTGAATGATTTGCTGGAAAAGGGTTATGTGCGAGTTGGCAGGGCGACCCCTGACAAGCCGCAAAAGTACGAGATTTCCTATCTGACTTCGGGACGTATCGCTGACATTGAAACTGGCAGAGCCAAAGTCTTTGGGCGCGGGAAAGACGGCAGCGTGATCGCGAGATACGAGGCAAGCAAAATCAAGATGCCGGTATCAACGTGGGCACGGCCATCACACAATGCCGAGATTTGTGGGACAGACCTGCTCAAGAGCTTGATTGGAGAACGAGCCTTTCCGTTTCCCAAGAGCCTGTTCGCTGTGGAAGATTGTCTGCGCCTCTTTGTCGCCGACAAGCCCCATGCCACCATCCTCGACTTCTTCTCTGGCTCCGGCACCACCTCCCATGCCGTCATGAGGCTGAACCGCCAGGACGGCGGGCGGCGGCAGTGCATCTCGGTCACCAACAACGAGGTGGCGGCCGATGAACAGGCGGCCCTGCGTAAGGCGGGCCTGCGTCCGGGTGACCCGGACTGGGAGAAATGGGGCATCTGCGACTACATCACCAAGCCGCGGATCGCCGCCGCCATCACCGGCAAGACGCCGGATGGCAAGGACATCGAGGGCGAATACAAGTTCACCGACGAATTCCCCATGGCGGAAGGGTTTGAGGAGAACGCCGAGTTCTTCACTTTGACTTATGAGTCCCATGTCGCCGTCGGTGCGAATTTCGCCTTCCAGCGCATTGCGCCCCTACTATGGATGCGGGCGGGGTCGGAGGGGCGCCGGATCGACGAACTGCCCACGAAAGGGTGGGAGGTCGCGGATAGCTATGGCCTTCTGGTGGACCTAGATTGCGCCAATCGGTTCTGCAAAGCCGTGGCGGCGCAGCAAGGACTGCGGATCGCATACGTTGTTACGGACGATGACCGCCGGTTCCAGGCGGTGACCCGGGCGTTGCCGGATAGCGTTGAGCCAGTGCGGCTCTATGAGTCCTACTTATCCAATTTCCGCTTTTCGATGGGTCGCTGAGCAATGAAGTTTACGCTCAAAGATTATCAAGATGAAGCGGTTCGCGATGTTCTGGAAAATCTGCGGGATGCACGGGATTTCTGGCGTAGCCGGAAGCGCAAATCGGCTTTTTCCCTGACGGCGACTGACCTGCCACTGAGATTTTCCTCCACGCGGAGTTAGAGTCCGGCCCTGACGAGGACGGACTGATGAAGCGAGCAAGGTTCACTGAGGAACAGATCATCGCGGTGCTGAAGGAGCATGAGGCCGGGGCGAAGACCGCCGACCTCGCCC
>CALRLZ020000040.1:0-31720 GCA_943368975.1 Archangium gephyra
AGGGGACGGAGATGGTGATGCCGGGCGACAACATCGCCATGACGGTGAGCCTGATCGTGCCGATCGCCATGGAGGAGAAGCTGCGCTTCGCCATCCGTGAAGGCGGCCGCACCGTCGGCGCCGGCGTCGTCGCCGCCATCATCGAGTGAGTTATTTCCCGAGGACGCGCGGCGTGCCGCGCGTCTTCCCCGCTTTGCCTTAAAGGGGCGAACCAATGAGCCAGAACATCCGGATCCGCCTCAAGGCGTTCGACCACCGGGTCTTGGACACCTCGACGCGCGAGATCGTCAACACGGCGAAGCGCACCGGTGCCCAGGTCCGCGGGCCGATTCCGCTGCCGACGCGGATCGAGAAGTTCACGGTGAACCGCTCGCCGCACATCGACAAGAAGTCGCGTGAGCAGTTCGAGATCCGCACCCACAAGCGGCTTCTCGACATCGTGGACCCGACCCCGCAGACGGTGGACGCGCTGATGAAGCTCGACCTCGCCGCCGGTGTCGACGTCGAGATCAAACTCTGAGTCCTGCGACAGGCCGATGACGGCCTGGCGACGAATATGCCGATGCACCGGTGAACGGCGCATCTCACGTTGAACCCGGGTCCTCTCCGGTCCGCCTTCAGGGCACGGACGACCCCAAAACGAGGAATGCGCGCGATGCGTTCCGGTGTGATTGCCAAGAAGATGGGGATGACCCGCATCTTCACCGATGGCGGTGAGCACGTCCCTGTGACGGTGCTTCTGCTGGACGACTGCCAGGTCGTCGCCCACCGCACGGCGGAGCGGGACGGCTACCTGGCTCTGCAGCTCGGCGCCGGCCTTGCCAAGGTGAAGAACACGACGAAGGCCCAGCGTGGCCACTTCGCCATCGCCAAGGTCGAGCCGAAGCACGAGATCGTCGAGTTTCGTGTCGGCGAGAAGGAAGTCGTGCCGGTTGGCGCCCGCTTCTCCGCCGATCACTTCATTCCCGGCCAGTTCGTCGACGTGACGGGCACCAGCCAGGGCAAGGGTTTTGCCGGCGCCATGAAGCGCCACAATTTCGGCGGTCTGCGTGCCACCCACGGCGTCTCCGTCTCGCACCGTTCCCACGGTTCGACCGGTAACCGCCAGGACCCCGGCAAGGTGTTCAAGAACAAGCGCATGGCCGGCCATATGGGCGATGTGCGTGTCACCACGCAGAACCTCAAGGTCGTGCGCACCGACGTGGAGCGCGGCGTGATCATGGTCGAGGGCGCTGTCCCCGGCTCCAAGGGTGGCTGGATCCTCGTCCGCGACGCGGTGAAGAAGCCGCTGCCGAAGGACGCGCCGCTGCCGGGTGGCTTCAAGCTGCCGGGTGCCGACGCCGCTCCGGCCGCCGCCGCCGAAACCACGGAGGGTTGAGATGAAACTGACAATCAAGACCCTGGAAGGCGCTGACGCCGGTTCCGTCGATCTCTCCGATGAGATCTTCGGCCTTGAGCCCCGTGCCGACATCCTCCACCGCGTCGTCCGCTGGCAGCTCGCCAAGCGCCGCGCCGGCACCCACGACGTCAAGAACCGCGCCGAGATCCACCGCACCGGCAAGAAGATGTACAAGCAGAAGGGAACGGGTTCCGCCCGTCACTCCTCGGCGCGTGCCAACCTCTTCCGCGGCGGCGGTCGCTCCTTCGGTCCGACCCCGCGCTCCCACGAGCACGATCTGCCGAAGAAGGTCCGCGCCCTCGGTCTCAAGCATGCCCTCTCCACCAAGGTGAAGGCCGGCTCGTTCGTGGTGCTGGAAAAGGCCTCCACCGAGGCGGCCAAGACCAAGTCGCTGAAGGCGCAGTTCGAGAAGCTCGGCTTCAAGAGCGTGCTGATCATCGACGGCGCCGAGGTCGACAAGAACTTCGCGCTCGCGGCCCGCAACATCCCGCTCGTCGATGTCCTCCCCGTGCAGGGCATCAACGTCTACGACATCATGCGCCGGAACACCCTGGTCCTGACCCGGGCGGCCGTCGACGCACTGGAGGCGCGCTTCAAATGAGCACCGTCGATCCGCGTCACTACGACGTCATCAAGGCGCCGCTGATCACCGAGAAGGGCTCGCTGGTCGCCGAAAACAACCAGGTCGTCTTCAAGGTGGCCATGGAAGCGACCAAGCCGCAGATCAAGGCGGCGGTGGAGAAGCTGTTCGACGTCAAGGTCAAGAGCGTCAACACGCTCGTCCAGAAGGGCAAGACCAAGCGTTTCAAGGGCATGCTCGGCCAGCGGTCGGACGTGAAGAAGGCGGTCGTGACCCTCGCCGAGGGGCACTCCATCGACATCACGACCGGTCTGTGAGGCGAGGGGTAAACCATGGCACTCAAGACTTTCAAGCCGATCACGCCGAGCCTTCGTCAGCTCGTCCTGGTCGACCGCTCGGACCTCTACAAGGGCAAGCCCGTCAAGTCGTTGACGGAAGGCAAGCACTCGACCGGCGGCCGCAACAATCTCGGACGCATCACCTCGCGGTTCCGCGGCGGTGGTCACAAGCGCTCCTACCGTCTGGTGGACTTCAAGCGCCGCAAGACGGACATGGCGGCCGTTGTGGAGCGGATCGAGTATGATCCGAACCGTTCGGCCTTCATTGCGCTGATCAAATATGCCGACGGCGAGCTGTCCTATATCCTGGCGCCGCAGCGCCTGGCCGTTGGTGACAGCGTCATCTCGGCCGAGAGCGCCGACGTGAAGCCCGGCAACGCCATGCCGATCGCCAACATCCCGGTGGGCACGATCGTGCACAACGTGGAGCTGAAGATCGGCAAGGGCGGCGCGGTGGCCCGTTCCGCCGGCACCTATGCCCAGATCGTCGGCCGCGACGAGGGATATGTCATCCTTCGCCTCAATTCCGGCGAACAGCGTCTCGTCCACGGCCGTTGCCTCGCCTCCATCGGCGCGGTCTCGAATCCGGACCACATGAACGTTTCGATCGGCAAGGCCGGTCGTAACCGCTGGCTTGGCTGGCGCTCGCACAACCGCGGCGTCGCCATGAACCCGATCGACCATCCGCACGGCGGCGGCGAAGGCCGCACCTCCGGCGGCCGTCACCCCGTCACGCCCTGGGGCTTCCCGACCAAGGGCAAGAAGACTCGTTCGAACAAGCGGACCGACAAGTTTATCGTGTCGAGCCGTCATTCGAAGAAGAAGTAACAGAGGCCCGTCATGGCACGTTCCGTCTGGAAAGGTCCGTTCGTCGACGGATACCTCCTGAAGAAGGCCGAGGCAGCCCGCTCGTCGGGCCGTCACGAGGTCGTCAAGATCTGGAGCCGTCGCTCCACGATCCTTCCCCATTTCGTGGGGCTGACCTTCGGCGTCTACAACGGTCAGAAGCATGTCCCGGTGCAGGTCACCGAGGAGATGGTTGGCCACAAGTTCGGCGAATTCTCGCCGACCCGCACCTTCTACGGCCATGCGGCCGACAAAAAAGCGAAGCGGAAGTGAGCCATGGGTAAGTCCGCAACACCCCGCGCGCTGGCCGACAACGAAGCCAAGGCGGTCGCCCGCATGCTTCGGGTCTCGCCGCGCAAGCTGAACCTGGTTGCCGCGCTGATCCGCGGCAAGCCGGTCGACACCGCGCTCGCCGATCTGGAGTTCTCGCGCAAGCGGATCGCCAATGACGTCAAGAAGTGCCTCGAGAGCGCCATCGCCAATGCCGAGAACAACCATGACCTCGACGTCGACGATCTGGTCGTCGCCGAGGCCCATGTCGGCAAGGCCTTCGTGCTCAAGCGCTTCCACGCCCGTGCCCGCGGTCGCGGCGCCCGGATCGAAAAGCCGTTCTCGCACCTGACGATCGTCGTTCGTCAGGTCGAGGAAGCCAAGGCCTGAGGAGAGAACGATGGGTCAGAAGATCAATCCGATCGGTTTCCGCCTCGGCATCAACCGGACGTGGGATTCCCGCTGGTTCGCCAACAAGGGCGAGTACGGCAAGCTGCTGCACGAGGATCTCAAGATCCGCCGTGAACTGATGAAGCTGCTGAAGCAGGCGGCGGTCTCCAAGATCGTCATCGAGCGTCCGCACCGCAAATGCCGCGTCACGGTCCACTCGGCTCGCCCGGGCATCGTGATCGGCAAGAAGGGCGCCGACATCGACAAGCTGAAGAAGGCCGTCTCGAAGATGACCGACGCCGAAGTCGTCATCAACATCGTCGAGATCCGCAAGCCCGAGACCGACGCGACCCTGGTGGCCGAGTCGATCGCCCAGCAGCTCGAGCGTCGCGTCGCGTTCCGTCGTGCCATGAAGCGTGCCGTTCAGTCGGCCATGCGTCTGGGCGCCGAAGGCATCCGCATCAACTGCTCGGGCCGCCTCGGCGGCGCCGAGATCGCCCGCCTGGAGTGGTATCGCGAAGGTCGCGTGCCGCTGCACACCCTGCGTGCCGACGTCGACTACGGCGTTGCCACGGCCTTCACGACCTACGGGACGTGCGGCGTCAAGGTGTGGATCTTCAAGGGCGAAATCATGGAGCACGATCCGATGGCCCAGGACAAGAAGTTGTCCGAGGGCGAGGGATCGACCCGCCGTTCCCGCGGTCAAGACCGCGACGCGGCGTGAGGATGAAGGTCTAGAACCATGCTTCAGCCCAAGAAAACCAAGTACCGCAAGCAGTTCAAGGGTCGCATCAGCGGCGCCGCGAAGGGTGGTACCGACCTGAACTTCGGCCAGTTCGGCCTGAAGGCCATGGAACCGGAGCGCATCACCGCGCGCCAGATCGAGGCCGCCCGTCGCGCGATGACTCGCGAGATGAAGCGCGCCGGCCGTGTCTGGATCCGCATCTTCCCCGATGTGCCGGTGTCGAAGAAGCCCGCCGAGGTCCGCATGGGCTCCGGCAAGGGTGCCAACGAGTACTGGGCCGCCAAGGTCGCCCCTGGCCGCATCATGTTCGAGCTCGACGGCGTTCCCGTCGACGTCGCCAAGAAGGCGCTGGAACTGGCCGCTGCCAAGCTGCCGATCAAGACGCGCTTCGTGCAGCGCATCGCTGAGTGAGGAGAGGCGTCATGAAGGCCGAAGAAGTCCGGACCAAGACCCTCGACGAACTCGAGGGCCAGCTGGGTGACCTGAAGAAGGAGCAGTTCAACCTGCGCTTCCAGAAGGCCACCGGTCAGCTCGAGAACGTCGCGCGTGTCCGCCAGGTCCGCCGCGACATCGCCCGCGTCAAGACCATCGCCGCGCAGAAGCGCGCCGAGAAGAAGTAAGGAGAGGGCATATGCCGAAGCGTGTGCTCGAGGGCATCGTCGTCAGCGACAAGCAGGACAAGACGGTTGTGGTGAAGGTGGAGCGTCGCTTCACCCATCCGCTGCTGAAGAAGACGGTGCGTCGCACCAAGAACTATCACGCCCACGATGAAGGCAATGCCTTCAAGGCGGGCGACGTGGTGAGCATCGAGGAGGCCAAGCCCTTGTCGAAGCTGAAGCGTTGGGTCGTGCTGCCGAAGGCGTGAGCCTTTCGGTGATCGTTAGAACAGCGCGCCGCCGTCGGGGAGACCCGAGACGGGCGCGAAAGGAAGAGGTTGCGTCATGATCCAGATGCAAACCAATCTCGATGTGGCGGATAATTCGGGCGCACGCCGCGTCATGTGCATCAAGGTGCTCGGTGGCGCCAAGCGCCGTTACGCCCATGTCGGCGACATCATCGTGGTGTCGGTGAAGGAAGCGATTCCGCGCGGCCGCGTGAAGAAGGGCGACGTCATGAAGGCGGTCGTCGTTCGCACCGCCAAGGACATCCGCCGCGTCGACGGCTCGGTGATCCGCTTCGACCGCAATGCGGCCGTTCTGATCAACAATCAGAAGGAGCCGATCGGCACCCGTATCTTCGGACCGGTTCCGCGCGAGCTGCGTGCCAAGAACCACATGAAGATCATCTCGCTCGCGCCGGAGGTGCTGTGATGGCTGCGAAGATCAAGAAGGGCGACAAGGTCGTCGTCCTCACCGGCCGCGACAAGGGTCGCACCGGCGAGGTGATCCAGGTCATGCCGACCGAGGGCCGTGCTCTCGTGCGCGGCGTCAATATCGTGAAGCGCCATCAGCGCCAGAGCCAGACGTCGGAAGGCGGGATCATCTCCAAGGAGAGCCCGATCCATCTGTCGAACCTGGCCTATGCCGACCCGAAGACCGGTGAGCCGACGCGTATCGGCTTCAAGGTTCTCGCCGATGGCAAGAAGGTGCGTGTGGCCAAGAAGTCCGGGGAGACCATCGATGGCTGAGGCGGCTTACACCCCGCGCCTCAAGGCGCATTACGACAGCGTGGTCCGGCAGAAGCTGGCCGAGGAGTTCGGTTACAAGAACCCCTTCGAGATCCCGCAGATCGAAAAGATCGTCGTCAATATGGGCGTCGGCGAATCCACTGCCGATTCCAAGAAGGCGACGGTCGCCGCCGCGGATCTCGCGCTGATCACCGGCCAGCGGCCGGTCATCACCCGGGCCCGCCAGGCCATCTCGAACTTCAAGGTTCGCGAGAACATGCCGCTGGGCTGCAAGGTCACCCTTCGCAAGCAGCGAATGTACGAGTTCCTCGACCGCCTGGTCACGATCGCGCTGCCGCGCGTCCGCGACTTCCGCGGCCTCAACCCGAAGAGCTTCGACGGCCGTGGCAACTTCGCCATGGGCCTGAAGGAGCACGTCGTGTTCCCCGAGATCTCCTATGACAAGGTGGATCAGATGTGGGGCATGGACATCATCGTGTGCACCACCGCCAAGACCGACGAGGAAGCCCGTGCTCTCCTCAAGGCCTTCAACTTCCCGTTCCGGCAGTGAGCCGGGTTTCTTGAACTAGAAGCCCGTCTCAGACGCGGAAACCAGGAGAAACCGATGGCGAAGAAGAGCTCCATCGAAAAGAACAACCACCGCCGCGCTCTGGTCGCGCGGGACGCCAAGAAGCGCGCTGCGCTGAAGGCGACCGTGATGGACCAGTCGATCTCGATCGAGGAGCGTTTCGCGGCGACCGTGAAGCTTGCGAGCCTGCCGCGCAATGGCGCCAAGGTCCGCATCAAGAACCGCTGCGAAGTCACCGGCCGTCCGCGGGCGTTCTATCGCAAGCTCGGCATGAGCCGCGTGGCTCTGCGTGACCTCGGCAACAAGGGGCTCGTTCCGGGCCTCGTGAAGTCGAGCTGGTGAGAGGAGACAGATCATGGCTCTCAACGATCCGCTCGGCGATATGCTGACCCGCATCCGCAACGCGCAGATGCGCCGCAAGACCCGCGTCCTGACGCCGGGCTCGAAGCTGCGTGCCCGCGTGCTCGAGGTGCTCAAGTCCGAAGGCTATATCCGCGACTACATGACCGTCACGCATCCGAACGGTCGTTCGGAATTCGAGATCGAGCTCAAGTATTTCGACGGTGAGCCGGTCATCCGCGAAATCGCGCGCGTCTCCAAGCCTGGCCGCCGGGTCTATGCCGGCGTCGGCAACACGCCGCGCGTGTCCAACGGTCTCGGTATCACGATCATCTCCACCCCCAAGGGTGTGATGGCCGACCACGATGCCCGGGAACAGAATGTAGGCGGGGAGGTGCTCTGCACGGTCTTCTGACCTGGCAGGGCTCCCTCACGACAAAGGACGATATCCAATGTCTCGTATCGGTAAGAAGCCGGTCGACCTGCCGCAGGGCGTCACCGCCCAGGTGTCTGGCCAGACCGTGAAGATGAAGGGTCCCAAGGGTGAGCTCTCGTTCACCTGCCCGGAGGACGTGACCGTCAAGATCGACGGCAACGTCATCAAGGTTGACCCGCGCGACCAGGGCAAGCGCGCCCGCTCCATGTGGGGCATGGCCCGCACCCGTGTGTCGAACCTCGCCGTCGGCGTGAGCAAGGGCTTCGAGAAGAAGCTCGAGATCACCGGCGTCGGCTATCGTGCGGCCGCCCAGGGCAAGGTTCTCAACCTCGCGCTCGGCTACAGCCACGATATCAACTATCCCGTGCCGGAAGGCATCACCATCGCGACGCCGAAGCCGACCGAGATCGTTATCTCCGGCAACGACAAGCAGCAGGTGGGCCAGGTCGCCGCCGAGATCCGCGAATATCGTGGTCCGGAGCCCTACAAGGGCAAGGGCGTCCGCTACGCGGGCGAGTTCATCTTCCGCAAGGAAGGCAAGAAGAAGTAAGGCGACGGCCCCGGGTCGGGGCCTGTCCGTCTTCCGGGATGCGTGGCCTGTCAGGCGCGCATCCGATCAAAGGAGCTGGCTATGGCCAATTTTAAGGATGCAACGGAGCGTCGCAAGGCGCGTGTCCGTCGGGCCCTGCGCTCGACGGCGAATGGGCGTCCGCGGCTGAGCGTCTTCCGGTCGTCGAAGCATATCTATGCGCAGATCATCGACGATTCGAAGGGCGTGACGGTTGCGAGTGCCTCGTCACTGGAGAAGGACCTCAAGTCTTCGCTGAAGACCGGCGCCGATCAGGCCGCGGCATCTGCCGTCGGCAAGCTCATCGCCGAGCGCGCAGTGCAGGCGGGGGTTTCCACCGTGGTCTTCGACCGCGGCGCCTATCTCTATCACGGGCGCGTCAAGGCGCTCGCCGACGGCGCCCGCGAGGGCGGCCTGAGCTTCTAACGGATACGGGCGGTTCTCACCGCCGAAAGGACAGAACATGGCTCGGGAACGTGAACGCGAGCGCAACCGCGAAGAGCGCGACAGCGAATTCACCGACAAGCTCGTGCACATCAACCGTGTCTCCAAGACGGTGAAGGGTGGCAAGCGCTTCGGTTTTGCTGCGCTCGTCGTGGTGGGCGACCAGAAGGGCCGCGTCGGCTTCGGCCACGGCAAGGCCCGCGAGGTGCCGGAAGCGATCCGCAAGGCGACCGAATCGGCCAAGCGCGGCTTCATCCGCGTCGCTCTGCGCGAGGGGCGCACTCTCCATCATGATGTGCACGGTCGCCACGGCGCCGGCAAGGTCATCCTGCGCGCCGCTCCGGCCGGTACCGGCATCATTGCCGGCGGTCCGATGCGCGCCGTCTTCGAAACGCTCGGCATGGCCGACGTGGTTGCCAAGTCGATGGGGTCCTCCAACCCCTACAACATGGTGCGCGCCACGTTCGACGCGCTGAAGAACCAGGACAGCCCGCGCTCCGTCGCGGCTCGCCGTGGCCTCAAGGTGTCGGTCCTCCAGGCCCGCCGCCAGGAGGAAGGCGAGGGCGATGCGTAAGGATCGGATCCATGGCCAATAAAGCAACCGTCACCATCGAGCAGATCGGTTCGCCGATCCGCCGCGAGAAGTCGCAGGAAGCGACCCTCGTCGGCCTGAAGCTCAACAAGCTGCACCGTCGCGCCACGCTGGAGGACACCCCGAGTGTCCGCGGCATGATCGCGAAGGTCGCTCACCTCGTGAAAGTGGTGGATTGATCTCATGAAACTCACCGACATGAAGGACAACGACGGCGCAACGCATCGCAAGATGCGCGTCGGTCGTGGCATCGGGTCCGGCAAGGGCAAGACCGCCGGTCGCGGCGTGAAGGGCCAGAAGTCGCGCTCCGGCGTCGCCATCAAGGGTTTCGAGGGCGGCCAGATGCCGCTTCATCGCCGCCTGCCGAAGCGTGGCTTCAACAACATCTTCCGCCTCTCGTTCGTCGAGGTGACGCTCGCCCGCATCCAGCGCGCGATCGACTCCGGCAAGCTGAAGGCCGGCAAGATCGACGAGGCAGCCCTGGTCGAGAGCGGCGTCATCCGTCGCTCGCGCGATGGCATCCGCCTCGTGGCCACCGGCGAACTGACGTCGAAGATCGAGCTGACCGTCACGGGCGCTTCCGCCGGTGCCGTTGCGGCTGTGGAGAAGGCTGGCGGTACCGTCACCCTCCTGGTGCCGAAGGAAGAGGCCGCGACCTGACGGCCGGCCGGTCCTCCCTTTCCGGGCGCGACGATTAAGGTTCGAGGGGCCGGTTCGACGAGGACCGGCCCCTTTTCATCTGTGTGAGCCTACTGCCCCGCGCCGCCCTGCGACGCCGGGGGGCTGGCTAAGGCGGCCCCGGGCCGCTAAGTGAATGCGACTTTTCCGGATGGACGCGTCCGTCCCTCTTGCATCGGAGCCACCATGGCATCGGCAGCGGAACAACTGGCCGCCAATCTGAATTTCGGCGCCTTCGGCAAGGCCGAAGACCTGAAGAAGCGCCTGTGGTTCACCCTCGGCGCTCTGCTGGTCTATCGCCTCGGTACCTATATCCCGCTGCCGGGCATCGATCCGGAGGCGCTGCGCCAGATCTTCAACGCCAACCAGGGCGTTCTGGCGATGTTCAACGTCTTCGCCGGCGGCGCCGTCGGGCGCATGGCGATCTTCGCGCTGAACATCATGCCCTACATCTCCGCCTCCATCATTATCCAGCTGCTGACGGCCGTCGTGCCGGAGCTTGAGAAGCTGAAGAAGGAGGGCGAGCAGGGCCGCAAGCAGATCAACCAGTACACCCGCTACCTGACGGTGGTTCTCGCCGTGTTCCAGTCCTGGGGCATCGCCGTCGGCCTGCAGTCCTCCGGCACTGTCGTCGCCAATCCCGGCGTGTTCTTCGTCATGAGCACGGTCATCACCCTGACCGGCGGCACCATGTTCATGATGTGGCTCGGCGAGCAGATCACCCAGCGCGGCGTCGGCAACGGCATCTCGCTGATCATCTTCGCCGGCATCGTCGCCGAACTGCCGAGCGTCCTCGCCCAGGCCTTCGAACTCGGTCGCCAGGGCGTCATCGCGACGCCGCTTCTCCTTGCGCTGCTCGTGCTGATCGCCTTCACCATCGTCGTGATCGTCTTCTTCGAGCGTGCCCAGCGGCGGCTGCTGATCCAGTATCCAAAGCGGCAACAGGGCAACAAGGTCTTCGAGGGGAACTCGTCGCATCTTCCCTTGAAGCTGAACACGGCCGGCGTCATTCCGCCGATCTTCGCCTCGTCGCTGCTGCTGCTGCCGACCACGGCGCTGTCGTTCCAGACCAATCCGGCGGAATGGCTGCGCCTGACAGCCCAGTTGCTCGGCCACGGCCAGCCGCTGTTCATGGCACTCTATGCGCTCCTGATCATCTTCTTCTGCTTCTTCTATACGGCCATCGTGTTCAATCCGATGGAAACGGCCGACAATCTGCGCAAATATGGCGGCTTCATTCCCGGCATCCGGCCCGGCGAGAAGACCGCGCAGTACATCGACTACGTCCTGACTCGCATCACGGTCGTCGGCGCCGCCTACATCACCCTGGTCTGCCTATTGCCCGAAGTGCTGATTGGCCAGCTTGGACAAAGCTTCTATCTCTTGGGCGGCACCTCGCTGCTCATTGTCGTCACCGTGACGCTCGATACGGTCGCACAGGTCCAGGGTTATCTGTTGGCCCATCAGTATGAGGGGCTGATCAAGAAGTCGCAGCTCAGGGGGAAACGTCGATGAAGCTGATTCTGCTCGGGCCTCCCGGAGCGGGGAAGGGGACCCAAGCACAGCGTCTGGTGGAGAACCACGGGCTCGTGCAGCTCTCCACGGGTGACATGCTCAGGGCCGCGGTCAAGGCGGGCACACCGATCGGTCTGAAGGCCAAGGACGTCATGGCGCGCGGCGAACTCGTCTCCGACGAGATCGTCGTCGGCATCATCGAGGATCGGATCGCCGAACCCGATTGCGCCAGGGGCTTCATTCTCGACGGCTTTCCGCGCACGGTCGCCCAGGCCGAGGCGCTCGATGCCATGCTGGCCAAGACCGGCATGGACCTCGACGCCGTCATCGAGCTCAAGGTCGACGAGGGGATCCTGGTCGGCCGCATCGAGAAGCGCGTCGCCGACATGACGGCCCGCGGCGAGCCGGTGCGGGCGGACGACAATGCCGAGGCGCTGAAGAAGCGGCTCGACGCCTATCGCGCCCAGACGGCGCCGGTGTCCGACTATTACGCCTCCAGGGGCGCGCTGAAGACCGTCGACGGCATGGCGCCGATCGACGACGTGACGAAAGCCATTGCCGGCCACCTCGGAGTCTGAGGTTTTCGGCAGTTTCGGCTTGACGCGCGAGCAGGGGCGGGCTATGCGCCCCATCTCGTCCGATCGACGGTAACCTCGATCCGTCTGCTGTGCAGGCGGATCGAACCGTTTCAAGGACAACCATGCAAGGGCCGGCCTCCACCGGCGCGTGGGTTCATTTCTCACCGCGGCAACGCGGATCACATGGAGACGAGATATGGCTCGTATCGCGGGTGTCAACATCCCGACCAACAAGCGCGTCGTCATCGCGCTGCAGTACATTCACGGCATCGGCGCTAAATACGCCACTGAGATCTGCGAGAAGGTCAAGATCCCGGCCGAGCGCCGTGTGAATCAGCTGACCGACCAGGAAATCCTCGCTGTCCGCGAGACCATCGACCGCGACTACATGGTCGAGGGCGACCTGCGCCGCGAAGTCTCGATGAACATCAAGCGTCTCATGGACCTCGGCTGCTATCGCGGCCTGCGTCACCGCAAGGGCCTGCCGGTCCGCGGCCAGCGCACGCACACCAATGCCCGCACCCGCAAGGGCCCGGCCAAGGCGATCGCCGGCAAGAAGAAGTGATCATGACCTGGGGCGCCTCTGGCGCTCCGGCTCGTTTCCCGAGCGCCTGGCATTACGGGCGCGCCTGAAGGACAAGGACTAGAATATGGCCAAGGAAGCCAACCGCGTTCGCCGCCGCGAGCGAAAGAACATCGCCTCCGGCGTCTGCCACGTGAACGCGTCGTTCAACAACACGATGATCACCATCACCGATGCCCAGGGCAACACCATTGCCTGGTCCTCGTCGGGCACGATGGGTTTCAAGGGTTCGCGCAAGTCGACCCCCTATGCCGCCCAGGTCGCCGCCGAAGACGCTGCCCGCAAGGCCAGCGAGCATGGCATGCGGACCGTCGAGGTCGAGGTATCGGGTCCCGGTTCGGGCCGTGAATCGGCGCTTCGTGCCCTTCAGGCTGCCGGCTTCACCGTCACCTCCATCCGCGACGTGACCCCGATCCCGCACAATGGCTGCCGCCCGCGCAAGCGTCGCCGCGTCTGAGTTTTCTCACGTCTCGCAATCGGGGGCCGGCCTGTGGCGACCCTCGATTTTCCGCCCCCCGCCGCGCGGCGAGGGGAACCGGTCGTCAGGGTCCTGCAGGGGACGAGACAGCGGCCAGATCAAAGCGAAGGTAAGACCCCGTGATCCAGAAGAACTGGCAGGAACTGATCAAGCCGGAGAAGCTCCACATCGTTCCCGGCGATGACCCCAAGCGCGTTGCCACCGCCACCGCCGAGCCGCTCGAGCGCGGCTTCGGTGTGACGCTGGGCAATGCCCTGCGCCGCGTCCTCCTGTCCTCGCTCCAGGGCGCCGCCGTCTCGGCCGTCCAGATCGACGGCGTTCTCCACGAATTCTCGTCGATCCCGGGTGTGCGCGAGGATGTCACCGACATCGTCCTGAACATCAAGGACATCGCGATCAAGATGCAGGGCGACGGTCCCAAGCGCATGGTCGTCCGCAAGGAAGGCCCGGGCGTCGTCACCGCCGGCGACATCCAGACCGTCGGCGACGTCGTTGTCCTCAATCCGGAACTCGTGATCTGCACCCTCGACGAGGGCGCCGCGATCCGCATGGAATTCACCGTCAACACCGGCAAGGGCTATGTGCCCTCCGAGAAGAACCGCGCCGAAGACGCGCCGATCGGTCTCATTCCGGTCGACAGCCTCTACTCGCCGGTCAAGAAGGTGTCCTATCAGGTCTCGCCGACCCGCGAGGGCCAGGTACTCGACTATGATAAGCTGACCCTGACGGTGGAGACCAACGGTTCGGTCTCGCCCGAGGATGCCATCGCCTATGCGGCGCGTATCCTGCAGGACCAGCTCGAGATCTTCGTGAACTTCGAGGAGCCGCGCAAGGAAGTCGTCCAGGAGTCGATCCCGGATCTGGCCTTCAACCCGGCGCTGCTGAAGAAGGTCGACGAGCTGGAGCTGTCGGTCCGCTCGGCCAACTGCCTGAAGAACGACAACATCGTCTATATCGGCGACCTGATCCAGAAGACCGAGGCGGAAATGCTCCGCACTCCGAACTTCGGCCGCAAGTCGCTGAACGAGATCAAGGAAGTGCTTGCCCAGATGGGCCTCCACCTCGGCATGGAGGTTACGGGCTGGCCGCCGGAGAATATCGAAGAGCTCGCCAAGCGCTTCGAGGACCATTACTGATTTTCAATTCTCGCCGACCGTGAGGTCCGCGATCCACCGGAGGACAAGGCGATGCGTCACGGCAAAGCCCACCGCAAGTTCAACCGCACGGCCGAGCATCGTCAGGCGATGTTCGCCAACATGTGCGCTGCGCTCATCAAGCACGAGCAGATCGTCACCACCCTGCCGAAGGCGAAGGACCTGCGTCCGATCGTTGAGAAGCTGGTGACGCTCGGCAAGCGCGGCGACCTGCACGCCCGCCGCCAGGCGGTCTCGCAGATCCGCGACCTCGGCATGGTCAAGAAGCTCTTCGAGGTTCTCGGCCCCCGCTACCAGTCGCGCCAGGGTGGCTACACCCGCGTGCTGAAGGCGGGCTTCCGCTACGGCGACAATGCGCCGGTGGCGGTGATCGAGTTCGTCGACCGCGACGTCGACGCCAAGGGCAAGGACTCCGGTCCGGTCCAGGCCAAGCCGGAGCAGGCTGCGGCCTGATCCTGCGAGTTGGTTGGCGGCCCGCCCTTGCGGCGGGTCGGAGGAAGGGCGGCCCGGGGCCGCCCTTTTTTGCGTTGGGCGTCAGGAGACCGCGCGCGGCCGCATGCGGGCTGTCATCAACTCCAGCGCCAGCCCGGTCGCCATGATGCCACCGGCGAGGGCGAAGACCAAGGCGTGGCTACCGGTCGCGACGAGCAGCGCCGTGAAGCCGTAGGCCGCCGCCGCCTGCACTACCGCGAAGGCCACCGTCTGCAGCGCCCAGGCCGCGGTGTGGGCGGTCGGCCCGACGATCTCGCGGGTGCGCCCGGAGGTGGATGAGCCGAGCCCGATCATCAGCCCGCCGGCCATCATGGCGGAGAGCGTCAGCAGCGCGAGATTGTGGGTGAGGGCGGGAATGGCCGCGCCGATCGCCATCAGGGCGACGATGACGCGGAGCACCGGGCCGTAGCCGAACCTGTCGGCGGCGAGCCCTGCCACCATGGGGGCGAGGACGGCCGTGACGCCCGCCGCCACCCAGATCCAGCCTCCCACTGCCAGGCCAAATCCGAGATCGCGCGCCACGTGGTCGACGAAGAAGATCGTATGCGGGACATAGCCCGCTGCGGCGCCGCAATAGGCGGCCGCGAGGCCGAAGAAGGCGGGATCGCGGCGCCAGGCCGGGGCGGGATCGTTGCGGTTGCCGGCGACGGGCGGTGCCGAGCGCGGCAGGAAGGCCATCATCACGACGCTGGCGATCGCCAGTGCCGCTGCCAGGGCGAGCCATGCGCCGGCAGGCCCGCTGGTGGCAAAGGCCGGCACGGCGGTGCCCGACAGGACGAAACCCGTGCCGACTCCTGCGAAGGCGAGGCCGTTGGCCCGGCCACGATGGGAAGGAGCCACGACATTGGCGACCACCGGCGGGATGACGATCATCAGCACGCCGCCGGTGGCCCCCGACAGCGCCCGCAGCGCGATGAAGGCCCAGGCCGGCAGGGGAACGGCCGAGACGGCGAAGGCAAGCACCGCCAGCAGCGCGGCGAGGGCGATGGCCGGCCGGACGCCGAGCGCCCGTGCCGTGGCCAGTGCCGTCCCGGCGCCGACGATATAGCCGGCGAGATTGAACGCCCCGGCGAGATGCAGCGTCGTCGGGCTCGCCCAGCCCGCCTCCACCATGGCGGGGATAAGCGGGGGATAGCCGAAGCGCCCCATGCCCACCCCGATGAGAAGGCCGCAATAGCCGGCGAGGACCGGGGCGAAGAAGTCGCGCCAGCCCCAGGCCTGTGGCATCAGAGGCTGCGCTCGACGGCGACGCTCCGGCAATCCATCTCGTAGTCGAGCCCCACCACCGGCGGCCGGTTGTAGTGCCAGGTGAGACCACAGCGGGCCGCCCCGCGCCGGACGATCTCGTCGGCGAGGAAGGGGTGGATGTCGTGGACGCAATAGACCTGCGCCGCCGTCGTGTCCGGCCAGCCGTGGCCGAAGGCCGCCATGCGCTTTTCCATCTGCTCCAGCACGAAGATGCCCTTCTCGCGCAAACCCGGCGCGCTGGTGTCGTTGAGGCGGATGATGCGTTCGGCATAGGGCCCGGATCCCTCGCGCGCCTCGCCGGACCCGGAAATGACGAATTGCGGCATGCCGGCATCACCAGCGGCAATATAGGAAAAGGCGTGGAAGGATGGCTCCGGCGGGCCGCCGATCTCCGGGCAGACGTTCGACCGTGCCACCGGATTGGCCTTGGTCGCGGGGTCATAGATGCCCCATTCGGCGAGCGTCCCGACATAGATCTCGTTGAAGGCCTTGAAGCCGGCATCGTCGAAGGGGGCGGGCGAGCGCAATTCGCAGGCACAGAAGGCGGTCAGCGGCCGCCCGGCGCCCTTGATCAGCGCAGCGATACGGGCAAAGCCATCCTTCAGCGGCATGGGGTTGCGGAACATGACGCGCTCGACGTGATAGCCGGGCAGGGCGGCGGCACCGGCGGAATACTGGAACACGCTCGGCACATAGCGGTAATTGCCGGCGGCAAAGTCGATCGGTGTCATGGGGGTCTCCGCGTTTCGTCTGACCCGAGGGTGGTCGCTGGCCCGGAGCCGGTCAATCCGTTCGCGTGCATCGGCCGCCTGCATTCCCTTCCGGGACGGCGGCGCCGTCGCTATATTGCGGCCATGACCAGATTCACCGTCCTCGCCCTTGCCGCCGCTATCGCGGCCCTCGCCACCTCGCCCGCATCGGCCCAGCGTCAGGCGCCGCAGAGCCGCGCCGAGATGCAACTGTCCTTCGCGCCCGTCGTGAAGCGCGCCGCACCGGCCGTGGTCAATGTCTATGGCGCCCGCGTCGAGCAGGTGCAGGCCCACCCCTTCTTCGACGATCCGATCTTCCGCCGCTTCTTCGGTGACCGCGGCGGGCAGCAGCAGGGCCCCGGCCGCGCCGAGGTCGCCCGCTCTCTCGGGTCCGGCGTCATCGTCGACCGCTCCGGCCTCGTCATCACCAACAACCACGTCATTCAGAACATGACGGAGGTGAAGATCGCGTTCGCCGACCGGCGCGAGTTCGAGGTCGACATCGTCCTGCGCGACCCGCGCACCGATCTCGCCGTGCTGAAGCTGAAGAACCCGCCGACTGACCTCGCGGTGCTCGACATCGGCGAGTCCGACGGGCTCGAGGTGGGCGACATCGTGCTGGCCATCGGCAATCCCTTCGGCGTCGGCCAGACCGTGACACAGGGCATCATCTCGGCTCTCGCCCGCACCCAGGTCGGTGTGGCCGACTACCAGTCCTTCGTGCAGACCGATGCCGCCATCAATCCCGGCAATTCCGGTGGCGCGCTGGTCGACATGTCCGGCCGCCTCATTGGCGTCAATACGGCCATCTTCTCCCGCTCCGGCGGCAGCCACGGCATCGGCTTCGCCATCCCCACCGCGCTGGTCCGCCTCGTGGTGGAATCGGCCAGGTCCGGCAGCCAGACCGTGCAGCGGCCCTGGTTCGGCGGTCGCTTGCAGACCGTCACCGCCGACGTCGCCGAGAGCCTCAGGCTCGCCCGCCCGACCGGGGCCCTGGTCGTGTCGGTGGTAGCGAATTCTCCCGCCGCCCGGGCCGGAATGCGCGCCGGCGACCTCATCACCGCCGTCGACGGACAGATGGTCGATGACCCCGACGGTTTCGGCTACCGCTTCGGCGTCAAGCCGATCGGTGGCATGGCCAGCCTCGCCGTGACCCGCAACGGCCGAAATCTTGTCGTGCCGGTGGCGCTGGAACCGGCGCCGCCCGGTGGACAGGACGCCATCACCCTGGCCGGGCCCTCGCCCTTCGCCGGCGCCCGTGTCGCGACGCTGGCGCCCGGCATGGCCGACGAGTTGCGCGTCGCCCATCGCACCGACGGCGTCGTCATCATGGCGGTCGAGCTCAATTCGGCGGCGGGGCAGGTGGGTCTGCAGCCCGGCGACGTCGTCGTCACCGTCAACGGCCGCGAGATCAAGACGCCGGCCGACCTGCGCGAGGCCACCGCGCAGCGCGCCCGCATCTGGCGTTTCCAGATCGACCGCGGCGGCCAGATCATCAATTCCATGATGGGCGGCTGAGGGCGTGGACCTCTTCGAGGCCGCCGGCCCCGATCCCAAGGCGCCGCGTCCGCTCGCCGACCGCCTCCGCCCGCAGACCCTGGCCGAGGTCGCCGGTCAGGAACACTTGACCGGCCCCGACGGCGCGCTGACACGGCTCCTGCGCACCCGCTCGCTCGGCTCTCTCGTCTTCTGGGGCCCCCCCGGCACCGGCAAGACGACGGTGGCGCGGCTGCTGGCCGGCGAGACCGATCTCGCCTTCGAGCAGATCTCCGCCATCTTCACAGGTGTCGCCGATCTGAAGAAGGTCTTCGAACAGGCCCGCGCCCGGCGCGTCCAGGGCCGCGGCACGCTGCTCTTCGTCGACGAGATCCACCGCTTCAATCGCTCGCAGCAGGACGCTTTCCTCCCTGTCGTCGAGGACGGTACCGTGACCCTTGTCGGCGCGACGACCGAGAACCCGTCCTTCGAGCTCAATGCGGCGCTGCTCTCGCGCGCCCGCGTGCTCACCTTCCGCTCCCTCGACGACGATGCATTGGAGAAGCTGCTGGTTCGTGCCGAGGCGCTGGAGGCGAAACCCCTGCCGCTCGACGTCGATGCCCGCCTCGCCCTCGTGCGCATGGCGGACGGTGACGGCCGGGCGATCCTGACGCTGGCGGAAGAGGTCTGGCGCGCCGCGGCCGAAGGCGAGGTCTTCGACACCGCCGGCCTGTCGGAGATCGTGCAGCGCCGGGCGCCGATCTACGACAAGGCGCAGGAGGGCCACTACAACCTCATCTCCGCGCTGCACAAGACGGTGCGCGGCTCCGACCCCGACGCGGCGCTCTACTATCTCGCGCGGATGCTGGATGCCGGCGAGAACCCGCTCTTCATCGCCCGCCGCGTCGTCCGCATGGCGGTCGAGGATATCGGCCTCGCCGATCCGCAGGCGCTCGTCGTCGCCAATGCCGCCAAGGACGCCTACGACTTCCTCGGCAGCCCCGAGGGCGAACTGGCGCTCGCCAATGCCGTGATCTACGTCGCCACTGCGCCGAAATCCAACGCCGCCTACACCGCCTGGAAGGCAGCGCTGGGGCTCGCCAAGGAGCGCGGCAGCCTGACGCCGCCCAAGACCATTCTCAATGCGCCGACCAAGCTCATGAAGTCGGAGGGCTATGGCGAGGGCTATGCCTACGACCACGACGAGCCCGACGCCTTTTCCGGTCAGAACTACTGGCCCGACGCCCTCGGGCGGCAGAGCTTCTACAGGCCCGTCGAGCGCGGCTTCGAGCGCGAGATTGGAAAGCGGATGGAGTGGTGGGCGAAGCTCAGGCGGGAGCGGGGCGGCTAACGCTTCACGACGCCGCCGACATCCGCTAACCCTTGGCACATGACCAAGTTTCTCCTTGTTTTTCTCGGCTCCGGCATCGGCGGCGCGGCACGCCATGGCGTCAATGTCTGGTCGCTGAAGGCCTTCGGGCCGAATTTCCCGGCCGGCACGCTGATCGTCAATGTCGTCGGCGGTCTCGCGATCGGCCTGATCGCCGGCTGGCTCGCCTTCCGCGTCTCACTGCCGTGGAGCCAGGAACTGCGCCTGTTCCTCATCACCGGAATCCTCGGCGGCTTCACCACCTTCTCCGCCTTCTCCCTCGATGCCATGACGCTGATCGAGCGGGGTGACTACGGGGCCGCAGCCCTCTATGTGGTGCTTTCGGTGGTTCTTGCGATCGCAGCCGTCGCGGTCGGCCTCGCCGTCATCAGGAGTTTCTCATGAAGGGCAGGGGCAAACCGCCCGGTCACGGACCGGTCGACCGCGGCGCCAAGCGCTCCGGCGGCAAGGGTGCGGCCAAGGGACCGGCCAAAGGATTCGCCAAAGGACCCGGCAAGGGCCCGGGCAAGCCTGCGCGTGGGCGCAGCGCCGGTCCAGCCGGCGAGACGCCGCGCATGGGCGCCCGCCCGCCAGCCAAGCGCCCCCCCTTCGCCGCCGAGGCCGAGCGCACGCCCCGCGGTCCGGTGCGCAGCGGCCGTCCCTTCGCAAGGCGCGAGGAGCGCGGCTTCGAGGACCGCCGCCCCGAGGAGCGCGATGCCGACGAGCGCCGGTCGGAACGCCCGCGCCGGGAGCGCGTCCGGCGCGAGCCGACGGACCTGCGCTCCTTCGACGGGTCGCCGCGGCGGGGCCGCTCCGACGACTGGGACCTCGACAATGCGACCTGGGTGCCCGAGGCCGATCTCGACATCGACGCCATCCAGGAACCGCGCGGGATGGGCCGCGAGCCCGCATCGGACGAGCGCCGCCCGGCCCGCGCCGCCGACCGTGCGGTGCGCTCACGGGCCCCGCGTGACAGGGCGGCTGGCGATGAGGCACCCCGTCGCGGACCTGTCCGAGCCGATGGGCGTGCCGAGCCGCGCCCGCCGCGCCGTGCACCGGTGGCGGCCCCCGCAGGCCCGACCCGGGCGGAATTGAAGGCCGCAGCCACCGACACGCTGCAGACCGGCGTCCAGACCCTGACCGTCACCGCGGACGAGGCCGACATGCGCGTCGACCGTTTCCTCGCCGCCCGCTTCCCGCAGCTCTCGTTCAGCTACATCCAGCGCATCGTCCGCAAGGGCGAGCTCAGGGTGAATGGCCGCCGCGTCGAGACCAAGGACCGGCTGGAGGCCGGTCAGGCGGTGCGCGTACCGCCGCTCAAGCTCGACCAGGCGCGGCCCATGTCGGCCAAGGTCGGCGAGGACGTCGCCGGGTTCCTCGCCTCCATCACGCTTTACGAGGATGCCGATGTCATGGTGCTGGCCAAGCCTGCCGGGCTTGCCGTTCAGGGCGGGTCGGGCACCAAGAAGCACCTCGACGGCATGCTGGCGGTCCTCACCGACGAGGACGGGCAGCGCCCGCGCCTCGTCCACCGTCTCGACAAGGACACGTCGGGCTGCCTGCTGGTCGCCAAGTCGCGTTTCGCCGCCGCTGCACTTGCCAAGACCTTCCGCACCCGCTCCGCCCGAAAGATCTACTGGGCCGTGGTCGCCGGCGTGCCGAAGCCGCGGCAGGGCCGCGTCTCGACCTATCTCGCCAAGGAGGAGCGCGAGG
This sequence comes from Archangium gephyra, assembly GCA_943368975.1. Lineage (GTDB taxonomy): Bacteria > Pseudomonadota > Alphaproteobacteria > Rhizobiales > Phreatobacteraceae > Phreatobacter. Next base: position 21,176 of record CALRLZ020000040.1, read on the forward strand.
ACGAGAGCTTCATGCGCATCGCCAAGCACGGCGACAAGGGTGCGAGCCACGCGGTGAGCTATTATGCCGTCATCGACACGATGGCGCAGAAGCTCTCCTGGCTGTCGATGAAGCCGGTGACGGGCCGCACCCACCAGCTGCGCGTCCACGCCGCCGAGATCGGCCATCCGATCCTCGGCGATCCCAAATATTTCGATGTCGAGAACTGGGAGATTCCCGGCGGCATCCAGCACAAGCTGCATCTCCACGCCCGCCGTCTTGTCGTGCCGCATCCGCGCGGCAAGGGCACGATCGACGTGTCGGCGCCGCTGCCGCCCCATATGGAGCAGACCTTCAACCTGCTGGGATGGGACGTGTCGCATTACGATCCGATCGTCGAGGCTCCGGAGGATTGATGTCCCTGACCGGCTGGATCTACGTCACCGCCGTGGTGCTCGCTGTCATCCTCGTGCTCATCGTCATGGTGACGCGCCGGGTGATCCGCACCGTGCCGGGCGGCGACAGCCGGGCCATGAAGGATCTTGTCGGTGAACTGCGGCGGGCCAACGACCTCGCCGAGAAGCGCATTGCGGCGCTGGAGGCGCGGGTCGAGACGCTGGAGCGGCGCCAGGGCTGAACGCGGTCTTCACCCGGGGTTCAGCGGCCGGCCGTCAAGGGTCGTTCGCCACGCCCTCGACCGGAGATCGCCATGAAACGCCTCGCCTTCGCCTGCACGCTTGCGCTGCTGGCCGCCACGCCGCTCGCCGCCCAGCCCTATGGCTATGGTCCGGGGCCGGGCATGGGCCGCGGCAATCCCGAACTGCGCGCCGAGCGCTTCCAGTGCCGCCAGGAAGCCCGCGCCCGCGGCTATCGGGGGCCCGAGGTCCGCGGCGCCGTGATTGCCTGCCTTCAGGCACGCCGGCCGGATCTCGCCCGCATCGTCCAGTGCCGCGATGCCGTGCGCGCGCGAGGCTACATGCCCCGGACGCCGGAATTCCGCTTGGCTGTCAGGTCCTGCCGCTTCGGCGCTTGAACTGAAGGCGCGGATGACCCACAAGGCGCTCCGGTCCCGGAGCGCCTGTGCAGTGAAACTCGTAATTTTCGACTGTGACGGCACCCTCGTCGACAGCCAGCATCTCATCGTGGCCTGCATGAACGAGGCCTTCGCCACACTCGGGCGCCCCGCGCCCGCGCGTGAGGCGACGCTCTCCATCGTCGGCCTGTCGCTCGCGGAAGCCTTCGCCGCACTGACGAGCGCTGACGATGCGGATATTCCGCTGCTCGTCGAAGCCTATAAGGGTGCCTTCCACGCCCAGCGGCAGAAGGCGGGACATGCCGAGCCGCTCTATGACGGCGCCCGCGAGGTGGTGGAATGGCTGGCGGGGCAGGAGATCGCGCTTGGCATCGCCACGGGCAAGTCGCAGCGCGGCGTGCGCATCGTCATGACCCATCACGGGCTACTCGACCGTTTCGCCACCATCCAGACCGCCGATGACGCGCCGTCGAAGCCCCATCCCGCCATGATCGAACAGGCCATGGCGGCCGTCGGCGCCCGTCCCGAGGACACGGTGATGATCGGCGACACGACCTATGACATCGACATGGCGCATGCCGCCGGCGTCGCCGCGATCGGCGTCACTTGGGGCTATCACGCGCCGCAGGTGCTGCTGCGGTCGCGGCCGCACGCCCTTGTCGGTGCCTACGAGGAAGTGCCGCTGGTGTTGAAGGGCCTGTGGCGGCCCTGACGCCTCAGGCGTTCTTGGCGGCTTCCCCGGCCAGGAACTTCTCCAGCCAGTGGATGTCGTAATCACCAGCGATGATCGACGGGTTGCGCACCAGGGTGCGGAACAGCGGCAATGTCGTTTCGATGCCGTCCACCACGAACTCGTCCAGGGCACGCCGCAGGCGCGCCAGGCATTCGGTGCGGGTGCGGCCGTGAACGATCAGCTTGCCGACCAGCGAATCGTAATAGGGCGGGATCGTGTAGCCCTGGTAGGCGTGGCTGTCGACGCGCACGCCGATGCCACCCGGCGGGTGGAACAGGTTGAGCTTGCCAGGCGAAGGCCGGAAGGTCGCGGGGTTCTCGGCATTGACCCGGCACTCGATGGCATGGCCCTCGACGACAATGTCCGACTGCTTCAGCGACAGTTTCTGCCCCGAGGCGATGCGGATCTGCTCGTTGACGAGGTCGACACCGGTGATCATCTCGGTGACCGGATGCTCGACCTGGATGCGGGTGTTCATCTCGATGAAGAAGAACTGGCCGTCCTCATAGAGGAATTCGATGGTTCCGGCCCCGGTATAGCCCATGTCGGCCATGGCGCGGGCGCAGACGCCTCCGATCTCGGCACGCTGCGCCGGCGTGATGACCGGGGAGGGACCTTCCTCCCAGACCTTCTGGTGGCGGCGCTGCAGCGAGCAGTCGCGCTCGCCCAGATGGATGGCGTTGCCCTGGCCGTCGCCGAGAATCTGGATCTCGATATGGCGCGGCTTGCCGAGATATTTCTCGATATAGACGGCGTCGTCGCCGAAGGCCGCCTTGGCCTCGGTCTTGGCCGTCTGCAGGGCCACTTCGAGTTCGTCCGCCGAGCGCGCCACCTTCATGCCACGACCGCCGCCGCCGGCGGCCGCCTTGATGATGACGGGAAAGCCGATCTCCCGGGCCACGGCCCTGGCTTCCTCGTCGTCGGAGATGCCGCCCTCGGATCCGGGAACCGTGGGAATGCCGAGGCGCTTGGCCGTGCGCTTGGCCTCGATCTTGTCACCCATGATGCGGATATGCTCGGCCTTGGGGCCGATGAAGGTGATGCCATGGCTCTCGAGGATGTCGGCGAAGCGCGCGTTCTCCGACAGGAACCCGTAGCCGGGATGGACGGCATCCGCGCCGGTGATTTCGCAGGCCGCCAGCAGCGAGGGGATATGGAGATAGCTCTCGCGGGCCGAGGGCGGGCCGATGCAGACGCTTTCGTCGGCGAGCTTCACGTGCATCGAGTCGGCGTCGGCCGTCGAGTGGACGGCGACGGTGGCAATGTCGAGTTCCTTGCACGCGCGCAGGACCCGCAGCGCGATCTCACCGCGGTTGGCGATCAGCACCTTGTTGAACATCGGGGCGCTCACTCGATGATCATGAGCGGCTCGCCGTATTCCACCGGCCGGCCGTCATCGAACAGGATGCGCGTCACCGTGCCGGACCGCGGCGCGACGATATCGTTGAAGGTCTTCATCGCCTCGATGAGGCAGAGGCGTTCACCCTCCTTGACGACCTGGCCGACCTCGACCAGCGGCTTGGCATCGGGCGAGGGGCGGCGATAGGCGGTGCCGACCATCGGCGAGGGCACGACGCCGGGATGTTTGCGCGGATCGTCGTCTGCGGCGGGAGCCGGGCTCGCCAGCGTCGGCGCCGCCTGAACAGGTGCCATCGGGGCGGTGGCGACAGGCACCGGTGCCGCCACCGTCGCATGGACGGTGACCTGGCGGGCGACGCGGATCTTCAGCGACTCGAGTTCGATCTCGATCTCGGTGAGATCGGTATCAGCCAGAACCTGCGCCAGTTCGCGGATCATCGCCGTGTCGATGGAAGATTTGCCTTTGAGCATGGGGCCCTCATGTGGCTTGGCGCGGCGGAGACCGCTCACGCCTTGGCCGGAAGCGCCGCGACGGCGGCGATGGCGAGCGCATATCCCATGGGACCGAGCCCCACGATGATGCCGCGCGCGACGGGTGACAGGAAGGAATGATGCCGCACCGCCTCGCGGGCGTGGACATTGGTGATGTGGACCTCGATCAGCGGAATGCCAGTGCCACGGGTCGCGTCGGCCAGCGCCAGCGAGGTGTGGGTATAGGCGCCGGCATTGAAGACGACGCCCTTGAGTGTGCCCGCGGCATGGGCGCGGCCGGCCTCATGGATCCAGTCGACGAGGACGCCCTCGTGATTGGACTGGCGGAAGTCGGCGACGAGGCCATGCTTGTCCGCCTCGGCGCGACACAGCGCCTCCACGTCGGCCAGCGTCGTCGATCCATAGATCGCCGGCTCGCGCGTGCCGAGCAGGTTGAGGTTGGGGCCGTTGAGGATGAGGACGGTGCTCATGCGCCGGGGTCTTGGATCCGCTCCGAGGGTCCGTTCCGCGATCCGGACCGACGGGTCCGTGAATCGCCTGCTACCCGCGTGGCCGGAAAGGCCCGCGGGCGCGCCCTTATAGGCGCATGCGCGGCGGAAGCAAAGGTACGGGTGTGGATGGCCGCAGCTATGACGGTCGCGCCAGCACCGCGCCCGGCCACAGCCTCTTCGCCACGCGGGCATATTGCGGCGGATAGGTCAGCTCGGCACCGAGTTCCTCGGCCGCGTGCCAGCCCCAGCGCGGATTGTCGAGGAGGCCGCGGCCGATGGCGACGAGATCCGCCGCGCCGGTGGCGATGATCTCCTCGGCCTGTGCCGGCGTGTTGATGAGGCCGACGGCGCGGGTGGCAATGCCCGATCCCGCCTTCACAGCTGTGGCAAAAGGCACCTGATAGCCCGGCTTCACCTGGACCCGCACGCGCGGATGCGCGCCGCCCGACGAGACGCAGACGAAATCGAGGCCGACGGCCTTGAGTTCGGCAGCGAGCGCCACGGCATCGGCCACCTGCAGGCCATCCTCGGTCCAGTCCTGGCCGGTGATGCGGGCCCCCACCGCGACATGAGCGGGCACTGCCGCCTTGACCGCGGCGGCGACCGAAAGCGGCCAGGCGAAGCGGTTTTCGCGGCTGCCGCCAAAGCCGTCCGTCCGCGTGTTGGACAGCGGGCTCATGACGTTGTGGAGGAGATAGCCGTGGGCCATATGCAACTCGACGGAGTCGAAGCCCATCCGCACCGCCCGTTTCGCGGCCTCGACGAAAGCTGTCGCGATCCGCATCATGTCCTGCCCGGTCATTTCCCGCGGCACATGCCAACCCTCGTCGAAGGCGGTCGCCGAAGCGGCGACCGTTGGCCAGGGATCGGCATTGTCCTTCAGCGGGCCGCCGCCCTCCCAGGGCCGCTCTGACGAGGCCTTGCGGCCGGCATGGGCGATCTGGATACCGAAGGTGGTGCCCGGCAGGGCCACGGCGCGCGCCGCGTCGATGACGCGCTGCATCGCCCGCTCGTTGGCGTCATTGTAGAGGCCGACACAGCCATGGGTGATCCGCCCGAGACGCTCGACGGCCGTCGCCTCGACCACCACCATGCCCGCGCCCGACATGGCGAGGTTCATGAGATGCTGGAGATGCCAGTCATTCATGCAGCCATCATCGGCGGAGTACTGGCACATCGGCGCCACGACGATGCGGTTGGGGACCGTCAGGGGGCCGATGGCGAAGGGAGAGAAGAGCTGGCTCATGGCGGTCTCTGAGACGGAAGGGGAAGGCGAGGGGACAGCAACAGCTTCCCCTAGGCAAGCACCTGGGGCGCAGGACACATCTGCCAAGCCCGAGGAGACCAGGCCACGTGGAGCAGGAGACGGACGCTCATGCCCGCCTTGCAGGCCTGCACGTCGCAGGATCGATGGCGAAAGGCGGTAAAGCGGGCTATTGAGACGGCCCTTCTCCTGCAAAGATGGACGACAGCACGTTTGTTGTGCCGCCGCCCTGCCGGAGAGATCGCCTTTCCTTATCGCGTGAAGCCGCCATGACCAGCACCACACCCGAAGCCCTGGCCATCGGCGACAGGCTCGCGAAGCGCAACGCCTTCATCCTGGCGCTGGCGACGGCTCTTGCCGGGGCGAACACGACCGTGATGTTCGCCACTGGCGCCATCGTCGGCGCGCAACTCGCACCGGTCCGCTCGCTGGCGACGCTGCCGATCTCGATCTTCGTGGTCGGCCTCGCGGCCGCCTCGCTGCCGGTCGGCATGCTGGTGCGCCGCTATGGTCGCCGGACCGCCTACCAGATCGCCACCGGCGCCGGCGTCCTGACCGGCCTCTTCGGCTATCTCGGCGTGGTGTGGGCGAGCTTTCCTGTCTTCTGCCTCGCGACCTTCTGCGCCGGCTTTTATGCCTCGGCCGCCCAGAGCTATCGCTTCGCGGCTGCCGACACGGCCTCCGACGCCTTCCGGCCCAAGGCTATCTCCTGGGTCATGACGGGGGGCGTCATCGCCGGCGTCGTCGGGCCCCAGCTCGTGGTCTGGACCAAGGACGCCCTGCCGCCGGTGCTCTTCGCCGGCACCTATATCGGCCAGGCGGTCGTCGCCCTGATGGCCGGCGTGATCCTGTCCTTCGTCGACATTCCCAAGCCCAAGGCGCCGCCGGTCGGTACGGTGACGCGGCCGACCTCGGCCTATTTCCGCGACCGCGCCTTCGTCACCGCCGTGATCTGCGGGGCCGCCACCTACATGCTGATGAATTTCGTCATGACCGCCGCGCCACTCGCCATGATCGGCTGCAACCACTCGATCGATGATGCCGCCTACGGCATCCAGTGGCACGTCATCGCCATGTATGCGCCGAGCTTCTTCACCGGCAGCCTCATCGCCCGCTACGGCGCGCCGCGAATCGTCGCCCTCGGCCTCGCCCTGACCGCCATCTCTGCTGTGGTCGCGCTGATGGGTATCACCGTCCCGCATTTCTACGTCGCGCTGATCCTGCTCGGGCTTGGCTGGAATTTTGGCTATATCGGCGCCAGTGCCATGGTGGCTGCGACGGCCCGGCCGGAGGAGCGCACCCGCATCCAGTCCGTCAACGATTTCTGCGTGTTCGGCGTTATGGCGGTCGGCTCCTTCTCCTCGGGAAAGATCGTGACGACCTACGGTTGGGACATGGTGAACTGGGTCGTATTCCCGATCGTGGCCGTCGCAGCGGTGGCGCTGGCTGTGGGTTCCCGGCCGAAACAGGCACTGGCCTGAGCTCCCTCTGCCGGAATTCGCCGGAAAACACAGATTACAGCCGAAAGGACGAGCCGCGCAGCCCTCCCATCCGTTGCTTCGGACCCGGGACTTTGGCAGAAATGCGTCGGACTCGTCGTGGGGCAGGCGTCAGCCCGTCACCACCGCATAAGAAACGAGCAGGGACATCCAGTTCCACGGGGATTGGACGGCCGCCCGATGGGCGCCGCGACAGAGGAAACATCGATGAATACAGCATTGTGGGTCATCATCGGCGCCGGGCTCCTGTCCGTCGTCTATGGCGCCTGGGCGACCAAGTCGCTCCTGGCTGCAGATGCGGGGTCGGCTCGCATGCAGGAGATCGCCGGCGCGATCGCCGAAGGCGCATCCGCCTATCTCAAGCGCCAGTACATCACCATCGCGATCGTCGGCGCTGCCATCCTCCTGCTCGTCGCCTGGCTGCTCGGCACGATCGTCGCCATCGGCTTCCTCATCGGTGCCGTCCTCTCCGGGGCCGCCGGCTTCATCGGCATGAACGTCTCGGTCCGCGCCAATGTGCGCACGGCCCAGGCGGCTTCCAAGTCGCTCGCCGCCGGCCTCGACATCGCCTTCAAGGCGGGTGCGGTCACCGGTCTCCTGGTTGCCGGCCTCGCGCTCCTCGGTGTCGCCATCTATTTCTGGGCCCTGACCGGTCCGGGAGGCCTTGCCCCCACGAGCCGTACGGTCATCGACGGCCTGGTGGCCCTCGGCTTCGGCGCCTCGCTCATCTCCATCTTCGCCCGTCTCGGCGGCGGTATCTTCACCAAGGGCGCCGATGTTGGCGCCGACCTCGTCGGCAAGGTCGAGGCCGGCATTCCCGAGGATGATCCGCGCAACCCCGCGACGATCGCCGACAATGTCGGCGACAATGTCGGCGACTGCGCCGGCATGGCTGCCGACCTCTTCGAGACCTATGCGGTGACCGTCGTCGCCACCATGGTCCTCGCTGCCATCTTCTTCGCCGGAACCCCGGCGCTGGAATCGGCGCTGATCTATCCGCTGGCCATCTGCGCCGTCTGCATCGTCACCTCCATTGCCGGCACCTTCTTCGTGAAGCTCGGCGCCAACAACTCGATCATGGGCGCCCTCTACAAGGGCCTCATCGTCACCGGCGTCCTCTCCATCGGCGGTCTGGCGCTGGCCACGCAGTTCGTCACCGGCTGGGGGTCCATCGGAGTCGTCGGCGGCAAGACCATCACCGGTTCGGCCCTCTTCGCCTGCGGCCTCGTCGGTCTCGCCGTCACGGGCCTGATCGTGTGGATCACCGAATATTACACCGGCACGGGCAAGCGCCCGGTCGTATCCATCGCCCAGGCCTCCGTTACTGGCCACGGCACCAACGTCATCCAGGGCCTCGCGGTCTCGCTCGAATCCACCGCGCTGCCGGCCATCGTCATCGTCGGTGGCATCATCTCCACCTTCCAGCTTGCCGGTCTCTTCGGCACGGCGATCGCGGTCACCACCATGCTCGGCCTCGCCGGCATGATCGTCGCCCTCGATGCCTTCGGCCCTGTCACCGACAATGCCGGCGGCATTGCCGAGATGGCCGGGCTGCCCAAGGAGGTGCGCCACTCGACGGATGCGCTGGACGCCGTCGGCAACACCACCAAGGCGGTCACCAAGGGCTATGCCATCGGCTCGGCCGGCCTCGGCGCCCTCGTGCTCTTCGCCGCCTACAGCTACGACCTCAACTATTTCATCACCGAGGCGAACAAGGCGGGAGCGACGACCTATTCCTACTTCAAGGGCATGTCGCCGGTCACCTTCGACCTGTCGGACCCCTATGTCGTCGCCGGTCTGATCTTCGGCGGTCTTATCCCCTACCTGTTCGGCGGCATCGCCATGACCGCCGTCGGCCGCGCCGCCGGTTCGGTCGTCGAGGAGGTTCGCCGCCAGTTCAAGGAGAAGCCGGGCATCATGGCCGGCACCGACAAGCCGGACTATGCCCGCGCTGTCGACATGCTCACCAAGGCGGCGATCAAGGAGATGATCATCCCCTCGCTGCTGCCGGTCCTGGCGCCGCTCGTCGCCTATTTCGGCGTGCTGGCCCTGTCGGGCTCCAAGTCCTCGGCCTTCGCCGCGCTCGGTGCCTCGCTGCTCGGCGTCATCGTCAACGGCCTTTTCGTCGCCATCTCGATGACCTCGGGCGGCGGTGCATGGGACAACGCCAAGAAGAGCTTCGAGGACGGTTTCGTCGACAAGGACGGCGTCACCCATCTCAAGGGTTCCGATGCGCACAAGGCATCGGTCACCGGCGATACTGTCGGCGACCCCTACAAGGATACGGCGGGTCCCGCCGTCAATCCGGCCATCAAGATCTGCAACATCGTGGCGCTGCTGCTGCTGGCGATCCTCGCCCGCTGAGCCCGACATTCTGCGACATCAGCCCCGCGGGAGCGATCCCGCGGGGCTTTTTCATGCCGCCCGCCGGGAACAAAAAAGGCCCCGCCGGAGCGGGGCCTGAACGGTCCTGGACCCGATCGGATCGATCAGCTGCGCGGGCCCGTGATGATCTGCCGCAGGAGGTTGGCCTCCTCGCCGCCGGTGACGGTGGAGCGGGAGATGAAGTCGAAGACCCTGCCGTCCTGCAGCCCGTAATTAGCGACACGTTCAACCTGGCGGCGGGAATTGAAATAGACGGCCATCACGTTGCGCTCCACGGTCCGCGGCTGCTGGAACGTGAAGGTCCGCGTCTGCTTCTCGGAGATGTAGTAGAAGACGTCGCCGTTGATGGTGGAGATCGTCGTCGGCGTGCCGAGCGCGATCAGAACCTGATCCTGGCTATTGCCTTCCTTCACCTGGGCGAGTGCCTCCTCGGAGACCACATAGCCGCGGTTGAAGGTCTCGCCGATGCTGAATTGCGTCGGAGTCGGCAGGCTCGGGGTCAGGGACGACACGGACGGTCCCTGCGAGCAGGCGGACAGGAGTGCCGCGAGACCTGCGACAAGCGCTGCCTTGGCGGGACGTGACGTAACGCGCATCATTCTCTGCCGACCTTCTCAATCCCGAAGCCGCCGGCGAGGGCGGCAACCCGCCGCTTGAAGACGACGTCGCGTTGACTTAACTCCCGTCCGCAACCATTTCAACCCGAAGGCGGCGAAACCGATGATTCTGAGCCTGTTCCGGCGCAAGAAGCAGGACCCGACCATCGAGACGCTTTACGGCGCCATCGTGGCGCAGGCGCGCAATCCCCTGTTCTACCGCGACCATGGCGTTTCCGACACGGTGCATGGCCGTTTCGAGATGGTGGTGCTCCATGCCTTTCTGCTGCTTCACCGGCTGAAGGAAGAGAGCGAGGAGCGCCGCCAGCTCGGCCAGGCGCTCTTCGACATGCTGTTCCTCGATCTCGACCGCGGTCTGCGCGAGCTCGGTGTGCCCGACACCAAAGTGCCGAAGAAGATCCGCGAGATGGGCGAATCCTTCTATGGGCGCGTCCAGGCCTACGACACGGCTCTCGCCGGTGGGGATGGCGAAACCCTCGAAGCCTCGCTCGCCCGCAACGTCCTCGCCGATCTCTCAGCCGACACCCATGTCCTGGCCGCCTATGTCCGCCAGGCGGCGGCGGCTCTCGCCGCGCAGCCCTACGAATCGTTCCTCGCCGGAGACATCGCGTTTCCGGCCGTGCCCCCCGGAGAGCGTCATGACGCGTGACCGTGCCGATGGCGGTCGGCGTCCGGGTGCGCCGCTGCCGCGCT
>CALRLZ020000041.1:0-31642 GCA_943368975.1 Archangium gephyra
GAGGCGCGCGAGTGCTTCATGGTGCGCCGCTGGGTCGAGGGTCCCTATGGCATGGAGCGCCGCACCGTCCGCGTCTGCGAGTAAGCGCGACGCCTCATCTGCCGTGGTCCACAGAGCCCCAGCCCCCGGCTGGGGCTTTGTGCCGTTCGTGGGATTGCGCGGTGGCATCCTGCGCGCCGCGTGTCGCAGCGGAGACGAGGAGGCCGGCGAGAGGGCCCGGAGGTTTTTTGCAGAAAATCGTGCCCCTGTTCCGGCGGGAACAGTGCGGGCTGTGGGGCTGGCCTAGGGTCTGGACATCGGGGCGGGAGACGCCCCTGCCACACCAAAGGGACCACCGCCATGACCCGCTTCAAGACCCTCGCACTCGCCGCCGTCGCCGCCGCCACCCTGTCGCTTGCCATGGCGCCCCCCGCCGAGGCGCGCTCGCGCAACGCCGCCGTCGGCATCGGCGCCCTGGCCGTCGGCCTCATCGTCGGCAGCGCCGTTGCCGCCTCCAGCCGCGCCCGGGCCTATGAGGTGCGCGAGTGCTTCATGGTGCGCCGCTGGGTCGAGGGTCCCTATGGCATGGAGCGCCGCACCGTCCGCGTCTGCGAGTAAGCGCGACGCCTCATCTGCCGTGGTCCCCAGAGCCCCAGCCCCCGGCTGGGGCTTTGTGCCGTTCGGTGGCCTTCGCACGGGCGTGTTGCGTGCCGCTGGTAGCGCAATCCGTCTGCTACGCTGATGCCCCTCGCGAATGGACTGCCAGTCGGGCTCGCGTGACGTCGCGGTCAGGATGCGACGCTCTGCTTCTCGCCTTTGTCGACATTTGGTCAGCGGACATCCAGGCTCATGACGGCCGCCATGGCGTCGAGCACGGGAGGCGCAAAAGACGGCCAGTGCTCAGGTCACGTGATGGTCTCGGGCTTATCCTGCCGCCCCGTCAGCTGCCAGTTCCGGCCGGGTACGGAAGAGAGCAACGTCCGCGTGTACTCATGCCGGGGATCGGCGAAGATGTCGGCCGTCATGCCCCGCTCGACGATCGCTCCGCTTTTCAACACCACGATCTCCTCACACACATGGGCTGCAACACGCAGGTCATGCGTGATGAAAAGCATTGTCAGGCCAAACTGACGCCTGAGGTCATCGAGCAGGTCGAGGACCTGCTTCTGGACCGACACGTCAAGGGCCGAAACCGGCTCGTCAGCAATCAGGATATCCGGCTTGACCGCCAGGGCCCTGGCAATACCGATCCGTTGCCGCTGCCCGCCCGAGAACTCATGCGGGTAGCGCTCGGCTGCCTTGGCCTCGAGCCCCACCAGCTCCAGCAGTTCCTGTGCCTGTGCCATCGCAGCCTCCGGGCTTTGGCCCTGGAGAATGGCACCGCGGGCGATGATGTCGCCGACCCGCGTGCGCGGGTTGAGTGAGGCAAAGGGATCCTGAAACACCATCTGGATCCGGGATCGAAGCGGACGCCAGGCGCTGCGGCTCATTCCGACAATCTCGTTTCCGCCGACAAGGGCCGAACCGGCATCGGCCTGTTCGAGGCCGATCAGGCCGCGTGCCAGTGTGGACTTGCCCGATCCCGATTCGCCGACCAGAGCCACCGCGCTCCCGCGCCGGATATCGAGATCGACCTTGTTGACGGCTTTTACCGCAGCGCGCCGGCCTTGACCGAACAGGGGGAGGAGCCGTGTCAGCCAAGGCAGGCCGGCGCTTGGCCGGCCATAGGTCTTTTCGAGCCCGCGAACGGTCAGGATTGGCTCCGCAGGCGCATCCGCCGCGGGAACCGGGCGCGTGCGCGGCACGAGGCTCGGCACGGCATCGATCAGGGCCTTCGTATAGGGGTGTTGCGGCCTGTTCAGGACCTCGCCGACAGTCCCGTATTCCACCAGTTCGCCGAAGCGCATGACGGCCACGCGGTCGGCGATCTCTGCCACCACGCCAAAATTGTGGGTAATGAACATCAGCGCCGTGCCGTGCTTCGTCTGCAGGTCCTTGAGCAGTGTCAGGACCTGGGCTTCGGTGGTGACATCCAGCGCGGTCGTCGGTTCATCGGCGACGATGAGTTTGGGCTCGAGCACGAGGCTCATGGCGATCATCACGCGCTGGCGTTGGCCGCCCGACAGTTCATGCGGATAGGCGTCGACAATGGACTTGGGATCGGGAAGCCGCACATCGTCGAAGGTTGCGATGACGCGCCGGCGTCGCTCTGCCTTGCTCCAGTCGGTATGGACCTCAAGGATCTCGTCGATCTGGCGTCCCACAGTCATCAGCGGATTGAGGGATACCATGGGTTCCTGGAACACCATGGCAATCTGCCCGCCGCGGATCTGTCGCATGCGACGCGCTTCGGCCTTGGCCAGATCCTCGCCATCGAGCAGGATCTGGCCGCCGGCGATCCGCAGATGCGGCTCGGGCAGGATCCGGAGGATCGACCGCGCCATCACGGACTTGCCGGAGCCGGATTCGCCGACGACGCAGAGTGTTTCTCCACGGCCGACCGTCAGCGACAAGGACTTCACGGCCAGCGCCCGGTCGGCCCATGCCGGCAGGGCAACGGACAGATCGCGGATCTCCAGGACAGGATCGGTGGCACCGGCAGCCGGTGCTTCAAACGAGGATCCCGTCATAGCGTGCGCAGCCTCGGGTTGAGGGCGTCGTTCAGGCCTTCACCCACCAGATTGATGCTGAGCACCGTCAGCAGGATGGCAATGCCGGGGATGGCGACGAGCCACCACGAGTCGCGCAGGAAGCTTCGCCCCGCCCCGATCATGAAGCCCCAGCTCATGAAATTGGGGGCACCGAGGCCAAGAAAGGAGAGGGCGGATTCGGTCAGGATGGCCGTGGCAACCAGCAGGGAACCGGTGACGATCAGCGGTGAGAGGGCATTGGGGAGGATCTGCCGGAACAGGATCACGCCATCGCGCTCTCCCAGCGTGATGGCGGCCTGGATGAACTCGCGTGAACGCAACGACATGACCTCGGCGCGCACGATGCGGGCGATCGGCGGCCAACTGACCGTCGCGATCGCCACGACAACACTTGTTGTCGAGGGAGACAGGACCGCGACGAGCAGGATGGCGAAGATGAAGGACGGGATCGTCTGGAAAAACTCGGTGAGGCGCATCAGCAGGTTGTCGACGCGCCCGGCATAGAAACCCGACAAGGCGCCGAGCAGCCCGCCGAAGGCGACCGCTGCGAGGGTCGCAATGACGGCGATGAGGAGTGTCGTGCGGGCGCCGTGAACGAGGCCCGACCATACGCTTCGTCCGAGAGAATCCGTCCCGAACACGAACCCGTCGAGCGGGCGCACGAACGGGCGGCCGGAAATCGCGAAGGGGTCTAGCGGCGCAATCAACGGCGCAGCCAGCGCGCCGATCACGACGAGCACCAGCCAGATCAATCCCGGCAGGACCCGTGGATTCCCGAGGAAGCGCATCCAGAATGAGGAGGTCATGACTGTCCTCCGACCCGGATCCGGGGATCGAGGAGAACGTAGATCACGTCGACGACGATGTTCACGATCACGACGAGGCAGGCGGAGAGGAAGAAGATCCCGAGGAGCAGGTTGAAGTCGCGCGCGAACAGGGACTGGTAGGCGAGCTGGCCAAGGCCAGGCCAGGCGAACACCGTTTCGACGACGACGGAACCGCCCAAGAGCGCGCCAACCTGAACCCCCGCCATGGTCACCACCGGCAGGAGGGCGTTCCGCAAGACGTGGCGCAGCGTGATCGCGCTTTCCGTCAGGCCCTTTGCCCGCGCCGTGGTGGCATATTCGGCACCCCTTTGCTCGAGCACGGTAGCCCGCATCAGCCGCGTGTAGAGCGCGAGGTAGAACAGGGACAGCGTGATCGTCGGCAGGACGAGGTGATGGGCAATGTCGACCACCCGCGCCCAGCCTTCGTTGAAGGCGACGACATCCTCCATGCCCGAGGTTGGGAACCAGTTGAGGCGGATGGAGAAGACCAGGATCAGCATGAGCCCGATCCAGAAGAGTGGTGTGGCATAGGCGATGACGGCCGCGATGGAGATCAGGTGATCGCGCCAGGTCCGGACGCCAAGCGCCGCGACCACGCCGAGGATCACGCCACCACCGACAGAGATGACCAGCGTCGCACCCATGAGGAGCAGGGTTGGCCAGAGACGGCCCAGGATGAGCTCAAGTACCGGGGCGTTGTTCCGAAACGAGAACCCCAGATCCAGGAAGAGAATGTTCTTGAGGTAGAGCCCGAGTTGGACGAGTACCGGCTTATCCAGGCCGAAACGGGCGCGCAGCTGCTCGACATATTCCGGCGGCGCGCCGCCGGCCTCGCCTGCGAGAACCGTGGCAGCATCGCCCGGAGCCAGTTGCAGCAGCAGGAAGTTCAGCACCACAACGCCGAGCACGACGGGGATCGCCTGAAGCAGTCGCGTCAGGATGAACCGGACGAGTCGCATTCCCCGCATGGTGAGTTTCTCCCGGCCCCGCGGCGCCTCGTAAGGCGCCGCCTTGCGTTCTCTGGTGGCCTATTCGCGCCAGGCACGGTCAAACGAGGAGAAGAGACCGAGCGGGCTGACGATCACATCGCGGAAACGCCTGTCCAGCACCGTGGCGAAGCTGATTTCATGCGTCCAGGCGAGCGGGGCGGCCGCGACGACGATCCTCTGGACCTCCGCATAGAGTTCGGCCCGCTTCTTCGGATCGGGTTCGATCGTTGCCCGGTCCATGAGTTCATCCGCCCGCGGATCGCTCCAGCGCACCCCATTCACGAACACGGTACCCGGCCGGATGAAGCGCGAATGGAACGCCCTGTGCACCCCGAGGACAGGATCCGCCAGGTTGAACAGATGGTTGGACGAAACCTCGTAATCGTAATCGGTGTAGATACGCTTCAGCCAGGTCGCGACATCTTCGTAGCGCAGGTTCGCCTTGATCCCGATGCGGGCCAGGGCCTGCTGGGTATACTCGCCGAACCGCCGCCACTCCTCGCCGTAGGGCGTGATGTCGTGGGTGATCTCGAACCGGAAGCCATCGGCCCTGCGCGGGAAGCCGGCCTCGTCGAGCAGCTTGTTCGCCCGCTCGATGCCGTCGGGCACGTTGTAGTTCGTCACATCGGCGCTGTAGAGCCCGGTCGGCGCGAAGTTCGAGCTGATCGGGCCATTGGTCGGCTTGCCGAACCCGAACCAGATATTGTCGATCACGAACTTGCGGTCGATCGCGTAGGAGATCGCCTGTCGGACCTTGACGTTGTCGAAAGGCGCCCGGCGGGTGTTGAACATCAGTTCAACCACCGGCGACAGCATTTCGTAGCCCCGCGTGACGATCTGGATGTTGGGGAGCGCCTCAAGCTTCTTCACGTCATTGTAGGGCACGGCACCGAAGCCGGCGATATGCGCTTCGCCCCTTTCGAGCGCGGCGGCCCGGGTGCCCGTGTCGCCGATGAAGCGCACCACGATCCGGTCGAGATAGGGCAGACCCGGTTTCCAGTAATCCGCATTGCGGTCGAGGCGGACAAACTCGCCGCGACGCCATTCCACGAACTTGAACGGCCCCGTACCGATGGGCCTGTTGGCGTTCTGATGGGTCCGGATATCACCCTGGCTGAAGACATGTTTCGGCAGGATGGGCGATTCATAGCCGGAGAGCGCCGCCATCATGTAGGGAGCGGGCCGGTTCAGGCGAAACACCACGGTCTGGGCGTCGGGCGTGTCGATCGCCGTCACTTCGGCGAAGGTGTTGATCCCGCGCGGATGGACCTTCTTCAGCACCTCCATGAAAGTGAACTGGACGTCGGCGCTGGTCATGGGCTGACCGTCATGGAACTTCACGCCTGATCGCAGCCGGAATGTCACCGTCTTGCCGTCGTCCGATACCGTCCATGACTCGGCGAGGCTCGGGATCGGTTTCAGGTCGAAATCATATTCGAGAAGGCCGTCATAGATCTTGGACGCAACCTGTCCGACGGGATTGGCGGTGGAGATGTAGGAGCCGAGCGAGGGTGGCTCGGGCTGCGTGATCTGAACCAGAGTGCCGCCGCGCCTCTGTGCGAGAGCCGGCTGGCAGGCCAAGCTGAAAACGGTCAAGCCAATTCCAGCCATGAGAGCAAGACTTCTGACAAGGCGCATCACAATCCTCCTAGCGAACCTGAACGCCCGCCAAAACAACGGGGCAGTTATCCTGAGGCTGCCAGCTTGCGGCAGGCCTTTGGCTCCTGCCATTGCTCATTTTCGATACGTTATGCACGATGCGCATGACGGGCCGCGGGCGGCGAGCTGTTGGCGTGCCCGGAGAATGGCGAGGATCACATGGAAATCGGTTGGCTGGAGGATTTCATCAGCCTCGCGTCGAGCGGCAATTTCTCGCGCTCGGCTGAGGAGCGCAACATCAGCCAATCCGCCTTCAGCCGGCGCATTCGCGCCCTCGAGCATTGGCTGGGCACGGACCTGATCGATCGGTCCCGCTTTCCGACCACCCTGACGCCGGCGGGCCACTCCTTCTACCAAACCGCCCTCGACGTGGTGCGCGTCCTGCAGAGGGAGCGGGCGGAATTCCGTGGTCTGGTGAAGCGGGATGCCCGAACCATCCGGATATGCGCGACCCATACCCTGGCAATCCACTTCGCACCCGCCTGGATCGCGGCCCTGCGCCAGGCAGACGGCGCGGGCGAACTCAATGTGAAAATGATGACCGCGGACCTTCATGATTGCGGCCAGGCCTTGATGGAAGGTGCCTGCGACCTCGTTCTGGCCTTCAATACCAGCACCGTTCCCTCGATGTTCGGAATGCCGCGGTTCGAGGCGGCGAACATCGGCACGGACATGGTCATTCCGGTATCGGCGGTCGGCAGTGACGGGGCGGCACGCCATACGATCGATGCGACGATCGACGAGCCCTTTCCGCTTCTCGCCTATTCCAACAATTCCTATCTGAGTCGCCTGGTGGGGTCCGCCCTGGAGAGCTGGGACCTCATCCGACGGGCGCGTCCATCCTTCGAAAGTTCACTGGTCGAGGCGCTCAAGGGCATGGCCTTGGCCGGGGAGGGGATCGCCTGGCTGCCGCGATCGGCCATCGCCTCCGAACTGGCATCCGGGCGGATGGCTCCTTGCGCGCTTCATGCCGAGTACGACCTCTCCGTCGAAATCAGGGCCTATCGGCGGGCCGAGCGTGAACGCTCGGTTGTCGAGCATGTCTGGCGCGCGATCACCGACTTGCCTAAGGATCATGCATTTTCTGCATAAGCCTTGTGCAAACGGAATTTCTAATGGGGCGGGCGTGGCGCTAGCCTTAGCGCAATGCATTTCCAACAGGGCGGTCCCGATGCTCCTCCAACCCTTCCCGCGCGTCAGCCTGTCGCATGCGCCGACCCCGCTGGAACCGCTGGACCGGCTGCGGCAGGCGATCGGCGGTCCTCGTCTCTGGATCAAGCGCGACGATTGCACGGGTCTGGCTCAGGGAGGCAACAAGGCCCGCAAGCTTGAATTCCTCGTGGCGGATGCGCTGGCGAAAGGGTGCGACCTCCTCATCACGCCGGGTGCCGTACAATCGAACCATGTGCGCATGACCGCAGCCGCTGCCGCGCGGTTCGGCTTGAAGTGCCATGCCGTCCTCGAACGTCGCGTGACGGATACCGACGCCGACTACGAAGAGAACGGCAATATCCTGCTCGACGAATTGTTCGGTTGCTCTCGCAGCTATGTGCCCGGCGGCAGCGACGTTGCTGCCGCCTGCGCTGCGGCGGCGGACGATTTCAGGGCAAAGGGTGCCAAGCCCTATGTCATTCCCGGTGGTGGCTCGAACCCGATCGGCGCTCTCGGCTATGTGGCCTGTGCAATGGAACTGATGGGCCAGGCGAACCACATGGGAATCGACGTGACGCGCCTCGTCCACGGGACGGGCAGTTCCGGCACACAGGCTGGCCTCGTCGCCGGCTTTGCGGCGCTGAGAAGTCCCATTGCGGTCTACGGCGTCTCGGTTCGCCACCCGCGCCAGAAGCAGGAAGACATCGTCTTTGATCTCGCCTGCCGTACGGCCGATCACCTTGGGCTCAGTGGCGTGGTCAAGCGCGAGCATGTCTTCGCGGATGACGGCCATGTTGGCCCCGGCTATGGCCTGCCCACCCCGGGCATGGTGGACGCGCTGACCCTCGTGGCGCGTACGGAAGGACTGCTGCTGGATCCGGTCTATAGCGGCAAGGCCATGGCCGGTATGATCGATGCCATCCGCAAGGGGACGTTTGGCGACAAGGAGGACATCGTCTTTCTGCACACCGGCGGTTCGACGGCCCTCTTCGGTTACAAGCACCTGTTCATGAAGGCCTAGCTTTCCCGTGTGGCCCACGGCGGCGGTTGTTGAACCCGTTGCGTCAGGTCGGGATCGAGACCGCGATGCTTCGCACGCTGGTTAAGGCTCGCGTCAGGGCGGCGCGGTCGAGCGCCGCACAACCAGTTCGATCGGTAGCCGCGTATGCTCCCGGCGGCCTTGATCACTGATCTCGGCCAGGAGGGTGTAGGCCGCCACCTGCCCGATCTGCGCGGTTGGAATGCGCACCGTCGTCAGGGCCGGCATCATGCTGGCTGAAAACTCGATGTCGTCGATGCCCGCCACCGACAACTCCCCGGGAACGGCCAGTCCGCGCGCCTGCGCCTCCTGCACGCCCCCGATCGCAAAGAGATCGATCCCGCCGATGACGGCGGTCGGTCTTTCGGCGAGATCGAGCAGCCTCGCGCAGCCGGCGCGTCCTCCGGCCATGGTCAGAACCTGCTCGCTGACCAGCGCATCGGGCAGCGCGAGGCCAGCCCGTTCCATCGCCTGCCTGACGCCTGCCAGTCTTGCGCGCTGGCGGTCGTTGAACGCCAGATGGCCAACGATCATGCCGATGCGCCGATGGCCAAGACCGATGAGGTGGTCCGCGACCAGCCGTCCGGCCGCCTCGTTGTCCACCGTCACTGCGGCGAAGTCGGGCGCGCCGACCCAGGTGAGGACAACCCGCACGTCGCTCGTCGCCAGGAGCCGCACCGTCTCCTGGGAGCGCTCGGCCCCGACCAGCATCAGTCCGTCGACGCCGCGCGCCAGAAGCATGCGCACCGCCTCGGTTTCCGCCGCCAGGCTCATTTCGTGGGAGGCGACCAGCAGTTGATAGCCTTCGCGCGCCAGGGCCGACTGAAAGGACTGGAGGACGCGGGCGAAGATCGTGCTGTCGAGGGTCGGGACGACGGCGCCGATCGTCATCGAGCGACCGGAGGCGAGGGCCCGCGCCGTGCCGTCCGTCAGATAGCCGAGCCGACGGGCACTGTCGCGCACGCGCGTCAGGGTTTCGAGAGCCAGAAGGCTGGGCTGCGCCATGGCCCGTGAGACGGTCGCCGGAGATACACCGGCGTCACGGGCGACATCGACCAGCCGGGCTTTGCGGTGGGAAGCCATGAGCCCGTTATGAAAAGATTTTCAGTTCCTGTCGAGCCCAATCAAGACTGTCACCAGCCGAAACGCCCCAACCAAAAGATAAAGCGAGCTTGACTCGCTGGTTGAGGTCTGAAAACTTTTGATGAAAGCGCTATCATAAAAAGCGTGCAGGGGGAGTGTCGGCCGATGATCGGACGGCGAGGGCTGATCGGGCTGGGAACCGTCGCGGGCGTCATCGCCCTGTGGTTCCTGCTGACCACCCTGACGGGGATCGTCTCCGGCGCGCGTTTTCCCTCGCCGTCGGAATTCTGGGCCTCGCTGGTGCAGATCTGGACCCGCGGCTATGCTGGCGGGCAATTGCTCGCCCATGCCCTGCACAGCCTGAAGCTCGTGGTCATGGGCTTCCTTGTCGCCATCGCGACCGGCATTCCACTCGGCCTCTGGATGGGATGGAGCCGACGGGCCGAGGCGGCCATCAATCCGGTCTTCCTGGTCATCCGCCCGATCCCGCCGCTGGCGTGGATCCCGCTGGCGATCCTGTGGCTTGGCCTCGGTGACGCCGCCAAGATCATGGTCATCTGGTTCTCGGCCTTCGTTCCCTCGGTGATCAACACTTTCGCCGGCGTTCGCAACATCGACCGGCCGATCCTGGAGGCTGCGCGCATGCTCGGCACGCCGCGCGGGCGCATGGTGACGGAGATCATCGCTCCCGCCGCCTCGCCGCTGATCTTCACCGGGCTGCGCCTGTCGCTGCAGGCGAGCTGGACAACGCTGGTCGCCGCTGAACTCGTCGGCGCGGTGGTCGGCGTCGGTTTCGTCCTCAACATGGCGCAACAGGATCTCTACCCTGCGATGATCCTCGTCGGCATGATCACGGTCGGCATCCTCGGCTGGGCAACCACCTTTGCGCTGGCGCGGGTCGAGCGGCAGGCGCTCGCCTGGAACGTCGCGGCCCGGGACTGATCCGATGAACGGCGCGCCGCTTTCCCTCCGCGAAACCTTGGCCTGGGGCGCCCTCGGCGCCCTCGCATTCGTCGGCTTCTGGACGCTGATCACGACTTCCGGACTCGTACCGCGCCAGTTCCTGCCCTCGCCGCTCGATCTCGTTCAGCGCTTCTTCCACCTGCTCACCTCGCCTTTCGCAGGAGCGACGCTGCCGGAGCACCTGGCATCGAGTTTCCGGCGCTATGCCTTCGGCGTGCTGCTGGCGGCGGCCATCGGCATTCCGCTCGGGCTTCTCATGGGGTGGTTCCGTCTTCTCGACGATATCGTCACCCCGATCTTCGACGGCCTGCGCTTCATCGCCCCCATTGCCTGGGTGCCTTTCGCCGCCCTCTGGTTCGGCACCGGCATCGGCGGGCCGGTGATGATCATCTTCGCCGGCGCCTTCCCGCCCTGCCTGATCAATGCCTATCGCGGCGCCCGCTTCGTCGAGCCGCGCCTGATCGAGGCGGCGCGCATGCTCGGCACGGGCAACCTGCGCATGATCCTCGAGATCCTGCTGCCGGCCGCCGTGCCCTCGATCGTCGCGGGACTGCGCGTCTCGGCCGGACTCGGCTGGCAATCGCTGGTCGGCGCCGAACTCATCGTCGCGGCTGCCGGCGTCGGTTTCATGATGGTGCAGGCGCAGGGCAGCGTTCAGACCACGACGGTCATGGCCGGCATGCTCGCCATCGGCCTCGTCGGCATGCTGATCGATATCCTCCTGCGCCAGGGCGAGGCGTGGATGCGCCGCCGCCGTGGGCTCGACAGCTAGGAAGAAGGCGAAGTCCCATGGGGTCGATCCGTTTCCAGAACGTGGACAAGGTGTTCGGCGCCAGCCAGGCGGGCATCAAGGTGCTCGACGACATCAATCTGGAGATCGGCGAAAAGGAATTCGTCGCCATCGTCGGCCCCTCGGGGTGCGGCAAGACCACCTGCCTGCGCATGGTCGCCGGGTTCGAGGCCCCGTCGTCGGGGACAATTACCGTCTCCGGCAAGGTTGTCACCGAGCCGGGGCCTGACCGCGCCGTGGTGTTCCAGCAATTCGCGCTGTTCCCGTGGAAGACCGTCCGCGAGAACATCGATCTGGGGCTGCGCAACAAGAACCTGCCGGCAGCCGAGCGCGATCGCCTCATCGCCGACGCCCTCAAGCTGATGAACCTCGAAAGTCACGCCGGCGTCTTCCCCCATCAGCTGTCGGGGGGCATGCAGCAGCGCGTCGCAATCGCCCGCGCCTATGTCCTCGACCCCGACGTTCTGCTGATGGACGAGCCTTTCGGCGCGCTCGACGCCCAGACCCGTGTGGTGATGCAGGAGGAACTGGTGCGCCTCGCGCGGGTCAATCCGCGCACGGTTCTGTTCATCACCCATGCGGTGGAGGAGGCCGTCTATCTGGCTGATCGCGTTGCCATCATGACCCGCAGGCCTGGCCGCATCAAGGAAGTCCTCGACATCAAGTCCGTGCGCATTGCCGAGAACTGGGACCGCTTCGCCCGGATCGAGGACGTGATGGACCAGGAATCCTTCGTTCACCTGCGCACCCAGATCTGGAAGTCACTGCGGGAAGAAAAGGGCGCTCAGGGTGTCTGAACAGCTGGCACTGACCCGCGACCTGACCGAACCGGAGCCCATCCCGGAAGCCGGGATCGCGCGCGCGAACGAACTGATGCGTTCGGGGCGCCTGTTCCGCTATGGCGAGATGGGAGCGGACCAGCTCGACGCCTCGCTCCTGGAACAGGAATTCGCGGCCTTTGTCGGGCGGCGCTACTGCGTCGCTGTCAATTCCGGCGGCGCGGCGATCTTTCTCGCCCTGAAGCTTCTCGATGTGGAGGCGGGCGCACCGGTCCTCGTCAACGGCTTCACGCTGGCCCCCGTGCCGGGTGCGATCCGTCATGCCGGCGCCAGACCCGTCATCGTCGAGATCGGCAAGGACTATTGCATCGATATCGACGACCTTGTCGCCAAGGCCCGCATGTCCGGCGCGAAGGTTCTCGTTCTCTCGCATATGCGCGGCCATATCGCCGACATGGACGCGGTCATGGCCGCCTGTACCGATCTCGGCCTCGCGCTGGTCGAGGACTGCGCCCATGCGCTGTGTGCGTCCTGGCGGGGCCGCACCATCGGCACTTTCGGCGCGATCGGCGCCTTCAGTGCCCAGACCTACAAGCACCTGAACGCCGGTGAGGGTGGCTTTGTCGTCCTCGACGACGATGACATGGCAGCGCGCGCGATCCTTCATTCGGGCAGTTACATGCTGCACGCCCAGCATCGCAGCGCTCCGCCCCCCGGGGTGATCGCCCGCTGGAGCGAAGAGACGCCGAATTTCAGCCTGCGCATGACCGCGCTCGCCGCGGCGCTGCTGCGCTCGCAGCTGGCGGAACTGCCCCGCCGCGCCAGGCGCTGGAACGAGATCCATGACCGCATCGGCGCGCGCCTGTCCCGTTCGCAGCATGTCCGGCTGCCGCACCGCAGCCCTCACGAGAACTACTCGGCAACCTCGGTGCAGTTTTCGCTGCCGGGCCTGTCGATGGACGAGATCACCGCGGCGCTCGCCGCCTGCAAGACACGCGGACTGCCGGTGAAATGGTTCGGCGGCGCCAGTCAGGTCGGTTTCACGAGCGCGCCGCGGCATTGGCGCTACGCGGGCGACCAGGGGCCGCTGGCCGCGACGCACCAGGTGCTCGCCAGCCTTTGCGACATCCGAACGCCCGTCACGCTGACGGACGAGGAATGCGACCTCATCGGCGACATTGTCTGTGAGGCGATCGAGACCGTGGTCCGGGCGTCTGTTCGGCCGCGCGCAGACGCCACCCCCGCCAGACAACAGGCGGACGGCTTCAGAACAACAAGGGAGGACGAATCATGAAGCGTTTGATCGCAGGACTGCTTGCCGCAGCATCGATCGGGATGGCGGCGCCCGCCGTCGCCCAGACCCCGACGCCCATCGGCGTCAGCTACCAGCCCTCGCTCTACTGGGCGTTGCCGTTCCACTACGCCACTGTGAAGGGCTGGTGGCGCGAGGTCGGGCTCGCGCCGAACTTCACCACCTTCCCGGCCGGCGCGCCACAGATTGCCGCGGCCCCGTCCCGTTCCTGGGATGTCGGCGGCACGGGCTCCGTTCCCGCCGTGCTCGGTGCGGTCCGTTTCAACATCCTGACGATCGGCATCACCAACGACGAATCCAAGACCAATGCGATGATGGTGCGCGGCGAGCGTTTCGACGCGGTCCGCGCCAACCCGCAGTTGCTGCGCGGCCAGCGCCTGCTTCTCACCACCAACTCCACCGTCGACTATGCAGCGCGCAAATGCCTGGTGAGCATGGGCCTCGCCGCCAACGACATGCAGTTCGTCAATCTGGGTCAGGCGCAGATCATCACGGCGCTGACCTCGAACAATGGTGACTTCGCCGGCGTCTGGGCACCGAACACCTACACGCTCGAGGAGCGCGCCAATGCCCGCTACCTGTGCTCCGGCGCCGAGGCGGGGGCCATCGTTCCCGGCGCCCTCGTGGTGCGCGCCGACTTCGCGCGCGAACGTCCTGACGATGTCGCGAAGTTCCTCGCCGTCTATCTGCGGGGCTGGTCATGGGCCAAGGCGAACCCGGCTGAAGCCCGCGCCCTCGCCCTCGATTTCTACAAGCAGGGCGGGCTCGAAGTGTCACCCCGCGCGATGGACCAGGAATTCGCCCTCCGCCCGACCTTCGGCCTCGACGAGCAGTTGCGCATGATGGCGCGTGGCGCCTCCGGTTCGACGGTGGACGGCTGGTTCGGTGAGATCGGCAAGTTCATCACCGATGTCGGCACGATCCCGACGAACCCGGCGCCGGCAAGCTACATTTCGGACGATTTCCTCAAGCGTGTGGCCGCAGACGTCCGTCTGCGCGCCTTCGCCACCGAGTTCGACAGGCGCTGACGTCGGGCGCCTGCCCACCTTGTTCATCCCCTCGAGACGGGCCGCAGCGATGCGGCCCGTTTCCCACCGACCCATGGAAGACGATCGATGGCGACCACCTTCTTGAAGAAAGCGGCCAAGACGCCGGAATCCGAAACGGACAACGCCCGCACGGTCGTCACCGAGATGCTCGCGACGATCGAAAGGGGCGGCGAAACCGCCGTCCGTGACTATGCGTTGTCGCTGGACAAATGGGCCGGCGACATCGTCATGAGCCCGGAGGCGATCGCCGAGCGCACACGCGACATCCCGCAAGCGATCAAGGACGACATTGCTTTCGCGGCGGGACAGGTCCGTCGTTTCGCCGAGGCGCAGCGCGCTTCCGTCACCGATTTCGCGATCGAGATCTCGCCGGGGCTGACGCTCGGGCAGAAGCTCGTACCGGTCAACACGGCCGGCTGCTATGTCCCGGCCGGCCGCTACGCCCATATCGCGTCGGCCTATATGTCGGTCGCGACCGCAAAGGCTTCGGGCGTCCAAACCGTGGTGGCCTGCTCCGCGCCCTATCGCGGCGAGGGCATTCACCCGCATGTGCTGCACGCCATGCAGGTCGCCGGCGCCGACATCATCCTGTGCCTCGGCGGCGTCCAGGCCATCGCCGCCATGACCTTCGGCCTCTTCACCGGCCGGAAGGCGGATATCATCGTCGGCCCCGGCAACAAATATGTGGCTGAAGCCAAGCGGATGCTGTTCGGCAAGGTCGGCATCGATGTCTTCGCCGGCCCCTCCGAGGTGGCGGTGATCGCCGATGAAACCGCCGATCCCTTGATCGTCGCGACCGACCTCGTCGGGCAAGCGGAGCACGGACACGAAAGCCCGGCCTGGCTGATCACGTCGTCCCGCCATGTGGCCGAGGAGGTGGCGCGCCTCATCCCGGAACTGATCCGGACGCTGCCACCGACCGCGCGCGATGCGGCCGGCGCTGCCTGGCGGGACTATGGCGAGATCGTCCTGTGCGACACACGCGAGGAGATGGTGCGCGTGTCCGACGATTACGCGTGCGAGCACCTCGAGGTGCATTGCGCCGACCTCGCCTGGTGGCATGGCAACCTGACCAATTACGGGTCGCTTTTCCTCGGAGAGGAAACCAACGTCGCCTTCGGCGACAAGGTCTCCGGCCCCAACCACATCCTCCCGACAAAGTTCGCCGCGCGCTACTCGGCGGGTCTGTCGGCGCACAAGTTCCTGAAGCCTCTCACCTGGCAGAAGATGACACGCGAGGCCTGCCGCACCGCGGCTCCGGTCTCCGCCCGCATCTCGCGCCTCGAGGGCATGGAGGCGCATGCGCGCACGAGCGACGTGCGCATGGCCAAATATGCCCCGGGCGCCAATGTCGATCTCGGTGCGCCGGTGGAGGTGTGATGGCCTTCGCGCTCGCCCGGCTCTTCGACCTCACCGGCCGCACCGCCCTCGTCACCGGCGGCAATAGCGGCATCGGCCTTGCCATCGCGCGCGCGCTCGGCCTCGCCGGAGCGCGCGTCATTCTGCTGGCGCGGCGCAGCGCGGAACTCGAGGCGGCCGCAGCAAAGCTGCGGAGCGATGACGGCATCAGCGCATCCGTTGTCGCCGCAGATCTTACGGCGCCTGATTTCGTTCCGCCGCTGTTGGCGAAGCTCGAACCGGAGCGGAACCCGATCGACATCCTGGTCAACGCCGCCGGCGTGAACCTGCGTCAACCCTTCGGCGAGGTGACGGCCGAGAGCTTCGACCTGCATATGGCGCTGCATCTGCGCGCGCCCTTCCTTCTGGTCCAGTCTCTGTGTCCCTTCATGGCGGCGCGGGGATGGGGCCGCGTCCTCAACATCGCATCGCTGCAGAGTACGCGCGCCTTCCCCAACAGCGCCCCTTACGGCGCGGCGAAAGGCGGGGTCGTCCAGCTCACCCGCGCCATCGCCGAAGAATGGTCCCGCCACGGCATCACCTGCAACGCCATTGCGCCCGGCTTCTTCCCGACCCCACTGACAGAACCGGTTTTTGCCGATCCCGTGCGGGCCGCCCGCAATGCCGACCAGACGGCAATCGGCCGCAACGGGCGCCTGGAAGACCTTTTCGGCGCCAGCGTGTTCCTCGCCTCGGACGCGTCGCTCTATGTCACCGGCCAGACCCTCGCCGTCGATGGCGGCTTCACTGCCAAGTGAAGGCGAACACAGGACCCGATCCGCATGAAGGCCCTCGTCTATCTCGGTCCCAACCGCCTCGTCCATCGCGACGAGCCCGATCCCGTCCCGAACCCGGGCGAGGTTCTCGTCCGGGTCGAGGCGGTCGGCATCTGCGGCTCCGACATGCATGCCTATCATGGCCATGACAGCCGCCGCCCGCCGCCGCTCATCCTTGGCCACGAAGCGGCAGGCCGCATCGTCGGCGGCCCCCGGGACGGCCAGCGCGTGACCATCAACCCGCTGGTCGTCGACCCGACCTGCCCCTATGCGATCGAGGGACGCTGGCACCTCTCGCCGTCGCGGCAGATCATCTCCATGCCGCCGCGTGCCGGCGCCTTCGCCGATCTCGTGACCATCCCGGAGCGCAATGTCGTCGCCATTCCTGACGATCTGCCGATCGAGATGGCCGCCCTCGCCGAGCCGATCGCGGTCGCTTGGCATGCGGTGCGCCTCGGCGTCGAGCGCCTGCATCAGCCCCTGGCCGCCTGCCGCACCGTCGTGCTTGGCGGCGGCGCGATCGGGCTGGCATCCGCGCTGGTCGCACGGCTTTTCGGCGCCCGGCGGATCAGCCTCGGCGAACCCAATCCCCTGCGCCGCCGCACCATCGGCGAGCACGAGGGTTTCGACGTCTATGCGCCGGGTGGCGCCGCCGACCCGGCCGACAACAGCGTCGACCTCGTCATCGACGCCGTCGGGGCCGATGCCACCCGCGCCGCCGCCTCGGCCATGGTCCGCCCCGGCGGAGTCATCGTCCATGCCGGGCTTCTTCCCGGCACCGCCGGGCTGGACCTGCGGAAGATCACGCTTCAGGAGGTCACGCTGACAGGGACCTACTGCTACACGCCGACCGATTTTGCCCAGACGGTGGCAGCCCTCGCCGCCCGGTCGCTCGGCACGCTGCGCTGGTTCGAGGAGAGGCCGCTCGCCGGGGGGGCAGGCGCTTTCGCGGATATCGACGCCGGTGCCACCCCGGCCGCCAAGATCATCCTGCGCTGCGGTGCCTGACGCCGCCGGTGACCCTCACCAGGCCGCGGTCAGGCCCTCGGCCTCGGCCTTCCGGCGCAAGCCGAGCCGCCGCTGGCCAGGCAGACGCGCGCCGGCCTGCGCCTCGATCATGCCGGCAAGCGTCGACAGGCGCTCGGCGAGATGATCACCGCCCATGGCGGCGGGATCGATGGCGATGACCAGTTGCCCGGTGCGCGGGGGGCCGCCCTCCCCGTCGAGGAAGGATGAAGCCTCCGCCGCGAGATGCGCCCCGACCAGGGCAGCCGCCAGGATCTCGATCATCAGCGCCAGGGTCGCCCCCTTGGCATCGCCCATCGGCGTCATCGTGCCCGCGAGCGCTGCCGCCGCATCGGTGGTCGGCCGGCCTTCCGCATCAAGCGCCCAGCCTTCCGGGATCGTCTCGCCCTTCTGGTGCGCCGCCGCGATCGGCCCGCGCGCCACCTTCGACATCGCCATGTCGACGACGACCGGTTCGCGGCCTTTGAGCGGCGCGGCAAAGGCGATGGGGTTGGTGCCGAACACCGCCTTTGACCCGCCCCAGGGCGCGATCGCACCGGGCGTGTTGGCGAACATCAGTGCCACGAGACCGCGCTCCGCCAGAGCCTCGACATGGAGGCCGGCGGCGCCACAATGGTTGGAGTTGCGGATCGGTGCGCAGGCGATCCCCTGCGCGCGCGCGACTCCCGGGAGCTCGGCGATCACCAGATCGATCGCCGGATAGGCGAAACCATCCCTGGCATCCACCGCCAGAACGCCCGGACGGGGATGCGACGCGGCGGGTTTCGCGCGGCCATCGATCTTGCCCGCGCGGAGCATGGTCAGATAGGTCGGCACGCGGGACAGCCCGTGCCCCTTGAGGCCGTCGGCCTCGGCGCGGACGAGCGCGCGCGCGACCGAGAGCGCGTTCTCGACGCTTGCGCCTTCGGCCTCGAACCGGCCTGCGAGATGGGCGATACCGTCGGCGATCGACAAGGTGCGGCTCATGCAGGAACTCCTTCCAGGGCGCGACGGACGGCTTCGACCGTCACCCATGAGACGCGCGTGTTCGATTCAATCGTCACGCCGGCGATATGCGGGGTAAGGATCAGGTTCGGGCAGCCGACAAAGATCTCCGCCTTGTCTGCCTTCAGGGGCTCGACCTCGAAGACGTCGAGCGCCGCCCCCCCGATCGTTCCCGCCTTCAGCGCCGCGACGAGCGCCGCTTCGTCGACGACACCGCCCCGGGCGGCGTTGATCAGGATCGCGTCGGGCTTCATGGCGGCGAGCGCCGTGGCCCCGATGCAGTCCCGCGTCGCCGCGGTCAGGGGGACGTGGAGGCTGAGGACATCGCTGTGCCGCAGGAGGTCGTCGAACGGGACCGGTTTCACGCCAAGCGATCGGAAGGCGGGGTCGTCCGCGGCAAGGAAGGGGTCATGGGCGAGGATCGTGACGCCGAAAGGCACTGCCCGGCGGGCCGTCTCGCGTGCGATCGCGCCGAATCCGAGCAGGCCGAGGCTCTTGCCCATCAGTTCACGGCCCATCAGATCGTTGCGCGGCCATTGGCCGGCGCTGACCCGGTCGGTGGCGAACCAGGCGCGGCGGAGCAGCATCAGGGCGGCGGAGATGACATATTCGGCGACGGAGGCGTCATTCGCTCCCGTGGCCGGAAACACCGCGATGCCCCGCCCGGCGCAGGCCTCGACGTCGATATTGTCGAGCCCGACGCCCAGCCGTCCGATCGCCTTCAACCGCGGCGCGGCCGCCAGCAGTCCCGGGCGCACCTGCGTCCGGTTGCGCACGATGAGCCCGCGCGCCTCCGTCAGCAAAGCGAGGAGTGCTTCCGGACGGTCGACCAGCGTGGGGTCGTAGTGCACGTCGAAGCCGGCCAGCCCCCCGGTGATCGCCGCCTCATCCATGAATTCGCTGATGACGATATCGGGCATGGCGCGTTCTCAGCCGAGGAGTTTGAGACCAGTGACGACGACGAGGAGGATCCAGAGGGTCGCCCCGACGAACACCGCGCCATGGCGCCATCCGATGGCGCGCAGCGCGGCGAAGGACGTGCCGAGCCCCAGTGCCGCGATCGCGACGAGCAGCCCGACGCCCGAGGCCTGGATCAGCGCTGTGCGGATCGGGGCATAGGCGAGGCTCGCGGCCAGGGCGGGCTCGGCGCTCATCAATGTGTTCAAGCCACAGAGAGCGATGAAGACGAAGGCGAAAACGGGGGCCGGAACCTTGGCGCCCCCTGTTCCCTCCCCTTGCCGGGTAAACCACCAGCCTATGCCGACGACGACCGGCAGAAGGAGAAAGACGCGGAACAGCTTGACGATCACGGCCGTGTCGCCGGTGGCCTCGGACACCGCATAGCCGGCGCCCACCACCTGCGCCATGTCGTGGATCGTCGCGCCCAGCATGATGCCGGTCGTGCGCGCGTCGAACCCGAGCGCGGCGCAGAGCGGCGGATAGGCCAGCATCACGACGGTGGAAAGGACATTCGCCATCACGACCGCAAAGGCGACATCCGCGCCCTTGCTGGGCGAGTTCGGCACCACGGTCGCGGTCGCGAGTGTCGCGGACGCGCCACAGACAGCATTGGCGGCGCCCGCAAGAGCGCCAAAACCGGCCTCTCGGCCCAAAAGGCGGGCCAGCGTCATGGCCAGGACGATCGTCGTGGCCATGGACAGGACGACGAGGAGGGCAACGCCGAGACCAAGGCCGGCAATGTCGCCGAGAGCGATGCGCAGGCCGAGGAGGCCGATCGCCCAGCGCAGCAGCTTCTTCACGCAGAACGTCAGGCCCGGCTGGAACGAGGCGCGGCTGGCGAGCCCGTTCAGCGCCACGCCGATGATCAGCGCGATCACCATGGCCGGCAGGGCCAACCGCCCGCCGGACAGGGCGGCGAGGGCTGGCTCAGCGAGCGCCGCCGCCAGCGCAACCAGGCCGGCGAGGGCGAGGCCCGGAACCAAGGGCGAGAGGATGCTCATGCGCCCATCCTGAGCGTCATGGCACCGGCCCCGGCCAGGCCCCCCCTGCGCTTGGTCCGCAGGGCGACCGCTGTCGCGGTCACGCCGAGCGGTAGAGCTTGGTCATCACGAACTCGCGGTGGCCAAGCGCTTCCGCCGCCGTCAGGCGTCCATTGGCGGTGCGCACGATGTTGGCGATGAGCGCATCGCCCGCTTCAGGGATCGTCATGTCGCGGCGCAGGATCCCCGACACGTCGACGTCGATATGCTCGGGCATGGTCCGCATGGTCTGCGGGTTGCCGGTGATCTTGATGACCGGCACGATCGGGTTGCCGATCACGTTGCCCTGTCCGGTGGGGAACGTGTGCACCACGTAACCGCCCGCGGCCATCAGGGTCACGCATTCGGCAGCGGCCGAGGACGTGTCCATGAAGTAGAGCCCGGGCCCCCTGGCCGGTGCCTCTGCGGGCTGCAGGATATCGATATAGGTCGAGTTGCGGCCGATCTTCTCGAGGTTCCCGAGTGCCTTTTCCTCGATGGTCGACAGCCCGCCCTTGATGTTGCCCTTGGTCGGCTGCGAGTCCGAGAGGTCGGAGGTCTTGAACTGCTCGATCACGTCGTCCTGATAAGCCTTCCACATCTTGTACCAGCGCTCGCCGACCTCCGGGGTGGCCGCGCGCGCCTTGCACAGATGCTCCGCACCGGTGATCTCGGAGGTTTCGCCGAAGACGCCATAGATGCCCTTCGGCAGGAGCTTGTCATACATGTTGCCGACGGTCGGGCACGAGGACAGACCGGTGGTCGTGTCGCTTTCACCGCACTTGGTCGAGACCCAGAGTTCGGCGATGTCGCATTTCTCGCGCTGCAACTCCGACGCCCACTGCACGAATTCCTTGGCGACATAGGACGCCTTCGCGATCGTGCCGATGTCGCCGACACCCTCGATCCCGAAGCCGACGACCGGCTTGCCGGTCTTGGCGATGCCGTCAACGATGATCTTGGTCCAGCCGTCCTCGATCCCGATCACCACCACCGCAGCGACATTCGGATTCGAGCCGATGCCGATCAGGGTGCGGAAATGCAGGTCGAGGTCTTCGCCGAACTGCAGGCGGCCATAGGCGTGGGGCAGGGCGAGCGTGCCTTTGACGTTGTTGGCGACGGCTTCACAGGCCGCGTTCGACAGGTCATCGAGCGGCAGGATCACCACATGGTTGCGGACACCGACGCGCCCGTTCTCGCGCCGCCAGCCCATGAAGGAGGAAGCGGCGGCCGTGGTGCGGCGCTTGGGTTTGGGCGCCTTGAAGGCGGGGACGTCGATCTTCCGGCCCTTGATCTGGGCGAGCCGGTTCCGGTTGAGGTCGAAATTGGCGACGATCGTCATGACGGATCTCTCCTCACCAGCGCTTGGTCTTGAGATTGTGGACGTGGACGTAGTCGCCCTTGGCGGCCGGTCCGACGATCTTGCCGATGTCCTGGCCGTATTTGATGGCGGTGTCGCCGGCCTTGAGGTTCTTCAACGCCACCTTGTGGCCGATCGGCACGTCGGCTTTTACGGTCAGTTCGAAGGACGAATTGTCGTGGGTGACGACACACAGCATTTTCGTGCCGGCCTTCAGGCCTTCGACCACGACCACGCCGACATTATCCGCCGTCTCATGCACGAGCAGGTGCGGCTTGCTCATCAAATCCCTCCCGGAACGCATGTCTGACCGCCGTTCTCGACGGCCGCTCCGGAATGTCTTATATAAGTTATATGATAGATGACAATGCCCCTTCGTCGCCGCTGTCGCGCAAGGCTGCCACGCCGACCGATTTCGGCTTCCGGCCGCTTTACCGTCAGGTGAAGGAGGAATTCGTGCGTCGCATGGTCGACGGACGCTGGGCGACGGGCACCGCGCTGCCGAGCGAGCAGGGCCTCGCCGCCGAACTCGGCGTCAGTCAGGGGACCGTGCGCAAGGCGCTGGACGAACTGGCCGCCGAGAATGTGGTGGTGCGTCGCCAGGGACGCGGCACCTATGTCGCCGAACACGACGAAGCGCGCATCCTGTTCCAGTTCTTCCGTCTTGTTCCCGATGACGGCATCGCCCGGTTTCCTGATAGCGAAGTGCTCTCGCAGGGTGTTCATGCCGCCCGCAAGGACGAGCGCGCCGCGCTGGCGCTTCCGCCCGGCGCGAAGGTCGCACGCATCCGCCGCGTCCGCTCCCTTGCCCGTTCGCCGGTCATCCTGGAGACGCTGTCGCTTCCCGACAGGCTGTTCCCGGGGCTCACCCAGGCACCGGCGCCGAACAGTCTCTATGCGCACTACGCGTCACACTATGGCGTGACGATCGCCCACACGACCGAGCGGCTGAAGGCAGTGATCCTCGCCGGCGAGGATGCCGTCCGCCTCCAACGGCCGGCGGGCCATCCGGCGCTGCGCGTCGAAAGACTGGCCACCGCGCTCGATGGTCGCGCCGTGGAATGGCGCGTGAGCCTATGCCTGACCGACACCGCGCACTACCTTGTCAACGACGCACCCAAAGGACCGCACAAAGCGGCCTGATACCAACCAGACCCTGCAGGAGGAAACCGACCATGACGACGTTCCCCAGTGCGACCCTCGTCGCCAAACTGACGCTCGCAGCGCTCTGCTTCGCCGGCCTGACCCGGGCCGCCGAGGCGCAGTCATTTCCGTCCCGGACGATCTCGCTGGTCGTGCCCTTCGCCGCCGGTGGTCCGAGCGATGTCATCGCCCGTCTGCTCGCCGAGCATATGAGCCGCACGCTGGGCCAGAGCGTGGTGGTGGAGAACACGGCCGGTGCCGGCGGCACGACAGGCGCCACGCGCGTGGCGCTTTCGCCGGCGGACGGATACACCGTGCTCATCCACCATCTGGCCCTGAAAGCCGCGCCCGCTCTCTACAACAACCTGCGCTATGACACCGCCGCTGCCTTCGAGCCGCTCGGCATGATCAACACCGGCCCGATGGTCATCGCGACCAAACTGGCTCTCGAGCCCAAGACAGCGCCGGACTTCTTCGCCTATGCCCGCGCCCAGGGCGACCGGCTGACCATGGCGCATGCCGGCGTCGGCTCCAACTCCCATCTCTGCGCGCTGCTGATCGCCCAGGCGAGCGGCGCCAAGCCCACGCTCATCGCCTACAGGGGCACCGGCCCGGCCATGAACGACCTCGTCGGTGGCCAGATCGACGCGCTCTGCGACCAGTCGACCTCGGCCATTCCCCAGATCCAGGGCAACCGCATCCGCGGGCTCGCCGTCACCTCGGCTGAGCGGCTTTCGATCATTCCGAACGTCCCGACCACGCGCGAGACCGGAACCGCGATCGACATGACGATCTGGCACGGTCTCTACGCGCCGCGCGGCACGCCCGCGGAAGCCGTCGAGAAACTGTCTGCCGCGCTGCGGGCGGCGGTGGCCGATCCGGCGATCAACGAGCGCTTCGCGTCCTTCGGCACAAGCAGCTTCCCGGCTGCCCAGCGCACGCGCGAAGCCCACAAGGCCGCCTTCGACGCGGAGATTGCCAAATGGGCGGCGACCCTGCGCGCCGCTGGCGTGGTCGCCGGCGCGGCGAATTGACGGCCTGCCTCGTTCGCGCGCGGGCGTCGCATCCGCCAAGGACGTGTCCGCCACCGGGGCCGGGCACGGGCGGGTGCGATCGTCCACGGTGGGCAGCACCCGGCAACGCCGTCCGCCGGCCCTCGGGTTGACGCCGAAGACCAGCGACCGGCGCGCGTTCGCGCGCGTCGGAATGATCACCGGAGCCCTTGTCCCGATGACCCGCCTGCGGCCACCAGGTCGGCGGAGCGTCGGCCGCCCCTCGCGGCAGAGTTCGCGGGCTCTGCATGCCCGCCTTTCGCTCATCCCATGGGCCCCGATGAGCCGCTCCGCCGCGAAGCGGCTGCGCCTCATGCATTTTTTGATGTGCCACAACGACCGTCACGCCAGACCACCCCGGAGTGGCGACGTCAGGAAAATCAACCCTTGAAGGTCAGAACGCTGTTGAGATCACAGGCACTTCTGGTGGACTGGCGGAGAGGGAGGGATTCGAACCCCCGATACGGTTGCCCGTATGCCGCATTTCGAGTGCGGTGCTTTCAACCACTCAGCCACCTCTCCGCGGTCGCATGGGCGAGGGAAAGATCCATCGCCGGCTGTTGAAGCGATGCGCGACATAGCGGAACGGGACGGCGCATTCAAGCACGGGTTTCACAGGCGGCCGAGATTTCCGGCGCCGCGCTGGCGGCCCAGCGGCTCGGACCGCCGACCGGCGCGATAAAAAGCCGAGGCGCCGCAGGGTTTTCCTTGACTCGGGCGGGCCTTTCCAGCATTGAGCCGCCTTCCGGACAGACAGGATGCGTCCACCATGCGGGCCGCCACCCGTCCGGAGCCCGAACCCACCGCTCCCCCGGGAGCGGCAAGACCAAACAAGAAGACGGCCGGCAGGCTCCTCATCGGGGCGCGCCAAGGCCCGTCGAGACAAGGACGAAGACGATGTACGCAGTCATCAAGACGGGCGGCAAACAATACAAGGTTGCCGCCGCCGATACGATCACGATCGAGAAGCTCGAAGCCGACGCCGGCGACGTGGTCGTGTTCCCGGAAGTTCTCATGCTCGGCGGCGAAGCCGGCACCACCATCGGCGCGCCCTTCGTGGCCGGCGCCTCGGTGTCCGCCGAGATCGTGCGCCAGGCCCGCGGTCCGAAGACGATCTCCTTCCGCAAGCGCCGCCGCCAGAATTCGAAGCGCAAGAAGGGCCATCGCCAGGACCTGACGATCGTCCGCATCTCCGAGATTCTCGTCGGCGGTGCGAAGCCCTCCAAGGTCGCCGCCGCGAAGCCGGCCGCCGCCATGCCGCAGGGCATCGCCGCGATGCCCGCTGCCGGTGGCCGGGACACGTCGAACCTGTCGCTGATCGCCGGCATCGGCCCGACGATCGAAAAGAAACTGCGCGCCGCAGGCGTCACCTCCTGGGAGCAGATCGCTTCCTGGACGGAGGAGGACCTTGAGGCGAAGGACAAGGAGCTCGCGCTCCGCGGCCGCGCCAAGCGCGAGGAATGGGTCGAGCAGGCCAAGGAGCTGCTGGCGGGTAAGCCGCCGCGCGCCAAGGCCGATCAGGCCGAGCAGAAATCCGGTGAGGACTGGTAAGCAGCGTCCTGCTGTTGCCATCTTCGTGAATCAGACGTCTTATAAGACATAACGGAATCGGGAGCTCCTCATGGCTCACAAAAAAGCAGGCGG
Organism: Archangium gephyra; assembly: GCA_943368975.1. Lineage (GTDB taxonomy): Bacteria > Pseudomonadota > Alphaproteobacteria > Rhizobiales > Phreatobacteraceae > Phreatobacter. The sequence goes on from CALRLZ020000041.1 coordinate 25,635, forward strand.
CTCGTCTCGGAACGGTCGCGATTCGAATGCACAGCGTCTCGGCGTGAAGCGCTTCGGCGGCCAGGCTGTCCTGTCTGGCAACATTCTCGTGCGCCAGCGCGGCACCAAGTTCCACCCGGGCACCAATGTCGGGCTCGGCAAGGACCACACGCTCTTCGCGACCGTCGACGGCCGCGTAGAATTCCGAACGAAAGCGAATAACCGCACCTACGTGTCGGTTGTTCCGATGATTGCCGCCGCCGAGTAACAGGCGGCACCGACATCGGAGCCGCCGGCGAGTTCGCCAGGCCGCTCCGCTGATCGCAGGATCGAGGATCAAGGGGCGCCCGGCAGGACCAGCCGGCGCCCCTTTTTTCTTTCGGTCCTGGAAATGGTTCCAGGCCCGGCCCCGGCGAGGGAAGGAACCTGCCATGACTGCCCTGGAAACCGAACTGGAAGGCCGCTGCGGCGGCGAATTGCTGGAAAGCTGTATGCCCGTCCTCGAGACGGAGCGGCTGGTTCTCCGTGTGCCGCGTTTCGAGGACGTCCCGGCGGTCGTGGCGATGGCCAACGACCGACGGATTGCCGAAATGACGGCCAATCTTCCGCACCCCTATGCCGTCAAGGACGCGGAGAGCTGGATCGCCAATGCCTGGACCTCCCAGGACCATCCTTTTCTGATCACCCTCAAGTCCAACGGCGCGCTGGTTGGTGCGACGGGCTTTGTGTTGCCGGAACTCGGCGAGCCCGAGATCGGTTACTGGCTGGGCACGGCCCATTGGGGCCATGGCTATGCGACGGAGGCCGCCCGCGCCGTCGTCGACCACCTGTTCACCGATCGCGGCGCCGAGGCGGTGGCCGCCCGCGCCCGGGTCGTCAATCCCTCCTCCCGGCGCGTCATCGAGAAATGCGGGTTCCAGTGGGTCGGGGCGGGCCTTACCCGCTCGCGGCTGCTCGCGAGCTCGGTGCCGGTCGACAAGTTCCGCCTCGACCGGCCGCTCTGGGCGAGCCTCAAGGCCTGGCGGGATCCGATCCTCAGGCGCTCGGCGCCGAAGGTCGTCATCGGCGAGCCCTGCTGAAGGCAGGGCCTTGCGGGCCGAGCCCGCCGGTCCCATACCGGCGGGCATCCCTCGGAGACCCGATGTCGCCGCCTCCCGCATTGCCCTGGCTGGACGCCGTCCCGCTCGCCACGCGTCGCCTGGTGCTGCGCCAGCCCGGCTTTGCCGACGTGCCGCGCCTCGCCCTCTATGCCGGCGACCTCGCGGTGGCGCGGATGCTGGTGGCGGTGCCCCATCCCTATGGCGAGGCCCATGCCTCGGCCTTCATCGGCGACGTGCTGGCCTCCAACCTGACGGGCTCCTCCCTCGCACTCGCCGTGGCGCGCCAGAAGGAGCCGCATGCGCTCGTCGGCATGATCAGCTACAGCCGCGAGGGCCGGGGTGCGACGATCGGCTGGTGGTTCGGCAGGCCCTATTGGGGCCGCGGCTTCGCCACCGAGGCGGTCACCGCCATGGCCGGGCTCGCCTTCCTTGATCCCCAGATCGACGCCCTCGTCGCCGGCGCCTTCGCCGACAATCCCGGTTCGCTGCGGGTGCAGGAGAAAACGGGTTTCGTGCGAACCGGGGAGAGCCTCCGCCGCAGCGTCGCGCGCGGCGCGGAGGTCGTCCAGATCGACATGTGCCTCTCCCGCGTCGCCTTCGCCGCATTGAGCGGGCGGGCGCCTGGCGCTATGGGAAGGGGATGAGCACAGCTTCCATTCCCATCGGCGTCGTCACCGTCTCGGACCGGGCCAGCCGCGGCGTCTACGAGGACAAGGGCGGCCCCGGCATCATCGCTGCCCTCACCGACCTCCTCGCCTCGCCCTGGCACCCCGTCGCCCGCATCATTCCCGACGAGCAGGACGCCATCGCGTCGGCGCTGGTCGACCTCGCCGACTTCGAGCATTGCCCGCTCATCCTCACCACCGGCGGCACCGGTCCGGCCGTCCGCGATGTGACGCCGGAGGCGACCGAGGCCGTCTGCGAGAAGATGATGCCGGGCTTCGGCGAACTGATGCGGCAGGTGAGCCTCAAGGTGGTGCCCACCGCCATCCTCTCGCGGCAGACGGCCGGCATCCGCGGCCGCTCGCTCATCGTCAACCTGCCGGGCAAGCCCTCGTCGATCCGCGAATGCCTCGACGCGGTGATGCCGGCCATCCCCTATTGCATCGACCTGATCGAAGGGCCTCGGCTGGAGACCAATCCGGCCCATTGCATCGCCTTCCGGCCGAAGGGGGCCTGAAGCGGCGGTCTTCACGGCCAGCGCGGCACGGTCTAGCTTGTTGTCCCCACCGCTTACGGAGGCGACGATGGATCGGCGCAATGCGACGGCTGCTCTCTTCGGTTTCGGGGCCCTGCCAGCCCTCATCGGACGGGCGGAGGCGCAAGCCCCTGGCCGCACGGCGCCACTTGGCGGCGCCATCACTGACGTAGCCGGCATCAAGGTCGGTCATTTTACCGAGACGCGCCGTCCCACCGGCTGCACGGTGCTCCTGACCGAGGAGGGTGCAACCGCCGGGGTCGATGTCCGCGGCGCTGCGCCCGGCACCCGGGAGACCGATCTTCTCAATCCCACCAACCTCGTTGATCGCGTCCATGCGATCCTGCTGTCCGGCGGAAGCGCATTCGGCCTCGAGGCAGCGACGGGTGTGGTGCGCTGGCTGGAGGAAAAGGGCATCGGCTTTCCTGCGGGTCCCGCCCGCGTACCGATCGTGCCGGCGGCGATCCTGTTCGATCTCGGCATGGGCGACCACCGCATCCGACCGGATGCCGAGGCCGGCTACAAGGCCTGCGCGGCCGCCAAGGCCGAGGCGCCCGCCGAAGGATCGGTCGGCGCTGGCACCGGCGCGACCGTCGGCAAGGCCTATGGCATGGTGCGGGCCATGAAGGGCGGCATCGGCACCGCCTCTGTGAAGGTCGGCAAGGTCACCGTCGGCGCGCTGGTGGCCGTCAATGCCGTCGGGGACGTCATCGATCCCCGGTCGGGCGAGGTCATTGCCGGTACGCGAACCGAGGATGGCCGCAGCCGCCTGGGCCTGACTCGGGCCATCCTGCGCGGCGAGCTGCCGCCAGCGCTCCAGGCCGGCATGGCGACCACCATCGGAATCGTTGCCACCGATGCCCAGCTGACCAAGGCTCAGGCAACCAAGATCGCCCAGCAGAGCCATGACGGTCTCGCCCGCACGATCGATCCGATCCATACGATGTGGGACGGTGACACGATGTTCTGCGTGGCCACGGGCAAGAGCGGCGTCACGGGCAACATGATGGCGCTTGGCGCTATCGCCGCGCAGGTAACGGCGGCGGCGGTGATCCGGGCCGTGCTGGCGGCCAGGGCGGTATCGGGGGCCGGCGTGCCGGCCGTCCCGTCGGCGGGAGAGCTCTGAGGCGCGCCCCGCTTCTCAGCGCAGGCGCTCGAGCACGCTGACGTAGTTCGCCACCGCCGCGCCGCCCATGTTGAAGATGCCGCCGAGCCTGGCATCCTTCACCTGGATGCCGCCGGCCTCGCCCATCAACTGCATGGACGAGAGCACGTGCATCGACACGCCGGTGGCGCCGATCGGATGGCCCTTGGCCTTGAGGCCGCCGGAGGGGTTCACCGGCAGCCTGCCGTCCTTCTGGGTCCAGCCCTCCAGGATGGCGCGGGCCCCCTGGCCCTCCGGAGTGAGCCCCATCGCCTCATATTCGATGAGTTCGGCCACGGTGAAACAGTCGTGGGTCTCGACGAAGGAGAGGTCGGACAGGGCGATGCCGGCCTCGCCCAGCGCCTTGCCCCAGGCCCTGGTGCAGCCCTCGAACTTCAGGATGTCGCGCTTCGACATGGGCAGGAAATCCTGCACATGGGCCTGGCCGCGGAAGGCGACGGCCTTCTTCATCTTCAGCGCGGTGGCCGTATCGGTGATGACGAGGGCCGCCGCGCCGTCGGAGACGAGCGAGCAGTCGGTGCGCTTCAGCGGGCCGGCGACGAAGGGGTTCTTCTCGCTCTCGGTGCGGCAGAAGTCGAAGCCGAAATCCTTGCGCATCTGGGCATAGGGGTTCTCGACGCCGTTCTTGTGGTTCTTCGCCGCGATCATGGCGAGGGCGTCGGACTGGTCGCCCCAGCGCTGGAAATAGTTGTGGGCGATCTTGCCGAAGACGCCGGCGAAGCCCGCCGGCGTGTCGCCGTCCTCGGGCAAATAGGAGGCCTTGAGCAGGTTCTTGCCGATCTCGGCACCCGGCGTCTTCGTCATCTGCTCGACGCCGACGACCAGCACCACGCGGGCATCGCCCGCCTTCACCGCGCGCACCGCCTGGTGGACGGCCGCCGAGCCGGTGGCGCAGGCGTTCTCGACGCGGGTTGCCGGCTTGAAGCGCAGGCGCGGATCGGCCTGCAGCACCAGCGAGGCAGTGAAGTCCTGCGGCGAGAAGCCGGCATTGAAATGACCGAGCAGGATCTCGTCGACGTCGTCCGGTCCGATGCCGGCATTGTCGAGCGCCTCGTTGGCCACGCGGATGATCAGGCTCTCGACGGTTTCGGTCTCGAGCTTGCCGAAGGCGGTATGAGCCCAGCCGACGATGCAGGCGGTCATGGTGGCGTATCCCGGGTCTGGAGGTGAGAGACTCCATTTTAGGCGGAAGCACCGCCCTTCGCCATCCGCCGTCCGGCGCATGGCAGGCACCGCCGCGCGCCGGCGCCATGGTTTGGCCGCGTTGACGCTGTTCTTCCTCGCCGTCTGGACAGTCTCGTAACGGCGCGCCGCCGACCTCTCGCCGCAACGCTTTCGTCTTCGCCCTTGGCGAAGCGAGCCCGAAGCAGTTAAACAGGGTCGAGGTCGCGGCGACATTCCCAAAAGGCCCATGCTCTTGCGGATCAGCATCCCTTGTCTTGCCGGCGTGATCGCGTTGTTCGTCGGCGCTTCGGCCGCCAGCGCCCAGCAATTGGGCCCGACCATCGTCGTCGACGCGGCGACCGGCCAGGTGCTGCAATCCGATCGGGGCGGGATGCCCTGGCTGCCCGCCTCGCTCACCAAGATGATGACGACCTATGTCGCGCTCCGGCAGGTGCAGGCCGGTCGCGCCACCATGAATACCGGCCTGGTCGTGTCCCAGCGCGCCTTCCGCTCGGCGCCCTCGAAGATGGGGTTCCGGCCCGGCACGGTGGTGACCCTCGACAACGCGCTGAAGATGATCATGGTCAAGTCGGCCAATGATGTCTCCGTGACCATCGCCGAGGGCCTCGGCGGATCGGTCGAGAACTTCGCCGCCATGATGAACGCCGAAGCCCGCCGGCTTGGCATGTCCGCGACCCGCTTCATCAATCCCAACGGCTTGCCCGGGGCCGGCCAGCAGACCACCGCCCGCGACATGGCGCTCCTCGCCTATGCGATGATGCGCGAATTCCCCGAGCATTCCCTGCTCTGGCGCATGCCGGCGATCCGCTTCGGCAACCGCGTCATGCGTAACCCCAACCATCTCATCGGCCGCTACCAGGGTGCGGACGGTTTCAAAACCGGCTTCACCTGCTCCTCCGGTTTCAACGTCGTGGCCACTGCCACCCGCGGCGGCCGCAAGCTCATCGTCGTGGTGCTGGGCGCGACTTCGGCGCGCGGCCGTGCGGAAACGGCGGCCGGCCTGTTCGAGCGTCATTTCGTCTCGGGCGGATCGGGCATCGGTCTCGACGGCATCGCCAACGACCTGTCCTCGGCGCCGCCGAATATCCGCGACCAGGCCTGTCGCCGTCGCGGTCGCGGACCGGTCTATATTGAAGCGGGCGAGGAGCTCGACAACGAGCCGGTCGCAGCGGCGCCCAGTGATCCCGGCAATCTCACCTATGCGCAGATGATGGCCGCCTCGCAGCAGCGGCAGGGCCGGCCCGGCCGGCCGGCCAACGCGCTCGCCGCCATGCCCGGCGCCGTTGTCTCGCTGCTCGGCCCCTACCGCCCGTCCATGGACCCGATCCTGGTCTCCATCGGCGGAGCCGGGCCCATCGCGACGCCTGCCGCGGCGCTCGCT
>CALRLZ020000042.1:0-31349 GCA_943368975.1 Archangium gephyra
CCCTCGTCCTTCAGACGGAAATAGCAGTGCCCCGAGCCGCTCGGGCCCTTGAAGCCGGAGACCTCGCCGCGCAGGCGCACATAGCCGAAGGCGTCCTCCACCGTCCGCTTGATGGCGGCGGAGAGATCCGAGACCGAGATCTCGGGCGTGTTGGACGGGGCGGTATCGGTCATGCGCAGCGAATCCGTTGCCGGACGGGGCACTCTTGTCTAGACGCTGCGGGACGAGGGTTGAAGGGGCGGTCTGCATCGGCGGCGTGCAGGACGCCGGCTACCGGGCGGAGACAGCCATGCACGTGCTTCTGATCGGCGGCGGCGGCCGCGAACATGCCCTCGCCTGGGCGCTGTCGGCGAGTCCGCTGCTGACCACCCTGCATTGCGCACCAGGCAATCCCGGCATTGCCGAGGTCGCGACCCTCGCCGTCCTCGACGTCGCCGACCACGCCGCCGTCATCGCCTATTGCCGCCGGCATGCCATCACCTTCGTGGTGGTGGGGCCCGAGGCGCCGCTGGTGGCCGGGATCGCCGACGACCTCGCGAGCGCCGGCATCAAGGTCTTCGGCCCGTCGCGGGCGGCAGCCGAACTTGAGGGTTCGAAGGGCTTCACCAAGGACCTCTGCCGGGAGTTCGCCATTCCCACCGCCGCCTATGAGCGTTTCACCGCGGCCGGCCCGGCGAAGGACTATGTGCGCCGCATGGGCGCGCCGATCGTCGTCAAGGCGGACGGTCTGGCCGCCGGCAAGGGCGTGGTCGTCGCCATGACCCTCGACGAGGCGCTGGCGGCCGTCGACATGATGTTCGAGGGCGGCATGGGGGCGGCCGGCGCGGCGGTCGTCGTCGAGGCGTTCATGACCGGCGAGGAGGCTTCGTTCTTCGCCCTCTGCGACGGCGAGACGGCGCTGGCGCTCGCCACCGCGCAGGACCACAAGCGGGTCGGCGACGGCGATACCGGGCCGAATACCGGCGGCATGGGCGCCTATTCACCGGCCCCGGTGATGACGCCCGCCATGGTCGAGCGCACGATGGCGGAGATCATCCGGCCGACCCTTGCCGCGATGAAGGCCAGGGGCCGGCCGTTCAAGGGCGTGCTCTTCGCCGGCCTGATGATCACGGCGGAGGGGCCGAAGCTGATCGAATACAATTGCCGTTTCGGCGATCCCGAATGCGAGGTGCTGATGATGCGGCTGAAGGACGATCTCCTGACGCTGCTGCTCGGGGCCGCCGATGGCCAGCTTCGGACGATGAGTGCCCGCTGGTACGACGAGGCCGCCCTTACCGTGGTGATGGCGGCGAAAGGCTATCCGGGGACGCCGGAAAAGGGCAGCGTCATCCGTGGCATCGAACGGGCGCGGGCGCTTGACGGCGTCGAGGTCTTCCATGCGGGAACGGCGGCGAAGGACGGCGAGATCGTGGCCGCCGGCGGCCGCGTTCTCGCCATCACCGCCACCGGGCGCAACGTGACGGAGGCGCAGGAGAAGGCCTATCGCGCCGTCGACCTCATCGACTGGCCCGGCGGGTTCTGCCGCCGCGACATCGGCTGGCAGGCGGTGGCGCGGGAGCGGACGCCCCGGCAGGATTGAGCCGGGTCGCGGCCGGCGAAATCGGCTATGCTCGCTTCCGGCGATGACCCAGGAGCGCCCATGTCCAGCTTCGATCTGTTCCCCGGCTTCGAATCGCACTGGATCGACACGTCCATCGGCCAGATCTTCGCCCGCTCCGGCGGGGCGGGGCCGCCGCTGCTGCTGATCCACGGCTTTCCGCAGACCCATGTCGAGTGGCACAGGATCGCGCCCGAACTGGCGAAGCGGTTCACGCTCGTCATGCCGGACCTGCCCGGCTACGGCTGGTCGACGGCGCCGCGCGGCGGCGACGGCCATTTCCCCTATGCCAAGCGCGACATGGCACAGGTCCTGATCGAGGTGATGGAGGCGCTCGGCCATGTCCGCTTCATGGCCTGCGGGCATGATCGCGGCGCGCGGGTGACCTACCGCATGGCGCTCGATCATCCCGGCCGGCTGGAACGCATCGCGCTCCTCGACATCGTTCCGACGCTCGTCATGTGGGAGCGCATCCGCGCAGCGCCGTCGCCAAAGACCGAGCACTGGATCTTCCTGTCCGGACCGGACGGGGTTCCGGAGGCGGAGATCGGGCGCAATCCCACCGCCTATCTCGAGGAGAAGCTGGCGCTGTGGACCAAGACCGGCACGCTCGACGCCTATGACAACCGCGCGCTGCAGCACTATCGCGACTTCTTCAACGACCCCTCGCGCATCCATGCCTGCTGCGAGGACTATCGCGCCGGCGCCACCGTCGATCTCGCCGCCGACATGGCCGACAAGGCGGTGGGCCGCATCATCGCCGTGCCGGCCCATGTGGTCTGGGGCGATGCCGGCATACCCTCGGCCGGGGCGAGCCCGCTGGAGGCCTGGAAGGTCTTCAAGCCGCAGGCCACCGGCACGGCAGTCGATTCCGGCCATTTCATCCCGGAGGAAAATCCCGCGGGCTGTCTTGCCGCCCTGCTGCCCTTCCTGACCGCGACGACCATCGCCTGACGGCGGCGCGGCGGCGCGCTTGACCCTGCCGCCGCCGCCCCTTAACCCCGCTGGCATGACCGACGCCCTCGCCGCTCCCGCCCTCGCCCCGCCCGCGCTCATCACGGGGCTCTCTGCCATTGCGGAGGGCTACGACCTCGTGTTCTCCGATGTCTGGGGCGTGCTGCACAATGGCATGAAGGCGCATCCCGCCGCCTGCGAGGCGCTGGTGGCCATGCGCCGCCGCGGCGTTCCGGTGATCCTCATCACCAATGCGCCGCGCCAGGCGCCGGTGGTGGTCGGCCAGCTCGACCGGCTCGGCGTGCCGCGCGCCGCCTACGACGCCATCGTCACCTCGGGCGACGTGTCGCGCGACTATATGCGCACGCGCCCGGGCGCGCCGGTGCACCATGTCGGCCCGCAGCGCGATCTCGTCGTCTTCGAGGGGATCGACACCCGACTCGTCGGCATCGAGGAGGCGGATTACGTGGTCTGCACCGGCCTGGTGGACGACCGGACCGAGACGCCCGACGACTATCAGGATCGGCTCGAGCGCATGAAGGCGCGCGACCTGTTCTTCCTCTGCGGCAATCCCGACAAGGTGGTGGAGGTCGGCCACGACCTGATCTTCTGCGCCGGTGCCATCGGCGACCGCTACCAGTCCATGGGGGGCGACGTGCTCTATGCCGGCAAGCCCTACGAGCCGGCCTATGAGGCCTGCTGGCGCTATGCCGAGCGCATCCTCGGGCACCGTCCCGACGACCGCCGGGTTCTGACCATCGGCGATGCCATGCGCACAGACGTCGCCGGTGCCGCACGCATGGGCTACGACTGCCTGTTCCTGGCGGAAGGCATTCATGCCGAGGTGCTGCTGGATGGGGCCGGGGTCAGGCCCGAGGGCCTCGCGGCACTGGTCGCCGAGACGGGACAGAGCCCCCGTCACGTCATGCGCAAACTGGTCTGGTAGGGCCAGCGCCGCTTCCGCGGCCGACCGCCGCCGGGATCAGGCGTCGCTGGTCTGCTTCGAGCCCTTCTTGGCGGGCTTGGCGAAGAGGGCATCGACATCGCTCTGGTCCACGCCCTCGCCGTCGAGCTGGGGACCATGGAGGATGTTCTTCATCTTGCGCTCCTCGCGCCGGCGCTCGTCTTCCGACAGGTAGCCGTCGGCATCGGCGGCGCTGATGGCATCGGCGAAGCGGGTGACGCGGGCCTCGATGTGCTTGAGCGTGTCGATGACCTTGGCGACGCGCTGGCCGGTAATGTCCTGGAACGAGCAGGCCTCGAAAATGAGCATCATGCGCTCGTCGACCATCGCCTTGTAGGCGACGGCATCGGAGGCGTCGGCCGCCATGAGTTCCTCGGCGGCACCCATGATGGTGTCGGTGGCCTTCTCGGTCGCCTTGACGATGGCGTCCAGTTCCATGCCGGCGGCCGGAATGCGGCTGTGCTTGAGATCGTTCGGCTGCAGGCGGCCGACCTCGACCTTCATGTTGGTGATGAAGGAGGCGATGTCCGAAAGCTCGCGATAGACTGACATGTCGATCGAGCGGAAGAAGCTCGACAGCGATTCGACGGTCACCTCGGCGAGAGCGACGACGTCACCGAGGGACACATCCCCGTTGCCCTTCGTCCGGATGAACTGGACGATGCGGTCGAGATGTTCGGTGGAAACTTGCTTCATGGTCGCCCATTCCCCAGGGACATCGGCCGTGGCCTCCGTCCGGTCGGTCGATATGTCCTCCCGGGAGCCGGCCGGAAGCCGGCCCGCCCGGGCGGTCGAACGTCAGGCCGATCAGTCGGCGAAGACCGCGTCGATCTTGGCCTTCAGCGTCTGGGCATTGAACGGCTTGACGATGTAGTTGTTCACGCCGGCCTTCTTGGCGGCAATGACGTTTTCCGTCTTCGATTCCGCCGTGACCATGATGAAGGGGGTGCGCGACAGCGACCCGTCGGAGCGGACCTCCTTGAGGAGCTCGTAGCCGGTCATCGGCTCCATGTTCCAGTCGGAGATCACGAGGCCGTACTTCTTCTCCTTCATCTTCGCGAGAGCGGCCGAGCCGTCCGACGCGTCGTCGATGTCGTCGAAGCCGAGTTGCTTCAGGAGGTTACGGATGATGCGGATCATCGTGTTGTAATCGTCGACCACGAGGATCGGCATCGAAAGGTCAACAGCCATCACACTGCTCCAAGCGCCGGCGCCATACTTGTGGCACCGTTCCGGAAAGTTGTTCAAACCGCACGCGTCGCGGCGATCGGGTATGAAAATGCCTGTCAGCCTTGAAGAAGCGGTTAACGCAGCGTCTGGAAGACCCGGAAAAAGCGGCAGCACCGGCGCTGCGACCCTGCAATGCCGGACAGGGTTAGAAATTGGTTTGGAGGAGGCGACAGGCTAGGCTCGCCGCGTCCAGGAGCATCCATGACCTATTACCAGGAGCAGTCTCCCCTAGCGACCGGCCTTCGCGGCCGCTGCCCGCGCTGCGGCGAGGGCCATCTCTTCACCGGGTTCCTGACGGTGAAGCCGCGCTGCAGCGCCTGCGGCCTGGACTTCGCCTTCGCCGATTCCGGTGATGGCCCGGCGGTCTTCGTCATCCTCTTCGCCGGGTTCCTCATCTGCGCCATGGCCCTGGTGGTGGAGGTTCGCTATTCGCCGCCCTTCTGGGTGCATGCCGTGATCTTTGGGCCGCTGGTGCTGGTGGTCTGCCTCGGGCTGCTGCGACCGATGAAGGGACTGATGGTCGCGCTGCAGTATCGCCATGGCGCAAGCGAGGGCCGCCTCGACAGGGAGTGAGGCAGCACCTATTTGCGCAGCATGACCCCGACACCCAGCAGTCCCGCTCCCGTCTCCGCCCTGCCCCTCGCCGCCCGGCTCAGGACCCTCGTCGTCCCGGGCATCGCCGCATCGATCGCTTTGGCCATCCTCGTCGTCCTCGGCACCTGGCAGCTGTCACGGCTTGCCTGGAAGAACGGCCTCGTGGCCCAGGTCGAGCAGCGCACGCGGGCGCCGGCCATCCCGCTTCCCGGCCGCGAGGCCTGGCCGCGCATGAGTCCTGCGCGCGACGATTACCGGCGGGTGACGGTCACCGGCCGCTTTCGCCACGATGCGGAGGCCTACCTCTATCATGTGGCCGGCGACAGCCGTCAGGCCGATGCGACGCGCCCGCGGGGACAGGGCTTTTTCGTCCTGACGCCACTGGTGACGGCGAATGGAGATACGGTCATTGTCAACCGCGGCTTCGTTCCGACCGACCGGCGTGATCCCGCAACGCGCACCGCCGGGCAGGTGGACGGCATCGTCAGCATCACCGGCTTGATCCGCTATCCCGAGGAGCGCGGTGCCCTCGCCGCGCCCGACGATCCGGCGCGACGGACCTTCTACACCCGCGACCTCGCCGGGATCGCCCGGACGCTCGGTCTCGAGGCCTCCGCGACGGCACCCTTCTCCGTCGACGCCGATGCGACGCCGGTGCCGGGCGGCCTGCCGGTCGGCGGCGAAACCCGTCTCGTCTTCACCAACCGCCACTTCGAATATGCTCTGACCTGGTTCGGCCTCGCCCTGACGCTGGTTGGTGTCTTCGGCGCCTATGCATTCCAGCGCCTGCGCGGACGCTGAGCGGGCCTCACATGCCCTCGGGCTTGCCGACCACGACGACCAGCATCTTCGGGTCGCCGAACAGCCGGCGGGCGACACGGCGCACGTCGTCGAGGCTGACCGCATCGATCAGCCCGTTCCGGCGGTCGAGATAGTCAGGCGGGAGGTCGTCGAGCTGCAGGCGGATGAGGTTGGAGGCGATCTGCGTCGAGGTCTCGAAGCGCAGGGCCCAGGAGCCGATCAGATAGCGCTTGGCCTGTTCCAGTTCGAGCTCGGTCGGCCCCTCCGCACCAAGGCGCTTGAGCTCCGCGGTGATCACCGCGAGGCTCTCGGCGGCGCGGTCGTTGCGCGTCGAGGTCCCGCCCGTCACCAGGCCCGCAGCATCGAAGGCGGCGAGGCCGGAGGAGACGGAATAGGCGAGGCCGCGCTTCTCGCGCACCTCCTGATAGAGGCGCGAGGAAAATCCGCCGCCGCCGAGGATGTGGTTGACGACGAAGGCGGGGATGAAGTCCGGGTCGTCGCGCTTCAGGCCGGGCAGGCCGAAGGAGATGGTCGCCTGCGGCACGTCGAGCGGAATGACCCGCCGCTCGCCGGTTCCGGCGATGACCGCCTCGGGCACGGGCGTGAGGTCGGCTTTCGCCGGCAGGTCGCCGAAGACCATGTCGAGCAGCGGTGCGAGTTCACCGGCGGTGATATCACCGACCACGGCGACCTTCAGATGATCGCGCGCCAGCAGGCGGCGATGGAGCGTGGAGAGATCGGCGGCGGTGATGGCGGTGACGCTGTCGAGCGTACCGGCGCCGCGCCGGCCATAGGGATGGCCGGGAAAGGCCGTCGCCCAGAAGGTGTCGCTGGCGATGGAGCCGGCATTGGTCGAGGAGCGGCGGACGGAGGCGAGGACGGACTGCCGCATGCGCTCCAGCGGCGCCGTGTCGAAGCGCGGGCGGGTCAGGGCGAGCCGCAGCAGGCCGAGGGCCTCGGCGCGGTGCTCGGTCAGCGTGCGCAGCGAGCCCGAGAAGAGATCGCGGCTGGCAGAGAAGCTGACCTCGATGGCGCGGTCCTGCAGGCGGCCATTGAAGGCCTCCGCATCAAGATCGCCGGCGCCTTCGTCGAGCAGGGCGGCCATCAGATTGGCAGTGCCTTCCCGGCCGGGCAGGTCCTGGGCCGAGCCGCCCCTGAAGGCGAAGGAAACGGCGAGGACGGGCAGGTGCGTCTGGCGCACGAGCCAGGCCTCGATGCCACCGGGCGAGACGACACGCTCGATGCGGCTCGCCTGGCTCGCGGGGACCGCGGTCTGTGCCGTGGCTGTCGCTGTCAGGGCGGGCGTCATCATCAGGATTCCAGCGGCGAGACACAAAAGGGTGCGGCGCATCAGCTGCGCTCCGCGCGCGCGAGCTCGCCGGTGACGGCGCGCGAGAAGTCGAAGGCGCGCGGTGCCATGGCGTTGATCTGCTCGCGGCTGACCGACCGGATGCGCTCGACCCATTGCTGCAGGTCGTCCATGGTGGAGCCGCTGGTGAGGGCCGCGCCATACATGCGGGCCATCGAGGCCTGACTGTCCTGGGAATAGACCGACTCGGCGATGAGCCGCGTCTTGGCGCGGGCGATCTCGTCGTCGCGGACGCCCGAATCGGCGACGCGGGCAGCGACCTCGAACATGGCCGCCTCGAGCGCCTCGATGCTGACGCCGGGCCGCGGCGCGGCATGGATGCCGAACCGGCCCTCGCCGAGGGCCGAGCCGGCGTAGAAGCAGCCGGCGCTAACCGCCAGTTGCCTGTCGGAGACCAGCGTCTTGTACATGGCGCCGTTGGGCGAGGATCCGATCACCTGGGACAGGACCTCGAGCGCCTCCGCCTCGCCGGGCCGGGCCGAGCGGTAGGAGGGCACGACATGGGTATGGGTGAGGCTCGGCTGGCGGACGCGCTGGTCGGCGAGCCGAACCCTTTCGCGTGTCGCGCGGCCGATGGCCGGCGGCCGGGTCCGGGCGGCGATGCGCGGATTGGCGTCGATCCGCCCATAGGTCTCGGCGGCGAGACGGAAGACGGTGTCGGCAGTGACGTCGCCCGCCACCACGAGGATCGCATTGTTCGGCGCGTAGTGGCGGCGGTAGAAGGCCATGGCATCATCGAGATTGAGCTGCCGGATCTCGTGCTCGAAGCCGATGATCGGGATGCCGTAGGGGTGGGTCTCGCCCCAGAGCCGGGCCTGCATCCGCTCGCCGAGGCGGGCACCGGGTTCGTTGTCGATGCGCTGGCGGCGCTCCTCAAGGACCACATCGCGCTCGGGCAGGACGACGGCATCGGTAAGGACGAGCCCGGTCATCCGGTCGGCCTCGAAATCCATCATGACCGGCAGCTGCTCGCGGGCGATGCGCTGGAAATAGCCGGTATAATCATAGGACGTGAAGGCGTTCTCCTGGCCGCCGGCGGCCGAGATGGCCCGCGAGAACACCGGCGCCGGGTTGCGGGTCGTGCCCTTGAACAGCAGGTGTTCGAGAAAATGGGCGAGACCCGACTTGCCCGGCTCCTCGTCGGCGGACCCCACCTTGTACCAGAGCATGTGGGTGACCACCGGCACGCGATGGTCGGGGATGGCGACGACCTCGAGGCCGTTGGCCAGCACGTGGCGATAGGCGCGCTCGACGGGAACGGCGGCGATCGCTGCCGGGGGCAGCAGCGCCGGCGCGGCGATGGCCGAGAGGGCCGTCGTGAACATGCGTCGTGTCATCGGCATCGCACCACCATCATCGCGGGTTCCCGAACGGCATTGAGCCATGGATCGCCCCGTAGAGACACATGACAAGCCCGTGACCGGAACGGACCGCCCCGCCATGAAAAAGGGCGGCCGAAGCCGCCCTTTCGATGCCAGCTCGGGGTCCGGACGATCAATGGCCGGCCGCACCGGCGAGCGCACGGCCCGCCCAGTCATGGCCCCAGACATAGATCGCGGCGAAGAGGAACAGCCAGACCACGTCGACGAAGTGCCAGTACCAGGCGGCGGCCTCGAAGCCGAAATGCTTTTCCGGCGTCAGGTGCGTTTCCCGGTAGAGGCGCAACACGCAGACCAGCAGGAAGATGGTGCCGACGACGACGTGGAAGCCGTGGAAGCCGGTCGCCATGAAGAAGGTCGCGCCATAAATGTTGCCGGAGAAGCTGAAATAGGCGTGGGTGTACTCATAGATCTGGAGGCAGGTGAAGAGGACGCCGAGGATCACCGTGAACCACAGGTACATCTTGGCCTGCTCGCGCTCGCCAGTGACGATGTAGTGGTGAGCGGCGGTGACCGTCGTGCCCGACAGCAGCAGGACCAGGGTGCCGAGCAGGGGAAGCTGCAGCGGATTGAAGGTCGCGATGCCCTTCGGCGGCCAGTGACCACCGGTCAGCTCGGTGCGCTGGTACTGGATCGCCTCACCGGGAAAGAAGGCGGCGTCGAAATAGGCCCAGAACCAGGCGACGAAGAACATCACCTCCGAGGCGATGAACATGATCATGCCGTAGCGCAGGTGCAGCGACACAACGCGGGTGTGGTGGCCTTCCTGACCCTCGCGGATGACATCCGACCACCAGCCGAACATGGTGTAGAGAATGCCGATGAGGCCGGCGGAGAAGAGCACCCAGCCGAGCTGGAGCCCGGCGAGCGGCATGGCCTTCATCCACATCACCGCGCCGACGGCCATGACGAAGGCCGACATCGAGCCGATGAACGGCCAGGGGCTCAGGGGCACCAGATGGTAGTCGTGCTGTTGCTTGGCGTGGGCCTCGGCCATTGAAGTCTCCGTATGGCTTCCGCGACGGTCGCCCGTCGCGGCGGTCAATCAGTTGGACCGCGAAACAGGCGTCGTCCCGGTGCTCTGGGCAACGGGCCTCAGCGGCTGATTCTGGCGGTAGAAGGTATAGCTCAGGGTGATCGTGTTGGCAGTGCGCGCCGAGGGATCATCGACGATGGCGGGATCGACGAAATAGACGACGGTGAATTCGCGCGACTCGCCGGGCGCGAGCGTCTGCTCGGTGAAGCAGAAACATTCGAGCTTGTTGAAGAAGCGCCCCGTCTCGTAGGGGGCGACATTGTAGGTCGCCATGCCGGTGACGGGCACATCCGCCAGGTTGGTGACCCGGTAGGTCATCGTGTGCGTCTCGCCCGCCTTGATCGCATGGCGGGTGGTGTCGACCTGGAAGCGCCAGGGCAGGCCGGCGCCGATATTGGAATCGAAACGGATGTCGACGGGATGGTCGATGACGCGGTCGGCGGGCCGCTCGGCGCGCATCGTCGTGCCGCCGAAGCCGGTCACGCGGCAGAACAGGTCGTAGAGCGGCACCGCGGCATAGGCCGCGCCGAACATGGCGGCACCAAATGCGAAGGCCGAGAGCGCCACCTTGATGTCGCGCTTCCAGTCGCGGGCCCGCGGGGTGATGTCGACAGGACTATCGCTCATATCCGCCTCACATCGGCCGCTGGAGGATAGCGGCCCCTTTGACGATGGTGACGATCCAGAAGATCACGCAGAGCCCGGCCAGGGCGAAGGCGATGGCGATGTTGCGTTGACGTTGGCGGCGCTTTTCCTCGGGGGTCAGGACGATGCCGGCTTCAGTGGGATGGTCGACCATGGGTGCCTCCTCAGAGGATCCGGGCCAGAACGCCCTGCTCGACGAGGAGCACGGCGAAGAGCGCGAACAGATAGAGGATCGAGAAGGCGAACATGCGGCCGGACGCCTTGCGGGCCGGCGCGCCTTCCCGGCGACGATAGATCTCGATGGCGAGCCAGATCATGCCGAGGCCACCGGCCGCCGCGACCAGCGCATAGGTGAGGCCGGCGAAGCCGAGGAACCAGGGCGCCATGCCGACTGGGGCAAGGAGCAGCGTGTAGAGCAGGATCTGGCGGCGCGTCTCCGCCTCGCCACAGGCGACGGGCAGCATGGGCACGCCGGCCCGCGCGTAGTCTTCCGACTTGATCAGCGCCAGCGCCCAGAAATGGGGCGGCGTCCAGATGAAGATGATGAGGAAGAGCACGAAGGATTCAAGGGAGACCGAACCGGTGACGGCGGCCCAGCCGATCATGGGCGGAAAGGCGCCGGCGGCCCCGCCGATGACGATGTTCTGCGGCGTCCAGCGCTTCAGCCACATCGTGTAGACGACGGCGTAGAAGAAGATGGTGAAGGCGAGAAGGCCGGCGGCGAGCCAGTTGGCGACCAGCCCGAGGACCAGCACCGAGAGCACCGACAGGACCAGCCCGAAGGCGAGCGCCTCGCCCGGCGTGACGCGGCCGGCGGGAATCGGGCGGGTGGCGGTGCGGCCCATGAGCGCGTCGATGTCGGCGTCGTACCACATGTTCAGCGCGCCGGATGCACCGGCCCCGACCGCGATGCACAGGAGGCTGATCGCCGCCAGGACCGGATGGACGCCGCCGGGCGCGATGACGATCCCGGTCAGCGCCGTGAAGACGACGAGCGACATGACCCGCGGCTTCAGAAGCGCGATGAAGTCCCGAGGCTCGGCCTGGCTGACCAGGGCGGAGCGGTTCATGCTCGAAGTGTCGTCGACGAGGGACAAGACGGTCTCAAAGGGTTGGCGGGATGACGGTCATCCCGGTCCGGAGCCGAAGCCCGGGGCATCATGCTCCGGGCTTCAGGGTGGCGAGGGCGTCAGCGGATCCGCGGAAGCTGCTCGAACTGGTGGAAGGGCGGCGGCGAGGACAGGGTCCATTCCAGGGTGGTCGCACCCTCGCCCCAGGGATTCTCGCCCGCAGCCTGCTTGCGCACGAAGGCGTGGACGACACCGCCGAGGAAGATGACCACGCCGACGGCGGCGATATAGGAGCCGATCGACGAGACATAGTTCCACATCGCGAAGGCGTCGGGATAGTCGACATAGCGGCGCGGCATGCCCTGCAGCCCGAGGAAATGCTGCGGGAAGAACACCAGGTTCACACCGACGAACGTCACCCAGAAGTGCAGCTTGCCGATGAACTCGGAGTACATGTAGCCGAACATCTTCGGGAACCAGTAGTACCAGCCGGCGAAGATGGCGAAGACGGCGCCGAGGGACAGCACGTAGTGGAAGTGCGCGACGACGTAATAGGTGTCGTGCAGGGCGCGGTCGACGCCGGCATTGGCGAGGACGACGCCGGTGACGCCACCGACGGTGAAGAGGAAGATGAAACCGACCGACCAGAGCATCGGGGTCGCCATGCGGATCGAACCACCCCACATGGTGGCGATCCAGGAGAACACCTTCACGCCGGTCGGCACCGCGATGACCATGGTGGCGGCGACGAAATAGGCCTGGGTCGTGACCGACAGGCCGGCCGTGTACATGTGGTGGGCCCAGACGATGAAGCCGACGACGCCGATCGCAACCATGGCATAGGCCATGCCGAGATAGCCGAAGACGGGCTTCTTCGAGAAGGTCGAGATGATGTGGCTGACGATGCCGAAGGCCGGCAGGATCAGGATGTAGACCTCGGGGTGGCCGAAGAACCAGAACAGGTGCTGGTAGAGGATCGGGTCACCGCCGCCGGCCGGATCGAAGAAGGTCGTGCCGAAATTGCGGTCCGTCAGCAGCATGGTGATGGCGCCGGCGAGGACGGGCAGCGACAGCAGCAGCAGGAAGGCGGTGACGAGGACCGACCAGGCGAAGAGCGGCATCTTGTGCAGCGTCATGCCCGGGGCGCGCATGTTGAAGATGGTGGTGATGAAGTTGATCGCACCAAGGATCGACGAGGCACCGGCGATGTGCAGCGACAGGATCGCGAAATCCATCGCCGGGCCGGGATGGCCCATCTTCGAGGACAGCGGCGGATAGGCCGTCCAGCCACCACCGAAGCCGTTGAACCCGGTCGGGCCCTCGACGAAGAGGGAGATCAGCAGCAGGGCGAAGGCCGGCGGCAGCAGCCAGAACGAGATGTTGTTCATGCGCGGGAAGGCCATGTCCGGCGCGCCGATCATGATCGGGACGAACCAGTTGGCGAAGCCGCCGATCAGTGCCGGCATGACCATGAAGAAGATCATGATCAGGCCATGGCCGGTGGTGAACACGTTGAACGTGTGGGGATTGGTGAAGATCTGCATCCCCGGTTCCATCAGTTCCATGCGGATGCCGATGGAGAGGGCGAACCCGATGAGCCCCGCGATGATCGCGAAGATCAGGTACATCGTGCCGATGTCCTTGTGGTTCGTCGAATAGACGTAGCGGCGCCAGCCCGTGGGAATGGCGTGGTCGTCGTGATGGTCGTGACCGGCGGTCGCGTGAGCGTTTGCCATGATGGGGTCGATCCTCGACAGGTATCGTCTCGGGGGCGGCGCGTCAGCGCGCCGCGGGGATGTCGTTGGCGGCGACGGTCGTCGGCCGGTCGGTGGAGGCGAAGCGGCGCTTGGCGTCCGCGACCCAGGCGGCAAAGGCCTGTTCCGACACGACGCGCACGGCGATCGGCATGAAGGCGTGATCCTTGCCGCAGAGCTCGGAGCACTGGCCGAAATAGATGCCTTCGCGGGTGGCGCGGAACCAGGTCTCGTTCAGGCGGCCCGGCACGGCGTCGATCTTGACGCCGAAGGACGGCACGGCGAAGGCGTGCAGCACATCCGAGGACGTGACCTGGACGCGGATCACCTTGTTGATGGGGACCACCACCTCGTTGTCGACAGCGAGCAGGCGCGGGACCTCGCTGGCAGGGGTGCCCGCCTGGATGCGCTGCTGGCGTTCGGCATCCGTCTGCATGGTGGAGACGAAATTGAAGTTGCCGTGGTCGGGATAGTCATAGGACCAGCGCCAGCTCGAGCCCGTCGCCTTGATCGTCATGTCGGCGCGCGGGATGACCTGCTGCTGGTAGAGCAGCCGGAAGGACGGAATGGCGATGACGATCAGGATCAGCACCGGAATGACCGTCCAGGCCACTTCGAGCCCGACATGGTGGGTCGTGGTCGACGGCTTCGGATTGCGCTTCTCCGAGTAGCGATAGATGCACCAGAGGAGCAGGCCGGCCACGAAGATGCTGATGACCGTAATGATCGGCAGCAAAAGCCAGTTATGGAACCATTGGATGAAGTCCATGACCGGAGAGGCGGATTCCTGGAAGGCGAGGCCTCCCGGCACCGGTTGCCCGAGGCCTTGTTGCGCGACAGCCTTACCCGAGGCCGCCATTGCAGCCAAAAGCGCCAAGGCACCCGACACACGCGCTCCGAGGGCGGCTTTTCCACCCCGGATTGCCGGCGCGCCGTTCCGCATCGCCAAACCCATGTTCTTCTGCTCCGTAGCCAAGGGCCGATAATCGCCGGACATCGACCCTGTCTCTGTTGTCGCTCGCAGTCCCGGCGGATCGGTTGACCGCACGCCGGCTTTCGGCTGCCTCTGCTGTACGACCGGGGACGCATCTCCGATCAACGCGTCTCACAAGCGGCTCAGCTGAGGGTTTGCCGGCCCCTTGAAACACAAAAACGCCATGCTCGCAATGCGACCGTTTAGAGCTTTTCAAAGCCCCGGGGGCCGTAAGCGGGCCGAGGCGCTTATAAACGCGGGGACCCGGCTTTGGAATTGGTCGAAAGGCGATCGTGCCCCGTGGAATCGGCATGACCCCACGTCCGCTCGCGCATAATCTTGACACCATTGCGCGGGAATGGTCCCTCGCGGACCCGACGCCCCCGCTGCGGGCTGGCGGCGATTCGTCCGGCGGGTCCCCAGACCCGGCGAAGCCCGCACCCCATCGTGCCCCGAGCTCCGGAGCCCCACGGATGACCATGCCGACACAGCCGCGACTGCCGAGGACGGGCCTGCGCCGCGGCCTCATGGGCATAGCCTTGGCCGCGCTGGCGCTTGTCGCCGGCGGCGGCGCGGCCCTCGCCCAGGGCGCGGTGCGCGCCACCCATGGCGACTGGCAGGTGCGCTGCGACACGCCGCCGGGCTCGCGCTCCGAACAATGCGCCCTGGTGCAGAACGTGGCGGCCGAGGACCGGCCCAACGTCGCCCTGACGGTGATCGCCCTGAAGACCGCCGACGGCAGGGCACGCCTGCTGCGCGTGCTGGCGCCCCTCGGCGTGCTGCTGCCCTCGGGGCTCGGCCTGAAGATCGACAATGCCGATGTCGGCCGCGCCGGCTTCGTGCGCTGCCTGCCCTCGGGCTGCGTCGCCGAGGTGGTGATGGACGACAACCTGCTGGCCCAGCTGTCCGGCGGCCAGACCGCGACCTTCATCATCTTCCAGACCCCCGAGGAGGGGATCGGCGTGCCGGTCTCGCTCAACGGGTTCAAGCCGGGCTTCGACGCCCTGCCCTGAGGGCGACGGGCTCGCGTCGCGGCGGCAGGCACCCTAGATTGCCTGTCAGTCCCAGTTTTCTCGCGCCGGAGCCGCCATGGCTGACCTGTCCCTCTTTGCCCGCGCCGACCTCGATCCGGTCAGGGCCCGCGCCATCCTCGACGAGGCTCTGGCCGGCGCCGACGATGGCGAACTGTTCGTCGAGTACAAGCAGTCGGAATCGCTGCTCTTCGACAATGGCCGGCTGAAACAGGCAGGCACCGACAACGGCCAGGGCTTCGGCCTGCGCGCCGTCAAGGGCGAGGCGGTGGGCTATGCCCATTCCTCCGACGTGTCGGAAGCGGCCCTGAAGCGGGCAGCGGAGACGGTCAAGGCGGTGGCCGGCGGCTATGCCGGCACGCTGGCCGCCGGTCCCATCCGCTCCAATGTCAGGCTCTATGCCGACGACAACCCGCTGGATGCGCCCGCCTTCGCCGAGAAGGTCAGGCTGATGGAGAAGATCGACGCCTATGCCAGGGCGCGCGATCCGAAGGTCAGGCAGGTGACGGTGTCGCTGGCCGGCTCGTGGCAGGTGGTCGAGATCCTCCGGCCCGACGGCGAGACCTTCCGTGACGTCCGGCCGCTGGTGCGCCTCAACGTCACCGTCGTCGCCGGGTCCGGCGACCGCCAGGAGGCCGGCAGCCACGGCTTCGGCGGCCGTGCCGGCTATGCGGGCTTCATCACCGAGGGGCGCTGGCAGCACGCCGCCGACGAGGCGATCCGCCAGGCGCTGGTCAACCTGGAGAGCATCCCCTCCCCCGCGGGCGAGATGGACGTGGTGCTCGGCCCGGGCTGGCCCGGCGTCATGCTTCACGAGGCCGTCGGCCACGGCCTCGAGGGCGACTTCAACCGCAAGGGCCAGTCCGCCTTCGCCGGCCTGATGGGCGAGATGGTGGCGGCCAGGGGCGTGACTGTCGTCGACGACGGCACCATTGCCGACCGCCGCGGCTCGATCTCCATCGACGACGAGGGCACCGCCTCGCACCGCACCGTGCTGATCGAGGACGGGCGCCTCGTCGGCTATATGCAGGACCGGCAGAACGCCCGCCTGATGGGCGTCGCCGCCACCGGAAACGGGCGGCGCGAGAGCTATGCCCATGTCCCGATGCCGCGCATGACCAACACCTACATGCTCGGCGGGTCGCACACGAAGGACGAGATCCTGGCGAGCGTGAAGAACGGCCTCTATGCCGTCAGCTTCGGCGGCGGTCAGGTCGACATCACCTCCGGCAAATATGTCTTCGAATGCACCGAGGCCTACCGGATCGAGAACGGCAGGGTCGGGGCGCCGGTGAAGGGCGCGATGCTGATCGGCTCGGGGCCGGCCGACATGAAGCGGGTCACGATGGTGGGCGACGACATGAGCCTCGACACCGGCATCGGCACCTGCGGCAAGGCGGGTCAATGGGTGCCGGTCGGCGTCGGCCAGCCGACGCTGAAGATGGAGCGGATCACGGTCGGCGGCACGGGCTGAGACCCGGCGCGGCACAACAGCCGGTGCCCCGTCGCCGGCTGACGCTGCGGCATGCGTGAAAACACATGGATGCGGTTCGCGGATTTGCGGCCTAGATACGCGGGACCGGATTGACGCTACTGTCCTGTTCCACCGTCCCTTCCCCCGCGAGCGCATGGCCGACGCCCACTCCTCCACCGCCTTCGTGATTCCTGCTGTCACGCTGCTGGCCGCGGCGGTGATCGCCGTGCCGCTGTTCCGCCGGGCGCGGCTGGGATCGATCCTCGGCTATCTCGCGGCGGGCCTCGCCATCGGCCCCTTCGGCCTGCGCCTGATCTCCGACCCGGCGTCGATCCTGCACATCGCCGAACTCGGCGTCGTGATGTTCCTCTTCATCATCGGGCTCGAGATGCGGCCGGCGCGGCTGTGGAGCCTGCGCAAGCAGATCTTCGGGCTCGGCCTGCTGCAGGTCGGCGTCTGTACCGCCTTGCTGACCGCGATGGGGCTCGCCGGCGGATTCCCCCTGGCCATCTCCTTCGTCGCCGCCGCCGGCTTCGTCCTCACCTCGACCGCCATCGTCATGCAGACGCTGGAGGAGCGCGGCGAGCTCAACACGCCGCCCGGGCAGAAGATGGTCTCCATCCTGCTGCTCGAGGACCTGTCCATCGTGCCGCTGCTGGCGCTCGTCGCTTTCCTGGCGCCGACGGTGATCGGCGCACAGGACGGCAACCTGACCTCGCGGCTCATCGCGGTCGCCATCGGCATTGGCGCAGTCGCCGCCCTGATCATCGGGGGTCGCTTCCTCCTCAATCCGCTGTTCCGCTTCCTCGCCGCCTATGGCGCCCGCGAGGTGATGACCGCGGCGGCCCTGCTCGTCGTGCTCGGATCGGCCCTCGCCCTGCAGCTCGGCGGCCTGTCCATGGCCATGGGCGCCTTCCTCGCCGGCGTGCTGCTGTCGGAGTCCACCTTCCGGCATCAGCTGGAGGCCGATGTCGAGCCGTTCCGCGGCATCCTGCTCGGCCTGTTCTTCATGGCGGTCGGCATGTCGCTCGACCTGTCGGTGGTCATGGCCAGCTGGGCGCTGATCGCCGTCTATGTCGTGGCCTATATGGTGGCCAAGGGCATCGGCATCTATGCCGTCGCGCGGCTCACGCGCTCCAGCCACGGGGAGGCGATGGAGCGCACCCTGATGATGGCGCAGGGCGGCGAATTCGCCTTCGTGCTCTATGCAGCCGCCACCAGCACGGGTCTGATCGACGGCCGCGCCAATGCCACGCTGACCGCCATCGTCATCATCTCCATGGTGCTGACGCCGCTGGCGCTGATGGGCCTGCGCTTCCTCATCGCGGCGCCCAAGGCTCCCTCCCTTGAGGCCGTGGAGGTCGCCGACGGCCTTACCGGCGAGGTGCTGATGATCGGCTTCGGCCGCTTCGGCCAGGTGGCATCGCAGGCGCTGCTGTCGGAGCGGGCGGAGGTCACCATCATCGACAACGATGTCCAGATGATCCAGGCGGCCGGCACGTTCGGGTTCCGCATCTATTACGGCGACGGCACCCGCCTCGACGTGCTGCGCGCCGCCGGCGCGGGCACGGCCCGGCTCATCTGCGTCTGCGTCGACAAGCAGGAGGCCTCGGACAAGATCGTCGAGCTGATCAAGGCCGAGTTCCCGCTCGCCAAGCTCTTCGTGCGCGCCTTCGACCGGCAGCACACGATCAAGCTGCGAGAGGAGGGCGTCGACTACGAGATCCGCGAGGTGCTCGAAAGCGCGCTGGTCTTCGGACGCGAGGCGCTGGTCGCGCTCGGCATCGACCGCGAGATCGCCACCCAGACGGTGACCGACCTGCGCAAGCGCGATGCGGCGCGGCTGGAACTGCAGATGCACGAGGGCATCCAGGCCGGCCGGCACCTCATGCACCAGCAGCGCGTGACGCCCACACCGCTGGTCGAGCCCGCCCGCAAGGCGAAGGCCCTCAATCCGGAGGCCGAGGACGTTCTTGCGGACGAGACGAGGTTCTCGGGATGACAGCCGCCGCCCCGGCCCGCATGCCGGGAAAATTCACGCAGGGCTCGACCATGCGCCATGTGATCGTCATGACCCTCACCGGGTCGGTCGGTCTCATGGCCGTCTTCATGGTCGACCTCCTCAACCTGTTCTACATCGCCCAGCTCGGCGAGCAGGAGCTGGCCGCCGCCATCGGCTATGCGGGCACGGTCCTGTTCTTCCTGACCTCCTTCGCCATCGGCCTGTCGATCGCCGGAACGGCGCTGGTGTCGCGGGCGCTCGGGGCCGGCGACCGGGAGAAGGCGCGGCGGCTGGCAACCTCCAGCCTGATCGGCATGGCCGTCGCGATGGCCATCCTGTCGGCGATGATGCTGCCCCTCTCCGGCTTCCTGCTGTCCTCGCTCGGCGCGACGGGCCGGACGCTCGCCATCGCCGACCGCTTTCTCTGGATGGTGGTGCCGGCCACGGCCTTTCTCGGCCTCGGCATGATGTATGCGGCGATCCTGCGGGCCATCGGCGATGCCAAGCGCGCGATGTGGGTGACGCTGACCGGCGGAATCGTCACGGCCATCCTCGATCCGGTCTTCATCTTCGCGCTCGGTCTCGGCGTCGATGGGGCGGCGATCACCTCGATCATCTCGCGCTGCGCCATGGCCTATGTCGGCCTGCGCGGCGTGACGCTGGTGCATCGGCTCACCGCCCGGCCGGTCCTCGCGGATGTCGTCGGCGACATCCGGCCGATCGCCGCCATCGCCGTGCCGGCGGTGCTGACCAATATCGCGACGCCCGTCGGCAACGGCATCGTCACCGCGATGATCGCCCGCTACGGCGACGGCGCGGTCGCCGGCTGGGCGGTGCTCGGCCGCCTGGTGCCGGTGGCCTTCGGCGCCTATTTCGCCCTGTCCGGTTCGGTCGGGCCGATCATGGGGCAGAATGTCGGCGCCCGGCAGTTCGGCCGCGTCCGGCAGACCCTGATCGACGCGCTGGTCTTCCTCAGCCTCTATGGCGTCGCCGTCTGGCTGGCGCTGCTGGTGCTGTCGCCCCATGTCGTCCGGCTCTTCGACGCCACCGGGACCTCCGCTGCGGTCATCGCCTTCTTCTGCGTCTATGCCTCGCTCGGATGGGCCTTCAACGGCGCGGTCTTCGTCGGCAATGCCGCCTTCAACAATCTCGGCTTCCCGACCTATTCGACGGCGCTGAACTGGGCGCGGGCGACGGTGGGTACCGTCCCCTTCGCCATGGCAGGGGCCTGGATCGCCGGCCCGGACATGGGCGCGCAGGGCATCATCGCCGGCCAGGCGGCCGGGGGGATCCTGTTCGGCATCCTGTCCATGGTGATCTGTTTCAGGGTCATCGACCGGCTGTCCAGCCGCCCGCCCGGCGATCCGCCAGCGGCGGCCGGTCCCGCCAGCGCGCTGTCGCCCTTCACATCGGGCAAGGGAGCCACAGCGGGGTCGTGACGCTGGCCGGGTGCCGTGGTTAGATGGCTGGCAAACGGGGCGGCCATCGACCCCGGGGGAGCCATCCGATGTTCAACCTCGCCGACATCCTCGCCCAGGCGCAGGCAAAACAGGGCTTCGACCAGTTCGCGGCGCAGTTCGGCATGGCACCGCAGCAGGTCAAGACGGCGATGGACGCCCTGTTGCCGGCCTTTTCGCTGGGTCTCAACCGCGCGACGCAGTCGCCCGCCGACATGGCCAATCTCTTCGGCCTGTTCACGACGGGCACCAATTACGCCCAGATGTTCGAACAGCCCCTGCAGGCGGGCCAGACGATGATGGCGGCGGGCCAACAGGCCCTGACCCGCATCTTCGGCACGCCCGAACTCACCCAGGCCATCGCCCAGCAGACCGCGCTGGCGACCGGCATGCAGCAGGAGGCGATGCGGCAGGTCATGCCGATGATGGCCTCGCTCCTGGTGGGCGGCCTGATGAAGGGTGCGATGAGCGGGCAGAACCCGCTCGGCGAGATGATGACCGCCATGATCACGCGGATGATGCCGCCCCAGGCGACGGCGGCGGCTGACCCGATGGGCGGCATGATGGGCATGTTCACCAATTTCTTCGGTCCGGCGGCGACCCCGAAGCCGGCGGCGATGCCGGCCATGCCCGGCCTCGAACAGATGATGGAGATCGCCCGCCAGATGCAGGCGGCCAATCCGCTGCTCGCCGCCGCCATGAACCCGCAGGCACCCCAGGGCGAGACGACCGGACCGCGCACGATCGGCCAGCAGGCGGCCGATACCTGGACCGCCACGATGGGGCGCATGTTCGAGGCCGGCCGCGAAGTCCAGGACCAGCAACTGGGCCAGCTCGAAAAGCTCTTCTCAGAGTTCGGCGCCACGGGAGCACCGAAGCCCCCGGCCACATGAACGAAGTTTAACTCGGTCGATCGGCCCTGGTGGCGTAGATTCTCCTCATCGAACTGGGGTCAACCCACGAGGAGACTTTCCCATGAAGACCATGATCATTGCCGCGGGCATCGCAGCCACCATGGCGCTCGGCGCCGTCGCCATGGCCCAGCCGGGCCCGGGCGGCCCGCGCGGCCCCAATGCCGAGTCGGGCCCCCGCGGTCCCGGTGCCGAAGGCTATCGCGGCGGCCGCATGATGCAGATGAACCCGGAGGACCGCGCCGCCATGACGGATGCGCGGATCGCCGGCTTCAAGGCGATGCTCCGCCTCAACACCGAGCAGGAGCGGCACTGGCCGGCACTGGAAACCGCGCTGCGCGAAGCGGCCACCCAGCGCAGCCAGCGCATGATCGAGCGCATGGAGCGCCGGCGCGACATGCGCGAGAACCGTGACGCCGCGGCCCGCCCGGATCCGGTCCAGCGCCTGCGCACCATGGCCGACCGGATGGGCGAGAACGCCGCGACGATGCGCAAGCTCGCCGATGCGGCGGCACCGCTCTACGCCTCGCTCGACGAGGGCCAGAAGCGCCGCGTCGACCGCATGATGCAGCGCGGCGGCCGGATGATGATGGGCGGTGGCGGCGGCTGGGGCGGCGAGGGTCGCGGTGGCCATGGCGGCGGCTATTGGGAGCGCCACCATGGCGGCCAGGGCCGCGGCGAGAGCGGCCGCCTCTGACAGCCACCTCATCATGCCGATCTGTGACGGGCCCGCTGACGCGGGCCCGTTCCGTTTCGGGACGCTGTTCGACCGATTTGGCAAGGGAGTGGAAACGCGGCGTTTACCCTGATCATGGAGAGTGGCCGCATTGCAGTTCGGTCCGCGTGAGGGGTCGCCCGGCCATGATGCCTTTCCAGGGCCCAGAAGAGCCCGCGCCCCGGCTTGTCCGGCGTCTCATCCTGATCATCGATGCCGATCCGGCCTTCCGGCGCCTGGCCGGTCAGGCGCTGGCGGGCGATGCCGATTGCCGCGTGGCGGAGACCGTCGACCACGGGCTCGAGATCCTCGACCAGCGCGATCCCGACCTCGTGATCGTTTCGATGGACGGCGCCGCGGCCCCCCATGCCGGCGATATCGAGGCCCTCCGCTTCGCCGGCTATGAAGGCCCGATCCTCGCCACCAGCGCCCGTGTCTCCCTCGGCTTCGCCGTCGAGGCCATGCGCGCCGGCGCCAGCGACGTCGCCGGCAAGCCGCTGTCGGGGCCGGACCTTGTCCGGCGCATCGGCAAGCTGATCGCCGCCGAGCGCGCGCCGGTGCGGCCGCTCCGGCCCGGCGGGCGCGAGGCTACCGACTTCGAGGGCTTCATCGGCGCCTCCCCGGCCATGACCGAGGTCTACGAGCAGATTCGCCGCATCGGCCCCTCCAAGGCGCCGGTCTTCGTCACCGGCGAGAGCGGCACGGGCAAGGAGGTCACCGCCCAGGCCATCCACACCTATTCCGGTCGCCCGGCCACGCGCTTCGTGGCGCTGAACTGCGGCGCCATCCCGAAGGACCTGATGGAAAGCGAGATTTTCGGCCATGTGAAGGGCGCCTTCACCGGGGCGACGGAAGACCGCGCCGGCGCCGCCGAACTCGCCGATGGCGGGACGCTGTTCCTCGACGAGATCTGCGAGATGGACCTCGCCCTCCAGACCAAGCTGCTGCGCTTCATCCAGACCGGGGAGATGCGGCGCGTCGGCGACACCCGCACCCGGGCGGTCGATGTGCGCTTCGTCTGCGCCACCAACCGCGACCCGCTGGCCGATGTTGCGGCGGGACGGTTCCGCGAGGACCTCTATTACCGCCTCTGTGTACTGCCGATCCATCTGCCGCCGCTCCGCCGCCGCGGCGACGACGTGCTCTGCCTGGCCGAGGCCTTCCTCGGCCGCTTCTCGGCCGAAGAGGGCCGGCATTTCCGCGGCTTCGACGCGGCAGCGGCGCAGATCGTCGCCCGCTATGCCTGGCCGGGCAATGTCCGGCAGTTGCAGAACGTCATCCGCCGCCTCGTCGTCATGCATGACGGCGAGCATGTGACGGCGAACATGCTGCCGCTGGCCCTCGCCCACGGCTCGCAACCGGCAGTGGCCGGCCCCACGGCGGCGATGTCGCCGGTCGCCGATCTGAGGCCGTCGGTGGAGCCGTTCTGGGTGCAGGAGAAGCGGATCATCGAGACGGCGCTCGCCGCCTTCGACGGCAACCTGTCGCGGGCCGCCGCCGCCCTCGAGATCAGCCCGTCCACCATCTACCGCAAGCGGGAGAGCTGGGCGCGCGAGGGGCTGCAGCAGGCGGGCTGAGACACGGGCGGGGTTGAACCGTCGGCCCCATCTGCCTAAACCGGGTCCATGACCTCAACACGTCCCATGACCGTCGCGGCCCTGGCGGCGGCGGCCCTCATCACCGCCTCGGCGACGGCGGAAGCCCAGCGCCGGCAGGAGCCGCAGCGCCAGCGTCCGCCGACGCGCGCCGACGTCATGCTCTATCACAGCTTCCCCGCCGGGGTGCGGCTCGCGGTGGTGTCGATCAACGGCCGGCGCCCGGTGGCGACGGACCGGCCGGCCTTCACCTTCACGCCGGGCCTCCGGATGACCGGGTTCGGCGGCTGCAACCCGGTCAGCGCCGATTATCGCCGCAATGCCGGCCCGAGCGACATCCGGTTCGGTCCGCTGAACTTCATCGAGCGGAGATGCGGCGGCGAGGTCGACCGGCAGGAGCGCGCCATCTTCTGGGCGATCCAGGGCGCGACGCGCTGGCGCCCGCATGGCGCGCGCGGCATGACCTTCACCGGCCTGCGCGGCACGGTGACCTTCGAACCGGCCTTCTGACCGCGTCTCAGGCCTTGGCCAGGGCCATCAGCGGCGCGTCGCCGGCGACGTGCAGCCCGGTCTCGTCCTTGACAAGGTGGATGCGGCGGTCGTGGAAATTCACCAGCGTCGAGCGGTGGCCGATCGACACGATGGTGGAATTCGGCAACCGGTCGCAGAGCGCCTTGTAGAGGGCGGCCTCGCCGGTCTCGTCGATGGCAGCGGTGGCCTCGTCGAGGAAGAGCCAGTCGGGTTTGCACAGCAGCGCGCGGGCGAGGGCCAGCCGCTGCTGCTCGCCTCCCGACAGGATCTGGTGCCAGGCGGCTTCCTCGTCGAGGCGGGTCGCCAGCGCCGCAAGGTTCATCGCCTCCAGCGCCTCGACGATCGCGGCATCGGAATAGGCGCCGCGCTCAGCCGGGTAGGTGACCGCGTCGCGCAGCGTCGCCACCGGGAAATAGGGCCGCTGTGGCAGCAGCATGATGTCGGCCCCGGCGGGCGAGACGACGGTCCCCGATCCATGCGGCCAGATGCCGGCGATGGCGCGGAACAGCGTCGACTTGCCCGAGCCCGACGGGCCGGTGACCAGTACGCGTTCACCGGCATTGACGGTGAGGTCCGGGGCGGAGACGAGCTGCTGGCCGTCCGGCAGGGTCACGGCGAGATTGGCGAGCTGCAGGCGGTCACCGTCGCGGACGGTGTCGATGGCGGTCGCCGGCTTCGCCCGTGCGCCGTCGGCCGACTTCTCGAACCCGGTGAGGCGATCGATCACCGACTTGTAGTCCGCCAGGGAGGCATAGAGGTTGGTGAAGATGAGGAGGGCCGATTCCACCCGGCCGAAGGCGCCGGCCGTCTGGGTCAGGGCGCCGAGCTGCACCGCGCCGGAGAAATAGGCCGGGGCGAGGAGGATGAAGGGAAAGATCACCGAGGCCTGGTTGACGAAGGTCGTGAACCAGGTGAGCCGCTTGGTGTATTTCATGTAGTCGAACCAGTTCGACACGACATTGCCGAACCGGCGGGTGAGGCCCTGGGCCTCGGCATTCTCGCCCTTGAGGAGGGCGATCTGCTCGTCGTTCTCACGCACGCGCACGAGCGCATAGCGGAAGTCCGCCTCGTAGCGCTGGCGCAGGAAGTTGATGCCGATCAGCTTGCGGCCGATGAGATGGGCGCAGACCGTGCCGAAGATGGCGACGAACAGGGCGGCATAGACGAGGTAGCCGGGGATCGATTCGAGGTCGATGCCGAGCACGTTGTATTTGAAGCTCGCCGACAGGCCCCAGAGGATGAGCACGAAGGCATAGAGCGACAGGATCGCCGAGAAGAAGCGGATCATCAGGCCGAGCGTGTTGTCGGTGAACAGCCTGACGTCCTCGGCGATGCGCTGGTCGGGGTTGTCGGCCTGGCTGCCCTGCAGGCGCATGCGGTAATGGCCGCCGTCGTCGAGCCAGTGGCCCGTCAGCTTGGCGGTCATCCAGCGGCGCCAGCGCATCTGCGTGAACTGGGTGAGATAGAGCTCGTAGACGGCGAGGATCACCCACAGGAAGGCGACGATGGTGAAATACTGAAGCTCGACCCAGAACGTCGCCTCGGCGCGCTGCTGCAGCGCGGTGTAGAAGCGGTTGTTCCACTGGTTGAGCAGCACCGTCGCCAGCACCTGGGCGATGTTGATGACCAGCAGCAGGTAGAGCAGGGCATGCGCGATGTAGCGTTCCTGCAGGCGGAAGGCGATGCCAAAGGGCAGCTCGATGGTGCCGACGTCACGCGTCTCGAAGAAGGGATCTGCGAGACTGGTGATCTGGCGGATCGTGCCGACGAAGCTCAGGCCATAGACGCCGAGCGCGAAGATGACCGACAGGAGGATACTCGCCCGGGTCGGCAGATAGGGGCCGAGCGCCTCGGAGATCAGGCCGGCTTCGTTGGCGAGGAGGATGGCCAGCGAGACGAGGTGCCAGACGACGAGGAAGCCGATGATCGCCCGGATGAGCGTCGATGTCGGCCGTGACAGCCAGGCGACGACGGCGGCGACCAGGGTCAGGATGAACACATAGGGCGGCAGATCGACCCATCCGACGATCCTCGCCACGGCCAGCGCGAGGCCGGCCGATCCTGCTGCTAGGGCGATGGGAAGCATGAGGGTACCCCGGAGCTTGTCGGAAAGGGATGGGCCGCGCGCACGGTCGGCGGCCCTGGGCGTGGGACGGTCTCGCTGGCGCGCGTCCTCATGGATCACATGCCCCGCGGCATGGGAAGAGCCATGTCAGGACAGCGCATCGGAGGGAGCGTCGGCGAGGGCCCGGCGCAGTTCCTCCTCGGTGACGAGGCGCATGGCCTTCAGCACCTTCACCGCCTCGGTGCGGCGTCCGACGCGCATGATGAGGATGACGGTTTCGGCATCGCCGCATTCGGGGTGCGAACAGGCGATCTCGCTGACGGTCACGCCATCGTCCTCGGTGAGGGCGAGGATGGCGCGGACGAGGGTCGTCAGGCGGCGCGACGCATCCGCCGTTTCCGGATCCTGAGCCCTGCGGTTGAAGAAGAAACGTGCCATGGCCCTGCCTTGTCAGCGCGAGTTATGGCCGATCCATGGCGAAGACGGAAGCGCCTGACGGGCGCGCTCACGCGCCTGTGCGCGCCAGCCGGGCCGTCCGCCGTTCAGAAGGCGCCGCCGAGCTTCACGCGCACCTGGTGACGCTCGAAATTGACGAGATCGAGGCCGCCGGTGGCGGCGCCCGCCGCCCGGCCCCAGACCTGGGCATTCCAGGCGAGCGAGACGAAGGTGTCCTTCAGCGGGCCGACATCGCCGATCTTGTGGAAGAGGGTCGGACCGACGAGCACGGCATGGCCGCCCCACTGGTTGAGGAAGGCGCCGCCATAGGCGGCGACATAGCGCAGGTTGCCGCCGACGAAGGTGCTGCTGCCCTCGCCCACGCGCCAGGCCAGGGCGCCGCCGAGCTCCAGGCCGGAATCGTTGGCATAGCCAAGGGCGCCGCGCGGTCGCTCGGTGCCCGGGCCGATATTGAGGTTGACGGAGCCGTAGAGCCGGTCGCCGATCAGCGCGGCATCGGCGGCGACCTTGAAGGTCGCGGCGAAGCGCTCGGCGGAGAAGCCGAGACCCTCGGAAAAGCGGCCCCAGCGCAGTTCGAGGCCGACCGTGAGACCGGGATCGAAGGGCGTCGTGCCGCGCTCCTTGATCTGGTAGCGCACCTGGCCGGCAAGGCCGTCGAAGGCGAAGCGGTTCTGGTTCGGATATCCGGGAACGGTGTTGTTGCGGATGTCGTGATAGGCGGCCCAGACCGCCAGCGAGACCTGCAGGCGCTGGACCGGCGTCCAGCCGGCCTCGAGCTTGGTGTTGATGCCGGTGTACCGGCCGTCGAACTTGCCGAAGCGGGCCGTGGTCTCGGAGGTCAGCCCGCGGTCGCCGGGACTGCCGACGCCGGTGCCGTCGAGAAAGCCATAGGCGTCGTCAGGCCCGGAGGCCTCGCTCGCCGGTGCGCCTGCCTGCAGACGTCCGACATCGGCCGCCAGGGCGGGCACGGCGAAGAGCGATGCGGCGACGGCCGCTGCGGCGATACGATTCATGTCCTGCCCCCGGTGATCCCCCCTCCGGAACCTGCCCGGCCTCCCCGATGGCAGGGGCGGCCGCATGACAAGGTCACGACGGTGATTCGCCTCCTACATTCGAGTGCCTGCAAATCATTCGCAACAGGAAATTGCAGAAGCGGGGCAGGCTCAGGCGAGGGTGAAGCCGGCCGTCGCCAGATCGGCCGGGAAGGCGTCGCCGGCGAGATAGGCAAATTCGTGGGCGCGCGGCGCGTGGACCGGATCGACGCGCCGGAGGGCCTCGTCGACATGGCCGGGATGGACCATGACGAGCCCGGCATCGGGCAACCGCGCCAGGAAGGTCGGGAAGATGGTGGCGAAATCGGCGACGCGGCGGAAATCATAGGCGCCGGAAAAGGCCGGGTTGGTCGGCATGCGGTGCCGGGCGAGGAGGCGGGTGAGGCCGCGCGACAGGCCGGCGATGACCTGCCCCTTGAGGCCCGTCCCGGCGCCGCCCGGCCCGCTGCACTGGCGGATCCAGGCGCCCGGCGCATGGCGCTCCGCCGCGGCCACAACGAGGTCGCGGATGCCCGGCAGGAGATGGGCGTGCTGATGGCCGTCGACAAAGGCGGGCGGCGCTCCGAAGGCGGCGATGAAGGCCTGCATCTGCGCCGCGATTTCGGCGGCGACGGCGGCGCGGTCCAGCCGGCGCAGATGCGACCGCATCAGGAGCGAACCGATGCCCTCCGCCATCGCCAGGCGCGGCGCCGTGAGGGGCGCCAGCCCTCCGGTGAGCGTCACATGCAGGCCGATCTGGAACCCGGGCGGCGCGACCGCCATCAGCCTTTGCGCCTCGGCGGCGAGGTCCGGTCCCGGCGTCATGACCGAGGTGGCGTTGAGCCGCCCGGCGGCCGCCAGCTCGCGGATGGCCCGGGAGACCCCCGGCGCCAGCGCATAGTCGTCGGCACAGAGGATCAGGCGCTTCATCGGGCGG
Organism: Archangium gephyra; assembly: GCA_943368975.1. Lineage (GTDB taxonomy): Bacteria > Pseudomonadota > Alphaproteobacteria > Rhizobiales > Phreatobacteraceae > Phreatobacter. The sequence continues at coordinate 28,572 of CALRLZ020000042.1, forward strand.
GTCCGCGCTCAGTCGCCCTGGGCGAGCGGGCCCGGGGCGTCGGTGGTCGCGGCCTGGTCGGCGGCGCGTTTCAGGCTCTGCTCGGCGACGAGATAGACCGGCCGTCCCTTCAGCTCCGAGAGGATCTTGCCGATATATTCGCCGAGGACGCCGATCATCAGCAGCTGGACGCCGCCGATGAAGGTGACCGCCACGAAGACCGAGGGATAGCCCGGCACGCCGCGCCCGTTGATGATCGTCTCCGCCACGATGAACAGGCCGTAGCAGAAGGCGAGCGCGGCCAGCAGCGCGCCGAGAAGACTGGCGAGCCGCAGCGGCACGATCGAGAACGAGGTCAGGCCCTCGATGGAAAAGGCGAGGAGACCCCAGAAGCTCCACTTGGCCTCGCCCTGTTCGCGGGCGTCCGGCTCATAGGGGATGCCGATCTGGCGGAAGCCGACCCAGCTCGACAGGCCCTTGAAGAAGCGGCCGCGCTCGGGAAGGCGGCGCAGGGCCGCCGCGGCCCGCGGCGACAGCAGGCGGAAATCGCCGGCATCGGCCGGAATCTTGTGGCGGACGCCGGCATTGACCAGGCCGTAGAAGGCATTGACGAAGAGGGTGCGCAGGCGCGGCTCGTCGCGGCGGTGGGCCTTGTAGGTGAAGACGACGTCATAGCCCTCGTCGAGCCAGCGCGACACGAGCGTCTCGGCCACCGCGGTCGGATGCTGGCCGTCGGCATCCATGAAGATCACCGCACCGTAGCGGGCATTGTCGAGACCGGCGAGAAGGGCCGCCTCCTTGCCGAAATTGCGCGAGAAACCGATCACCTGCACATCGGCGCCGTCGGGCCTGAGGCTCTCGGCCACCGCCAGTGTGCCGTCGCGCGAGCCGTCGTCGACATAGAGGATCTCGACCGCAAGCCCGCGCTGTTCCTTCAGCTTGCGGGCGAAGGCCGTCAGCTTGGCATGAGTGTGAGGGAGAGCCTCGGCTTCGTTATAGGCCGGCACCACGATGGTGAGGCCGAAGGGCGGCGTCTCGCTGCCGGGAAAGGCGATGACGCGCCTGTCGCTGATGATCATGTGCCGACGGCCCGGGGACCGCTCCTGAAACTGGGATCATGATAGCCGAGTTCACGCCGCCGTGAAGGGCGATTGCAGATCATGGTCACCGCGTGCCGGCTGTTTCATGGTGCAAAAGCGTGTAGACGACGGCGCTGTGATGAATGACGGACAACAGAACCCGCCCGCTGGCCGCACCGCCGCCGTGATGCGCGAAGGCCGCAAGATGCTGTCCTTCGGCGTCATCGGTGTCGGCAACGGCTTCGTCAACTATGCGATCACCGTCGGCGTGACCGTGCTGGCGCTCACCCCCCTCGGCCTTGCCGGGAGCGACCCGGCCCTCGGCTTCGCCAAGGCGCTGGGCTGGGCGGTGGCGGTGTCGAACTCCTACCTGTTCAACACGCTCTTCACCTTCTCGGCCGAGAGCGGCCGGCGCCTGACCTGGCCGACCTATCTGCGCTTCGTCGCTTCCGGGACGGTGGGGCTTGCCATCGAGGTCACGAGCTTCCTCTTCGCGGTGCGCTATCTCCCCCTGTCGCTCGCCGCGATCGTGCCCATCGGCCTCGCCTTCGTCGCCAATTTCGCGATGGCGCGGATCTTCGTCTTCTCCCGGTCGGGCGGCCGGCACTGATACTGCAGGGGGCCTTCCATGGCCATGGACACACCGGCGCGCAGCTTCCGACCCTTCGGATCGGACACGGACATCCTCGCCATCGTCGCGGCCTTCCGGGCGCGCACCCTGCCCTTCGCCGACTGGTCGCACCAGGCCCATCTCGCCACCGGCCTCTGGCACGTGACGACCTATGGCGAGACGGCGGCGCGGGACCTGCTCCGCGAGGGGATCAAGGCCTATAATCTCGCCGGCGGCAGGGTCAACGACGCCATGCGCGGCTATCACGAGACGGTGACGATGTATTTCGTCTGGTCCGCAGCCCGGTTCCTCGAGGCCGGCGCGCCAGCCGATCTCGCCGGCCGGGTCAACGCCTATGTGGCCGGCCCCTTCGGCGCCAAGGACGGCGTCTTCACCTTCTGGACGCGGGAGTGCCTGCTGTCGCCGCAAGCGCGGCTCGCCTGGGTCGAGCCCGACATCCGCCCTCTCGATCCGGCGGCGCTCCTCGCCTAGCCTGCCAATGCCACGCCGCCCACGTGAAGGCCCCTGCCGATGACCGTCATCCCGCCCCGCCCGATGCCCCGCCCGCGCAGCGACTTCACCTGGTTCTCGCCGATCCAGACGCGCTGGTCGGACAACGACCAGTACGGCCACGTCAACAACGTCGTCTACTATTCCTATTTCGACACGGTGGTGAACGCCTTCCTCATCGGCGAGGCGGGGCTGCTGCCGGTGACGGGGCCCTGGATGGGGCTCGTCGTCGACACGCGCTGCTCCTATTTCGCCCCCGCCAGCTACCCCGCGCCGCTGGAGGCAGGCCTCGCCTTCGCCGAGGCCGGCCGGTCGAGCCAGCGCTACGAGATCGGCATCTTCGCGCAAGGCGGCGAGACGACCCTCGCCCACGGCCATTTCGTCCATGTCTATGTCGACGCCGCCAGCCGGCGGCCGATCGCGTTGCCGGAAAGCCTCACGGCGGCGATCGCGCGCGCGCGTTAATCCCGCGTTGCGACACCTTGCCTTATTTCGGCTATGGAACCTGGCCATCGTGCTGACGACGAACGGATTCATGACCCATCGCATCGCCCACCGGCTGATCCTCGCCGCGCTCGTCGGCACCACGGCTCCGCTCCT
>CALRLZ020000043.1:0-29235 GCA_943368975.1 Archangium gephyra
CGTTGGTCATGGCGTCGAAGACCTGCGGCGTCGGGATCGGCGTCGGCGCGGCGCCGAGCAGCTGGTAGAAGTCGCGATAGACCGGGGTCGGGTTGATGCGCAGCTTCATGCCGCGGATGTCGGCGACCTTCGAGATGTCGCGCGCGGCGAAGATGGCCCGCATGCCGGTGATGCCCCAGGCGAGGCCGATCGTGCCGGTCTCGCGGGGGAGCACGTCGAACAGCTTGGCTGCCACCGGATGGCGGACCAGCTTGGCAATCTTCGGCGTGGAATCGACCACATAGGGCGCGGTGATGGCGGCGATGGTGGGGACGCGCGAGCCGAGCTCGGCGGCCATGATCCAGCCCATGTCGAGGGCGCCCGACTGCATCTGCTGCAGCATGGCGGCCTCGTTGCCGAGCTGGCCGGAATGGAAGACGGTCAGAGTCAGGCGGCCGTTGGTCGCGGCCTTCAGGTCCTCGCCGACCTTGAGGGCGGCGCGGTTCCAGGGATGGCCGGCGGGGGTGAGGATGCCAAGGCGGAACTCCTTCGCCTGGGCGAGGGCGAGCGAGGGGGCGGCGAGCGGCAGGCTGGCGCCGGCGGCGATGAGATGGCGGCGGGAGAGGGTCATGGTCATGCTCCTGAGGGGTTCGAGGACGGCATTCACTTGAGAAGGGCGAGGGACAGGAAGGGATAGATCGACAGCAGCACCAGGAGGACGCAGGCGATGCCGAAGAAGGGAAGGGTGACGAGGAACATCTTGCCCGGCTTGGCGCCGGTGACCGCGGCAGCGACGAAGAAGCACAGGCCGACCGGCGGCGAGAGCAGGCCGAGGACGAGGTTGATGACCACGACGACGCCGAAATGGCGGGGATCGATGCCATAGACCTCGGTGGCGATGGGCAGCAGGATCGGCACCGTCATGATCAGGCCGGGAATGCCGTCGATCACCGTGCCGATGACCAGCAGGATGACATTGGTCAGCAGCATGAAGGTGATCGGGTCCTTGGCGACCGTCTGGATCCAGGCGGCGGTCTCCTGCGGCACCTTCCCGTAGATGAGGATCCAGGAGAAGACGGCGGCGGCGGCGACCAGGAACAGCACGACGGCGGAGTAGACGCCGGCGCGGAGCATCATCTCCGGCAGCCGGGAGAAGGCGAACTGCCGCGTCCAGAAGCGGCCGACCAGGGCCGCGGCGACGGCGCCGATGGCCGCCGCCTCGGTGGCGTTGGCAAGGCCGCCGAGGATCGAGCCGACGATGATGATGGGGATCGACAGGGTCGGGAGCGCGGCGAGGATCGTGCCGAGGCGCTGGCGGGCCGACTGCTTCTCCGCCCGGGGATAGTTGTAGACATAGCCCATCAGGGCGATGACGACGAAGAACAGCCCCGTCAGGATCAGGCCGGGCAGGATGCCGGCGACGAGCATGTCCGAGACCGAGACCTGCGCCAGCACCGAATAGACGACGAACATCACCGAGGGCGGGATGATCGGGCCGAGCATGCCGCCATAGGCGGTGAGGCCGGCGGCGAAGGTCTTGTCATAGCCCTGCTTCTCCATCTCCGGGACCATGATCTGCGACATGATCGCGACCTGGGCCGTGGCCGAGCCGAGGATGGAGGCGACGAACATGTTGGCGAGGATGTTGACGTAGGCGAGGCCGCCGCGCACCGAGCCGATGAAGGCCATGGCGAGATCGACGATGCGCCGGGTGATGCCGCCGCCGTTCATGATCTCGCCGATGAGGATGAAGAGCGGGATGGCGATGAGGCCATAGCTGTCGACGCCGCCGAACATCTGCAGCGGGTAGCTCTGGAACAGGAGCGGATTGCCGGAGGCAAGGATGAAGACGATGCCGGCGATGCACAGGCACAGGCCGATCGGCACGCCGACCAGCATGATGACGAAAAAGGCGGCCGAGGTGATCATCAGTTCACACCGTCGATGTCGGACAGGACGAAGCCGCGGATCGGCGCCGGCGGCGCGAGGCCGATATCCTCGACCAGATTGGCGAGGCCGTGGATGGTCATCGACACCGCGAAGATCGGCAGGATCATGTAGAGCAGCCAGGTCGGCCAGTTCAGCGTCTGGGTGCGCTCGGTGTAGAGGAAATTGAAGGTCTCTCCGGCGAAGGCGCGGGCGTCGAAGCCGGCGGAGGCGATGCCGAGCGGGTCCATCCACAGCCAGCACATGGCGGCGAGCGACAGGCCGAAGGCCACGACCATGCCGGTGGCGATGACCTTGGCCAGCCGGCGCCCGCGGTCCGACAGGCGCTCGGTCAGCATCGAGACGGCGAAGTCGAGCCTCAGCCGCGTCATGGCCGAGGCGCCGATGAAGGTCAGCCAGACGACCGAATAGACCGAGGATTCATCGATCCAGTAGATCGGGATGCCGCTGTAGCGGGTGACGACATTGAGGAGGATGAGCCCGGCCAGCAGGGCCATGAATCCAATGATGGCCAGCCGCTCGATCGCGAGCAGGCCGGCCGACAGGGACTGCAGGGCCCGGGCCGGCGCAAAGGCCTGCGCGGAGGAACTGGCCTGGTCTGTCATCGGTTGGACCCCCGATGTGCTTTCACTCTGGAATTCTGTTAGCGTAGATTTTATACAATCGAGGAGTCAATGGCTTTCCACAGAGTTTTCGCACAGACCGTCGCTCACCGGCCTGGATCCCATCCCCGTGGCGACGGATGGGCAAAGGCGGGATTTCGTGGTCGGATGCGGAGGTTCGCAGCATTGTCGGGAATCGGATGACCGCACCGCTCAAGCACCGCACCCTGTCTGCCGCCATCGTCGACCGCCTGCGTCAGGCGATCCTCGCCGGCACCTATCCGGCCGGCACGCAGTTGCGCCAGGACGCGATGGCCGAGACCTACGGCGTCAGCCGCATCCCCGTCCGCGAGGCGCTGTTCCAGCTTGAGGCGGAAGGTTTCGTGCGCATCGTCCCGCACAAGGGCGCGATCGTTTCCGAACTGTCGCTGGACGAGATCAACGACGTCTTCGACCTGCGCTGCCTGCTGGAGCCGCGGCTGCTGTCACAGTCGGCGCCGCGATTCTCCGAGGCCGATTTCGCCGCGCTCGATGCCATTCACGCGCGGTTCGAGACGGCGATCGCGGCAGGGGATGTCGGCCAGTGGGGCGTCATCAACGCCGAGTTCCATATGGCCCTCTACACCAAGGCGCGGCAGCCACGCACCCAGTCGATCGTCGCCGCGCTGTTGCAGACGAGCGACCGCTACACCCGCCTGCAGCTGTCCAACACGGCGGCCATGGGAATCGCCGAGCAGGAACATGCCGAACTCATCCGGCAATGCCGCTCCGGGCGGTTCACTGAGGCCGCCGCCTTCCTGGTCGGCCATATCGAGGCGGTGCGCGCCGACCTCCTGCGGGTCGTGGCCCGCTCGGGCGCGGCGGGCGGCGCGACGAATTCCCGCTCGGTGGCTCTGGAATAGCTGCCAAGCGTCAACCATATGTCATGATGTGGTGGTTTGACGTTGACGTTCGGTGAAGCTTTCTGTACCCGGATGCAGTCGCGACGAGGCCTTCGGCATTCCGGGGTGCGCCTCCCGCCTGCGACGTTCCCGAACCGCCCCTGAACCTGACTGAACGAACCAAGGATCACTACCCTTTGTCCATCCATACCCAGAACGGCCTGTCCGAACGCCTTGAGACTGCCCAGAAGGCTAAGCAGGCATTGTTGGAGAAGTTCCGTTCGCGACCGGGTCCGGATGATCCGGACTTCCAGAGGCGCCAGGCCGAGCGGCGCGCCATCGCCGAGGCCCGCGCCACGCGGGAAGCGGCCAAGGAAGCCATCCGCCGCGCCGAGGCCGAGCGTTTCGCTGCCGAAGAGGCTGCCCGCAAGGAAGCCGAGCGGATCGCCGCCGAAGAGGCCGAACTGAAGCGGCTCGAAGAAGAAGAGGCCCGCGCCAAGGCGCGTCCGAAGCAGATTTACCGCGAAATCGCCGCCTATGCCGAAGCCCGCGCCAAAGCGGCCGCGCGCGGCGGCCGCCGCTGAGCCGCGGATTAGCGTCCTGATGAGCTGAGGGCCGCCGACGAGGCGGCCCTTTGTCGTCCGGGGGGCCGATCCCGGTCGCCCGGCCTGCGGCGAATCCGGGGGCGGCGACCATTTGCCCTCTGGAACTCGTCGCCGTCCTGCCCGTTGTTGTCTCCGCGTCCGGCAGCGGCGCGTCATCCCGGGGACATCTCATCATGGCCGAGAGAGACCTGTTCGGCTTTGGCGGGACACCGTCGGTCGCCGTGCTGGCGAACAAAAGGTCAGGCCTCGGCGGTCGCGGTGGACAGGCCGTCGACACGGTCGTCGCGGCGATCTCCGCCCATGGCGTCTATCCCCGCGTCTTCATGGCCGGCCGTGGTCATCTGGCGGAGGCCGTGGCGGCCTGCAAGGCGCATGACCCCGACGTCGTCGTGGTGATCGGCGGCGACGGGACGATCCTTGCGGCTGCCGAAGCCTTCATGGGCACCCATACGGCCCTCGCCATCATCCCCCAGGGCACGGTCAACCAGCTCGCCCGCGACCTGCTGATCCCCCTCGACGCGACTCTCGCGATCGCGGCGCTGGCGACCGGGACGCAGCGGGCCATCGATGTCGGCACCGTCAACGACCGGGCCTTCCTGTGCACCAGCGTCATCGGCCCGCTGGCCAAGCTGCAGCGCTACCGCGAGGAGGCCCGCGGACGGGTGCTGGCAACGCTGCTGTCGTTCCTGCGGACCGGCCTGAAGGCCATGACGCTGCGGCCGGCCACGCTGGCGCTCCGCGACGACCGCAACGCCTGGACCGAGGAGACGCGCGGCGTCATCGTGTCGGTCAATCCGCTCGCCGAGATCGTCTCGCGGGTGCCGTTCCGCGAGACGCTGGATTCGGGTCTCCTGGCGGTCTATGCCGCACGCGAGCGGGGCTATCTGACGCTGTTCAAGCTGGCCGCCGCGATCTTTGCCGGGCGGGCGCGGATCGATCCCGACATCGCCTTCCGCGAGACACCGGTGCTGACCATCGACGCCCGCCGCGAATGGCTGACGATCCTGAACGACGGCGAGATCCGGCGGCTCCGGACACCGCTGCATTTCGCCGTCAGGCCGGGCGCCCTCAGGGTCGTCGTGCCTCAGCCTCCGGCGCCGTGATGCGCGCGCCATGACGGTCGTCGCCCATGTTTCCGACATCCATTTCGGGCGCGAGGTGCCCGAGATCGTGACGGCCCTGCTGGCCGATCTGGCGGCTGCCGCCCCCGACCTCGTGGTGATCAGCGGCGACCTCACCCAGTTCGGCAGCCATGGCGAATTTGCCGCCGCGCGCGCCTTCCTGGACCGCATCCCGGCGCCTTATCTCGTGGTGCCGGGCAATCACGACATCCCGGCCTTTCCGGTCTGGGAGATGCTCCTGCGCCCCTACCGGCGCTGGCGGCGCTACATCACCCCGGGGCTGGCGCCGGAATGGTCCAATGCCGCGGTGCTGGTCAAGGGCATCAACAGCGCCCGACCCTACGGCCCCTATCTCAACTGGTCGCGCGGGCGGATCGCGCCGGCGCAGATCGCCGCCGTGGCAAGCGCCGAACGGGACCCGCGTGTCCTCGTCGTCACCGCCCACCATCCCGTCGCCTATGGCGACGATACCGGGCGCGACTATGATCTGGTCACGCGCGGCGACGCCCTGCTGGCCACCCTGGCGGCGCGCCCGCGCAGCCTCATCCTGCTCGGCCATCGGCACCGCAGCCATGCGAGCCTGTGGAACCCCGCGACCGGCGAGCGGCCGGCGGTGCCCGGCGCGGCCATGGCGCGCGACGACGTGCTCATCGTCCATGCGGGCACGGCCACCTCCGACCGGCTGCGCGGCCAGGTCAACAGCTGGAACCTCATCACCCTCGCCGAGGCGGGGGTTGGCATCGAGATGCGCCAGTATGGGGCGGGTGGCTGGGCGAGCGCCGCGCGCCTTGACCTGGTCTGGCCCGGCGGCTGAGCCCCGCCCCCTCAGCGCACCAGGATGTTGCCGTCCACCGTCTTGATGTCGCGCAGGCCGCAGAGCGCCATGGTGATGTCGAGTTCCTTGCGGATGATCTCGATGGCGGTGGTGACACCCTCCTCGCCCATGGCGCCGAGGCCATAGAGGAAGGCGCGGCCGATATAGGTGCCCCTGGCCCCGAGCGCGATGGCCTTGATGACGTCCTGGCCGGAGCGGATGCCGCCGTCCATGTGGACCTCGATCTTCGAGCCGACCGCCGCGACGATGCCGGGCAGGGCCTCGATGGAGGACATGGCGCCATCGAGCTGGCGGCCCCCATGGTTGGAGACGATGAGCGCGTCGGCGCCGGAGCCGAGGGCGAGTTCGGCATCCTCCGCGTCGAGGATGCCCTTGAGGATCAGCTTGCCGCCCCAGCGGTCCTTGATCCACTTCACGTCGTCCCAGTTGAGCGCCGGGTCGAACTGTTCCGAGGTCCAGGACGACAGCGAGGACATGTCGTCGACGCCCTTGGCATGGCCGACGATGTTGCCGAAGGTGCGCCGCTTGGTGCCGAGCATGCCCAGGCACCAGCGCAGCTTGGTGGAGAGGTTGATCAGGTTGGTCAGCGTCGGCTTGGGCGGGGCCGAGAGGCCGTTCTTGATGTCCTTGTGGCGCTGGCCGAGGATCTGCAGGTCGAGGGTGAGAACGAGGGCCGAGCAGCCGGCCTTCTTCGCCCGGTCGATGAGATTGGCGGCGAATTCCCGGTCGCGCATGACGTAGAGCTGGAACCAGAAGGGCTTGCCGGTGGCCTCGGCGATGTCCTCCAGCGAGCAGATGCTCATGGTCGACAAGGTGAAGGGGATGCCGGCCTTGTTGGCGGCGCGGGCGGCGAGGATCTCGCCATCGGCATGCTGCATGCCGGTGAGGCCGGTGGGCGCCAGCGCCACGGGCATCGAGACCTTCTCGCCGATCATCTCGGTGGCGAGGGTGCGGTTGCGCATGTCGACCGCGACGCGCTGGCGCAGCTTGATCTTGGCGAAGTCCGAGGTGTTGGCCCGGTAGGTGCTCTCCGTCCAGGCGCCGGAATCGGCATAGTCGTAGAACATGCGCGGGACGCGCCGCTTGGCGAGGATGCGGAGATCTTCGATGCTGGTGACGACTGACATCCGAGCCTTCTTTGGGATCTGGCGATGCGGGAACCTTGGGGCGCCGGCACCGGTCTAGCACCGGTCCTTCGCCACGACCAGACTCGCAGCGGCGCGGCGTCTCAGCCTTTGCCGCGCTTCAGCCCGGCATCCGGCGCGGGAAGCCCGGCAAGGCCGCTGCGGATGAGGGCGGAGTTGCGGTAACGCCGGTCATGGGTCACCTCACGGCCGATCCAGTCGGGCAAGGTGATGACCTCGTCGGCGCGCTCGAGCTCGATCTCGGCGACGACGAGGCCGGAGAGCGCGCCCTCGAAGACGTCGACCTGCCAGAGCTTGCCGGCATGGAGGATCTCGTGGCGCTTCTTGACGATGGGGGGCTCCGGACAGAGGCGCAGCATGGCCTCGGCATCGGCTAGCGGCACGGCATATTCGAACTCGTCGCGCACCAGGCCCTCGGCCTCGCCCTTGATGGTGAGGGTGGCGGCGCCGTCCTGGATGCGGATGCGGACCGATGCCGGGAGGGCCGCGAGATAGCCCTGGGCGATGGCCCGCACGCGCGGCGCGGCCTTCCAGCCGTCCCCGACGACGAGGAACTTGCGTTCGATCTCGATGGCCATGCGGTCTCCGGCATTCCCTCGACGGCCGGCATCAAGCCCGAGGACCCGCTGCGACGCAATGCGGCGATGCGGGCCGCCGGCGGTCGGCACCGGGCTGCCTTGCGGGAGACGGGCTCGCCTGGCGCATCGGTCGGTGGTCTGATGGGGCCGACCGCCGGGTGAAGCCGCGGCCAAGAGCCCTCGAGGGCCGGCATCGGGAGGATGGCATGGATCTGGAATTGCGCGAACTCGCCGCGGGTCTTCTGTTCCCCGAGGGGCCGGTGGTGCTCGCCGACGGGTCGGTTCTTGTGGTCGAGATCGGCCGCGGCACGGTAACGAAGGTCGCGCCCGACGGGACGGTCAGCTATCTCTCCCGCCAGGGCGGCGGTCCCAACGGGCTGGCGCTCGGCCCCGACGGCAAGCTCTACATCTGCAACAATGGCGGCTTCAAATGGACGCCGCCGGGCGATGCCCGCGGCCTGCTGCCGATCGGCCAGGCCGATGATTATTCCGGCGGCCGGATCGAGCGGCTTGACCTCGCCACCGGCGCGCTGGAGGTGCTCTACACCGCCACCGCGGCCTGTCCCTTCAAGGGTCCGAACGACATCGTCTTCGACGATCAGGGCGGCTTCTATTTCACCGATCTCGGCAAGGCGCGGCCGCGCGACATGGACCGCGGCGGCGTCTATTACGCCAGGGCCGACGGCTCGTTCCTGACCGAGGTCGTCCATCCGATGGTGACGCCCAACGGCATCGGCCTGTCGCCGGACGGGTCGGTGCTCTATGTCGCCGAGACCGAGACGGCGCGGCTCTGGGCCTTCGATCTCGACGGCCCGGGAACCATCCGCCGCCATCCCTTCCCCTCGCCCCATGGCGGGCGGATCGTGGCGGGGATCGGCGGCTACAACCGCTTCGACTCCCTCGCCGTGGACGCCGACGGCAATATCTGCGTGGCGACGCTGGTCAATGGCGGCATCACCGTGATCGCCCCGGATACGGGGGATTTCAGGCATATTCCGGTGCCCGGCGAGCGCTGGGTGACCAACATCGCCTTCGGCGGACCGGAACTGCGCACCGCCTATATCACCCTGTCCTCGACCGGTCGGCTGGTGGCGACGGAGTGGGAGACGTCCGGCCTGTTGCTGAACTACCAGCAGGCGTGAGGGGCTATTCCCAAGGTTACCTGCGGCTTTACCCCGAAAGCCCCACCCGCACCCGCCCCGCTGGCGCGGGGAGGGGACTACGGCGTCCCGTCCATCCGCTCGGTGCCATAGGTGACGACGCGCCGTCGCCGACCAGCGGCGAGGCGGCTGTCAGGCCCGCCGCCGCCTCGCCGGTGATGAAGGCGACGAGGTCGCGGATCTTCGCCACGATGTCGCGGGCTGCCGCCTATGCCGTCATGGCCTGCCCCGATTCGCGCCGGGCCGATGATAGTCGATCCGCCGGCGCACCGCTGCCCCCCGGCCGGCGGGCTTGCCAAGCGCGCAGCCCGGCGGCGGAGTGTCGGTGGGGAGAGATGCCATGGACGCAACGAAAGATCGGCCACTGGCGGGCCAGGTGGCGCTGGTGACCGGAGCTGGCCGCGGCCTCGGCCGGGCCTTCGCCGAGAAGCTGGCGGCCATGGGCGCCGCTGTCGCCATCCATGGCATGCGGGAGACCGGTCCGGCCGAATATGGCGAGGGCACCACGCTGACCGCCGTGGCGGCGGATGTGGCGGCGGCCCATGGCGTCCGGACGCTGCGGGTGCTCGGCGACCTGACCCGCGCCGCCGAGATCGACCGCGTCGTCGCCGAGACCGAAGCGGGCCTCGGCCCCATCGCCATCCTTGTCCACAATGCCGGCGGCGACATCGCGGCGCGCGGCGGCAAGCCTGATCCGAACGATGCCGTCGGCATTGCGGAAGAGGATGTGCGCGCCGTGCTGGAGCGCAACCTCCTCTCCACCATCCTCACCTGCCAGGCGGTGGCGAAGGGCATGATGGCGCGGCGCGCGGGCCGTATCGTCACCCTCGGCTCGGTCGCCGCCTTCAAGGGCCGCACCAACGGCGCCATCTATGCCACCGCCAAGGCCGGCGTCACGCATTATACCCGCTGCCTCGCCGACCAGCTCCGCCCCTATGACGTCACCGTGAACTGCATCGCGCCCGGTGACACCCGGACCGGCCGGTTCCTCGGCACGCGCGCCGTCGATCCGGCGCGGCTGGCGGAGGCGGGCACCCTCGACCGCATCGCCACGGTGGACGAGGTGGCGCGGGTGGTGGAGATCTTCGCCGGACCGCTCGGCGCCTTCGTCTCCGGCCAGGTGCTCAGGGTGGATGGCGGCGGCCAGTGCTGGCCGGCGTGACGGGGACGACAGCGATGCAGGACGCGACCATGACGCCCGACCAATTGCCGCGCGTGACCTATTCCAACATCGCGGAGGATTTCTCCGGGGTGCACGCCCATCTCGACCAGGTGATCCCGGAGGTCGCGGTCGGGTTGCTCGGCCGCGAGCGAGCCAACTGGATCGCCGGCCGGGACGATCGCAGCGGCGCGGCCTTCACCGCCGTCTCGCCCATCGACCGCGCGCTCGCGCTTGGCACGTTCTTCGCGGCGGGGCCGGAGGCGGTGGACCGGGCGGTGACGGCGGCCCGCGCCGCCCGCGCGGGCTGGCGCCATGGCGGTTGGGAGCGGCGCGCCGCGCTCTGCCACCGCATCGCCGATGCGATGACCGCCCGCCGCTTCGCCATGGCCGCAGCCTGTCTCATCGAGGTCGGCAAGTCGCGCATGGAGGCGCTGGGCGAGGTGGAGGAGGCCATCGACCTCGTCCGCTTCTATGCCGACGAACTCATTGCCAACCAGGGCTTCGCGCGCGACCTCAAGCGCGCCCATCCCCGCGAGGAAACGCGCGACGTGCTCAGGCCTTTCGGGGTGTTCGGCGTCGTCGCGCCATTCAACTTCCCCGTGGCGCTGGCCATCGGCATGTCGGTCTCGGCCCTGCTCGCCGGCAATACGGTGGTGTTCAAGCCGAGCCCCATGGCCGGGCTCACCGGGCGCCTCCTCGCCGACTGCATCGCCGAGGCGGGGCTGCCGGAGGGCGTGTTCAACCTCGTCTGCGGCGATGCGGCCACCGGCGCCGCCCTGGTCGCCCATCCCGGCATCGACGGGATCGCCTTCACCGGTTCGCACGCCGTGGGCATGGCGATCCAGCGCGGCTTCGGCGTCGGCGGCGCCTATGCGCGGCCGGTTCTCGCCGAAATGGGCGGCAAGAACCCGACCTATGTCACGGCCTCGGCCGATATCGAGACGGCCGCCGCCGGCATGGCCCGCTCGGCCTTCGGCCTGCAGGGGCAGAAATGCTCGGCGGGGTCGGTGGTCTTCGTCCACGATGCCATCCGCGCGGCGTTTCTCGCGGCGCTGGAGGAGAAGGCGGCTTCGCTCCGCATCGGCGACCCGCGAGACCGCGACGTCTTCATGGGGCCGCTGATCAGCGCTGCCGCCCGCAGCCGCTTCGAGCAGGCGGCCCAGGCGGCCCGGGCGGCCGGGGCGACGGTGACCGGCGGGCAGGTCCTCACCGGCGGGATCTACGACGGCGGCGCCTATGTCGCGCCGACCATCGTCACCGGCCTGCCGGACGACCATGCGCTGCACCGCGACGAACTGTTCCTGCCATTCCTGACGGTGCGCGGCTTCTCATCGCTGGATGAGGCCATCGCCCGCGGCAATGCGGTGCCCTATGGCCTGACGGCGGGGATCTACACGCGCGAGGAGACGGAGCTCGCCCTTTTCCTCGACACCGCCGAGGCCGGTGTCCTCTACGCCAACCGGGCCAGCGGCGCGACGACGGGCGCCTGGCCGGGGATCCAGACCTTCTGCGGCTGGAAGGGCTCGGGGACGGGGTCGAAGGGCGGCCTCGGGACCTTCTACCTGCCGCAGTTCATGCGCGAGCAGAGCCGCACGGTCATGCGCTGATCCGCGGGTCTCAGCGGTCGCCGGGCACCGCCACGCACTGTCGGAACAGGTGCTCGTACCACGAGCGGTCGGCATGGTCGGAGACGAAGGCAACGCGGGTCTCGCCGCCCTCGCTGAGGACGCTGACCGCGGCGATCGTGTGGTCGTTGACGTCCAGCGCCTTGATCAGCGTGCCGCCGATGAGGGGCGAGCGGCGGACGTGGGGAAGGCGGGTGTTGAACAGGCCCTCGATGCAGGTCGCGATGTAGGTGGGCGGCAGGCTGGAGCGCACCGTCAGCGGGCCCTGCGTCGCGTAATCGGAGGCGCAGGCGCCCAGGGCGAGCGCGAGGGCCGCGCCCGCCAGGCCTGTCGCGGCACGGTGGGTCCGGGGCGTGAGCATGATGAGGTAACGCGGCGTGGCGCGCGCGGTTCCGCGGCCAGCAGGGCCGTCGTGGCCGTGACGGGCGGTTCACCGCCGCCCCCCGAGCGAAAAACCCCGCCGGATCGCTCCGGCGGGGTTTTCCTTGCAATGGTGGGCACGACTGGGATCGAACCAGTGACCCCTACGATGTCAACGTAGTGCTCTCCCGCTGAGCTACGCGCCCTTTTGCGATCCGGGGACCGCGAAAGCGAGGCGCACCGTATAGCGGGGGTCGCGCGAGCGTGCAAGAGGATCGCGCGACGCAAATGCGCCGCTGTGGAGGAGGCTTCAGGCGGCCTGCTGCAGCATCTTCTCGACCTCGTTGACGAGGTCGCGCAGGTGGAAGGGCTTGGACAGGATCTTGGCATCCTTGGGAGCCTGCGAGTCCGCCTGGAGCGCGACCGCGGCGAAGCCGGTGATGAACATGACCTTGATATCCGGGTCGAGTTCGGTGGCGCGGCGGGCCAGCTCGATGCCATCCATCTCGGGCATGACGATGTCGGTGAGCAGAAGCTCGAAGGGCTCCTCGCGGAGGCGATGGTAGGCGGACAGACCATTGTCGAAATGGGCGACGTCGTAACCGGCGGTCTCCAGCGCCTTGACCAGGAATCGGCGCATGTCGTTGTCGTCTTCGGCCAGCAGAATCTTGCCCATGCTGAATGCGGTCCTTCGTCCGTCGGTCGTCCGGGAGGCGGTGTAGCGAACCCGGTCCCGCTTGTGCCTCATCAAGCACGAAGATGGTAAATGTGCGGTGAAGAGCCGCGGTGCCCGACGCCCGGTGCGCGGCGGCCATGCCGGGCTGTCTCGTCCGGTTGAGGGTTCACAGCCCGGCGCGGTGCGCTAGACTACCGGATGCGGCGCCCCCCGGATGCGCGCCGACGGACGCGTGATGATGGAAGCCGAGATCTGCGACATCGACCCCGCCTTCGAGGCGCTGGAACCGGCCGAGACGCGCGCGCCCGTCATCTTCAACTCGCCCCATTCGGGCCGGGTCTATCCGCCGCATTTCATCGGCCAGGTGCGGCTCGACCTGCCGCTGCTGCGGCGCTCCGAGGATACCGGCGTCGACGCGCTCTTCGCCGGCGTGGTGGAGCGCGGCATGCCGCTGATGCGCGTGCATTTTCCACGTTCCATGGTGGACGTGAACCGCGAGCCCTACGAGCTCGACCCCCGCATGTTCGACGGCCGGCTGCCGACCTTCGCCAATACCCGCTCGATGCGGGTGGCGGGCGGCCTCGGTACCATCCCGCGCGTGGTCGGCGAGGCGCAGGAAATCTATGCGCGCCGCCTGCCGATCGACGAGGCGCTGGTGCGCATCGAGACGCTCTACAAGCCCTATCACAGGGCGCTGCGCCGGCTGATCGCCTCGGTGCACCGGGCCTTCGGCGAGGCCCTGCTGGTGGATTGCCACTCGATGCCCTCGATGGCGCCCATCCGCGAGGACCGGCCGCGCGCCGACATCGTCATCGGCGACCGCTACGGCACGAGCTGTTCACCGGCCGTCGGCGATCTCATCGAGGGGGTTCTGCGGGCGCGCGGCTACAATGTGGTGCGCAACAAGCCCTATGCCGGGGGCTTCATCACCGAGCATTACGGCCAGCCGCAGACGGGCGTCCATGCCGTGCAGATCGAGATCAACCGCGCCATCTACATGGATGAGCGGACCTATCGCCCGACCGATGATTTCGGCCGCCTGCAGGGCGACCTGATGATCCTCGCCGAGGCGCTGGCGCGGCTGCCGCTCGACCGCGCCGGCGACTGGCGCATCGCTGCGGAATAGCCGGATCAGCTCCATCATTTTTGCATGGCGTGCGATTCTAGCGCGGCGGCAATGGAATCGGCTTGCCCTGCCCGATGGCGTCCTGATCGATTGATCAGGGTGCGACGCACAACGACTCGCCGGCTTTTTCGATTGTATACGACTGTGCAGGGGTGCGTTCCGTGACACGGAAGCGGCCCATCAAGCCTTTGATTTATCGATGAAAAATTAGGTACCGTCCAAGAAAGAGGCCGCTCACTTTCGTGAGCGGCCCAAGTCTAGGGAGGAAACGCCCAAGGAGGGCTGCGGGACACTGCAAGGCAATGCCGCGCTGCAACAATATGCCCGCGCTCTCCGGAAAAGGCAAGAAGGCTGTCCCATTTTTTTGAGACAGGCCGTGGAACCATGGCGTGGCGGGTGTCACGGGCCGGCGCGGCGGGGTTCGGGCGCCCTGAGATAGACCAGCGTCGCCACCGCCAGCAGCACCGCCTGCATGGCGAAGGCGATCTGGAAGGCCGTCACCGGATAGACCGCCGCGCCGCCTGCCGCCGCCTTCACCGCCATGCCCGTGAGCCATTGGGTCACGAACGTGCCGCTCATCGTCCCCATGTTGATGAAGGACAGGCCGCGGCCGGTGATCTCGGGGGGAAACAGCGCCTTGGAATGGGCCACCAGAACCGGGGTGAAGGCGCAGGTGAAGCCGAGCAGGGCGACGAGGATGGCGGCCTGCCCGGCATGGTGATGGCCGACGGCGATGATGGCGGCCAGGAGGGCGAGGGTCAGCAGCGCGCCGGTCACCGCCAGGGGCTTGTAGGCACCGGTGAGGCGGTCGGCCGAGCCCCAGGCGATGGTGCCCACAACTTGCGCGATGGCCATGACGAAGAGCACCCGGCCCTGGGCGGAAAGGTCGGCGCCGTGGACATGGGCGAGATAGGGGCCGCCCCACAGGCCGATGAAGAGGGCGAAGGTGGAGAAGGTGGAGAAGGACATCAGGAAGAGCGGCCAGAAGCCGGGCGTCCGCATGACAGCGCCGATCCCGCCGAAGGCTTGCGGCAGCGTTTCCGTCGCCTTTCCGGGCAGGCGTCCGGTTGCCGCGCCGCGCACGCCAAGCACGATGCCGACGAGCAGCAGCGCCGAGACGAGGGCGGCCAGCAGGAAGGCGGCGCGCCAGCCGAATGTGGCCGTCATCCAGCCGAGCGGTGCCGTCGCCAGGATCGTGCCGAGACTTGAAAAGGCGATCTGGAACCCGGCGAGGCTGGCGAAGACGGCGGGCGGGAAGGCGCGGGCATAGATGACCAGCGGCGCCATGAAGAAGGTCGAGCAGCCGATGCCGAGCAGCAGGCGGCCGGCGATGAGCCCGGCCTGCCCGGTGGCCTGGGCGAAGACCAGGGCGCCGACGACGGCGAAGAGGCTGGAGCCGAGGAGTGCGACGCGCGGGCCCCAGCGGTCGATGACGATGCCGACGGGGATCTGGCAGAGCGCGAAGATCAGGAAGAAGGAGGAGGCGACGAGCCCGAGCTGGTCGGGATCGAGCTTGAGTTCGTCGGCGAGGGTCGTGGCGATGACGCCGACCGAGTTGCGGAAGAACTGGCTCAGCGCGGTGGCGGTGGCGAGCACGGCGACCATGGCGACGACCGCCGGGCGGGTGAGGCCGGCGGGGCTCTCGCTCCCTGGCTTTGCTGATGTCGACACCTGGTCCTCCGGGGCGGCGAAACTGCCCGTCCCCGCGCCCGGCCGCAAGACGGACGCCGGCACGCCTGGGACACAGCCCGCGCATGGACGCGGGCGCCTGTTGCCGCCCGCCAGCCCCGTGCCTATAGGTCTCACGCCGGCAAGGCGAGGAGACGACCCCGTGAGCGCTGTGGATTTCGAGAGCTTCGTCCGCGATCTCGCCCGCCTGTCGGGCGAGGCGATCCTGCCCTTCTTTCGCTCGGCCATCGGCGTGGAGAACAAGGCCGGTCTCGGCCAGTTCGATCCCGTCACCGAAGGCGACCGGGCGGGCGAGGCGGCGATGCGCCAGCTCATCAAGCGCACCTTTCCCGCCCATGGCATCGTCGGCGAGGAATATGGCGCGGAGAATGCCGATGCCGAGCACGTCTGGATCCTCGATCCGATCGACGGCACCAAGGCCTTCATCGCCGGCATTCCCGTCTGGGGCACGCTGATTGGCCTGGCGCGCCACGGCCATCCGGTCTTCGGCATGATGCACCAGCCCTTCATCGGCGAGCGCTTCTGGGGCGACGGCGCCGGCGCCCGCTACGAGGGGCCGGCCGGCAGCCGCCACCTGATGGTGAGGCCCTGCGACGGGCTCGCGGCGGCGACCATCATGACGACTTCGCCGCGGCTCTTCGATGCGGAGACTCGCGGCCGCTTCGATGCCGTCGAGGCGCGCTGCCGCACCTATCGCTACGGCGCCGACTGCTACGCCTATTGCATGCTCGCCGCCGGCCATGTGGATCTCGTGGTCGAGGCCGGCCTCAAGCCCTACGACATCGTCGCGCTGATCCCGATCATCGAGGGCGCCGGCGGAATCGTGACCAGCTGGGATGGCGGGCCGGCGAGCGCTGGCGGGCGCATCGTCGCCGCCGGGGACCGCCGGGTCCATGCCGAGGCGCTGGCGATCCTCAACGCCTGATCCCTCAGAGGAACGGCATCTCGCCGGGGACGAAGGCGTCGAAGGCGGCCCAGAACTGGCTGCGGATCTCGTCGCGCTCCTGCATCAGCTCGTGCAGGGCGCCGGGCACGACGACGGCGCCGCCGGTCTTCAGGCGGCGGGCGAAATCCTCGATCCGCGGCGTATCGATCAGGGGGTCGCGGGCGGCGCCGACCAGCAGCATGGGCTGGCGCAGGCCGCGCGTGTAGAGCGGATGGGCGAAGCGCCGGGTGACGGCGAGCGCCTGGCGCACCCAGCCGATGGTGGGAGCGCCGAGCCCGAGCCGGGCATCGGCCTCGGCATAGGCGGCGGTCCGGGCATAGCGGACCGGGTCGGAGGTGACGGGATTGCCGTCGAAGGGCTTCAGGGCCACCGGCCGCGGCGATCCGCCGGGGATCACGGCGCCGCCGAAGCCCGCGAGGCTCATCGCCGCCAGAAGCGGGCGGATCACCGCCGGGCGGGTCACCTGGGCGAGAGCCACCATGGGCGCGGCCAGCACCATGCGGTCGAACCAGGTGCGGCCGGCATGGGCCGCCTCGATGAGGATGGCACCGCCCATGCTGTGGCCGAGGGCATAGAAGGGCGGCCGGCAATCGGGCAGGCCGACGATGGTCATGACGGTCTCAAGGTCGGTCTGATAGTCGGAAAAGCGCCGGACATGGCCCTTGCGGCCGTCGGCAAGGAGGCGCCCCGAGCCGCCCTGGCCGCGCCAGTCGAAGGCGAGCACGCCGAAGCCGCGGGCGCGCAGCTCCTCCACCACCTCGAAATATTTCTCGATGAACTCGGCCCGGCCCTGGGCGATCACCACCGTGCCGCGGCGCGGCGCACCGGTCGCGTCCCAGCGCGCATAGCGGATGGGAATGCGGTCGGCGGTGGTGATGGTGCCGGCCCGCACGCCGGCGGGAATCGGCCTGTCGGGCAGGGCTACGAGATCCATGACATGCGGTCCATCGGGCAGGCGGACCCGCGCGATCAGGCGGCGGGGACATCATCATGCCCCCGTCGCGCTAACATCGCCTGAACGATGGCGTCAGCGCAGGATGCGCATGTCGCGGCCGGTATAGGGATCGCGCTCCCAGCCGGGCGGCGGCGGGCGACGCTCGCGATAGACCGGGCGATCGTCGTCGTAAAAGCGCGGACGCTCCCGATAGACAGGGCGCTCGTCATAGTAGCGCGGGCCTGTGCGATAGACCGAGCGGTCGTCCTCGAACCGGCGCGGCGCCGGCCGGTAGACCTCGCGATCGTCGTCGAAGCGGCGCGGCGGCGGCCGGTAGACGTCGCGGCCCATCGCCCGACAGAAACGCGAGGCCGGCACATGGGTCTCGACCGCCTGGCCGGACACCGCATCGGTGATGGTGGTGCGCACCGGCGGGGCGCCCGGCATGCAGGGGTCCCAGCGGTAATAGCCGGGAAGCCCCTGGACCTGGATCACGGCCGAGGTCTGCGGCATGGCCGGCGCCAGGGGCATGGCGGCGGCCATGCCCGGAAGCAGGGCCGCGAAGGCCGTCGTCATCAGGATCGTCCGCATGGCCAATTCCTCCTTGTCGTTGGTCACACTGTCCTCCAGCACCGCCGGTTCCGCAAGGTCAGCGAAGACCTGCCGGATCCGTGGCGCCGCAGGGTGTCAGGGGCGGCTCCGGCGCGTCGGCAGGACATCGCCGATCACCCGCAGCCCGATGATCTCGCCGTTGCGCGCATCCATGACCAGCCGGAACCGCTGGCCGTGCTTGTCGCTGCCGTGGGTCAGATAGGTGCTGCCGCGCCGCACGACCGGGTCGGTGACGGCATAGCCACGCGCCGAGAGGCGGCCCGCCACCTCGCCGGCGCTGAGCTGAGTGTCGGCCGCCAGGCGGCGTGCCACCGGCTGGTCGGCCCGGGCGAGGCCGCTGGCGCAGGCGATGACGGCGACGACCAGCGCCATGCCGGCCGAGCCGGCGACGGCACCGAGGGCGAGGCGCGACAGCGACGTGGCACGCGGCGCGTGACCGGTGATGCGGGCGGGGCAGGTGGCGATGTCGGGCATGGCGGTTCGATCCGGTCCCGGTCGGGGGCTTGCACATCTGGCTGCAGGGCGAGGCCTGCCGCCATCTTGGGAGCGAGACTGCGCCCCTGCGGCTGAACCGTCCCGGAAGCCGCCATTCACCCGCTCTTCATCCGCCGGGGGCCGCCGATCCCCCTCTTGCGCTGCCCGCAGGGCGTTCCCAAATCAGGTTTCGTGCAGGCCCCTTGCGGGCTGCACCCATCGCAAGGCCCGGCCGCAACAGGCGGGCCCCCACTCTGGTGTCGCTTGAAGGAGGACATCCATGCGCAGCTTCGATCTTGCTCCGCTCTATCGCTCGACCGTCGGTTTCGACCGGCTCTTTTCGATGCTCGACCAGGCCTCCGGCCTTGAGGCGCCCTCGCCGACCTATCCGCCCTACAATATCGAGCGCACGGGCGAGAACGCCTATCGCATCACCGTCGCGGTCGCCGGCTTCACCGACAAGGACCTCTCGATCGAGGTCCGCGAACAGGCTCTCACCATCCGTGGCGAGAAGGCCGCCGCGGAAGCCGATGGCAAGCCGGACTATCTCCACCAGGGCATCGCCGCCCGCGCCTTCGAGCGCCGCTTCCAGCTCGCCGACCATGTGTCGGTGAAGGGTGCGGTCCTCGATCACGGTCTGCTTCATGTCGATCTGGTCCGCGAGATTCCGGAGGCCAAGAAGCCCCGCCAGATCGCCATCGGCTCCGGCTCCGGCCCCCGCACCATCGAGGGCACGACGGACCGCCAGGCCGCCTGACCCGCATCGACCTGACGGCAGGGCCGTCCTCCAACGGCCCCTCCTGAGATGCACGAACGCCCCGGTGAGGCATCACCGGGGCGTTTCGTCGTCGTGGATGACGGGTGGCGACGAAGGGCGGCCGCCCCGTCAGTTCGAGGCGGGCGGCGCCACCTGGCGGATGCCGGAGGTTGCCGGCGGCCCACCGGCGGGCGGCAGGCTCTCGCCGTTCGGTCCGAGGAAGCGGCCGTCGATCAGCACGCCTTCGCTCTCCCCCGGCTTCCGGGCGGTCTCTGTTGCGGGCGCCGGTTCGGCCGCGGGCGCTGCGGCTGCCGGCGCCGGCGGCACGACGGGATCGGCGGCAGGAGACGCGGGGATGACCGGCACCGGCACGACCGGGGCCGGCGTCGGCGGCAGGGCCGCCGCCGGGGCGGGAATCTGCCGGACCGGCGCTTCCGGGATCATCGCGGCGGGCGGGGCGGGTGCGACCGTCGGGGCCGGCGGCAGCGCGGCGCTGGGCGGCGGTGTCTCGGGCTGCTCGGCCTGGGGCGCGGTGCCGGCCGGCGGCGGGAAGGGCTGCGTCGGCTCGACGCTGAGCGCCGGCGGCGGAACGGGGGTGACAGCGGGCGGGTCGACCTGGCGTGGCGGCAGGCTCGCGGCCGGCGGCGGCGCGGCCGGCGTCTCCGCGGCGGGGGGCTGCGCCAGGGGCGGAACGGGCGGGACCATGGGCGGCTGCGGCACCAGATCACCGTCGATGTTCGGTCGCGGCGTCGGCACCGGCACGACGCGCGCGGTGATGTTCGGCGCCGGGCGGGCCGGGCGCTCGGGACGGACGACGCCGTCGGGATCGAGCCTGCCCTCGCGCTGGACCGGCGGGCGCGGCGCATTGCCGAAACCCGGCCGCTCGTCGGACCAGACCGGCGGGGTGGGGAAGCGGGGGCCGCCGGGTTCCAGCTCGCGGATGTTGATGGGTGCGCCGCTATAGGCGTGGATGGTCACACGGGCGCGCTGGCCGGCGCCGCCGACGGTCTCGACGACCCAGACGCGGCCGGCGAGGCGGGGCCGGCTGATGGCGCGGTAGCCCATGGAGCGGGCGATGGCGATGGCCTCGGAGGCCGGCAGGATGTCCTCGTCATCCGGAACGACATAGCGGCGGCGATAGACCGGCGGCTCGTCGTCATAGTCATAGATGCGCGGCGGGCCCCAGCCGCCGCCCCAGTACTGGACGGACAGGGCAGCGGTGGGGACGGGCGCGGCGAGGGGCCCTGAGGCGAGCGGCCCGGCCTGGGCCTGGCCGAGACCAGCGGAGAGGGCGGCGGCGGCCGCTGCCATGAACATGATGTGGCGCACGCGATCGTGTCCTTCTTCCCCCCGGAACCCGGTCAAGCTTTCGGCAAGGAGAACGGCGATTTCAGGGCGGGCGCGTGTCGGTTCTGGTTGGTCGTATTCACTCCGCCGTGGCCTCAGGCCAGAGCATCTGGATGCCGGCTGGCCACCCCGTTGAAGCCGTTGCTCCGCGAACACCCCGGATGGTGACTAAGGTGTTCGAAATGAGCCCTCTGGCCGGTGGTGCCCTTCTTATGGGCCCTCATCGGGCCGTGACATGCAATGCACCGATAGGTACCGCTCCCTGCGTGCAACGCGTCATCGATCGACATTCGCACCCATCCGCCGGCCACCTTGAGCTCGGCTTCCAAATTGTCGAGAGCCGCCTTGGTTGAGCTCCGTTGGTTGACGGCGAGCGGTGCCGCAGCCCGGGCCGCCACTGCGAGGAAGTGGTCGATATCCTCGTCGCGGGTGGCGAAACTCGTGACGAGGCGCATCATGACCTCGCCGGGGCGGGCGCGCTCGGCCTCGGGGAGGCCCTTGTCCGGCCAGGGATAGAAGGCGGCGCCTTCGGCCTTCAGGGCGTCGACGATCTCCTGCCGGAAGATAGGGAACAGGCCGTTGGCCTGGGGCTGGAGCGGCAGGCGCACGCCGGGAATGGCGGCCAGGCCGGCGGCGAGGCGGGCGGCAGCGGCATTGGCGTCGCGGGCGAGGTCGAGCCAGTGGCCGCCGTCGAGGAAGGCCTCCATCTGCGCGGCGAGGAAGCGGTGCTTGGACAGGAGATGGCCGGCGCGCATGCGGCGGCGGACCATCTCGGCGCCCTTCGCGGGGTCGAAATAGATCAGCGCTTCGCAGGCGAGGCCGCCGCCCTTGGTGGTGCCGAAGGAGAGCACGTCGACGCCGGCCTTCCAGGTGATCTCGGCCGGCGAACAGCCGAGCGCCGCCACGGCATTGGCGAAGCGGGCGCCGTCCATGTGGACGCCGAGGCCGTGGGTGCGGGCAATGGCGGACAGCGCCGTCACCTCGGCGACGGAATAGACCTGGCCGAGCTCGGTCGACTGGGTGATGGAGAGGGCATGGATCGGCGCATTGTGCGGCACGCGGCGGCCAAGGCCGGCGATCGCCGCCTCCAGTGCCGGCGCGGTGATCTTGGCGCCGCGGCCAGGAATGCCGACCAGCTTGGCGCCGCCGGTGAAGAATTCCGGCCCGCAGCATTCGTCCTCGATGACATGGCTCTCGTCGTGACAGAGCACGATGCCCCAGGGCGGTGTCAGGGTGGAGAGGGCGAGGCCGTTGGCCGCCGTGCCGGTGGCGACCATGTAGACGCCGACCTCGCGCTCGAAGAGGTCGCAGAGCTTGCCGACGACGGCCTTGGTCGCCTCGTCATTGCCGTAGCCGAGCCGCGCCCCCCCATTGGCCGCGGCGATCGCCTGCATGACCTTGTCGGAGGCGCCGAGGCCGTTGTCGCTTGCAAAGAACATGGGATCAGCTCTTGAAGAGGGGAGTGAAGTCGGACCAACTCTCGACCTTGAAGGCCCGGATGTCCCTGCAACAGGTGCCGAACCACGGCAGTGCGCGCAAGGCGTCGACGGCGCGGGTCAGGTCGGCGAGATCGCCGGTGCGGTTGACATAGACGGAGCCCTGCACCCATTCGAAACCGAGGGTGCCGAGGGCGTGCTGGATCTCCTCGTAGGCCTGCGGCACCCGCCGGGGATAGTGGGCACGCAGTTCGCCGACGACCAGATCGAAGCTGATGGCGAACACGCCTTACCGCTCCAGCGGATCGTCGAGAATGTCGGAAAGCGGATAGTCGAGCCGCTCACCCGATTCCAGCACCCGCACTTGCATCAGAAGCCCTTCGACCGGGCTGACCGACGCCACCGCGATGATCTCGTAAACCGGGCCATAGAGGCCGAAACGACGGAACGACCCGACCAGCTGGGCCGGATCGAGGCTCACGTCCCGGGGCGATCGAACGGTCAAGTTCATGGGCGACAGCATGGCGCAAGACGGCTCTGCTGTCACCCATGGTCCAGTGCGCCGCGGCGGCGCTGCCCGCCGCTCAGCGCGGCAGGGTGGTCGTGCCCATGAGGTCCTTGTCGATGGAGTGCGCGGCCTGGCGACCCTCGCGGATCGCCCAGACGACCAGGCTCTGGCCGCGGCGCATGTCGCCGGCGGCATAGACCTTCTCCACCGAGGTCCGGTAGTCGTTGGTGTTGGCCGCAACGTTCTTGCGGGCGTCGAGCGAGACGCCGAGGCTCGCCACCATGCCCTCATGGACCGGGTTGACGAAGCCCATGGCGAGCAGGACGAGATCGGCCTTGAGCTCGAACTCGCTGCCGGCGATCGGCTGCATCTTCTCGTCGACACGGACACATTTCAGGCTCTTCACCCGGCCGTTCTGGCCGGTGAATTCCGAGCTCATGACCGCGAAGTCGCGCTCGGCGCCTTCCTCGTGGCTGGAGGAGGTGCGCATCTTCAGCGGCCAGAGCGGCCAGACGAGGGCCTTGTTCTCCTTCTCCGGCGGCTTCGGCATGATCTCGAGCTGGGTCACCGACAGGGCGCCCTGGCGCACCGAGGTGCCGATGCAGTCCGAGCCGGTATCGCCGCCGCCGATGACGACGACATGCTTGCCGGAGGCGAGGATCGGCTCGTTGGTGCCGATGGGCTCGCCGGAGACGCGGCGGTTCTGCTGCGGCAGGAAATCCATGGCGAAATGGACGCCCTCGAGGTCGCGGCCGGGGATCGGCAGGTCGCGCGGCTTTTCCGAGCCGCCGGTGAGCAGCACCGCGTCATAGCTGGCGGTGAGCTCGTCCACCGGACGGGTGACGCCGACATGCTCGTTGTAGTGGAAGGTGACGCCCTCGGCCTCCATCTGGTGGATGCGGCGGTCGATGAGCCGCTTCTCCATCTTGAAGTCGGGAATGCCGTAGCGCAGCAGCCCGCCGGCCTTGGCGAACTTCTCGTAGACATGGACGTCATGGCCGGCGCGGGCGAGCTGCTGGGCGGCGGCGAGGCCGGCGGGACCCGAGCCGACCACCGCCACCTTGCGGCCGGTCCTGACCTTGGCCGGTTCGGGCGTCACCCAGCCCTCGTTCCAGGCGCGGTCGATGATGGCGCACTCGATCGTCTTGATGGTGACCGGCGTGTCCTCGATGTTCAGCGTGCAGGCGGCCTCGCAGGGGGCGGGGCAGATGCGGCCGGTGAATTCGGGGAAGTTGTTGGTCGAGTGCAGGTTGATGGCGGCCTCGCGCCAGCCGCCATTGTAGACGAGGTCGTTCCAGTCGGGGATCTGGTTGTTGACCGGGCAGCCGTTGTGACAGAACGGGATGCCGCAGCTCATGCAGCGCGCCGCCTGGTTGCGGGTGCCTTCCTCGCTCAGCGGGATGACGAATTCACGGTAGTGGCGGATGCGGTCGCCGGCCGGCGCATAGCGCCGGTCCTGACGGTCGATCTCCAGAAAGCCGGTTACCTTCCCCATGGTCTTATTCTCCTGCCAGCGCGAGCGGACGCTGGGCCTGTTCCATTTCCTGAAGCGCGCGGCGGTATTCGACCGGCATCACCTTCCTGAATTTGGGCAGCATCTCCGACCAGCGGTCGAGGATGTCCCGGGCGCGCCGGGAGCCGGTGTAGCGGGCGTGGTTGGCGATGAGCTGGTGCAGGCGCTCGGCGTCGAAGCGGCTCATGTCGCTCATGACGTCGACGCGGCCGTGGCTGTCGAGCCCGCCGGTCTGGTGGTAGACGCGCGACAGGAGGTCGTCCTCCTCCGGCACCGGCTCCAGCTCGACCATGGCCATGTTGCAGCGGCGGGCGAAATCGCCCTCCTCGTCCAGCACATAGGCGATGCCGCCGGACATGCCGGCCGCGAAGTTGCGGCCGGTCTGGCCGAGCACGACGACGACGCCGCCGGTCATATATTCGCAGCCGTGGTCGCCCGTGCCCTCGACCACCGCGATGGCGCCGGAATTGCGCACCGCGAAGCGCTCGCCGGCAATGCCGCGGAAGTAGCACTCGCCCTCGATGGCGCCGTAGAGCACGGTGTTGCCGACGATGATCGAGTTGTCGACATCGAGGCTGGTGGCCTCGGCCGAGGGATAGACGATGATCTTGCCGCCGGAGAGGCCCTTGCCGACATAGTCGTTGGCCTCGCCCTCGAGCTCCAGCGTGACGCCGCGGGTGACCCAGGCGCCGAAGCTCTGGCCGGCGGTTCCCGTCAGCTTGACGTGGATGGAGTCGTCGGCGAGGCCGGCATGGCCGAAGCGTGCCGCGACCTCGCCCGACAGCATGGCGCCGACCGAGCGGTTGACGCTGCCGATGGCGGTCTCGATGACGACGGGCTTGCCCTCGGTGAGGGCCGGCATGGCCGAAGCGATCAGCTTGCGGTCGAGCACGGCCTCCAGGTGGTGGTTCTGCGTCTCGGAATGGAAGACGCCGACCTCGGCCGGCACGTCCGGCTTGTGGAAGAGGCGCGAGAAGTCGAGCCCCCTGGCCTTCCAGTGGTCGACGGCCTCGCGGCGGTCGAGCATCTGCATCTGGCCTACCATCTCGTCGATGGTGCGGAAGCCCATCTCGGCCATCAGCTCGCGCACTTCCTCGGCGACGAAGAAGAAGTAGTTGATGACGTGTTCGGGCTGGCCCTTGAAGCGCTTGCGCAGCACCGGGTCCTGGGTGGCGACGCCGACCGGGCAGGTGTTGAGGTGGCACTTGCGCATCATGATGCAGCCGGTGGCGATCAGCGGCGCGGTGGCGAAGCCGAACTCGTCGGCGCCGAGCAGGGCGCCGATGACGACGTCGCGGCCGGTCCTCAGGCCGCCGTCGACCTGTACCGCGATGCGCGAGCGCAGGCGGTTCAGCACCAGGGTCTGGTGGGTCTCGGCAAGGCCGATCTCCCACGGCGAACCCGTATGCTTGATCGAGGTCAGCGGCGAGGCGCCGGTGCCGCCCTCGAAGCCGGAGATGGTCACGTGGTCGGCGCGCGCCTTGGCGACGCCGGCGGCGACCGTGCCGACGCCGACCTCGGAGACGAGCTTCACCGAGACGTCGGCGCGGGGGTTGACGTTCTTCAGGTCGTAGATGAGCTGCGCCAGATCCTCGATCGAATAGATGTCATGGTGCGGCGGCGGCGAGATCAGGCCGACGCCGGGCGTCGAGTGGCGCACCTTGGCGATGACCGCATCGACCTTGTGGCCGGGCAGCTGGCCGCCCTCTCCGGGCTTGGCGCCCTGGGCCATCTTGATCTGCATCATGTCGGAATTGACGAGATATTCCGTCGTGACGCCGAAGCGGCCGGAG
The DNA here is from genome assembly GCA_943368975.1 of Archangium gephyra. Classification (GTDB taxonomy): domain Bacteria; phylum Pseudomonadota; class Alphaproteobacteria; order Rhizobiales; family Phreatobacteraceae; genus Phreatobacter. The sequence goes on from CALRLZ020000043.1 coordinate 25,812, forward strand.
GCGACCTGCTTGATGGCCGAGCGCATGGAGCGCCCGTCGGGCAGGGGCTGGAAGCGCTCGGATTCCTCGCCGCCCTCGCCGGTGTTGGACTTGGCGCCGATGGCGTTCATGGCCAGCGCCAGAGTCGTATGGGCCTCGCGCGAGATCGAGCCATAGGACATGGCGCCGGTGGCGAAGCGCTTGACGATGGCGGCGGCGGTCTCGACCTCGTCGAGCGGCACGGGCTTGCGCCCGACCTCCTCGGCCGTGCGGATGCGGAACAGGCCGCGGATGGTCTGCAGCCGCGAGGTCTGCTCGTTGATGAGGCGGGCGAATTCGCGGTAGCGGTCCTGGCTGTTGCCGCGCACCGCATGCTGGAGCGCCGCGATCGTCTCGGGCGACCAGACGTGGTCCTCGCCGCGGATGCGGTAGGCATATTCGCCGCCGACCTCGAGCGCGGTCTTCAGCGTCGGATCGTCGGAGAAGGCGGCGGTGTGGCGGCTCACCGTCTCCTCGGAGATCTCGGGCAGGCCGACGCCGCCGATGCGGGTGGCGGTGCCGGTGAAATATTGCGCCACGAACGCGTCGGCGAGGCCGACGGCGTCGAAGATCTGGGCGCCGCAATAGGACTGGTAGGTGGAGATGCCCATCTTGGACATCACCTTCATGATGCCCTTGCCGATGGACTTGATGAAGCGCTTGACCACCTCGTCAGCGTCGACCTCGGGGGGCAGCTCGCCCTTGGCGTGCAGCTCCTCCATGGTCTCGAAGGCGAGATAGGGGTTGATCGCCTCGGCGCCGTAGCCGGCGAGGCAGCAGAAGTGATGCACCTCGCGCGCCTCGCCGGTCTCGACGACGAGGCCGGCGGCGGTGCGCAGGCCCTTGCGGATGAGGTGGTGGTGGACCGCCGCGGTGGCGAGCAGGGCCGGGATCGGGATGCGGTCCGGGCCGACCATGCGGTCGGACAGGATGATGATGTTGTAGCGGCCGTGGACGGCGGCCTCGGCGCGGTCGCAGAGGAGCTGCAGCGCCTCCGCCATGCCGGCGGCACCCTTGGTGGCGGGATAGGTGATGTCGAGGGTCTTCGTGTCGAAGGAATCCTCGCGGTGGCCGATGCAGCGGATCTTTTCCAGGTCCTCGTTGGTGAGGATCGGCTGGCGGACCTCGAGGCGCTTGCGGCGCGAGGTGCCGTCGAGGTCGAACAGGTTCGGCCGCGGCCCGATGAAGGAGACGAGGCTCATGACGAGTTCCTCGCGGATCGGATCGATCGGCGGGTTCGTCACCTGGGCGAAGTTCTGCTTGAAATAGGTGTAGAGCAGCTTGGACTTGGACGACAGCGCCGAGATCGGCGTGTCGGTGCCCATCGAGCCGACGGCCTCCTGGCCGGTGGTGGCCATGGGCGCCAGCAGGATCTTCACGTCCTCCTGGGTGTAGCCGAAGGCCTGCTGCTTATCGAGCAGCGGCACGTCGGTGCGCGAGGCGCGCGGCTCGACCGGCGGCAGGTCCTCGAGGATCAGCTGCGAGCGCTCCAGCCACTCCTTGTAGGGGTTGGAGGCGGCGAGCTGGGCCTTGATCTCCTCGTCGGAGATGATGCGGCCCTCGGCGAGGTCGACGAGCAGCATCTTGCCGGGCTGGAGACGCCACTTGCGGACGATCTCGCTCTCCGGAACGGGCAGCACGCCCATTTCGGAGGCCATGATGATGCGGTCGTCCTTGGTGACGAACCAGCGCGCCGGGCGCAGACCGTTGCGGTCCAGCGTCGCGCCGATCTGGCGGCCGTCGGTGAAGGCGATGGAGGCCGGGCCGTCCCAGGGCTCCATGATGGCGGCGTGGTACTCGTAGAAGGCGCGGCGCTGCTCATCCATGCTCTTGTTGCCGGCCCAGGCCTCGGGCACCAGCATCATCACCGCATGGGCGAGCGAATAGCCGCCCTGGACGAGGAATTCGAGGGCGTTGTCGAAACAGGCGGTGTCCGACTGGCCCTCGTAGGAGACCGGCCAGAGCTTGGAGATGTCATTGCCGAAGAGTTCGGAATCGACGCTCGCCTGACGCGCCGCCATCCAGTTGACGTTGCCGCGCAGGGTGTTGATCTCGCCGTTATGGGCCACCATCCGGTAGGGATGGGCGAGCGACCAGGCGGGGAAGGTGTTGGTCGAGAAGCGCTGGTGGACGAGGGCGATGGCGCTCTCGAAAGACGGGTCGTGCAGGTCGGGGAAATAGGAGCCGAGCTGGTCGGCGAGGAACATGCCCTTGTAGACGATGGTCCGGCACGACAGCGAGACCGGGTAATAGCCCCGGGTGCGCGGGTCGTTCAGGTCATAGACCAGGTTGGAAATGACCTTGCGCAGGACGAAGAGGCGGCGCTCGAAATCATCCTCGGACTCGATGTCGGCACCGCGCGCGACGAAGATCTGCTTGTGCAGCGGCTCGGTCGGCTTGACGCTCTCGCCGAGCGAGGCGTTGTCGGTCGGCACGTCGCGCCAGCCGAGCAACACCTGGCCCTCGTCGGCGATGACCTTCTCGATCGCCTCGCGGACGATGGTCTGGCCCTCGGGGTCGCGCGGGAAGAAGATGAAGCCGACGGCATAGCGGCCGGGCTCGGGCAGGTCGAAGCCGAGCCGGGTGGCCTCCTTGCGGAAGAAGGCGTCGGGCAGTTGCACCAGCATGCCGGCGCCGTCGCCGGCGCGCGGGTCGGCGCCGACCGCGCCGCGGTGCTCGAGGTTCAGCAGGATCTGGATGCCGTCCTGGACGATCTTGTGGGACTTGCGGCCCTTCATGTCGGCGATGAAGCCAACGCCGCAGGAATCCTTCTCGTTGCGCGGGTCATAGAGGCCCTGCGCGTCCGGCAGGCCAGGGTCGATCACGGCGCGCGTGCGGTTTTTGACGCGGGCAGGCACATTGGCTTTCGTGGCGCGATTCGTCCGCGCCTCGATCCCCAGACCCGCCATCGCACCAATCCGCTGCGTGCTCATCATCCACCTCGTTCTGCGACATGGGTCGCTGATCGTGACACGGGAAACCGGCACGGGCGACGGATGAAATCCGCAACCGGTCCGGCATGCAAACTCGGGGCCTCACGTCCTCCCCGATGCCCCTGTTCCGGGGTCCTGTTGGATAGGGCAGCGATGCTGACCTTTCTCAGGCCGTTATTTGACAGATTTCAAACAGCGGCACAAGCGGCAATACGTCCGGCCGCCCGGGTTGGGATCATGTTTATTGCCGGGGGCCGCAAAAGTCCGGTCGAAATGGATAAAATCGCCGATCCCTGCGCAATATTATGACTATGGGCCGGGGGCAGGCGGGGTCCCGGCTGTGGCTGCGGGACCTGTCGCCGCGCCCTCCGCGGCGGGGCCGGGCTGCGGCGCGGCCGCCCCGCGCGGCCAGCGGAAATCGTCGATCCGCCCGGGGACGACGGGCGGGGCCTCGCCGCGCACCAGCACGGCAG
>CALRLZ020000044.1:0-29121 GCA_943368975.1 Archangium gephyra
GCGGCGGGCTTCGTTGCCCTCACCGGCGCTCAGGCAGCGGATCTCCCGGGCAAGGCAGCTCCCGCCGAGTACGTGCGCATCTGCGACACCTACGGCGCGGGCTTCTTCTTCATCCCGGGCACCGACACCTGCCTTCGCATCGGCGGCTACGTCCGCATGGATGCCTACCTGACGCAGACGTTCTCGCCGGCGAACAACGCCTACACGACGCGTACCCGCCTGCTGCTGAACTTCGACGCCCGCTCGAACACCGAGTACGGCCTCCTCCGCGCTTACGGCGAATTCTTCGTCCAGCGCGGCCCGGCCAACAACGTCCTGCCCTTCGTTGTCGCCACCGGCGCCGGCGTCACGGGTCAGGCCTCGGCCGCCTACATGTCCCGCGCGTTCATCCAGTTCGCTGGCTTCACGTTCGGTAACTCGGCGTCGTTCTTCAACTTCTACCAGGGCGACCTCCAGTTCGTTGCTTCGTCGGGCGCCGCCATGGACCCGTCGCGCAACTCGTCGAACCTCATCGCCTACACGGCGTCGTTCGGCTCGGGCTTCTCGGCCACGGTTTCGATCGAGGATCCGCAGTTCCGCCGCATCGGCGCGCTGACGACCGCTCCCGGCGGCGTGTTCACCGCTCCGGTCGCCGCCAACGGCGTCATCTACAACGGCCAGGGCATCCCGGACGTTGTCGGTAACCTCCGCGTCGATCAGGGCTGGGGCTCCGCTCAGGTCATGGCTGCCTTCCACGAGGTTCGCTCGACCCTCGGTGGCATCGGCCGCTCCTCGACCGGCTGGGCCGTCGGCGGTGGCGTCCGTCTGAACCTCGACATGCTCGCCCGCGGCGACGTGCTCTGGTTGCAGGCGGCCTACACGGACGGCGCTCTCGCCTATGCCTTCACGAACGATAACTCGGACGGTCTGGTTCAGACCCGTCAGACGGTTGGCGTTGGTCTCCTGACCTCCACCTACGCTGATGGCGTGTCGAACGCTGCCGGCACCGGTCTCGTGAAGTCGAAGGCCTGGTCCATCCACGGTGGTTTCCGCCACTTCTGGACCCCGGCTCTCCGCTCCGCCATCTGGGGTAAGTACGTCAACGTCGACGCCCCGGGCACCGCCGCCGCTCTCGCCAACAACCTGAACGACTTCCGGTTCTGGCAGGTTGGCGTGAACACCATCTGGTCGCCGGTTCGTAACCTCGACCTCGGTGTCGAGGTCGTCTACTCGAACCTCACGACCCGCAACAACCTCAACGGTGGCGTCGCCAACGGCACGACCATCGGCAATGCCAACGCCTGGTCGGGCATGTTCCGCGTCCAGCGCAACTTCTGATCGGGTCCGGTCTCAGACCGGTTCCAGTCCAAAAGACCCCGGCGGGAAACCGCCGGGGTTCTTTTTTGCGCCGGGTGGTCGCCATGAACCAGCCTACCACCGGGAGCCGCGGCCAGTGCGGCGATGTCGTCATGGCATTGGTGGTGGTCCTGAACCCCGCGCCGCTCCGGGCAGGCCAGCGTCGTTCCAGCGCGTCATGGACAGTTTCGTGCGTCGCCGTATGCGAGCCGATATGCCATATACGCCAGATATTTGTGGGTAAGTCTTCAAGCGGACTGGGTGGGTCCGCCTGTCCGTCTCCCTCGCGCGGTGCATGGCCCGGCGGCCAGCGAGACGCTAGTCTGCATCCGGGATTCGCAGGTGTTGGCACCGGCAGCAAGGCCTGGACGGCAAGGGGAGATGGGGATGGCGACGATCCGCGGGGATGACATCATGAGTCGGGCCCGCCGCCCCGTCTTCGGCCTGGCATTCCTGGCCGCACTGTTCCTTTTCGCCGGATCTGGTGCCACTCGCGCCCAGACCGTCGCCGAACCCTATCAGCTCTCCCTGGTGCGAGAGGGTGATCTCGTCGCCCTCGGCGGTTCCGTGCCGAGCGAAGCGGTGCGCGAGGCCGTGCTCGCCGCCATCCGGGCCGCGGCCGCCGACACGTCCGTCATCGACATGACGGCAGTGGCGGAGGGGGCTCCGGCGGGTTTCGCGCCGGCCGCCGCTTTCGCGGCCGGGCTCGCCGCCCGCATGAAGCCTGGCGCGGTCCTGCTGTCGGGCACAGCCATCCATGTCGAGGGGCGGCCCGACGGGCTCGCGGGGCAGGCGGCCGTCAGCGCCGCGCTCGCCGCCCTTCCGGAGGGTTTCAGCCTGCAGCGGCAGGCGCTGTCGCCGCCGCTGGTGCGCCCCTTCCTTTTGTCCGTGGCCCGCAGCGGGGAGGGGCTGGTGCTGTCTGGCGCCATCGCCTCAGCGGAGGGGAAGGCGGCCCTCGTCGCCTTCGCGGGCTCCCTCGGTCTGGGGCCCGTCACCGACCGTCTGGTCGTCGCGACGGGCGCGCCCGACGGGTTCGACCAACTGGCAGCGGCGCGTTTCGCCCTGACGCAGATCACGCGCCTGTCGACGGGGACCGCGTCCATCGCCGATCGGGCGTTGACGGTGGAGGGGCAGGCCGCCGACAGGGCGGGTTTCGTCGCGGTCCAACTCGCCTTGCGTGCGGCGTCGCTGCCAGCCGGTCTGACGCTGGCCGGCGCCACCATCACCGCCCCCGTCATCTCGCCCTATGGCTGGTTCGCCGAGAAGCGGCCCGAGGGTGTGCGCCTGCAGGGCTATGTGCCGACCGCGGCGGCACGGACCGAGATCCGCGCCGCCGCCGAGGCCCTTTTCGCGCCGCTGGCTGTGACCGAGGCGCAGGAACTGGCAGGCGGGGCGCCGCAGGGCTTTGTCGAGGCGGCCGTCGCCGCCATGGGCCAACTGGTCCTGCTCGAGCGCGGTCGGGCGACGTTGCAGGATTCGCGCCTGATCGTGTCGGGGGAGGTCGCGTCGCCGACGGCCGCCTTGGCCGCGCGTGCCGCCATCGAGGGGTCGGCGCCGTTCGGCTTCACCGTGGCCCATACGATCGCCGCTCCAGCCATCGCCGCACCGGCGGCTGCAGTGCCGGTGGCCGCGGCCCCGGCGGCCGCGCCGTCCACGGCTGCCTGTACCGGACAGATCACCCAGGAGATGGCGGCCGGCGGCATCGTGTTCCAGTTCGGCCGCGACGTGATGCGCCCCGAGAGCCAGGCCCGTCTGCGGCGGATCGCGGCTCTGATGGCGCAATGTCCGACCGTGCGCTTCTCGGTGGAGGGTCATACCGATTCCGACGGCAATGCCGCCCAGAACGTCGATCTCAGCCACCGCCGGGCCCAGGCCGTGGTCGCTCTTCTGGTCCGCCAGGGTGTCGAGGCGAGCCGCCTGCTCTCCGAGGGGCACGGCGCGAGCCGACCGCTGGTGGCGAACGATTCGCCGGCCAACAAGGCGCGCAACCGCCGTATCGAGATCATCGCCCGCTGACGCGGCGGTGGCGGCCCTGGGTGCGGCGGATTTCCGCCGTTCCCTCCGACGCTTGCATTTGCGCGGCTTCCGTTTGAAGCGAGCGCATCCATCCGCTAAAGGGACGCACGTTCGAATTTTTGGGCCGCGCCCTCCGCGCCGTCTGCGAGACCTCCGAGGCTAACATGCACCGCTATCGCTCGAAAACCTGCGGCGAGCTGCGTTCGGCCCATGTGGGCGAGACCGTCCGCCTGTCCGGCTGGTGCCACCGCATCCGCGATCACGGCGGCATTCTCTTCGTCGACCTGCGCGACCATTATGGCATCACCCAGTGCCTGGCCGATCCGGATTCTCCCGCCTTCAAGGCGCTGGAAGCCTGCCGCGCCGAATGGGTCATCCGCATCGACGGTCGCGTCAAGGCTCGCGACGAAGGGCTGAAGAACCCGAAAATCGGCACCGGCGACGTCGAGGTCTTCATCACCGAACTCGAGGTGCTCGGCAAGGCGGACGAACTGCCTCTGCAGGTCTTCGGCGAGCAGGACTATCCGGAAGAGACGCGGTTGAAGTACCGCTTCCTCGACCTGCGGCGTGAGAAGCTGCACAAGAACATCATGACGCGCGGCGAGGTGGTGGATTCCATCCGCCGCCGCATGAAGGGGCAGGGCTTCTTCGAGTTCCAGACGCCGATCCTCACCGCATCGAGCCCCGAGGGCGCGCGCGACTTCCTCGTGCCGAGCCGCATCCATCCCGGCAAGTTCTACGCCCTGCCGCAGGCCCCGCAGCAGTACAAGCAGCTCATCATGATGAGCGGCTTCGACCGCTATTTCCAGATCGCGCCCTGTTTCCGCGACGAGGACCCGCGCGCCGACCGGTTGCCGGGCGAATTCTACCAGCTCGACCTGGAAATGAGTTTCGTCGAGCAGGAGGACGTCTTCGCGGCGGTGGAACCGGTGATCCGCGGCGTCTTCGAGGATTTCGCCGGGGGCAAGCCGGTGACGCAGCGCTTCCCGCGCATCCCCTACGCCGAATCCATGCGCAAATACGGGTCCGACAAGCCGGACCTGCGCAATCCGCTCGTCATGCAGGATGTCTCCGAGCATTTCCGCGGTTCGGGCTTCAAGGTCTTCGCCCGCATGCTGGAAGACTCGAAGAACCAGGTCTGGGCCATTCCCGGGCCAACGGGGGGCTCCCGAGCCTTCTGCGATCGGATGAATGCCTGGGCGCAGGGCGAGGGCCAGCCCGGCCTCGGCTACATCATGTGGCGCGAAGGCGGCGAGGGCGCGGGGCCGCTCGCCAACAATGTCGGCCCGGAGCGCACCGCGGCGATCCGCGAGCAGCTTGGCCTGAAGGAGGGCGATGCCGCCTTCTTCGTCGCCGGCGATCCCGAGAAGTTCGTGAAGTTCGCCGGCATGGCCCGGACCAAGGTCGGCGAGGAGCTCAACCTCATCGACAAGGACCGGTTCGAGCTCGCCTGGATCGTCGATTTCCCCTTCTACGAGTGGAACGAGGACGAGAAGAAGGTCGACTTCTCGCACAACCCCTTCTCCATGCCGCAGGGCGGCCTCGAGGCCCTGAAGACGCAGGAGCCGCTGTCGATCAAGGCGTTCCAGTACGACATCACCTGCAACGGCTACGAGATCGCCTCGGGTGGTATCCGCAACCATCGCCCTGAGGCCATGGTGAAGGCCTTCGAGCTCGCCGGCTATGACGAGGCGACGGTGATCGAGCGGTTCGGCGGCATGTATCGCGCCTTCCATTACGGCGCGCCGCCCCATGGCGGCATGGCGGCGGGCGTCGACCGGATCGTCATGCTGATCTGCGGCACGCAGAACCTGCGCGAGATCTCGCTGTTCCCGATGAACCAGCGCGCCGAGGATCTCTTGATGGGGGCGCCCAACGAGGCGAGCCCGAAGCAGCTGCGCGAACTCTCGATCCGTATCGCCGTCGATCCGAAGAAGCCGTGATGGTGGATGCCGGCGAGGGCGCCTTCGAGAGCCGTTTCGTCACGGCGAGCGACGGGTTGAGGCTCCACGCCCGTCTTTACGGGCGTCCGGTCGCCGGTCGGCTGCCGGTCCTCTGCCTGGCCGGGCTTTCGCGCAATTCCGGGGATTTCGATGTGCTCGCGCGCGCGCTCGCGCCCGAGCGGCAGGTGATCGCCCTCGACTACCGGGGGCGGGGTCTGTCGGCCTCCGACCCCGACTGGCGGAACTATGCCCTGCCGGTCGAGCTCGATGACATGCTGACGGTGACGACCGTTCTCGGCGTTGCCCGCGCGGTCTTTCTCGGCACGTCGCGCGGCGGGCTCCTCTCCATGATGACGAGCGCGGTGAGGCCCTCGCTGCTCGCCGGCGCGATCCTCAACGACATCGGCCCGGTGATCGAGGGGGCGGGGCTGGCGCGGATCAAGAGCTATCTCGGCCGGCTGCCTGCACCGGCGACCTGGGACGAGGCGGTGGCGCTGCTGAAAAGCATCGGCCAGTCACGCTTCCCGGTTCTCACCGATGCCGATTGGCGCGGCCAGGCGGGCAGCATCTGGCTGGAGCGGGAGGGCCGGCTCGTGGCCGCCTTCGATCCGGCGCTCACCAGAACCCTGGACAGCGTCAGTTTCGATCGGCCCATGCCGACGCTGTGGCCACAATTCGACGGGCTGGCGGGCGTGCCCGTCATGGTCATCCGCGGCGAGAACTCCGACATCCTCAGCGCGGCGACCGTCGGGGCCATGGCCGACAAGAGGCCCGATCTCGACGTGTTGACGGTGCCCGGCCAGGGCCACGCACCGCTGCTGACCGACACCGCCTCCATCGGCCGGATCCAGAACTTCATCCGGCGCGCCGAGGCTGCGTGAGTCGTCCGCCGGCTGCCCGGGCTTATCCCCGTCACTGGCTTGGCAGCCCCCGGCCGGCACACTAATGTCGCCGTCCCGGGGCCATCGCGACTGCGCAACAGTGAACATTCCCAACCTCCTGACCCTGCTGCGCATCCTGCTGGTGCCGGTCGTGGTATGGGCCATCTCCCAGGGGCAGATGGCGATCGCCCTGGCCGCCTTCGTCATCGCCGGGATCACCGATGCGGTGGACGGCTATATCGCCAAGCATTTCGATCAGCAGACCGAACTCGGCGCCTATCTGGATCCCCTCGCCGACAAGACGCTGATCGTCTCGATCTATGTGTCGCTGGCGATCTTCGGCTTCATCCCGCCCTGGGTCGCGATCCTCGTCGTGTCGCGCGACATCATGATCGTCGGTGCCGTGGTGCTGTCGACCCTGATGGAGAGGCCGCTGGCCATCCAGCCGCTGATGGTCTCCAAGGCCAATACGGTGGCACAGATCGTCTTCGCCGCCCTGGTCCTGGCGGCCAAGGGGCTGGAGATCAACCTCGACTGGGCGATCTTCGTGTGCATGTGGGCCGTGGCGGTGCTCACCCTCGCGTCCGCCGGCGCCTATCTGGTCAGCTGGACGCGCCATATGTCCAATTGAGTCCGGTCGTCCAGGTGAGGCGGGCGAATCGCCGCTTGAAAGCCGGCGTCCGCCTTGCGACGGTGCCGTTCCGGCGGCTTGTGCGCCGCATCGAGCGGGAAAGGTGTCGCCCTTGACGTTGCAGAGACAGGTCGGCTTCTGGATCGGCGGGCTCGCCGTGCTGGCGCTGTCGCTCTATGTGCTGCGCGGCATTCTCCTGCCCTTCGTCGCCGGGCTGGCGCTGGCCTATTTCCTCGATCCCATCGTCAGCCGGCTGGCCGCGATCAAGGTTCCGCGGGCGATCGGCGCTCTGGCGGTCATCGGCACCTTCGTCGTCATCTTCATCATCCTGACGGTCGTCATCGTTCCGATTCTCGCCAATCAGTTGACGGCCTTTGTGGCGCGGCTGCCGAGCTATGTCGTCCAGCTGCAGGCGTTGGCCACCGAACAGAACCGCGAATGGCTGCAACGCATTCTCGGTGACCAGTTGCCAGACGTGTCGCGCAGTGTCGCCGACCTCGTCACCCAGTCGACCGGCTGGATCGCCAGCTTCGTCCAGCAGAGCCTGTGGACGGGCGGGGCGACATTTATTTACATATTCAGCCTGTTTATTATTACGCCCGTGGTCGCCTTCTATCTGCTGAAGGACTGGCCGCACATGATGGACAAGGTCGATTCCTGGCTTCCGCTCCAGCATCGCGAGACGATCCTCGGCCTGATGCGCGAGATGAATGTCGCCATGGCCGGCTTCGTGCGCGGACAGGCGACCGTCTGTTTCGTCCTGATGATCTACTACGGCATGGCGCTGACGGGGGCGGGTCTCAATTTCGGCCTGCTGATCGGGCTGGGGACCGGTTTCCTCAGCTTCATCCCCTATGTCGGGTCGATCATCGGCCTGACGCTCGCGGTCGGGGTCGCCATCGTCCAGTTCTGGCCGGACTGGACCATGGTCCTCATCATTCTCTCGATCTTCGCCATCGGGATCTTTTTCGAATCCTACATCCTCTATCCCAACCTTGTCGGCGAATCCGTCGGCCTGCACCCGGTCTGGCTGATGTTCGCGCTGTTTTCCTTCGGTGCCCTGTTCGGGTTTGCCGGCCTGATGCTGGCGGTTCCGCTGGCCGCCTCGGTCGGTGTCTTGACGCGGTTCGCCATCCGGCAGTACCTCGCCAGCCCGCTCTATACGGGCGTGGCGCGGCCGCGGCCGCATGAGGGTCCGGCGCGGCCGGAGAATTGAGATGGTTGCCACAGCACCGCAGGCAGGACCGCGCCAGATGGCGCTGGATCTCGCCCTGCCAGAAAGCCTGTCGCGGGACGATTTCCTCCCCGCGCCCTGCAACGTGACGGCGCTCGAACTCGTCGATTCCTGGCCGGACTGGCCGGCCCGGGTCATGGCGCTCGTCGGGCCGCCGGGGGCGGGGAAGAGCCATCTCGGTGCCATCTGGGCGGACCTGGCGGGTGCGCGGCGCCTCGCGGCCCGGGATCTCGCGGGCACCGCTCCGGGCGATGCGCTGGCGACCGGCGCCCTGCTCCTGGAGGACGCGGGACCGAAAACGTCGGAGGTTGCCCTGTTTCACCTCCTCAACAGCGCGCGGGAGGAGGACGCCTTCGTCCTCATGACGGCGCGCGAGGCGCCGGTTTCCTGGGGTGTCGGCCTGAAGGACCTCGCCTCACGGCTGCGGGCCCTGCCGGCCGTTGCCCTCGCGGAGCCGGAGGACGGGCTCCTGCGGGCCGTGCTGGTGAAGCTCTTCGCCGACCGCCAACTCGTGGTCGAGGCCGAGGTGGTGGAATATCTCGCCCGCCGGATGGAACGATCGCTCGATGCCGCCCGCCGCCTCGTCGCCGCGCTCGATCGCGAGGCGCTGGAAACCGGACGCCGGCTGACACGGCCCCTGGCGGCGCAGGTTCTCGACCGCATCATGCAACCGACACTGATCTGAGCCGAGGCGGCGCAAGCCCTCTTTGACGGCCGTCACAGTCACGTCATGATGGCAGGTGATGGGTGACGCTGTTCACCCTTGGGGGCATGATGACCGCTGGCGAGACCAAAAAGGATGCGACAGCCCGGGTGGCTGCCGAGGTCAAGGGCTTCGGCCGCAGCCAGGCTGCGGCGGCGGCCTCCGCGGTGCGCGAAGTGGCGCAGGCGGTTGCGACCAGCGACCTGCGCGACAAGCCCGAGCGCTTCATCAACCGCGAGCTCTCCTGGCTGCAGTTCAACCGCCGCGTCATGGAGGAAGCCTCCAACCGCAACCATCCGCTGCTCGAACAGCTGCGGTTCCTGTCCATCTCGGCGAATAACCTCGACGAATTCTTCATGGTCCGCGTCGCCGGTCTGCGCGGGCAGGTGCTGCAGGGCGTCGGTACGGTGTCGCCGGACGGTCTCACTCCCGCCGAGCAGCTCGCCAAGATCTCCGAAGCGGTGGCCAGCCTCGCCTCCGACCAGCAGAAGCGCTGGCGCGAACTGCGCGAGGAGGTCCTCCATGAGGGCATCGTGCTGGTCGATGCTCCGGACGTGACCAAGGCTGAGCGCGCCTGGCTCGAGGACCATTTCCTCGGCCATGTCTTCCCGGTCTTGACGCCGCTCGCCATCGACCCGGCCCATCCCTTTCCCTTCATCCCCAATCTCGGCTTCACCGTCGCGCTGGCATTGCAGCGCATCGCCGACGGTCGCCCGATGCGCGCGCTCATCCGCGTCCCTGCCAAGATCGACCGTTTCATCAAGCTGCCCGATCTCGCCGAGACGGGTGCCCGGCGCTTCGTCACGCTGGAGCAGACGGTCGGCCTGTTCATCAACCGCCTGTTTCCCGGCTATGACGTGAAGGGGCAGGGCGCCTTCCGCATCATCCGCGACAGCGACCTCGAAATCGAGGAAGAGGCCGAGGATCTCGTCCGCCACTTCGAATCCGCCCTGAAGCGGCGGCGGCGTGGGTCGGTGATCCGCCTGGAGGCCGAGGCTTCGATGCCCGACGACCTCCGCCATTTCATCGCTGGTGCGCTCGGCGTCGTCGACGACGAGATTTTCCGGGTCGAGGGCGTTCTGGCGCTGAACGAATTGTCCCAGCTCGTCGCGCTGGAGCGGCCGGATCTCAAGTTCGTGCCCTATGCACCGCGCTATCCCGAGCGTATCCGCGACCAGGGCGGCGACTGCTTCGCCTCGATCCGGCAGAAGGATCTGGTTGTCCACCACCCCTACGAGAGCTTCGACGTGGTGGTGCAGTTCCTCAACCAGGCGGCGCGTGACCCCAATGTCGTCGCCATCAAGCAGACACTGTACCGCACCTCCTCGGACTCGCCGATCGTCAAGGCGCTGGCCGAGGCGGCCGAGGCCGGCAAGTCAGTCACGGCCCTCGTCGAGCTCAAGGCGCGCTTCGATGAAGAGGCCAATATCCGCTGGGCCCGTGACCTCGAGCGTGCCGGCGTGCAGGTGGTCTTCGGCTTCATCGAGCTGAAGACCCATGCCAAGCTGTCGATGGTGATCCGCCGCGAGGGCGAGAATCTCGTCACCTACTGCCATGTCGGCACCGGCAACTACCACCCGATCACGGCGCGCATCTATACCGACCTGTCCTACTTCACCGACGATCCGGTGATCGGCCGCGACGTCGCCCGCATCTTCAACTTCATCACCGGTTATGCCGAGCCGCAGGAGCTCGAGGCCATGGCGATCTCGCCGCTCAGCCTCAAGAAGAAGCTGCTCGAGCACATCGCCGAGGAGATCGCCTTCGCCAAGGCCGGCAAGCCGGCCACCATCTGGCTGAAGATGAACTCGCTCGTCGACCCGATGATCATCGATGCCCTCTATGACGCCAGTCAGGCCGGCGTGCGCGTCGATCTCGTCGTGCGCGGCATCTGCTGTCTCAGGCCTGGCGTGCCGGGCCTGTCGGACAATATCCACGCCAAGTCCATCGTCGGCCGCTTCCTCGAACACAGCCGCATCTATGCCTTCGGCGGTGGCCACGGCCTGCCTCACGCCAAGGCCAAGGTCTATATCTCCTCGGCCGACCTGATGCCGCGCAACCTCGACCGGCGCGTCGAGGTGCTCTGCCCGCTGGTCAACCCGACGGTGCATGAACAGGTGCTCGACCAAATCATGATCGCCAACCTCAAGGACAACGAGCAGAGCTGGCGTCTCTTGCCCGACGGGACCTCGGAGCGTATCAAGCCGGCCAAGGGCGAAGAGGCCTTCAACGCCCACAAATACTTCATGACCAATCCGAGTCTGTCCGGACGTGGAAAATCGCTCAAAGAATCGTCTCCCCGCCGCTTTGCCAGCAGGGCCGAGCGGGCTGACGAGTGATGTGTTCGAGATCGCGCCGGGCCGGCTGCAGCTCGGCCCGACCATCGGCGTCATCGACATCGGATCAAATTCAGTCCGTCTCGTCGTCTACGAGGCGCTGACGCGATCCCCGACACCGATCTTCAACGAGAAGACCCTTTGCGGCCTCGGCCGCAACGTGCAGACTTCCGGCCGGCTGGCCGATGATGCGGTGGTGCGGGCGCTGGCCTCGATCCGCCGGTTCCGCGCGCTGTGCACGCAGCTGCGGGTGGGCGAACTCCACATCCTCGCCACCGCCGCTGTCCGCGACGCCAAGAACGGCCCGGATTTCGTCGCCGCCTGCGAGGCGATCTGCGGTGTGCCGCTGCAACTCCTGTCCGGCCGGGAAGAGGCGGCCTTCGCCGCGCTCGGCGTCGTCTCCGGCATGTACCGGCCGCACGGCCTCGTCGGCGATCTCGGCGGTGGATCGCTCGAACTCGTCGACATCAATGGCGGTGCCATCGGCACGGGTGTGACCCTGCCGCTCGGCGGCCTCGCGCTGCAGGACACGTCCGGCCAGTCGGTGAAAAAGGCCGAGCGCATCGCCGCCAAGCTGGTCGGCAAGGTCGATCTCCTCAAGAAGAGCCGGAGCCAGACGTTCTATGCGGTCGGTGGCACCTGGCGATCGCTCGCCAAGCTGCACATGGCCCAGCGCGGCTATCCGCTCAACGTGATGCACGGCTATGCCCTGACCGGCCGGGAGGTCGCCGACTTCTGCTATCTCGTCAGCCGGCAGCCGACCGATACCATTTCCCGCATCGACGTCGTCGCCGAGAGCCGGCGGCCGCTGCTGGCCTATGGCGCCCTGGTGCTGGAGGCGGTGGTCCGCACCGCGCGGATCGAGCGGGTGGTGATCTCGGTCACCGGTGTGCGCGAGGGATTGCTCTACTCGTTGCTCGACCCGGAGGAGAGGGCGGCTGATCCGCTGATCGCGGCGGCGCGCGAGCTCTGTCTGCTCAGGTCGCGATCGCCGCGCCACGGCGAGGAACTGATCGCCTGGACCGACCGCTTCATGGAGGTGGCCCATCTCGAGGAAAGCGCGGAAGAGAAAAGGCTGCGTCATGCCGCCTGCCTGCTTGCCGATATCGGCTGGCGCGCCCATCCGGACTATCGCGGCGAGCAGAGCCTCAACATCATCGCCCATGCCAATTTCGTCGGGGTCGACCATCCCGGCCGCGCCTATCTGGCGCTCGCCAGCTTCTACCGGCACGAGGGCCTGCTCGACGAGTTCATGTCACCGCGGATCCGCGAGTTGGTGGGCGTCAGGCTTCTCGATCGCGCCCGCATTCTCGGCGCGGCGATGCGGGTCGCCTATCTCGTCTCCGCCGCCATGCCGGGTGCGCTGCCGCGCGCGCCGCTCGGCGTCGAGGACCGCCGGCTGGTCCTGACGCTGGCCGGCGACCTCGCCGGACTCGCTGGCGACCGGCTCTCGAACCGACTGCGTACGCTCGGACGGCTGGTCAGCCGCGAGAGCGAATTGCGGGTCATTCCCTAAGGGGGCGCGGTGCGGTCCGCGGGCTTCCAGGGCCTGCGCTCACGCCATTGTTCCCTGCTTTCTCCGCCCTTCCTTCTTGCGCGATGCAACATGAATTACCAGACTACCCCCGGTTACAGACAGTAACCACGAATTCCGTATCGCGGCTGCCGGCAGTGGCACCGCCCAGGAGAACAGCATGAGCCTCAAGCTCCACACGATCGTCACCAGCACGCGGCCGGGACGCGTCGGCCCCCAGGTCGGCAAGTGGTTCAACGACGTCGCGGTCGCCCATGGCGGCTTTTCGGCCGAACTGGTCGACCTCGCCAGTTTCAATCTGCCGGTCTTCGACGAGCCCAACCATCCGCGCATGGCGAAATACGAGAAGGCCCATACCAAGGCCTGGTCTGAGAGCGTCAAGGCGGCCGATGCCTTCGTCTTCGTCACGCCTGAATACAATTACGGCGTCTCGCCGGCGCTCTACAACGCCCTGACCTTCCTGGCCGGTGAATGGGCCTACAAGCCAGTGGGCTTCGTCGGCTATGGCGGCGTGTCGGGCGGCCTGCGCGCCGTGCAGCAGATCAAGCCGACGCTGACCACGCTGAAGATGATGCCCATCCCGCAGGCTGTGGCCGTTCCCGGCTTCGGCTCCTTCCTCGGCCCGGATGCGACCTTCAAGCCCAACGACCTGATGGCGACGAGCGCCAAGGAGGTCCTCGACGAACTCGTCAAATGGGCCGGCGCCCTGAAGCCGCTGCGGGCCTGAACGTCCTCTTTCGGCAGGCAATTTGCATGGGACAGGACGATCCGGCCGGTGCGGCCGGGTCGTCATCCCATTAGCTGAGTGGACGTCCGGGCGGCCTTGGCTCTAGAACCCGTCCGAACTGCTTCATTTTGCGTGCTGCCCGAAAGACTTCCCGCATGTTCAAGAAGATCCTGATCGCCAACCGCGGCGAGATCGCCTGCCGCGTGATCAAGACCGCGCGGCGGATGGGCATCAAGACGGTGGCCGTCTATTCCGACGCCGACCGTGACGCCATGCATGTGGAGATGGCCGACGAGGCCGTGCATATCGGCCCGCCGGCAGCGGCCGAGAGCTATCTCGTCATCGACAAGATCATCGCCGCCGCCAAGCAGACGGGCGCCGAGGCGGTGCATCCCGGCTACGGCTTCCTGTCGGAGCGCGAGGCCTTCGCCCAGGCGCTGAAGGACAACGGCATCGTCTTCATCGGGCCCAATCCCCGTGCCATTGCCGCCATGGGCGACAAGATCGAGTCGAAGAAGGCGGCGGCGGCCGCCAAGGTCTCCACCGTTCCCGGCTTCCTCGGCGTCATCGAGGATGCGGCGCATGCCACCCGCATCGCCGACGAGATCGGCTATCCCGTGATGATCAAGGCCTCGGCCGGCGGCGGCGGCAAGGGCATGCGCATCGCCCATTCCGCATCGGAAGTGGCCGAGGGCTTTGCCCTCGCCAAGTCCGAGGCCAAGTCCTCCTTCGGCGACGACCGCGTCTTCGTCGAGAAGTTCATCGTCAATCCGCGCCACATCGAGATCCAGGTGCTGGGCGACAAGCATGGCAACGTCATCTATCTCGGCGAGCGCGAATGTTCGATCCAGCGCCGCAACCAGAAGGTCATCGAGGAGGCGCCGTCGCCGCTGCTCGACCCGGCCACCCGCCGCGCCATGGGCGAGCAGGCGGTAGCCCTGGCCAAGGCGGTCGACTACGATTCCGCCGGCACGGTCGAGTTCGTCGCCGGGCAGGACAAGTCCTTCTTCTTCCTCGAGATGAACACCCGCCTGCAGGTCGAGCATCCGGTGACCGAGATGATCACCGGCATCGACCTCGTCGAGCAGATGATCCGCGTCGCCTATGGCGAGAAGCTCGCCCTGACCCAGGACCAGGTGAAGCTCAACGGCTGGGCGGTGGAGAGCCGCATCTATGCCGAGGATCCCTATCGCAATTTCCTGCCCTCGATCGGCCGCCTGGTGACCTATCGCCCGCCGGCGGAGGGCCCGGCGGGCGAGGCGATGGTGCGCAACGATACCGGCGTCTTCGAGGGCGGCGAGATCTCGCTCTACTACGACCCGATGATCGCCAAGCTGGTCACCTGGGCACCGACCCGCGAGAAGGCGATCGCGGCGCAGGCCGATGCGCTCGATGCCTTCGCCATCGACGGCATCCAGCACAACATCCCCTTCCTTTCGGCGCTGATGCAGCATCCGCGCTGGCAGTCCGGGACCTTGTCCACGGGCTTCATCGCCGAGGAATATCCCGAAGGGTTCAAGCCGCGGGCGCCGGAAGGCGAGGCGGCCGGTGTCATGGCCGCCGTCGCTGCCTTCATCGATCACATCCAGAACGTCCGCAAGCGCCAGATCTCGGGCCAGATGCGCCAGGGCCACCGCGTCGCCTTCGAGCGCGACCGCGTCTTGCTGATGGCCGGCACACGCCATGACGTCGAGGTCATCGACGAGGGCGGCAAGATCGCGGTCCGGATCTTCGACGGGCCGGGCGGCACCGAACTCAAGACCCACACGGTCGCCTCGACCTGGACGCCGGGTCAGCCGGTCCTTGCCGGGCATGTGGACGGCCGTCCGGTGAACCTGCTCGTGCGCACGGTGCCGAACGGCGTGAGGCTCGCCTATCGCGGCATCGCCACCACCGCCCATGTCTACACGCGGCGCGAGGCGGATCTGGCGGCGCTGATGCCGGTGAAGGTCGCCGCCGACAGCGGCAAGAAGCTGACCTGCCCCATGCCTGGCCTCGTCAAGTCCATCGCCGTCGCGGTCGGGCAGGAGGTCAAGGCCGGCGAGGCGCTCTGCGTCGTCGAGGCGATGAAGATGGAGAACGTGCTGCGTGCCGAGCGTGACGGAAAGGTCAAATCCATCGCCGCCAAGGCCGGCGACAGCCTGGCCGTGGACGCGGTCATCATGGAGTTCGAATGAGGTTGCCGGCGGGCGTTGTTTGAGCCTTGCGGCGACGGAAACGCTCTGCTAGACAGCCGCCTCGCTAGGGCAACCTGGCACTGCGGTCGTGGCGGAACTGGTAGACGCGCTACCTTGAGGTGGTAGTTCTTAACCGAGTGGAGGTTCGAGTCCTCTCGACCGCACCAAATTCAAAGCCCCGGTGGACGAAGGTCCGCCGGGGCTTTTGCCGTTCGCCGCGGGCATCGCCACCGTCTCTCGCCGCATCGATACCCGGGGGCTACCGGCCGGGTGTTGCGCTGACAGCTTCTCGGCGCGCCGCTCGTCGTAAGGCGGCGGGCATCCAAACCCGGCACGCGCTGCATCTCAACATCAATCGTATCGCTGAGCGATAGTGCTGTGTCGTTCCTGGTCATCAGTCTTGCCAACTTCGCATGTCTGGCAGGCGGTTAAGTTTCATAGGCTCGACGGGTCAAGGGCCGCGTCTTCTGTCGGGGAGGGCGGTCTGAACAGTCCCCGAAGACCCGACGAGAGGGAGCCTTCCATGCGCATCACCCGCCGCCAGGGCCTTGTCGCAGCCGCCGCGCTCATTGCCGCGCCGAGGGTCGGTTTCGCCCAGGGCCAGGAAAGACCGCTGCGTTTCGTCGTCAATGTCGGCCTGCAGAATCTCGACCCGATCGCCTCGCCGTCCTTCGTGACGCGCAATTTCGGCTATCTGGTCTTCGACACGCTCGTCTCACTCAACGGCAAGGGCGAATACAAGCCGCAGATGCTGGAGGGCTGGGAGGTCAGTGCCGATCGCCTGACGTGGAAATTCAAGCTGCGCGGCGGCCTCATGTTCCACGACGGGGCCAAGGTCACCTCCGAGGACGTCATCGCTTCGCTGAAGCGCTGGGGCAGCCGCGATTCCATCGGCCGGCGCCTGATGGCGGCTACCGCCGAACTGACCGCCGACGGCCCCGATGCCTTCACGCTGAAACTGTCGCGGCCCTTCGGCGGCGTCATCGACGCGCTCGGCAAGCCCTCGGTCCATGTGCCGATGATCATGCCGGCGCGGATCGCCTCGGCGACGCCGCCGACGCAGCAGGTGTCCGAGATTGTCGGCTCCGGTCCCTATGCCTTCCAGCGCAGCGAGTGGATCCCGGGCGACCGCGCCACCTTCCGCAAGTTCGACAGATACGTGCCGCGGAACGAGGCGGCGGACGGTCTGGCCGGGGGCAAGATCGCCAAGATCGACCGTGTCGAAATGCTGACCATGCCGGATATCGCGCTGCGCTATGCGGCGCTGACGCGTGGAGAGGTCGACTACCTCGAATATGCGCCCGTCGATCTCATCCCGCGCATGCGCCGCGACCGCAACCTCACCTTCGCCCAGGCGAGCGGCCGGGCCAATCTTATGTATGCGGTGTCGATCAACCACTTCCAGGCGCCGATGGACAATGTCCTGGTGCGGCGGGCGATCCAGCAGTGCCTGGATCGCGGCGAGGTGCTGGCTGGCGCCGGCTTCGGCGGCGAGCTCGGCAAGCCCGACTGCACGTCCATGTTCATGTGCGGCGCGCCCTTCGAGAACAAGGGGGGCAGCGACATGATCGCCAATCCCAGCATCGACAAGGCCAAGGCGCTGCTGGCCGAGGCCGGCTACAAGAACGAGAAGATCGTCATCCTCCATCCGCTCGACAGCCCGCTGCTCAATCCCTTCGGCGCGGTGCTCATCGACCGCATGAAGCGGGCCGGGTTCAATGTCGACGTCCAGGGCCTCGAATGGTCGGCCATCGCCCAGCGCTGGGTGCAGAAGAACCCGCTCGACCAGGGCGGCTGGAGCGTCATCCCGGTCGTCTATACCGGCTTCGACATGTCGGACCCGCTGTCCAATCTCGGCGTCGGCTTCAACTGCACCGGCAACCAGCCCTGGGGCTATTGCGTGCAGCCGATGGTGCCGGCCATCGAGCGTTTCGAGGCGGAGAGCGACCCGGTGAAGCGCAAGGCGATCGCTGAGGAGATCCAGAAGTTCGCGCTGGAGAACGCGACCTTTCCCATCGCTGGCCAGTTCCAGAGTCCGGCCGTGTGGCGCAGCGAGCTCTCCGGCGTGATCGACTTCGGTTTCCCGGTGATCTGGAACATCGAGCGCAAGGCCTGACGGCCCGACAGGGACGGGCGGTGACGCCGCCCGTCCTCACGCCGGGACGATATTGACCGCCCTGAAGCCCTCCTGCCGCATGGCCTGCAGGAAGGCTGGCAGCATCACCGCCGTCTGCGGCCGCGTGTCGTGGAACAGCAGGATGCCGCCACGCGCCTGTCTGAGGCGGCGCATCACGAGGCCGAGCTGGGCATCCGGCGCCATGTCGTTCCAGTCGCTGGCCCAGAGGTCGGCGCCGAAGATGCCGATACGCCTGGCCGCCAGTCCCTGGTTGAGCGGCTCTGAATCGCCGAAGCCTGGATAGCGGAAGAACGGGGTCCGCGGCCGGCCCGTATAGCGCCCGTACAGCGCCTGATCGACGGCGGCGAAACCGGCCTCGATGTCGGCTTCGGCTGCGGCCTGCGGCAGTTGTGCCAGCGTCATCGGATGGGTGTTCGAATGGTGGCCGACCGTATGGCCCTCCGCCAGAACACGGCGGGCGAGGGCAGGGTGGGCGGCCGCCTGGCGGCCGATCATGAAGAAGGTCGCCTTGACGCATTCCACCGCCAGCGCGGCGAGGATCGGCTCGGTCGTTCCCGGATGGGGGCCGTCATCGAAGGTCAGCAGCACCTCACCGGCCTCGAGGGGCAGGGTGCGCGGATAGCTCCTGCGACCGACGCGCAGACCGCCTGCGGTGGAGACCTGCAGCACACGCGTCGTGCCGAGCCGGCCCGGCCCGCAGGATGCCGCGCCGGCGGCGGCCGGCACCAGCGTCAGCGACAGGGCGCCGAGAAGGGCGCGGCGCGAGGGTGAGTGAGCGGACGTCATGGCGTCGCCATCCTTCTGCAGGCACTGTCGGCGGCCATGCGCCACCTCAGCTTGCCAAATCGTTGCGGCGCATCCAAGAACGACCGATCCCTGATCCGAGAGCTGCGCTTCGCCTGGAGGCCCCATGGCCGTCACCACGTCGCCCGCCGCCATGGCCGAAGAATGGCGTGACAAGGACTGGCGGGACGAAGATGGCGAATTGCTGCCCGACGTCGTCCAGCTGGTCCAGTCGATCCTGCGCGCGGATGACCGCGACAGCCTGAAGAGCCTCGTCTCCGAGGCCCACGAGGCCGATCTCGGCGCCGTGCTCGCCCAGCTCGATGCGGAGGACCGCAGCAGGGTCGTGTCCCTGCTCGGCGCCGCCTTCGACTTCAACGCGCTGAACGAGGTCGACGAGACGATTCGCGCCGAGATCCTCGAGGACATGGCGCCGGCGGCGGTCGCCGAAGGCATCGCCACGCTCGAAACCGACGATGCCGTTGCCATCCTCGAAGATCTCGATGAGGACGACCGCACGGCCATCCTCGACGAGTTGTCGGCGGCCGACAGCTTTGCCCTGCGGCGGGCGCTCGACTATCCCGAGGGCTCCGCCGGCCGGCGCATGAAGGACGCGTTCATCGCGGTGCCGCCGTTTTGGACGGTCGGGCAGATCATTGACCATCTCCGCGAGGCGGTCGACCTGCCGGACGACTTCACGGAAATCTTCATCGTCGACCCCGGCTATCACCTCCAGGGGCACATCCGCCTCGACCGCCTGCTGCGGGCCAAGCGGCCGGTGCCGGTGACCGAAATCCTCGAGGAGGAGATGCACACGGTCGGCGCGGACGAGGACCAGGAGGATGCGGCGCTGCTGTTCGAGCGGTACAATCTCCTCTCGGCGCCGGTGGTGGATGAAGCCAACCGCCTTGTCGGCGTTCTGACGGTCGACGACATCGTCGACGTCATCGAGGAGGAGGCCGACGAGGACATCAAGGCGCTGGGCGGCGTCAAGGCGGACGAGGAGATCTCCGACAGCGTCTGGACCACGGCCAAGAGCCGCTTCCGCTGGCTGCTCATCAATCTCGTCACCGCCTTCCTCGCGACGACCGTGCTCAAATCCTTCGAGAACCAGCTTGAGACCATGGTCGCGCTCGCCGTGCTGGCGCCGATCGTCGCCAGCCAGGGCGGCAGTGCGGCGACGCAGACCATGACGGTCGCGGTCCGCGCGCTCGCGACCCGCGCGCTCGGTCCGCGCAACGCATGGCGCGTCGTCCGCCGCGAGGTGCTCGTCGGCCTGTTCAACGGCATCGCCTTCGCGCTCATCACCGGAACGGTGGCGAGCTTCTGGTTCACCAATGCCGGCATCGGCATGGTGATCGGGCTCGCCCTCGTCTGCAACCTGGTGGCCGGCTCGCTCGGTGGCGTGCTGGTGCCGCTGGCGCTCGACCGGATGAAGGTCGACCCGGCGATCGCCTCCGGCCCCTTCGTGACGACGGTCACCGACGTGACCGGCTTCTTCAGTTTCCTGATGATAGCGACGTGGTGGTTCAGACTGTGATTCCGCCTGCTCGCCCTACCCCTTGAAAGGGATCGGAAAAGCACGTGGCGAGAGAGGCCGCCGGCGTCATGCCATGACCCCGGAGGTCATCGCGCAACGGGTCCCTCTCCACCAGACTGCCTCGCATCAACTGCGCGAGGAGTTTCCCCATGACTGCCTATGCCGTCGCCCACCTCACCTCGGTCGAGATGGGCCCTGCCATCACCGCCTATCTCGGTGCGATCGATGCCACGCTCGCGCCCTTCGGCGGACACTTCGTCATCCACGGCGGGCCTCCCGAGGTTCTCGAAGGAGCCTGGTCGGGTGATCTCATCGTCATTGCCTTCCCTGACCATGCCAAAGCCGCCGCCTGGTACGGCTCGCCGGCCTACCAGGCAATCCTGCCGCTGCGGCGCGACCATTCCCGTGGCGCCGTCTTCCTGATCAACGGTGTCGACCCGGCTCACCGCGGCGCGGACATCCTCGCGGGAGCCGGTTGAGGATGGGCTGTCCGGCGTTTTGTGTCCTCGACAGCGCCGCCGGCCTCGGGCAGGGTCGCGGCCTTCTTTCAGCCTTCCGACGGACCCCTGCCATGACTGACGTCCTGCCCCTCGATCCCGCCATCAAGGCGAAGCTCGAGACCATCACCACCGCGACGCTGACGACGGTCCTGCTCAAGAAGGGCCTGCGGAAGATCTGGATGGCCGGAACGCAGCCCTTCTCCCATGCCGGCAAGCGCACGGTCGGGCGGGCGTTCACGCTGCGCTTCGTGCCCGCGCGCGAGGATCTGGCGACACCGGCAAGCTGGTCGCATCCGATCTCGACCCGCGGTGCCATCGAGGCCATGCCCGAGGGCGTCATCGCCGTGGTCGACGCCATGGGCTCGAAGGAGGCCGGCATTTTCGGCGACATTCTCTGCGCCCGCATGGCCAAGCGCGGCGTCGCTGCGCTGGTCACAGACGGCGTTGTCCGCGATGCCGACGGCGTGCGCGGCACGGGCCTGCCGGTCTGGTGCTCGGGCGCCGCGGCCCCGGCTTCCGTTGCGGCGCTGACCTTCATCAACTGGCAGGAGCCGATCGGCTGCGGCGGCGTGGCCGTCTTCCCGAACGACATCGTCGTCTGCGACGGCGACGGCGCCGTTCTGATCCCGCAGGACATGGTCGAGGCGGTGCTGGAGGCGGCCGAGGCGCAGGAGCATCTCGAAGGCTGGCTGATGGGCGAGATCGACAAGGGCGTGCCGCTGCCGGGCCTCTATCCGCCGAACGCCGAGACCAAGGCCCGTTACGAAAAGGAAACGGGTCGTAAAGCATAAGGCGTGAGAGAAGGCTGCCATTTCGCAGCCGCAATCCTTGGCCACATCCTCGACCATGAACCGACGCTCCATCGCCTTCACCGCCGTGACCCTGATGGGGTTGATGCTCGCCGGCTGCGGCAGCGTGCCGACGGATGTCGCCGCGCCGCGGACCAGCGACCATCCGTTCCCGACCATCACCCATACGGTGGGCCATCACGCCCATCCGGTGCATGGCATCGATGTGTCGAAATATCAGGGCCGGATCGACTGGGAGCAGGTGAGGGCGGCGGGAGTGTCCTTCGCCTTCATCAAGGCGACGGAAGGCGGCGATCTCCTCGACAGCCGCTTCCGCGAGAACTGGGAAGCATCGCGCCGGGCCGGCATTCCGCGCGGCGCCTACCATTTCACCTACTGGTGCCGGCCCATGGCGGACCAGATCGCCTGGTTCAAGCGCAACGTGCCGGTGGAGCCGGATGCGCTGCCGCCTGTGCTCGATGTCGAATGGAACTTCCAGTCGCCGACCTGTCCGCGGCGCGTTCCGGTGGCCGTGGCCCAGGCGAAGATGCGGGAGTTCCTCCACGCGATGGAACGCCATTACGGCAAGAAGCCCATCATCTACGCCGACATCAAGTTCCACCGCGAGGTCCTCGCCAGCAACGAGTTCGCCGAATATCCCTTCTGGGTCCGCTCGGTCGCGGCCGTGCCGCATGAGCGTTATCCCGGCCGCCGCTGGGCCTTCTGGCAGATCACCGCCACCGGCCGTGTCGCCGGCGTCAACACCCCGGTCGACCGCAACGTCTTCGCCGGCACGCCGCAGCAATGGCAGCAGATCGCCCAGACGGGATTCCGCCACCGCGGCCAGCCGGTGACGGCGGTGGCGGCAGCGCCTGCGCCTGCGGCCGCACCGATGGCTTTCGCCGCGGCCGAGACGAGCCCGGCACAGGTGCCGACGGCGACGACGTCGGTGCCCGCCGCCGCTGTCCCCGCCGCCGATGCGCCGGCCATGACCACGGCGCCTTTGCCGGCATCGCGGCCGCGCTTCTAGGGTTGGCGGCGCTTTGCCTCAGCGGCGCGCAGGGCTGATCGCGGTCACAGCCAGCGCCGGACCTTCGCCGCATAGGCCTCCCATTCAGGCCCGAACCGCGCCGCCAGATGCGCCTCTTCCCGCACCACGGCGAAATGCGTCATGGCCATCATGAAGACCGCCGCCGCCACGAGATAACCGAGCGCCCCCTCGACTCCGCCGAAGCCGCCGATGATCAGAGCCTCGCCGAGATAGATCGGATTGCGGCTCCAGGCGAAAGGGCCGGCCGTGACGAGCCGCCGCGCGGCGTGGTGCGGCAGGATGGCGGTTCCCGCGCGCGACAGGGTGGAGGAGGCCCACAGGATCAGCGCCAGGCCCGCTCCCAGCGCCAGGGCGCCGGCGGCCTTGAAGACGATCGCCAGCGGCAGCGCCACCGGTGCCAGCCAGTTGAGGCCGTAGCCGAGGGCCAGTGCGCCGACGAAAATGAGCGGCGGCAGCGGGAAGCGGTTCGGTCGATCGGCATAGGGTGTGTCTGGCGCGTCCGTCATCCTCGTCTCCCTGCCGCAAGGCCGATCATGACAGCCCGGCATACCGCTTCTATAACCTTCCCGAGGCCGCCGCACGAAGCCCGTACCGCCGAGGACCATGCCATGCTGAGGAATATGCCGCGCCCCTTCGATTTCGACCTCGGAGAGACCGCCGACATGCTGCGTGACACGGTCTTCGCCTTCGCGCAGGCGGAGATCGCGCCGCGTGCTGCCGAGATCGACAAGACCGATCAGTTCCCCATGGACCTGTGGGAGAAGTTCGGCGGGCTCGGCCTGCTCGGCGTCACCGTCGAGGAGGAGCATGGCGGCAGCGGGCTCGGCTATCTCGAGCACTGCATCGCCATGGAGGAGATCTCGCGCGCCTCGGCCTCGGTGGGGCTGTCCTACGGCGCCCATTCCAACCTCTGCGTCAACCAGATCCGCAAGAACGGCTCGGAAGACCAGAAGCGGCGCTACCTGCCGAAGCTGATCAGCGGCGCCCATGTCGGCGCCCTGGCCATGTCGGAGCCCGGTGCCGGCTCCGACGTCGTCTCGATGAAGCTGAAGGCCGAGAAGAAGGGCGATCGCTACATTCTCAACGGCACCAAGATGTGGATCACCAACGGTCCTGATGCCGATGTCCTCGTCGTCTATGCCAAGACCGATCCCGCCGCCGGCGCCCGCGGCATGACCGCCTTCCTCATCGAGAAGGGCTTCAAGGGCTTCTCCTGTGCCCAGAAGCTGGACAAGCTCGGCATGCGCGGCTCGCACACCGGCGAACTCGTGTTCGAGGACTGCGAGGTGCCGGAGGAGAACGTGCTCGGCCAGGTCGGCCGCGGCGTCAACGTGCTGATGAGCGGCCTCGACTATGAGCGCGCCGTGTTGGCGGCCGGGCCGATCGGCATCATGCAGGCCTGCATGGACGTGGTCATGCCCTATGTCCACGAGCGCAAGCAGTTCGGCCAGGCGATCGGCGAATTCCAACTGGTCCAGGGCAAGATCGCCGACATGTATGTGTCGATGAACGCCGCCCGCGCCTATGTCTATGCGGTGGCCAAGGCCTGCGACCGCGGCCAGACGACGCGCGAGGACGCCGCCGGCGCCATCCTCTATGCCGCGGAGAACGCGACGAAGATGGCGCTCGACGCCATCCAGCTCCTCGGCGGCAACGGCTATATCAACGATTATCCGACGGGACGGCTGCTGCGCGATGCCAAGCTCTACGAGATCGGCGCGGGCACGAGCGAGATCCGCCGCATGCTGATCGGACGGGAACTGTTCAACAAGACCATGTGAGGCGGTTCCTGCCTGGGGGGCTCGTCCCGGGCCTCCTGTTCCGCGCCGCCGGGAGCGCCCGTGACCATCGCGAACCACGTCTTCTTCTACCTCTCCAAGATCCTGTGGTGGTTCGCGGCGCCCTCCAACGTGCTGACCGCCCTGTTGCTGGTCGGCGCCGTCCTGCTCTTCACCCGCTGGAGCCGGGGCGGGCGGCGCTTCGTCGTCGCCGGGGCGCTCGGCCTCGCCGTCTGCGGCCTCTCGCCTCTCGGTCTCTGGCTCGCGACACCGCTGGAGAACCGCTTCCCCATACCGGGGCCGGACATGGCGGCGCCGACCGGCATCATCGTCCTCGGCGGTTCCATGGACCCACTGACAACCGCAGCGCGGGGACAGCCGACCATGGGGTCGGCTCCCGGCCGCATCACCGAGGCGGTGGCGCTGGCGCGACGCTTTCCCGCCGCGCGGCTGGTCTTCACCGGCGGTTCGGCCGCCGTCTTCCGGGGGGAGGCTCTGGATGAGGCTGGGGCGGCGGAGGCGCTGTTCCGTCAGCTCGGCATCGATCCCGCCAGGCTCACGCTGGAGCGCGACAGCCGCAACACCTTCGAGAACGCCGTGCTGACCAGGGCGCTCGTGCAGCCGCGGCCGGGCGAGACCTGGCTGCTGGTGACGTCGGCCTGGCACATGCCGCGCTCCTTCGGCATCTTCCGCAAGGCGGGCTGGACCGTGATCGCCTATCCCACCGATTTCGAGACGCGGGGACGGCCAGGCGAGCTCTGGAAGCCGATCCTGCCGGTCAGCCGCGGCCTCGATCTCGTCGACCGCATGGTGCGGGAATGGCTGGGGCTTGTCGCCTATCGCCTCGGCGGCCGCAGCGACGCCCTGCTGCCGGGGCCGTAAGGTCAGTCCTGGCGCGGCACGGTGAGGCGGTAGACGCCACGGAAGTCATTGGGGTCGACCGGCTTGCCCTTGCGCAGAATGACGAGCCGGCCCTCGCGCGCCAGTCCGACGGCTGCCCGCCGCACCGGCTGCATGAGGCTGTGCCAATCGACGTCGCGGGCCGCCGCGACATGCTTGGCGGCCTCCGAGGGGCAGATGGACTTGTCCGGTCCGCGTCCCTGGGTGAGGAGCAGGATGGCGGCCTGGAGATCGGAATCGCTGGGGGTCATGGCGCCCTCATGCACCACGGCGGGCCGGCCGTCGAGCCTTGGCCTAGAGCAGCGCCTGCCGGCTGTCGGAATGGAACTGCCGCCGGTAGAGCACGGCGAAGACGGCGGTGGTCGCCGCCATGAACACGACCGGGCCGGCGAACCAGCCGAGATAGCCGAGGGCGAAGAAGAAGGCCCGCTGGCCGCGGTTGAAATGGGCGGCGGCGATGGTGTTCATCCGCGCCGCGCGCTCGGCCATGGCCTTGGCCTCGTCGCTGCCGCGCCCGTCGCCCTCCGGGGTCGCGCCGATCAGGATGGCGCAGTAGTTGAACAGCCGGTAGGCCCAGCCGAACTTGAAGAAGGCATAGACGAAGATCACCAGCAGCCCGGCGAGCTTGATCTCCCATTGCTGGCGCGATCCGGCATGGCCGAAGGAGAGCGACTGGAGGACTTCCAGGGCGCGATCCGAGGCATTGATCAGGCCAAGACAGGCGCCGACCGCCAGCAGCGAGGTCGAGGCGAAGAAGGACGAGCCCTGCTGCAGCGTCATGTTGATCTGGGTGTCGACGATGCGGTTGGGACGCACCAGCATCTCGGTCATCCAGGCACGGCGGTAGTCGGCCATGATGGCGGTCAGCCCGCGCCGCCCGCCGCCCCAGACCTCCACCAGCCAGGCATAGGTGGCCCAGGCCACTGCGAAATAGCCGAAGGCGACGCCGTCGAGGAATGTCAGTCCAAGCATCGATCATCGGTAGCAAGCGGTGGGCATCCGCGTCTACTCGTCCGCCGTCCGGCGGGTGTCCGGCAGGCCCGGCTTGGTGCTAGGCTCGCCCCGACACGCCGGAGAGATTCCATGCCGCAGACCATCACCAAGGGCTACAAGGCGCTGATTGCCGAGGCCAATGCCGCCATCGAGACGCTGAGCATCGACGCCGCCAAGGCCCTGCATGGGCGCGACGACGTCGTTCTGGTCGACATCCGCGACCCGCGCGAGCTGGAGCGGGACGGCAAGGTTCCCGGTGCCTTCCATTGCCCGCGCGGCATGCTGGAGTTCTGGATCGACCCGGAAAGCCCCTATGCCAAGCCGCTTTTTCAGGAGGACAAGAAGTTCGTCTTCTTCTGTGCCGGCGGGATGCGGTCGGCGCTTGCCGCCAAGACGGCGCAGGACATGGGGCTGAAGCCCGTCGCCCATATCGAAGGGGGCTTCGGGGCCTGGAAGAAGACCGGCGGTCCGGTCGAGGACTGGGCGCCCAAGCACAAGGCGTGAGGCGGCCGTGCGATCAGCAATGCGAATGACCTGATCACGGCTTTTGGCTGGTCGCCGGGCTCCGTGATCGGGCAGTCTCCGCCGATGTCTCGACGGAGGATGTCGCAGTGAAGCTGCTGATCGGAAACAAGGCCTATTCGTCCTGGTCGCTTCGGCCCTGGATTCTGATGCGACATTTCGATCTCCCCTTCGAGGAGGAGGTTGTCGCGCTCTACCAGCCCGACACGGCCGAACGCGTCCGTCGCTTCAGCAAGGCCGGCAAGCTGCCCGTCCTCGTGGACGGCGACATCGTCGTCTGGGAGAGCCTCGCGATCATCGACTACCTGGCCGAGCGCCACCCCGACCGTGCGATCTGGCCGGCCGATCGCGCTGCGCGGGCCCATGCGCGTGCCGCTGCGACCGAGATGCATGCGGGCTTCCAGGCGCTGCGCAATCGGTGCGGCATGAACATGCGGCGCGTCCCCAAGGCCATCGCGCTGGACGACGCCGTGACCGCCGACATCGCCCGCATCGTCACGCTGTGGACCGAGGCACGCGAACGGTTCGGCGCGGGCGGGCCGTTTCTCTACGGGGCCTTCTCGGCCGCCGATGCCATGTACGCGCCGGTGGTCAACCGCTTCCATGCCTATGCGATCGATGTGCCGCCGGTGGTCCGCGCCTATATGGCGGCGATGATGGCCCTGCCTGCCTGGCAGGACTGGCAGAGGGGCGCAGATGCCGAGCCTTGGTTCCACCAGCCTTACGAGGCGGTGGAGTGATCCCTGGAGCCGGCCTGGCGCTTGCGCTGACCGCCATCCGCCTTCCCGCCGGATGACAGGGCCGGCCCGACGCGATAACCAGAACGCCCCAGTAGCGGAGCATGCCTGTGGCCGTTCTGAAATCCGCCTTCAACGCTGCAACGCCCGATGCCCGGGCCAATGCCGAAGCCTGGCAGGGGATCATCGCCGACCTGCAGGCCAAGCGCGCCGAGGCCGCACTCGGCGGCAACGAGAAGAGCCGCCAGCGCCATGTTGCCCGCGGCAAGCTCCTGCCGCGCGACCGGGTCATGGGGCTGCTCGATCCCGGCTCGCCCTTCCTCGAACTGTCGCAGCTCGCCGCCAACGGCCTGTATGGCGAGGCGATCCACGGCGCCGGAATCATCACCGGTATCGGCCGGGTCGAGGGCCGCGAGGTGATGATCGTCGCCAATGATTCCACCATCAAGGGCGGCACCTACTATCCGATGACGGTGAAGAAGCACCTGCGGGCGCAGGAGATCGCGCTGCAGAACCGGTTGCCTTGCGTCTATCTCGTCGATTCCGGCGGCGCCAACCTGCCGCACCAGACCGAGGTCTTCCCCGACCGCGAGCATTTCGGCCGCATCTTCTTCAACCAGGCCAATCTATCGGCGGCGCGTATCCCGCAGATCGCCGTGGTCATGGGCTCCTGCACGGCCGGCGGCGCCTATGTGCCGGCCATGTCGGACGAGACGGTGATCGTGCGGCGGCAGGGCACGATCTTCCTCGGTGGACCGCCGCTGGTGCGCGCGGCGACGGGCGAGATCGTCACCGCGGAGGATCTCGGCGGCGCTGACGTTCATGCCCGCCAGTCCGGCGTCGCCGACCACTATGCGGTGGACGATACCCACGCGCTCGCCATCGCCCGGCGCATCGTCGCCAACGTCAATTCGGTCAAGACCGTCGACATCGCGCTCGCCGAGCCGCGTGAGCCGAAATATGACCCGGCGGAGCTCGAGGCCCTCGTCCCGACCAACCTGAAGACGCAGTACGACATCCGCGAGGTCATTGCCCGGCTGGTGGACGCTTCCGAGTTCG
Organism: Archangium gephyra; assembly: GCA_943368975.1. Classification (GTDB taxonomy): domain Bacteria; phylum Pseudomonadota; class Alphaproteobacteria; order Rhizobiales; family Phreatobacteraceae; genus Phreatobacter. Next base: position 28,306 of record CALRLZ020000044.1, read on the forward strand.
ACGAGTTCAAGGCGCTCTACGGCACGACGCTGGTCACGGGCTTTGCCCGCCTGCACGGCATGCCCGTCGGCATCATCGCCAATAACGGCATCCTGTTCTCGGAAAGCGCCCAGAAGGGCGCCCATTTCATCGAGCTGTGCTGCCAGCGGCGCATTCCGCTCCTCTTCCTGCAGAACATCACGGGTTTCATGGTCGGCCGCCAGTTCGAGGCCGGCGGCATCGCTAAGGACGGCGCCAAGCTCGTCACGGCGGTGGCCTGCGCCCAGGTGCCGAAGATCACGCTGCTGGTGGGGGGGAGCTACGGCGCCGGCAATTACGGCATGTGCGGGCGGGCCTATTCGCCCCGCTTCCTCTTCACCTGGCCGAATTCGCGCATCTCGGTGATGGGCGGCGAACAGGCGGCAAGCGTGCTCGCCACCGTCAAGCGCGAGAATTTCGAGGCCGAGGGCAAGGACTGGAGCGCCGAGGAGGAAGAGGCCTTCAAGGCGCCGATCCGGGCCAATTACGAGGCCGAGGGCCATCCCTATTACGCCACCGCGCGGCTCTGGGACGACGGCATCATCCTGCCCTCCGAGACCCGGCGGGTGCTGGCGCTGGCGCTGAGCGCGGCGTTGAACGCGCCCGTGCCGGAGACGCGGTTCGGCGTGTTCCGGATGTAATTGCGATCGGCAGCGGGAGTCTTGCACGGCGCAAGTGCGTCCTTCGAGGCTCGCCCTTCAGGCGAGCACCTCAGGATGAGAAGGGTGGTGCGTGGCATCAGCGTTCTCAACCTCCCGGCTGTCGCGCGTATGGCCCTGATGCAGGTCTCTCACCCCC
>CALRLZ020000045.1:0-27786 GCA_943368975.1 Archangium gephyra
GAACCTCTCCAGCTGGTCGCCATGACGGCCGCGGCCGCGGCCGCGCCCGCCACCGAGCGCCGCGCCGTCTTCGGCATCCCGGTGCCGCGGTTGCCCTATGAGGATGCGATGACCGGTTCGCTGGCGCGGGCGCGCGACACGCTCCGCAATCTCTTTTGAGGGGTCACCGACCCGGCTTCGGTTCCGGTGCCGCCGTCCTCTGACCCGGCTTGGCCGGGGGCGGTGCGACGGTCGGCTCCGGCGCCGCGGCAGGAGCCTTCTCCGCCTCCGCCTCCGCCGGCGGCGCCACCGTCGCCTGCACGTTCTGCACCGGCGGCGCGATGATGATGCCATGGCGGCGGAAGCGGCTGAGGATGGCCAGTTGCAGGTCCGAGCGCGTCGTCAGCGCATATTCGACATTGGTGACGACACCGCGCAGCTCGAATTCCAGCCCGTTGTCGCCGAAGCGCATGAGGAAGACCCGCGGCGGCGGGTCCTGCACGATGAAGCGGTTCTCGCAGGCCGCGGCGATCATCTGGTCGCGCACCAGGTCCGGGTCGGAATCATAGGCGACGCGGACGGGCACGGTGATCCGGCTCAGCGTGTTCGACAGCGTCCAGTTCTTGACGACGCCGGTGATGAGTTCGGCATTGGGCAGGATGACGGTGGCGCGGTCGAAGGTCTCGATCTCCGTCGAGCGGACCGAGATCTTCCGCACATGGCCTTCCTCTCCCTTCACGACGATGGAATCGCCCACCCGGATCGGCCGCTCGGCGAGCAGGATCAGGCCGGAGACGAAATTCTGCACGATGGACTGCAGGCCGAAGCCGATACCCACCGACAGGGCGCCGGCGATGATGGTGATGTTGGACAGGTCGAGGCCCATCTGGCGCAGGACCAGGCTCCCCACCAGCGCGAAGGCGGCATAGCCGACGATGGTGCCGACGGAGTTCTGCAGGCCGGAATCCATGCCCGTCCGCGGCAGGACCTTTTCGCGCAGCCAGCTCAGCACCGCCCGCGCCACGATGATGCCGATGGTGAGGATCACGCCCGCGCCGAGAAGCGTGACGGTGAGGGCATAGAGCTCGGCGAAGCGGATCCCGAAGAAGGCATCGTCCAGCGAGGCGGCCGCGCCGCTGAAGCCCCAGGGGCCGAAGACTGCAAGGGCCGAGGCCAGCAGCACCATGACCTGCAGGGCACCGCCGAACAGCGTGCCGATGAGGTCGAGCCGGTCCGGGCGGATGCCGATGGCGGCGGAGAGCGAGCGTCCGCGCACCGTCGAGGGGCCGAACCATTCGGCGATGATGGCGTCGAGGAAGGCCAGGACCATCACCGTGATGGCGGCGATGACCACGGCCCCGGCGATGCGGCTGGCGATGAAGGCGGCGAGCGCCGTGTAACCGGCGACGAGGGCCACCGTGATGAGCGAGAGCGCGACCCAGAGCGCCGGCCTTGTCCAGGCCCAGGGCGGCGCCATGACCGGCTGGGTCGATTCGGGAACGCCGCCATCCTCGCTCTCGACGTGACGCTGGGTGGTGCCGCGAAGGAACAGGAAGCCCACCACGGCGATGCCGAAGGCGGTCAGGCCGGTGACGAAGACCGTGACGGCGACCGGCGCGATCATCACCCGGGCGAAGGCCAGGGCGACGACGCCGATGGCAAGGATCCAGGCGGCGGCCCTGACCGACGAGAAGACCGCATCGGCGAAGGCATCGGGCAGATCCACCAGCCGGTAGGCCGGGGCGCCGGGTGCCATGACCGCCTGCATGACCCCGCGCGTGACGGAAATGATCAGCACGGCGAAGAACAGCGCCCAGGGGATCGGCTGGGCGCGCGGCAGGACGAGGTCGAAGTTCTGGACGATGAGCAGCGGGCTGGCGGCGAGGATCGGCAGCACGAGCGAGCGCTCCAGGGCGGTCCGGATCGCCGCCTTGATGCGCGCCAGCGGTGAGGCGGGCACATCGGCCGGGCTGGCATAAAGCCCGTAGCGCCGGGCCTGGCGATAGAGCGAATAGAGGATCAGCGCCACGATCAGGCCGAGACCGAGCGCCGCGGCGATCCGGCTGACCCCCGCCACCTGCGTCAGGTGATGCCACCAGTCCTCGGCCAGGAACCGCGCCGAGATGCCGAGCCGCGGCAGGGCCTCGGACAATTGCAGCCAGAAGCGCGGGTCGACGATGGGGACGGACCGCTCGAAGAGCTGCGCGGTGAAGAGCTGGCGCCGGCGGTCGGTGATGCGCTCGGCGATCTGGTCGACGCGCACCTGCTGCACCTTGAGCGCCTTCACCCGGGCATCGAGCTCGCCGACCGCGCGCGTCTGCTCGTCGCGCTGCTGGCGCGCCTCGGGGGATTCGGCGGGCGCGCCTTCGGCAGGCTTGGGGCCGAGCTGGTTCAGGCGGTCGCGGGCGTCGGCGAGGCGCGGCTCGATCTGCGCCACGGCATCGGCCAGGGCCTGCCGGACCGGGTCGAGCCGGCTGCGCAACGCCGTCAGCTCAGCCTCGGAGAGCGGGCGCTCCAGCGTGGCCTCGGACTGGTCGAGGGTCACCCGCGCCTGATCGACCGCCGTTTGGGCGGCGGCGGTCGCGGGCGTCTGGACGGGAGCGGGCTGCGCCACGACCGGCGGTGCCGCGGCGGCCGGCGGCGCGGTCTGGGCGCCCGCCGGGACAGCCAGAACCATCGCGACGATCGCCGCCAGCGCGAGGCCGGTCCAGCGCCCCGGAGAAGGCGCGGCACGGCTGCGGCTGGACAGTGTCGGGGGGAGGGCGGGTCGGAAGGGCATGGCAGCTCTGGCAGACGAATCGGGACGGGCACCGTGATACCGAAACCCTCGCATACCGCCATCCCGTGGAGGAGGGGCGAAGCGTCAGTTCCGCGGCGGGATCGGCGGATAGGGGGTGTAGGACGAGATCGGCGGCAGCGGTGCCGGCTCGCTGTCGAAACCGGCCTGCCGGTTGATGGCGTCGAGCACCGCCCGCAGCGCGTCGCGGTCGCGGGTGATGTCGCGCAGCGGCGCGGCCGCGCCGGACCGGCGGATCAGGATCTGGGGATCGGGCAGGATGAAGGGGTCGTCCCAGGAGCCCTGGACGACGAAGGGGAGCTCGAAATCGCCTTCCCCCGGGCGCGGCGCCGCACTGGCGGTGCGCTTCAGCGTGGCGATGCCGCGCATGTCGAGTTCCCGCGTCGGCAACTGGGCCGAGCCCTCGACGCTGACGCGCACCATCTGCCCCTCGAGGGTCATGTCGGTGGTGGTCGCGACGCCGCCGACGATGCGGACCGTGGCGGCGACGCGCTCGTAGGGGGTGCGCCCCGATCGCGCATCGGCGCCAACCACCGACAGCGGCCGCCGCTCGAGGCGCCGCAGGATCGCCTCCGCATTGAAGCCGTGGACCGCGCCCTCGATGGCGTTGAGCGTGATCTTGCCGCTGGTGGTGCGGGCGAGCTCGGCCATGCTGCCGCCGCGCGCCTCAAGGCCGAGCTGGATATTGGCGGTGCCGTCAAGGCGGCGGAACCCGAACCACTCGCCGAGGCCGAGAGCGAGCTGGCCCCGCTGCACGGTCAGCGATGCCCGGACGTCGACATCGTCACCGCTCGGCGACACCACGAGAGCGCCGCTGAGGACCCCGCCATAGGCCAGGGCTTCGCCGAGCGTGACATTGACGCGGCCGTTGCGGGCGTTCAGCGCGGCGGCGGACCGGCCGAACTGGGCCCGCCCGATGATCAGCTCGCGGGCCGAGACCCTGAGGTCGAGGTCGATGCTGGCGATGGCCGAGAGGTCGATCGGCCGCCGGCTCCAGCCTCGTCCGGCATCGGGCGTCAGGTTGAGGTCGCGGAAATAGGTCGTCGCGACGAAGCGTCCGGCATCCAGCGTGCCGCGGATCTGCGGCCGCTCGCCCTCGAGGCTCACCGTCAGCGCCCCGTCAGCGACGTTACCGTCGAGTTCCGCATTGACCTTCGTGAAGGCGAGGGAGTTCGGCAGAACCTCCACCTGGCCCTTCAGGGCGAAGGCGCCGAGCGAGGGGCCGATGCCCGGGTTCTGGCCGATCCAGCGCAGGAAGTTGCGCATCGAGGCCCCCTCCAGCGTCAGGGCGCCGGCGGCGGTGACGGTGTCGCCATTGGTCAGGGATCCGTCGAAACCGCCGCGCACCGGCCCCGAGGCGAAGCGCATCTTGAGGCCGGTCGGCTCGGCGATGAAGATCGCCTGCGGCCGCGCCACGATGGCATTGACCTCAAGCTGCTCGCCGTTGACGGTCAGCTTGCCCGAAATATTGGCCTGCCGGTCGGCGCCGGGCCAGGAGACGGCGAATTCGATGCCGGACACGAGGAAGTTCCGGCCGGTCTTCAGGTCGTTTACCATCGCCGCCCCGTCGGCGATGCGGAAATCGGTCAGTCCGCCGCGCCTCAGGCGGGTCTTCTCGCGCAGCTGCTCGAAGGCCTTGTCCCAGTTGGACGCGCCGTCTGCGGCGACCTGGACGGCGATGCGCGGCCGGATCAGCGTGTAGTCGGAGACCGCGACGCTGCCGAAGATCAGCGGAAACAGCCGCAGGGCGCCGACCACCGCATCGGCGCGTGCCGGCGGCTCGCCCGTCGCCGCATCCGCCTCGCCGAAGCGGACATCGGCGAGGCGGATGGAGAATTGCGGAAGCACCGCGACGGCGATGTCGCCGCGGATGGACACCGGCATGCCCAGGCGCTCGCTGAGCTCGGTCACCACCGTGCGGCGCACCGTCTCGGTGGGCAGCAGCAGCGGCACCAGCGCCAGCGCGCCGGCCAGCACCAGAGTGACCGCGCCGACCGCGATCCCGATGCGGCGAAGGGGTGAAGCAAGGCTCAAGCGCAGCGGTCCCGATCCCGGCCCGGACCGCCCCCGATTGGGCGGACCGATGATGTCACGATCCTGAAGAGGCCGGGACCATGGAGATGTGACATGGCATTTCGATGGCCACAAACCGGCGTGACATCATGCATGACGCGTCGCGTGAATGACAATGGGAGGCCCGTGCGGCCTCCCGGCACGGCTCGGGCGGGCGCAGGGCCCGCCGGTCGTCAGGCGGCGGCCACAAGGCCCGGCGCGACGGTGTAGCTCGCCTCGGTATTGGCCGCGATCTCCGCCAGGGTGACGCCCTCGGCGAGCTCGATCAGCGTCATCCCGCCACCGCCCTTCTTGTCGATGGCGAAGACGCCGAGATCGGTGATGACGAGATCGACGACTCCGGCGCCCGTCAGCGGCAGGTTGCAGCGCTTCAGCAGCTTCGGGCCGTCCTTGGCGCTGTGCTCCATGACGACGACCACTTTCTGCACGCCCGCGACGAGGTCCATCGCGCCGCCCATGCCCTTCACCATCTTGCCCGGGATCATCCAGTTGGCGAGGTCGCCGTTCTCCGCCACCTGCATGGCGCCGAGGATCGACAGGTTGATATGGCCCCCGCGGATCATCGCGAAGCTGTCGGAGGAGGAGAAATAGCTCGTCGTCGGCAGCTCGGTGATGGTCTGCTTGCCGGCATTGATGAGGTCGGGGTCCTCCTCGCCCTCATAGGGGAAGGGCCCCATGCCGAGCATGCCGTTCTCCGACTGCAACTGCACGTTCACGCCGGCGGGAATGTGGTTGGAGACGAGCGTCGGAATGCCGATGCCGAGGTTCACGTAGAAGCCGTCGCGCAGTTCCTTGGCGGCGCGGGCGGCCATCTGGTCACGGGTCCAGGCCATGGTCAGGGTTCCTCTCAGGCTGCCTTGGGGCGGGTGGTGCGCTGCTCGATGCGCTTGGCGGCGTTCGGCACGTGGACGATGCGCTTCACATAGATGCCGGCGGTATGGATGGCGTCGCCGTCGATCTCGCCGGCCTCCACCAGATGCTCGCACTGGACGATGGTCATGCGCGAGGCGGTGGCCATCATCGGGTTGAAGTTGCGGGCGGTCTTGCGGAAGACGAGATTGCCCTCCTTGTCGGCCTTCCAGGCGTGGACGAGCGAGATATCGGCAAAGAGGCCGCGCTCCATGACGTAGTTTTCGCCGTCGAACGCGCGGACTTCCTTGCCCTCGGCGATCACCGTGCCGACACCGGTCTTGGTGAAGAAGGCGGGGATGCCGGCGCCGCCCGCCCGGATGCGCTCGGCGAGCGTGCCCTGCGGGTTGAACTCGAGCTGCAACTCGCCGGAGAGGAACTGCTGGGCGAAGAGCTTGTTCTCGCCGACATAGGACGAGATCATCTTCGAGATCTGCTTGGTCTCCAGCAGGATGCCGAGGCCGGCGCCGTCGACGCCGGCATTGTTGGAGATGACCGTGAGGTTCTTCGCGCCCGAATCGCGCACCGCCTCGATCAGCACGTCCGGAATGCCGCAGAGACCGAAGCCGCCCGACATGATGGTCATGCCGTCCTTGATCTGGCCCGCCAGGGCCTCCCTGGCAGAGGAATAGACCTTTGAACTCATCGCGTATTCGCCTCTCAGCGGGCCTCGACGGCCTCTGGTGAACCTGCGTCCCGCACGGTTGCAGTCGACCGGCGGACAATGGTGGATTTTCCGCGGTGCATCAAGGATGAACCGCCCGTCAGGTCGGGCTGCGCCGCAGGCCCTACAGCCCCATCACCCGTGGCAGCCAGAGCGCCAGGTCCGGCACCGCCGCCACCATGGCCATGGCCACCGTCATCGCACCCACCATCCACACGACCCAGGGGATCGTCGCCTCCATGGGGACCTTGGCGATCTTGCAGGACACCATGAGATTGACCGCCACGGGCGGCGTGAACTGGCCGATGGCGATCATCATGGTGAGGATCACGCCGAACCAGACGAGGTCCCAGGAGAAGGAATTGGCGATCGGGATGAGGATCGGCAGGAGGATGAGGTAGATCGAGATGCCGTCGAGGAACATGCCGACGATGATCAGCAGGACCACCAGCAGGGCCAGCGTGCCGGCGCCGCCGAGGCCGAGTCCGACGATGGCGTCGGCGATCGGCTGGACGATCCCCAGCGTCGAGATCGACCAGGCGAAGACCGAGGCCAGTGCCACGACGATGAGGATGACGGCGGAGAGCTCGCCCGCCTCCACCAGCATCTCGTAGACGTCACGCAGCGTCAGGGTCCGGTAGATGAAGAAGCCGATGAACAGGCCGTAGGCGACGGCGATGACCGCCGCTTCGGTCGGCGTGAAGGCGCCGATGCGCATGCCGCCGAGGATGATGACCGGCGCCATCAGTCCCCAGATCGCCTCCTTGAACGTCCCCCAGACGGTCAGCGCGTCGCCCGTGCCGCGCGTCTTGCCGCCGAAATCCTTCAGCCAGGAGATGATGAGGATCGGCACGATGATGGCGAGGCCGGCGAGAATGCCGGGGATCATGCCCGCCGCGAAGATGGCCGGGACCGACACGCCCGGCACCATCACGGCATAGATGATGAAGGCGATGGAGGGCGGGATGAGGATGTCGGTGGCCGCCGCGGCGCCGACGGTCGAGGCGATGAAGGCGCGGGGATAGCCGTCCTTCACCATGGAATCCGTCACCACCTGGCCGACCGCCGCGGAGGTGGCCGGGCCGGAACCCGAGATGCCACCGATGACCATGGCGACGAGCACCGAGACGGTGGCGAGCGCCCCGCGGCCGGCGCCGACCAGGGCGGTGGCGAAGCGCACCAGGCGCAATGCGACGCCGGTCCTGTCGAAGACCGCGCCGACCAGCACGAACATCGGGATGGCGATGAGCGGATATTTGGCGATGCCGGCATAGACATTGGTCGGCATGGCCATGATGCTCTGCCCGGCGAGCCAGATGGCCAGCGCCCCGGCGAGGCCGAGGGAGACGCCGACGGGGACCGCGGCGAGCAGCATCACCGCGAAGGCGGCAAAGAGGATGGTGGCGGTCATGCGTCCTCGCCGCGGGCAAGGCGGATGATGCGGCCGGCGGCCCGCGCGATCACGGCGATGGACAGCAGCGGCAGCATGCCGGAATAGATCCATTGCGGGTTGCCGAGGCCCGGCGACAGCACCTCGAAGCGGTACTCGTCCCAGGCAAGGCGGCCGCCATGGACGAGAAGCAGGCCGAAACAGACGATGACGAGCACGAGGGCGGCGATCTCGCACCAGCGCCAGCGTTCCGGCGTCATCCCGTCGACCAGCACCCCGATGCGGATGTGGCGTCCGGTGGCGATGGCCAGCGACGAGCCGACCATCGTAACCACCACCATCAGCACCACCGAATATTCCTCGGTGAAGGCGAAGGAGACATTGGTGAGATAGCGCACCACCACATTGCCGAAGGTGATCAGCGCCATGGCCGCCATGGCGGCGGCGATCAGCATCTCCTCGAGCCGCAGGGGCACGCGGGTCTTCGGAGCCGGCGGAGGTGCCGTGGGGTCGCGGTCGACGGGCAAGGCGGGATGCTTTCGGACGGACGGGCGCAGCCGGGGGGCCGGCTGCGCCGCTGGGGACGGGAGCGGGGATCAGCTCGCCGCGTTGGCGGCCGCCTCGGCCTTCTTGACCAGGTCAGCACCGACCTGCGCCGCCCACTTGTCGAAGACGGGGCGCGTGGCCCGGGCGAAGGCGCGCTTTTCCTCGGCGGTCAGCGTGACGGTGGCGACGCCGCGCTTGGTGAGCTCTTCCAGCGACGACTTGTCGTTGGGGTCGAGGATGCCGAGGCCCTTGCGCGTCGCGCCGATCTGCACCTTGGCGGCATCGCGGGCGCTCTCGCGGACGATCTCCTTGTCGGCGGCCGAGAACGTCTCCCAGACCGGCTTGGCGACATGGAACAGGCCGGCATCGACGCAGTAGTTCCAGATGGTCATGTGCTTCTGGGCCAGCGCGTCCATCTTCAGGCCGAGGAACAGGTTGACCGGGTTCTCCTGGCCGTCGACCGCGCCGGTGGACAGTGCCGGCTGCAGGTCGGCGAAGGACATCTGTACCGGATTGGCGCCGAGGCCGTTATAGATGTCGGCAAAGATGGCGCCGGCGGCGAAGCGGATCTTCAGGCCGCGCAGATCCTCTGGCTTCTGGATCGGCCGCTTCGAATTCGACAGTTCGCGGAAGCCGTTCTCGCCCCAGGCGAGCGGCACCACGTCGCGGCTCTCCATCACCTTGAACAGGGCCTGCCCGACCTCGCCATTGACGATGGCGTCGAAGGCCCGGTGGTTCGGCATCAGGAAGGGCAGCGAGAACAGGTTCATCTCGCGCACCTGCGGCGAGATGTTGATGGTCGAGGACACGGTGAAGTCGATGATGCCCTGGCGCATGGCGACGAGCTCACGCGTCTGGTCGCCGCCGACCAGCTGCGACCCCGGATAGACCTTGACGTTGATGCGGCCGTTGGTGCGCTGCGTCACCATCTCCGCCCACTGGAACGCGCCTTCCGACAGGGCGATGGGACGGTTACCGACGACGGAGAGCTTGTACTCGCTCTTCAAAGTCTGGGCCTTGGAGACCCAGGGTGCCATGACGGCGCCAAAACCGGCGGCGCCGATGCCTGCCACCGCGATGCGCCGCGTGACCGCGAAATCTGTCTTGCGCTCCGACATGGTGCGCCTCCTTCCCTTGGTGCGTTTCTCTCGACAATCCGGACATCTGGCGGTCCGGTATGGTGCCGGATCATGGGACGAGCCGAGGGGCGCTGGCAAGACCTCGCCGGCCGGCAATCGCGCGTCGCCGCGCCTCGGCCCCCGCGGCGACGCCGGCCCGCGGCGGATGAAACCGCTGCAATCCCCCCGGTGCGACGTCTCGCCATCCTCCGAAGGGCTGAATCCTGGCAAAATCGCCGCGGATCGCATTGACCTCGCCGTACTCATGAGTAGGTTGCCAGCAAGGAACGGGCCCCGCAGGCCCGCGCAGGAACGCATCGTGTCGAAGACGGCTGAAGCCGCGCGGCACGCCCAGGGGAGGAACTGGCGGTGTCGCCATCAGATTCGGCCGCGCCCGTGCGGCCGCCAGCCGCCCGTCTCGACGTCGAGAACCTGTCGCTGCAGTTCGGCGGGGTGAAGGCGCTCGACGGTATCGACCTGCATGTCGAGCCCGGCTCGATCACCGCGCTGATCGGCCCGAACGGGGCCGGCAAGACCTCGGCCTTCAACGCCATTTCCGGCTTCTACCGGCCGAAGACCGGGACGGTGAAGCTCGACGGCGTCGACATCACCCAGGTCCCGGCACGCGATCGCGCCAAGCTCGGCCTCGCCCGGACCTTCCAGAACATCGCGCTGTTCCGCGGCATGACCGTGCTCGACAACATCAAGCTCGGCCGCCACGCCCATCTGACCTCCGGCGTCTTCGGCGCCTTCCTCTACTGGGGCAAGACCCGGCGCGAGGAGATGGAGCTGCGGGCCGAGATCGAGCGCGACGTCATCGACTTCCTCGAGCTCGACCATATCCGCAACGTGCCGGTGGCGATCCTGCCCTACGGCCTGCAGAAGAAGGTCGAGCTTGCCCGCGCCCTCGCCATGCGCCCGCGCATCCTCATGCTCGACGAGCCGGTCGCCGGCATGAACCGCGAGGAGACCGAGGACATGGCCCGCGCCATCCTCGACGTGCGCGACGAATGGGGCGTCACCGTGCTGCTCGTCGAGCATGACATGGGCATGGTGATGGACATTTCCGACCATGTCTGCGTGCTGAACTTCGGCCGCCGCATCGCCGCCGGCTCGCCGACCGAGGTGCGCAACAACCCCGACGTGATCAAGGCCTATCTCGGCGGCTCCGGCGACCCGCGCAAGGCCGCTCTCGACGGCGCGTCAATCGGCGAGGTGGCGTGATGGCCGTGGAATTCATCGACATCGTCGAGACGAGCCTCGCCGGCATCGGCACCGGTTCGCTCATGGCGCTGACCGGAGTCGCCTTCGTCATCATCTACAAGGCCACCAAGGTCATCAATCTGGCCATCGGCGAGATGCTGATGATCGGCGCCTTCGTCTTCTACGGCTTCTCGGCGGGCCTCGCCCTGCCGATCTGGGCCTCGGTGCCGCTGACCCTGGCGGTGGCCGCCCTCATCGGCGGGCTGATCGAGCGGACGATGATCCGCCCGCTGCTCAAGGACAATCCGGTCTCGGTCTTCATGGTGACGATCGGCCTGACCTCGGTGCTGATCGGCGTCGTCGAGCTCGTCTGGTCGGCCGAGCCGCGCCGCCTCCCCGAGTTCCTGCCCTCGCAGCCGGTCCTCCTCGGCGATGCCTTCATTCCCTCGAAGACGGCCTATTCCTTCGTCATCGCCGCCGCGGCCATGGCGGTGCTGATCACCGTCTTCGCCTTCTGGCGCGGCGGCATCGCGCTGCGCGCCACGGCGACGGACCGCGCCGCCGCCTCCTCCGTCGGCATCGACGTGCCCGGCGTCTTCTCCTTCTCCTGGATGCTGGCCGCCGTCGTCGCGGCACTGGCCGGCATCCTCGTCGGCTCGGTCGGCGGCATTTCCTCGGCCATGGGCCTGTTCGGCCTGTCGGTCTTCGTCGTGGTCATCGTCGGCGGCCTCGACTCGATCCTCGGCGCCCTCATCGCCGGCCTCTTCATCGGCTGGCTCGAGGCCATGGTCGGCCGCTTCATGGGCGGCGAGTTCAAGCTTCTCGCCACCTTCACCATCCTGCTCGTCGTGCTGGTGGTCAGGCCCTACGGCCTGTTCGGCACCCACGAGATTGAGAGACTCTGATGCGCGTCGGTACCGCCAAGGAGAGCTACGCGGCCGACGAGGGGCTGTTCAAGACAGACACCCAGAAGGTCTGGTTCGGCCTGCTGCTCACAGGGCTCGTCCTGTTTCCGCTGAACGGGTCCAATTACTGGATGTTCCTCGCCGTCCTGGTGATGATCAACGTCATCTCAACCACCGGCCTCAACATCCTCACCGGCTATACGGGCCAGGTCAGCCTCGGCCATGCCGCCTTCATGGCGGTCGGCGCCTATACGGTGGCCTTTTTCGACGGCCGCTTCGACACGCCGGTCCTGCTCAACCTTGTCCTCGCCGGGGCCGTCGCCGCCGGCATCGGCTATCTCGTCGGCCTGCCCTCGCTGCGCATCAAGGGGCTCTATCTCGCCATCGCGACGCTCGCCGCCGCCGTCATCCTCGGCTTCGTCTTCCTCAACTGGACACCGGTGACCGGCGGCCTGCGCGGCCTCAACGTGCCCACCGCCACCATCGCCGGCATCGAGCTGGCCACCCCTGACCGCCTCTACTGGCTGGTCATGCCGATCACCGTGATCATGGTGCTGGCGGCCAAGAACCTCTTCCGCACCCGCGTCGGCCGCGCCTTCATCGCCATCCGCGACCGTGACATCTCGGCGGAGATCATCGGCATCTCGCTGCTCAAGTACAAGCTGATGAGCTTCGCCATCTCGTCCTTCTATGCGGGCGTCGCCGGCGGCCTCTGGGCCTATCTCTTCCGCGTCGTGACGCCGGAGAGCTTCCCGGCGCTCGCCTCCATCTTCTTCCTCGCCGCCGTCATCGTCGGCGGGGCCGGCACCATCGTCGGCGGCATTTTCGGGGCGGTCTTCATGACGCTCATCCCGGAATTCCTGAAGCTCTCGGCCACGGCCCTCGTCCCCTGGTTCCCCGACGCATCCATCTATCTCGCTCCGGTCCGCAACATCATCTTCGGACTGCTCATCATCGGCTTCCTCATCTTCGAACCCATGGGGCTCGCGGAGATGTGGCGCAGGACGCGCCGCTACTTCGCCCTCTGGCCCTTCAGGACGTGAGCCCAAAACACAAGAACCGCCGCCAAGGCGGGATTCAAACCCCGAGGAGACAACCATGACCCGTCTGACCCGCCGTGCATTCCACCAGCTCGGCCTCGGTGCCGCCCTCGTCTCGACCGCGAGCGGCCGCGCCTTCGCCCAGGCCCCCGAAATCGTCATCGGCGCCGCCAACCCGATGTCCGGCGTCTTCGCCTTCGCCGGTGTCGAGGGCTTCGAGGGCGGCCGCGACCATTTCGAGTTCGTCAACCGCGCCGGCGGCGTCGCCGGCCGCCGGATCCGCTATGTCAACGAGGATTCCGGCTATCGCGTCGACAATGCCGTCGCCATCTTCACCCGCATCACCTCGCAGCATCAGACGCCGGTCTTCTTCGGCGATTCCACCGGCTTCCAGAAGGCCATCAATCCGGAGCTGAACCGCCGCGGCACCACCGTCATGGGCGGCGCCTCCTTCGCCTCTGAGATCGACAATGCGCAGGCCTTCCCGAACCAGTGGATTCCGGGCCCGAACTATTCGGACCAGATGCGCGTGCTGCTGCGCTACATCGCCGCCCAGAAGAAGGGCGCCTCGGTGGTCTTGGTCCATTCCGACACCGAGTTCGGCCGTGACCCGATCGCCGCCGCCGAGGCCGAGGCCAAGCGCCTCGAACTCAACGTCGTCGAGAAGATCGTCACCCAGCCGGGTTCGGTCGACGTCTCGGGCGACGTGCTGAAGATCCGCCGCCGCAACCCCGACTACGTCATCTTCCACGGCTATGTGCTGCAGCCGATCCCGGAATTCATGGCCCAGGCCCGCCAGGCCGGCATGACCTCGCGATTCATGGGCACGTTCTACTCCACCGACACCGTGCTGATGAACCGCGCCGGCGCCGCCGCCGACGGCTATATGGGCGTGTCCTGCTACAATTTCGACGCCACCGCCCAGGGTGTCCAGGTCGAGGCGATCCGGGCCGCCAATGTCGGCAAGACCCGTACCCATGCCTATTACCAGGGCTGGACCAACGCCATGCTGGCCATCGAGGTGCTGCGCCGCACCCTCGCCGCCAACGAGGAGCTGACCGCCGTCAACATGATGAAGCATGCCCGCGCGCTGAAGAACTACGACACCGGCGGCATCTTCGGCGTGCCGGTCTCGATGGTGAACAACTCCTTCCCGCACGGCCGCGTCTACCAGTACAGCGCCGCCGACAAGATGCTGAAGCCGGCCTCCGACTGGATCACCATCTCGGCCAGCGCCTGATCCCGGCCGGGGCGGCCGCCGCGCGCGGCCGCCCCGCCATCCCATCTCCAGTGCCCGAGGGCCCCATGGCGACGACCGGCGACCTCATTCTCGAGGTGAACAACATCGAGGTGGTCTATTCGAAGGCCATCCAGGCCCTGCGCGGCCTGTCGCTCGCCGTGCCGAAGGGCAAGATCGTCGCCCTCCTCGGCTCCAACGGCGCGGGAAAGTCGACGGTTCTCAAGGCCGTCTCGGCGCTCCTGCCCATGGAGAACGGACTCGTCACCGAGGGGCGCATCAGCTTTGACGGCGAGACCGTCGAGCAGAGTGCGCCGCACAAGCTTGTCCGCCGCGGGCTGTTCCACGTCATGGAAGGCCGGCGCATCTTCGGCGACCTGACGGTGGAGGAGAACCTCACCGCCGCCACCTATGCCCTGACAGGGCGCTCCGGCGTCACCCCGGACTTCGACATCGTCTACCGCTACTTCCCGCGCCTCGCCGAACGGCGCAAGTCCATTGCCGGCTATCTTTCCGGCGGCGAGCAGCAGATGCTGGCCATCGGCCGCGCCCTTGTCGCCAAGCCCCGCGTCATCCTCCTCGACGAGCCCTCGCTCGGCCTCGCGCCGCTGCTGGTGGAGGAGATCTTCGGCATCATCGCCCGCATCAATGCCGAGGAGGGCGTCTCCATGCTGCTCGTCGAGCAGAACGCCTCCGTCGCCCTCTCCATCGCCCATTACGGCTACATCATGGAGACCGGGCGCATCGTCATCGACGGGCCGACCGAGAAACTGATCGCCGACCGCGATGTGCAGGAGTTCTATCTCGGTCTCGCCCACAAGAGCTATCGCGACATCAAGCACTACAAGAGGCGCAAGAGGTGGCTGTCATGACCGCAACCGTCCTTCCGCTGGACATGGCCCGCGAGGCGGCGAGCCCCGCGGCTGCCGATCCCGCCGCTGCCCTGCCGCCGCTCTCGGTCGTGCAGATGCTGAAGAAGCACGCCGTCGAGCGCGGGACCGAGATCGCGCTGCGGCAGAAGCGCTTCGGCATCTGGCGTCCGACGACCTTCGCCGATTACTGGCTGCGCTCCTGCCATCTCGCCCTCGGTTTCCGCGCCGTCGGCCTCGAACCCAAGGGCCATGTCGGCATCATCTCCGAGAACCGCATCGAATGGGTGCTGTCGCAGATGGGCGCCGGCGTCCTCGGCGCGGTCACGGTCGGCGTCTATCCGACCAGCCCGGCCAACGAGGTCGCCTATGTGCTCGACCACGCCGACTGCACCATCGTCGTCTGTGAGGACCAGGAGCAGATCGACAAGGTGGTCGAGGCTCGCGCCGATCTGCCCAAGGTGAAGAAGATCATCGCGCTCGAGGACCGCGGCCTTGCCGGCTACGAGCCGGGTCTGGTCATGACCTTCGACGCCGTCGAGGCGCTGGGCCGCGCCGAATACGAGAAGAACCCCGCCATCATCGACGACCTGATGCGCGACCACCGGCTCTCCGATATTGCTCTGTTGATCTATACATCTGGATCAACCGGCAAGCCGAAGGGCGCCATGCTCTCCTTCGCCAATATCCGCGCCGGCGCCAACGGCCTGCTCGACCGCTACGGCATCGGCTCGGGCTGGACGGCACTGTCCTATCTGCCGCTCTGCCACGTGGCGGAACAGGCGACCACGGTCTTCGGCCCGCTCTATGCCGGCAGCCGCGTCGATTTCGGCGAATCGCTGCGCACCGTCCAGGAGGACCTGCGCGAGGTCGCCCCCACCAGCTTCCTCGGCGTGCCGCGCATCTGGGAGAAGATGCATTCGGGCATCCGCGTGAAGATGTACGAGGCGCGTCCCGTCCAGAAATGGCTCTACAAGACCGCCTTCGACCGCTGTGCGCCCTTCGCCGACAAGCCGCGGTCGCAGTGGACGCTGGCGGAGCGGGCGACCTATGCCCTCGCCTATGTCGCGGTGTTCCGCGCCCTGAAGAACGCCATCGGCCTGACCCGCTGCCGCATCGCCTTCACCGGTGCCGCGCCGATCTCGCCCGAGGTCATCCGCTTCTTCCGCACCATCGGCGTGCCGCTGGTCGAGATCTACGGCATGACCGAGACCTCCGGCGGCGTCCTCGGCCAGACGCCCGACGATGTCGTCGTCGGCACGGTCGGCAAGCCGATGAAGGGCACCCAGATCCAGCTCGCCGAGGACGGCGAGATCATGGCCCGCGGCGCCACCATCTTCGAGGGCTATTACAAGAACGAGGAGGCCACCCGCCAGACCATCGTCGACGGCTGGCTGCGCACCGGCGACATCGCCGAGATGCAGGGCGGGCACTTCAAGGTCATCGACCGCAAGAAGGACATCATGATCACCGCCGGCGGCAAGAACCTGTCGCCCACCGAGATCGAGCATGCGGTGAAGCTCAGTCCCTTCATCAAGGAATGCATCGTCTTCGGCGACCGGCAGAAATATGTCGCGGCGCTGATCCAGATCGACATGGAGACGGTCGGCAAATGGGCCGAGATGAAGGGCATCGCCTTCACCAACTACAAGAACCTGTCACAGGCCCCCGAGGTCGTCGACCTCGTCCAGCAGGCCGTCGACAAGGCCAATGAGGGCCTCGCCCAGGTCGCCAACATCCGCCGCTTCGAGATCCTCGACAAGGAACTCGACCATGACGACGGCGAGGTCACCGCCACGATGAAGGTGCGCCGCAAGGCCATCGAGGCGAAATATGCCGAGGCCATCAAGCGCCTCTATGCGTGATGCGGCGGGCGCTCCGTCGGGGCGCCCTTCACTGATGCAGGGAGCCCGTTCGGCGGAACGGGCCGAGCAGACCTTGGGGCAGGGCCCTACCCTTACCCTCCCCGCTGCGCGGGGAGGGGGACCCTCACGTCCCGCTTCCATTCGACCGGTCGCGCCTGGCGCGATAGATGATGCGATGCGCCGCCGTCGAAGTCCCCTTCCCGCGCGGCGGGGAGGGTCAGGGTGGGGCCTGCGGAGCAGCGGCGGTCCGGGACGGTACGATGAGGCGAGGCCACACCAGCCCTGCCCTCACACGCCTGCCGCCACCCCCGCCGGCGTCACCATCAGCACCTTGCCCGCCCGTCCGCCCGCGCCGGCGAGCGCCATGGCCCGCGCCGCTTCCGCCATGGGCACCACCTCCGCCACCGGCGTCGTCAGCGTGCCCTCGGCCATGCCGCGGGCGATCCGGCCATAGGTCTCGGCGATGCGCGCCCGGCCGGCATCCTGGAACCAGTGGATCAGCCAGAAACCCTTGAGGGTGATCTTGCGGAAGATCAGGTGCTGGGCGTCGATACGGCATTGCTCGCCGGAGAGCAGCCCGTAATTGACGATGGTGCCGCCGTCGGCGATGGCCCCCGCCATCACCCCGGTCGCAGCCCCGCCGATGGCGTCGATGGCAAGCTTCACCGGCGCGCCGCCGGTCGCCTCCTGCACCCGCTTGCGGAAGGCTCTCGCGTCATCCAGCGCATCGGCGAAAACCGCCGTCCCGCCGGCGGCCGTGACGCCCGCCACCGCATCGGCGCGGCGCACCACGTTCAGCGTCTTGATCCCGCGCTGCGCCGCGAGCTTGACGAGGAAGGTACCGACGGCGGAATTCGCCGCGTTCTGCATCAGCCAGTCGCCCGGCTGCAGCGCCACCTGGTCCGACAGCAGCGCCTCGGCGGTGGCGGGGTTTCCCTTCAGCATGGCGGCCTGCTTCAGGTCGATGTCGGCGGGCAGTTTCATCACCAGCCCGGCCTTCATGTTCACCCGCTCGACCCAGCAGTTGAGGATCATCGGCGAGACGATGTCGCCGAGGCCGAGGCCGAGGCCGCTGACGCCCTCGCCGACCGCCGCGATGCGCCCCACCGCCTCGCCGCCGGGAATGAAGGGCAGGGGCGGCCGCGACGTGCCGTAGAGCCCCTGGATCTGCAGGAGATCCGAGGGATTGATGTTGAGGACCAGCATCTCAACCGTCACCTCGCCGGGACCGGGCGGCGGCGGCTCCGGCATGTCCTTCAGCCGGATGGTGGCGGCGGGATCGCCGAACCCCTCGATGACGATGGCGTGCATGGGCGTATCCTCCGGTGCGGCTGGGCCGTCTTGTGGATGCTCTCTCAGTCGGCGAAGCCGATGAAGCGATAGTCCGGCGCCGAGGTGTTGTGCCGGCTCGGTACCGCCCGCGTCAGCTTCATCTCGATGCCCTCGCCGCCGCGGAAGTCCATGACCGGGGCCTCCTGCCAGCGGTTGGCGCCGGCCGCGCGCCATTCGACGCGGGCGCCGTCGGCATTGGTCTCGGTCACATACATGGAGCGCAGGCCGGCGAAGGGGCCGCCGCTGACGGCCCGCTCCAGCGTCACGTCGAGCGCGACCCGCACCTGGTCGATCTCCGCCACCTTGACCGTGGCGCTGCCCCCGGCCCGGAAGCTCAGCTGGAAGGTCATGGTCGCGGGGTCGAAGCGGATGGCCGAGAGGTTCACCACCGGCCGCTGCATCACCTCGATCGGCCCGATCAGCGCCGAGGTGCCGTAGACGATGTCCGGCAGATGCGCCGGCGGCCGCGGCTTCAGCCGCCAGTAGCCGTCGACCGGATACATGACCAGGAACTCGTAGGGAGCCGCGGTTCCCTGCTTGAGGAAGAGCTGGAACAGGTGGAAGCCGCTCTCGGTGCGGGTGCCGACCGTCACCGGCACCTGTTCGGGCCGCCAGAACTTGTCGAAGGTGATGCCGACGACCTTCAGCCTGTCGTCCTCGTGCATGACCACCGTGCGCGGCGTGAAGCGGAAATCGGCCTTGTCGGTGATGGTGCAGTCGGTGAAGTCCGGCGCCGTGATGTCCTGCACGATGGTGCCGATCACCGCCGGATGGGTCGCTTCCACCCGGAAGCGCCGCACCGCCGGGCTGTGCAGACGCAGGTCGACATTGTCCTCCTCGGCGCAGAGCGTCGCGACGCTGTCGTTGGCGATGCGGACGCTGGCGGGGGCGGCGAGGCCGGGGGCGGCGAAGAAGGCGAGGGTGGCGGCGACGAGCAGGGGACGATGCATGGAAGAGCTCCTTGGGCCTACCGCCTAGCAGGCCGCGCCGCCGCGGCAAAGCCCGCCCGGTGCCGCATCAGTTGCGGTCGTCCGGCAGCACCGGCAGGGCGTGAAACTCGATGCCTTCCTCGGCGAGCTCGCGCGCCTCCTCGGGGCTCGCCTGGCCATAGATCGAGCGGTGTTCGACCTCGCCGTAATGGATCTTGCGCGCCTCCTCGGCGAAGCGCTCGCCCACCGGATCGGCGTTCTTCACCAGATGTTCGCGCAACTCGCGGATCTTGGCGCGCAGCTCCTGTTCGGCCGGCGAGACCATGGCGACGGGCGCGGGCGGCGCGGCGGCGGGCGGCGCCGGTTCCGCCGCGGCGCGGCGATCCTTGCGCGCCACCTGCGGCGCCATCAGCGCCTTGTCGACGCGGGTCGCGCCGCAGACCGGACAGGCGACGAAGCCCTGTTTGCGCTGCGCCTCGTAGCTGTCGGAGGAGGGGAACCAGCTCTCGAACGCATGGCCCTTCTCGCAATGGAGCGCGTAGCGGATCATGGCGCCTCCGCCACGCGGAACACCCGGCCGTTCGCCAGCGAGGGAATGCGGCCGCGGGTCTCGCCGACCTTGGCCGGATCGATGGTGGCGAGGATGATCCCGGGCTCGTCATGGTCGGCCTCGGCGAGGATGCGGCCCCAGGGGTCGACGATGAGGCTGTGGCCATAGGTCGCCCGTCCGCAGGCATGCTGGCCGCCCTGCGCCGCCGCGATCACGAAGGCGCCGTTCTCGATGGCGCGCGAGCGCATCAGCACGTGCCAGTGCGCCTCGCCCGTCGGCACGGTGAAGGAGGAGGGGATGGCCATGACCCCGGCGCCCTGTTCGGCGAGCTTCCGGTAGAGGTTGGGAAAGCGCAGGTCGTAGCAGATGGTGACGCCGAGCCGCATCCACGGCAGGTCCGCCGTCACCGCCACGTCGCCGGGCGCATAGGCCGCCGATTCCCGGTAGGTCTGGCCGTTGGGCAGGTTGACGTCGAACATGTGGATCTTGTCATAGGCGGCGACCACCTCGCCGTCCGGCGAGATGAGATAGGACCGGTTCGCCGCCTGTTTCTCGCCGATGCGGATGGCGAGCGACCCCACATGCAGCCAGATGCCGAGCGCCATGGCCTCGGCCTGGAACAGCGGGATCGACGGATCCTCGGCCTCGGAGCGGATCGCCTCGAAGAATTTCGGCCGGTCCGGCTGCAGGATATTGGTCATCTCCGGCGTCTGGACATAATCCGCCCCGGCCCGCGCCGCCTCGCGGATCAGGGCGATGGCCTGGTCGACGCTCGGCCTGACCGCAACATCGGCCCGCATCTGCACGCAGGCCGCCGTGAAGGATCCGCCCATTGCTTCGGCCATGGCTCAGCCGGCGATCATCGGGTCGAGCTTGCCGGCGCCGTCCAGCGCATGGATGTCGTCGCAGCCGCCCACATGCCGGCCGCCGATGAAGATCTGCGGCACCGTGGTCCGGCCGCCGGCCTTCTGGATCATCTCGGCGCGCCGGTCCGGATGTTTCTGGATGTCCACCTCGGTGAAGGCGGCGCCCTTGCTGCGCAGCAATTCCTTGGCGGCATGGCAATAGGGGCAGTAATCCTTGGTGTAGACGACGATTTCCGGCATCGCGGCTTCCGTGGCGGTGGTGGGCAGGCCTTCAGATATGGACCGCGAAGGGCCCCTCCACAACCCTCGCCGCGGTGAGCACGTCGATGCGCGCCGCCCCGGCCCGCCTGAGCACCCGGCAGCAGGCCTCGATGGTCGCCCCCGTGGTCAGCACGTCGTCGACCAGCACCAGCCGCTTGCCCCGGATCCAGCCCTTGCGGTCCACGGCGATGCGGAAGGCGCCGGTGACATTGTCCAGCCGCTGCGCCCGCGTCAGCCCCACCTGATGGCGGGTGCGACGCACGCGCCTGAGCAGCAGCGCCTCGTTGGCGAGGCCGGTCTGCGCCGCCATGTGGCGGGTCAGCTCCGCCGCCTGGTTGAAACGCCGGGACACCAGCCGCGTCCAGTGCAGCGGCACCGGCACCAGCGCATCGGCATCTGCGAGCAGGTCGCGTCCGGCCCGCACCATCCAGCCGGACAGCGCCACCGCCACTTCCAGCCGGTCGCCATATTTCAGCGCATGGATCAGCGCCCGGCCGACATCGTCGAAGCGGAAGGCCGCCCGCGCCCGGTCGAAGGCCGGCGGCTGGGCGATGGCGGCCGGCGACAGCGCGCCGGGGCCGAGATCGAAGGCGAGCGGCGTGCCGAGCCGCTCGCAGACCGGCGCGGTGATGAAGCCGACGCCCTTCCAGCAGGCGGGGCAGAGCGCGTGGTGGCTGCCGACGGGATTGCGGCAGGCGATGCAGAGCGGCGGCAGCAGCCAGTCGAGCATGCGGGCCCCGCCCGCGGCGAGCCGCCGCCGGAACGGGCGAGGCGCCAGGGTGGAGGTCTCGATGTCGCTCTCGCCGGTCACCCCGTCAGGCTGTCACGGCCGGTCCGGTGGCGGCAGTCGGACAAACCCGGGTCTTCCCACGAAAAAGCCGCCGGAAACCGGCGGCTTTCGCGAGACGGGGACGGTTTATGCCGGTCAGGCGTGGCCGGAGATCCACTGCTTCAGCGCGGCCTGCGGCGCCGCGCCGGTCTTGCGGTCGACCATCTGGCCGCCCTTGAAGATCATCAGCGTCGGGATCGACATGATCCCGTAGTTCGACGCGATCTTCGGGTTCTCGTCGACATTGACCTTCACGATCTTCACCTTGTCGCCCATCTCGGCCGAGATGGCGTCGAGGGCGGGGGCGATCATGCGGCAGGGGCCGCACCAGGGCGCCCAGAAATCGACGACGACCGGCGTGTCGGACTTGATGACGTCCGCATCGAAGGATGCGTCGGTGGTGGCGGCAACGGCGCCCATGGCTTGTCTCCTGGCAGGTCCGGAGGAATCGGATCGTTGCCTTCAAGGTAAGCGCCGGGCGCCCCCTGTTCAAGGCGCGGGCACGGGATGTTCACCGCCTCGTGACGCCCTCAGTCTTTCGACACGGCCTGCCAGCCCCGCTCGACCGCATAGGCAACGAGCCCGACCGCGAGGCCCCAGAAGGCGGCGCCGATGCCGGCGACGGTGACGCCCGAGGCCGCCACGGCGAAGGTCAGGAGGGCGGGAAAGCGGGTCTGCGCATCGCCCATGGCCACCGCCAGCGAGCCCATCAGCGCGCCGCTGAGCGCGAGCCCCGCAATGGTCGCGACCAGCGCCTTGGGCATGGCGGCGAAGAGGGCGACGAAGGGGCCGGCAAAGGCGGCGAAGAGGATGAAGGCGAGGCCGTAGACGATGCCGGCCGGCCAGCGCTTGGCCGGATCGGGGTGGGAATCGGGCCCGGCCGCGATCGCCGCCGTGATCGCGGCGAGGTTCGAGGGATGGGCGCCGAAGGGCGCCGAGACCAGCGAGACGAAGCCGGTCGTGGCGATGATCGGCCCGACCTTGGGGTCATAGCCGTTGGCCCTGAGCACGGCGATGCCGGGCAGGTTCTGCCCCGCCAT
Source organism: Archangium gephyra (assembly GCA_943368975.1). GTDB lineage: Bacteria > Pseudomonadota > Alphaproteobacteria > Rhizobiales > Phreatobacteraceae > Phreatobacter. The sequence continues at coordinate 22,403 of CALRLZ020000045.1, forward strand.
GGTGACGAGATAGAGCGGCACGCCAAGACCGAGGAGCACCGCCGGCGCGAAGACCGGGTGGGTCCATTCCAGATGGGCGAGGCCGAGATCGGTCGGCAGCGGCCCGGCGAGCCCCAGCGCATAGGTCAGGGCCACCCCGGCCACGACGACCACCAGCATGGCGCTGGCCGGATGGGCGAGGCGCATGACCAGGAAGATCGCCACCAGCGGCAGGACGAGCCAGGGGGCGCCGGGCGCGGCGAGCGCCACGTCCATGACGAACCTGACGAGGATGCCGGCGAGCATGGCCGCGGCGATGGCGGCGGGCAGCCGCGCCACCCAGTCGCCCAGCGGCTTGACCAGGCCGGTGAGGATGATGAGCCCGGCGGCCAGCACGAAGGCGCCGACCGCCTCGGGAAAGGCGATGCCGGAGGAAGCGCCGATCAGCGCCGCGCCGGGCGTCGACCAGGCGAGCACGATCGGGATGCGGTAGCGCCAGGTCAGCGCCAGGCCGCCGAGCGCCTTGGCGAGCGAGACGGCGGCGAGCCAGGAGATCGTCTGGGCCGGCGTCGCCCCGACGGCCTGCGCCGCCGCGATGACCAGCGCCACCGTGCCGGCGAAGCCGACGAGGGGGGCGATGATGCCGGCGGCGAGGGTGGAGAGGGTCAGGGGCATGGCGGGTAGGGTTTGTGGATGCCGGCGCTCAGCATCAGGGCATGGCGTCCTTCGAGGCTCAAGCGCTTCGCTCTCTCGCTCCTCAGGATGAGGAGGGCGGTGACGGCACCGCGGTCACGCGAAGCGCTGTCGCTGCGCTTCAACAGACATCGATGCCATGCACGGCATCCCTCATCCTGAGGCGCGAGGGCCGACGGCCCGAGCCTCGAAGGACGCAATTCCCCCATGCAGGTCACGGAAAAGAAAAGGGCCCGGCGCGAGGCCGAGCCCTTCCTGTAGGTGCCCGAAGGCCGCTGATCAATAGCGGTAGTGGTCCGACTTGAACGGGCCCTTCTCCGGCACGCCGATATAGGCGGCCTGGTCGGGGCGCAGCTTGGTCAGCTTCACGCCGATCTTCTCGAGATGCAGCATGGCGACCTTCTCATCGAGGTGCTTGGGCAGCGTGTAGACCTTGTTCTCGTACTTGCCGGGGTTCGTCCACAGCTCGATCTGGGCGATCGTCTGGTTGGTGAACGAGGCCGACATGACGAAGGACGGGTGACCCATGGCGTTGCCGAGGTTCACCAGGCGGCCTTCCGACAGGAGGATGATGCGCTTGCCGGACGACATCTCGATCTCGTCGACCTGCGGCTTGATGTTGTTCCACTTGAAGTTCTTCAGGCCGGCGACCTGGATCTCGTTGTCGAAGTGGCCGATGTTGCAGACGATCGCCCGGTCCTTCATGCCGCGCATGTGGTCGACCGTGACGATGTCCTTGTTGCCGGTGGCGGTGACATAGATGTCGGCGCGCGGCAGGGCGTCCTCGATGGTGACGACCTCGTAGCCCTCCATCGCCGCCTGCAGGGCGCAGATCGGATCGACTTCGGAGACGAGCACGCGGCAGCCGGCCTGGCGGAGCGAGGCGGCCGAACCCTTGCCGACATCGCCGAAGCCGGCGACGAAGGCGACCTTGCCCGACATCATGACGTCGGTGCCGCGGCGGATGGCATCGACCAGCGATTCACGGCAGCCGTAGAGGTTGTCGAACTTCGACTTGGTGACGCTGTCATTGACGTTGATCGCCGGGAACAGCAGCTTGCCGGCAGCGGCCAGCTGATACAGGCGGTTGACGCCCGTGGTGGTCTCTTCCGAGACGCCCTTGATGTTCTTGGCGACCTCGGCGAACCAGCCCTTCGGCTTCTCGGCGAGCTTCTTCTTCAGCAGCGCGAAGAAGATTTCCTCCTCTTCCGATTCCGGCTTGTCGAGGAAGGCGGTGTCGCCGTTCTCGGCGCGCAGGCCGAGATGGACGAACATGGTGGCGTCGCCGCCGTCATCGAGGATCATGTTCGGCGTGCCGCCGCCATGCCAGTCGAACAGCTTGGCGGTGTAGTCCCAGTACTCGGTCAGCGTCTCGCCCTTGTAGGCGAAGACCGGGATGCCGGCGGCGGCGATGGCGGCGGCGGCATGGTCCTGGGTCGAGTAGATGTTGCAGGACACCCAGCGGATGTCGGCGCCGAGAGCCTTCAGGGTCTCGATCAGCACCGCGGTCTGGATGGTCATGTGCAGCGACCCGGCGATGCGGGCGCCCTTCAGCGGCTGCGAGGCGCCGAACTCGGCGCGCGTCGCCATCAGGCCCGGCATTTCGGTTTCGGCGAGGTCGATCTCCTTGCGGCCGAAGGGAGCGAGCGAGATGTCCTTGACGATGAAGTCGTTGCCTTGGTCGAGAGCCATGGGTTCCTCGGAAGTGCGCAGGGCCGGCGGAATGACCGGCTTGTCGCGCGGGGCTGTAGCACGGCGACCGGCGGGAGGCAATAAAGACATAAAGATTTCTTTATGTGTGATGGGCGGCGTGGTGAACGGGGGTGAGGGGGACGGGCGCGTGCGGGGTGCCGCCTCCATCTCTCCCCGGCGGGGAGAGGTGGGACACCACCCTGTCCGTCATGGCCGAGCTTGCCCCGGCCATCGACGACTTGAACACGACGATGGAAATGGAATTCGTGGATGCCCGGCACGAGGCCGGCCATGACGGTGGAGGTTCGGGAGCGCTTTCAGAAGGCACCAATTCCACCTCTCCCCGGCGGGGAGAGGTCGGCCGCAGGCCGGGTGAGGGGGCTTGGCGGAGTTCCGGAGAGGTCTCTCCCCCTCACCCGCCTCGCTCCGCTCAGCGACCTCTCCCCGCCGGGGAGAGGTGAGGCACCGCCCTCTCCGCCATGGCCGAGCTTGTCCCGGCCATCCACGACTTGGACACCGCCGTCTCGGGGAAAGTCGTGGGTGCCCGGCACAGGACCGGGCATCACAATGGAGGTTCCGCTTCCGTTTCCGAAGAGGCGTCGGCTTCACCTCTCCCCGCCGGGGACAGGTGGGACGCCCCCCTCACGCCACCTCGCCCGCGAACTCGCCGAGCGCCTTGCCGGCGACCAGTTGCTGCTGCCGCGTGTCGGACAGATATTTCCGTCGGGGAAGAGGGTTATCCTAGCGCAAAATGTGATTAAAGTCCGGAAATTGTGGTAGAAATGACAGATTCTGTATTTATTCATTTCAAGTGAGGGAGATCATGCGGCTTGCTGGCGCCATATCGTAAGTCTTGATTGTAGCGTTCTTGCAGCGTCATCCGCAGGGTGTTTAATGTCCGATAGTACCGTCCTTTGGAGTGCCCTATGGCAAGCGAATTCCCCATTGCATCCGCAGCGATGATCGTCGCTCTTGGGTTGGCGCTGCTGCCGTCGCCCGCATCGGCCGATGCCTTCGCAGGTCTGAAAGGGCCCGCAAGCTGCCAGTTGGTGCATACGCCCGCGGGGACGCCGTTTCGCACGCGGATCAGGGTCAATGGGCCGCTTTACAATGTTGGGCGGGGCCCCGGCTGCGATGGCGGCGTGCTACAGTTGGCGAATGGCAGCCCGACATCGGGGACGATGATCCGCCTGGCCAACGGCATGACCTGCCGGGGGAATGAGCCGCGGTCGGTCTGGTGCGGCAACTGAAGTCCCATCTCCATTCGAGACTAAACCACAAGCGACGCATCAATCTTGTCAGGAACTGACAACATGAAGCCAATGTTTCTCATCGGCGCCTCTGCGGCCATTCTGACTGCGGCGAGCGCCTCCAGTGCGCAGGCACAGCCGGACCGATGCCGGTCGATGGGTACCCCTTCGACCTTCCTATTGCAGAATAGCCCAACCGTTTCATGGTCCTACTCGACCACGGCTGGAACGCCGTGCTTCATCCAGATCACCCCTGGCCCGACTGTGACCTACCGAAATGCCGAGATTGTCGGGCGACCCAGGGCAGGCACGCTTCGGATGACCAAATCGTCGGGCAATCGCGAGTTGGGCGGGCCGCGCTGGGACTATCAACCCCGGCGAGGTTTCACCGGCGCCGACGCGTTCATTGTCAGGGCTTGTGGTGTGCGCCCCGAGGGCCAAGGCTGCGCGACGATCAACATCACGGTTCAGGTTCAGTAACGCCGGTCGCCCATGGCGGGCAGGTCAGGCCGATCACCGGACTGGTCGTATCCGTACAGGTGACCAAAGTCCTTTGGAGGGGCGCTGCCTGAGCCTCGTCACCCCTCACGCCACCTCGTCCACCAGTTCCCCCAGCGCCTTCGCCGCATCCTGCGGCGCCTGCCGCGTGTCGGACAGCACCTTGCCATCGCGGAAGCGCACCACCCGCCCGGCGAAGGTCGCGACATCAGCCTCATGCGTCACGATGAGCACCGTCATGCCCTGCCGGTTGAGGTCCTGGAACAGCGCCATGATCTCCAGCGAGGTGCGGCTGTCGAGGGCGCCGGTGGGCTCGTCGGCGAGCAGCACCTTCGGCCGGTTGACCAGCGCCCGGGCGATGGCGACGCGCTGCTGCTGGCCGCCCGAGAGCTGGGTCGGCAGGTGGTGGACGCGCTCGGCGAGGCCGACATGGCCGAGGGCCTCGGCGGCCCGCGCCCTGCGCTCGCGGCGCGGCACGCCGGCATAGACCATGGGCAGCGCCACATTGGCCAGCGCGTCCTGGCGGTCGAGCAGGTTGAACTGCTGGAAGACGAAGCCGATCTTGCGGTTGCGCACGTCGGCGAGGGCATCGGCCGACAGGGCCGAGACCTCCTCGCCGTCGAGCACATAGCGCCCGGCGGTGGGCCGGTCGAGACAGCCGACCAGGTTCATGAAGGTCGACTTGCCCGAGCCCGAGGGCCCCATGACGGCGACGAACTCGCCTTCCTCGACCTTCACCGACACCCCGGCCAGCGCCGTGACCACCTGGTCGCCGAGCGTGTAGTGGCGGGCGAGATCGCTGGTGTCGATCAGCGCCATCAGAACATCCGGAAGCCGCGCGGCGCCGGCGCTGCCGCTCCCGGCGCCTGGCCGGTGCCGATGATCAGCTCGCGTCCCGGTTCCAGGTCGCCGGTCAGCACCTCGGTCATGGCGCCGTCGGTGATGCCGAGGCGCAGCGCCACCGCCTGCGGCTTGCCGTCGGCGCCGAGGACGAAGACGCGGCCGGGCATGCCGCCATCGGCGCTGCGCGCCCCGTCGAAACGGGCGCGGATGTCGGCGAAGGCCGGCCGCTGCTCGGCGGTCAGCACGGCCTCGATCCGGCGGGCCATCTCGCCGCGGATCTCGCGCATGCGCGTCACCCGCTGGGCCCGGTCCATGGACGGATCCATGAGGCTGCGGAATTGCGGCCGCGCCTCGGTGACGATGGCGTCGATCCGCTCCTTCTGCTCCGCCGTGAGCGCGAGTTCGGTCTTCAGCGTCTCGACGAATTCG